>NZ_JBWKJU010000017.1:0-144788 GCF_056432025.1 Streptomyces sp. NPDC045695
TGGTAAGGGGAGAAGGGGAAGAAGAGGGGGGAAAAGAGCCCCCTTCTGTGGAGAGATCACCCCGGGGTGGGGGAAACAAAGGAGCTCCCCCACCCCCCCCCCCCCCCCCCTCCTTTTTCCTTCCCCCCCCCCCCCCCCCCCCCCCCCCCCCGCCGCACCGGACACCGCAACGCACCGACCAACCGCCACCCCGCCCGCCCGAGCCCTTGGAAACAGCAGCCGCACATCCGACCCGGAAGGTTCTTCGTGGAGTTCTGGCAGTGTTCCCCGTCCGACGTCACGGTCCCTCAGCTGGACCTCGACCCCTACCGGTTTCCCGGCGCCGACACCATCAGGCCCCCGGCCTGTGAGGCCTCGCCGCAGGACCGCCCGGGTGATACGGACCGGAAACTGCCCCTCGGCGGCGAAGAGGGTGGGCGGGCAGACCAGCGGGAGGCGTCCGATCCCCGGCTCCTCTGGCCCCTGAGGCCCGTGGACCGGCGGCGGTTGGACCTGCACGCCGCACTGACCTCCGCAGGGATCGCGCCGCTGCCCGGTGACCTGGAAGCCATCCACACGCTCGCCTCGCTCGACGACACGACCCATGCGGCCCTCGTGCGGTGGATCACCATGACAGCTGCTCTCTGATGGTGGCCCGCGCCGCGTTCACGCCTCCTGGCCGGTGAGCTTCTCGGCCTTCCGCGCCGCCCCATCCGCCCGCGCCCGTGCCTTCGCAGCGGCTCGCCCGGCTTCCCGGTGACGGGCGAGCGCTTCGGTACTGGCCGCGCGTGCCGCCCGTAGGCGCTCCTTCGCCGCACGTACCTCCTCCTCGGCCTCGGCGACGGCAGCGGCCGCGCGGTCCACCAGCTCCTGGCCGGCGGCCTGCGCGGCTTCGAGCCGTTCCGCCTCGGCCAGGGCCCCGGCCAGCTCCGCCCGGGCCGCCTCCGCGCGCTCCCGGTGTGCCTGCGCCGCCCGCTCGTCCGCTCGCGGTTCCGGCGCGGGGGGCGGTACGCGCTCCGCAGTGGGCTCCGTAGGGTCCATAGGCTCCGTAGGCCTCGTGCGCCGGACGGCCTGCGGTGCTCGAGGGGGCGCGGCGCCGGGCTGCGGTTCCAGCCCGGCGAACCCGAGCACCGGGTCCGGGGTCTTCCCCAGCCGGCCCTCCCTCCACTGCGCGGCGACTTCCGCATCGGCGAGGACCGTGTGCAGGATCTGCTCGACTTCGCGCAGCACCGCTTCGCTCACCGGCCGGCCCGCCTCGGCGGCGAGGGCCGACGCCGTGCGCGCGAGCCGGCCGATCACCACGTGCTGATCGTGCGACAGCTTCCGCAGCTGCTCGGGATCCAGCGTTCGGTGCGCGGTACGCAGCGCCTCGCCCAGCTCGACGAGGCGCTGGGCCTCGTCCGGCCTGGCCCGCGCGAGCAGCCCGGCGGTCCACGCCGCGGCCGTCGGCTTGCGCAACCGGGCGATCGCGGTGGCCAGCTGCCGGTCACCTGCCGTGCGCGCCCGGGCGGCGTACGCGTCCCGGGCCGTGGTGAACTCCGACGGGTGCAGCCCGTACAGCTCCACCGTCACCGACTCGACGTCCATGCCCGGAAGTCTCCCGCCCCCGTCGCCGCGCGGCCGGTACCCCGTACCCGACCGCGCGTCGGGCCCGGCCGGAGGGCCGGGCGGGGCGGGGTGATCAGCCCTGGCAGAGGCCGCGGGAGTAGTCGTACGTCGCGGTGGCCTGGGAGTACCGCCACTGCGGGTCGAGCAGGCCGCTCTTCAGCTGTGCGGCCGCGGCCGGGCTCTCGACGACGTACCCGAAGTCCTGCAGCCAGGACGGGTACAGGTTCTTGGATCCGATGTAGAAGGCCGATCCGTCCACCGAGACCAGCTTGTGGTGCTGGGCGTACGGCTTGCCGTCCGCCCAGGTCGGCTGGTCGGACGCGCGGAAGGTCGCCAGCTGGAGGTTCTGGCACAGGGCCGTCCGCGCCCGGCCGCCGTCACCGGTCAGCGCCGTCAGCCGGCCGCGCAGGGCGTCGCTGACCTCCGAGAGCGACTTGATCTGCGAGTAGCCGCCGCTGCCGACAGCGCCGCGGTTCGCCGGGTCGCTCACGACGATGCGGACCTTCACGCCGGAGACGAGCTTGGCGGCGAGGGCGTCGTACAGGCGTACGTCGTAGCGGGGCAGCGGCGGGCAGGTGGCGTGCACGTCCTGCTGGGAGATCTCGATGTGGGAGCTCGCGCTGGAGACGAGGGCGCGCAGGGCGCTCTCCTCCGGATTGACGGTGTCGTAGTCCCGGTCGGCGTTGGTGTAGTCGTGCACCCCAATCCCGCACTTGGTGTCGCCGGCCGTGGGCAGAGCCGGGCGGAAGGACGAGGTGGGGTCGTTCTGGCGGATGCCCACGCCGAGGCCGCCGACGGCGAGCGCGGGCACGTTCCCGCCGCCCTCCGGGGAGGCGGGACGGGGCAGGGAGGGCATGCAGTCCGCGCCCGGCGAGGCGGCGAACCAGACCGAGGTCCAGTTGCTCTTGTTGCGACAGGTCCAGTCCCACAGGGAGTCCAGGTAGCGGCCCCCGGAGGCGGCTGCGGGCCCGGACAGGGCGAGGTCCACGTCGCTCACCGGGTGGGAGGTGTCGAGGTAGTCGTCCTTCCAGCTGTTGATGCCGCCGGTGATCACCGAACTGCCGTCGACCACGACCAGCTTGGAGTGGTTCCAGGAGAACGCGGTCTTCGAGGTGGTCATCGAGGCGACGTTGAGGGTGATGTTGCCGGATGCGGCCGGGCCCAGCTTCGCGAGCAGCTCGTCGCGGTAGGACGACGGGATCACCGTGGAGTGGTAGAGGGGCGCGGCGCCCACCAGGATGCGCACCTTGAGCCGGTTGCCCTTCTGGGCGGATTCCCTGAGGCCCGCGACGATCGCCTCCTGGTAGCCGCCGTTGGGGAAGGGCGCCAGCGTGGATATGTCCACCGTCTGCCGGGCGCCGGCGATGTCCTGGCGCATCTTCTCCAGGAGACGGCGCGATCCGGGCCGGTCGGCGCACGTGGCGTCGCCCCAGCAGCCGGGGGTCTGGAGCAGCCAGTCGGGGCTCCCGGGCGTGGAGGAGCCGAGCCGGTTGTCGGAGGTGCGCTCCCAGAGCGAGCCCTCCAGGCCGGGCGAGACCTGACGCAGGGTCTGCTCGACCGAGTCCAGGTGGGGGGTGGGCGCAGCCGCGGCGTACGCGGGGGCGGTGGTGGCGAGGAAGGAGAAGCCGAGTGCGAGGGCCGAGGTGCGGACGAGGGCCGTCGTACGGACGGTGCGTGCCAATGTGGTTCCTTGACTGGGGGGTGGCTCGGGCCGGAGCGTGGTCGGCCACGCCTCCGACCTTGATCAACTCCCGCAAGTTACCAGCACGTAGCGCTCCGTTCGCCCGGCTCGGGCGAGTTCTGGCCACGCGAAGCGGAACCGCCCGCCGTCGGATGGCGGAGCCGGTGCGAGGGGGTGGGACCGGGGGTCCGACCCGGCCCGGTCCCGTCTTACGACGGAACGGTGACCACCGCATGAGCGAGGTGTAACGATGCCTGCGGGGGCGTGAATCCGCGGCCGGGGCGGGCATCCTGTCGGCACCGATCCCAGCACATCAGCAGCCACGGGGGCTCGTGATGCGTACTCTCCGCCAGACCACCCATGCCCGGACGCTCGGCGCCCTGGGCCTCGCCGCCACCGCACTCCTGGCCGCGGCGGCCTGCGGGCCGAGCGACGACAAGGGCGGCCCGACCGCACCGCCGACGTCCTCCGCCTCCGCCTCCGCCTCCGCCTCCGGGACGCCTTCCGCGTCCCCGTCCGTCGCCGCGTCCGCGTCGGCCGTCCCCTCAGCATCGGAGCCGGGCCGTCCGGGCGAGGCCGAGGGAGACTCCACGGGCATCGACGGCAACTGCCCCGACGACTACACCGAGGTGAGGGTGGAGTGGGCCGTGCCTCCCACCAAGGACGACTCGAAACTCCTGCTGACCGTCACCAACACCGGCACCAAGCCGTGCAGCCTGCGGACCCATCCGGTACTCCGGCTGAAGGACGGTCACGGCCGGCTGGTAGCGGTCTTCGAGAACTCGAAGCCGCAGACGGAGGTGACCCTGGCCCCCGGCAAGGAGGCGTACGCGGGCCTGCTCCTGCGCGAGGGCGGCAAGGACGTCAGCTCCCTCGTGAAGACCATGGCACTCGCGCCGCACGGCCAGAGGCCCGACCACAACACGGGCGAGGGCGTGCTGCTGCAGATGCCGAAGGGCGGCGTGTACGTGGACGACAAAGCCCGTGTGACGTACTGGAACAGCAGCTCGGAGGCGGCCGTGTCGCCCCTCTTCGTCCATTGACGAGTCGATACGAGCCCGTCACGGACCATCATGCGCAGTGACTCGAACCCGCCTCTCTCCTCGCCTGGCTCCGGCAACACGTTTTACGGACCCGGACCCTCGGATAAGAACTCGCCGACTCGCACACAGACGGCGCATGCCCGACGGATGGGCGCGGCAGCGGGAGAAGTGTCGGCGCCGACCAGCACTGTTCACACAAGCGGGGGCGCACTGACAGCACCAGTCTCCGGCCGCCCGTAGCCGCCGGCAAGCGCAGCACGTACGAGTCCGGGAGCCGACCTGGTCCGGGATGACGGGGCACCGCTCAGAAAGGGACGTCCAGCCCGGCTGCCCGCAGCCGGGACAGCGCCTTGCCCATGCACTCGGCGACGGAGGCGCCATCCGCCCGCAATCCCCCGGACAGTGGCCCACCACCGGCGACGAACGTCCATGCTGGGCGGCCTTCCCGTACACGCTCTGCATCAACGCGGACCATGGCTCCCACGCCCTGCTCGCCGAGCCATTCCAGGATCAGCAGCGTCACGTCCTCAATGCCGCTGCCGGGGTCCTGCTTGGGCCACCGCTCCGTCGCCTTCGTCATGGTCCGCAACCCTACTGAGCATCCGTGTCGACACCGCCGGCGAGGAGCCGCGAAACCACCTGGGGGCGCGAGCTCAAGGCGGCCTGGACCGGCCTGATCCTCGTCAGGCGGGAACGCGGTGGCGGACAGACGATGAAGGGGGGAACCCCGGTTCAGCGTGCACGGGTGCGGTCACGCCCAGGGACGGCGCTCGGGGGATTCGCACTCACCCGGCATCGTCCCTGTGTGCCGTTCAACTGTGCGCCGTTCAACCATCGGAGGCGCCGAGATGACCACGCTCTTCTTCGACATCGGGGCGACGCTGGCGGACCCCCTCTTCGAGGCCGACGGATCTTTGAGCCTGCGGCCTCGCCCGCGCGCCGTCCGGGTCCTCGATGCGTTCACCGGGGAACGCACAGGCATCATCTCCGACCCGGGCACCGGACAGGATGCGGTCGCGCGGGCCGCGGCAGCGCTCCACGAGGCGTTTCCCGGGCGGTTCACGGACGACCACCTCATTCACTTCGGCCCCAAGACAAGCCGCGCGATCTTCGACAAGGCGGTCACGAGCAGCGGCGGTCCGGCCGACGACTGCGTCTTCGTGGGGGAGAACCACGACGAGCGCGCGTTCGCGCGCACGGCGGGCATGCGCGTCGCCGCCCACCCCGTGTTCACCCGGGCCGCCATCGAGAACCGCCCCGTCTTCTGGACGAGGGTCGAGCTTCCGGACGGCCGGAGTCTGGCCGCACTGGCGGCCGTGGCGGACAGCGCCGAGGTCGTTCCCGTGCATGTCGCCTCCCCTCGGCTCGTGCTCTCCATGGCGAGCGCACTCGGCGTGGACGCGCTCCAGCAGGGCGGGTTCACGACCGACGTACGGGGGCAGGTCGAGGACACGGCCGCCTTCCTGGTCCGGGACGATCGCTCGGTCCCGTTCCCCGACGCCTTCGCGGGCGCCTCGGAGGAGTCCAGGACCGTGAACGAAGGGGCGATGCGCGCCGCGGCCGTGTTCTGCTTCGCCTCCGGCGAGCTGACGGGGTACCCACGGCCGATCGCGTCGCTCGGGCCCGCGCCCGGCGGTGTGTACGTCGCGGCGCCCGCCGGCGTCCCGATCGAGGACGTGCATCCGCAGGGAGCCAAGCCGGGGCACACGGAGATCCTGCTCCCGGACCCGGCCCTCCTGTCGCGCCCCGGCCGGGCCGGCCGCTGAAGGTCCGTAGCCGTGACGCGGCGAGTGCCGACAACGGGCTCGTCGTGGACGCGCTGGTCCAGCACTTCCAGGAAGTCGGGCTCGTGGTCCGACGGCACGCGTTCAAGTGGCGGGGCCACCAGTTGTTCAACGTGGAATCGGAACATCACGTCGAGGGGGCCGACTCCGCCTTCCTCATCACGGGGCATCTGGACTCGACGGCCAAAGGCGGCCGGTTCGTCGATGCGAACGGCGACCCCCGCCCCTACGACCCCGCGGTGGACCCGGCCCCCGGCGCGGACGACGACGGGAGCGGCACCGCGGCGGTCATGGCCGCGGCGCAATGCCTGCACGCGCTCGTCGCGGACGGCAGGGAGCCGACGCGGCACGTGCGCTTCGTCCTGTTCAACGCCGAGGAGCAGGCACTGTTCGGCAGCAAGCGCTACACGCTCGCCGCCGCGGCGGCGGGCGACCGCATCGCGGGCGTCTTCCAGATGGACATGATCGCCGGTTTGCAGGACGGCAGCGCCCCCACGGTGGAGATCCATGCCGGCTCCTCGGTGCCCGGGCCGGTCGTGGCCGCTTCCGACGCACTGGGTGGCCTGGTCGTGCGTACCATCCCGGCCCTCGCCTCCGGCTTCTCGGTTCAACAGCTCACGGGGCCCGGGGACCCGGCCATCGGCCGGAGCGACCACGCGAGCTTCCACGAGCGGGGATGGGCGGCCATAGCCGTCTCCGAGGACCTCTTCGGCCCGCACGACGGACCGGGAACCGGCACCCGCCAGTACCACACCCCCGGCGACACCCTCCTCGACGAGGACCACGACGCGCAGTACGCCGCCGCGATCGCCCGCTCGGTCACCGCGACCGCCCTGACCTTCGCGGGTCTCTAGCCGGAACCCGACTTTCCAAAAACATTTCTGCAAAAATACTTTTGGAGATGCTCTGGAGCCTTCTAACCTCCCGTCATGGTCAGCGATGAGCACAAACGCGTACTCGATCCCGAGCAGGACACGGCAGCCCTGAAGGCCCTCACCCACCCGCTGCGCATCCGGCTGCTCGGACTGCTGCGACAGGACGGCCCGGCCACCGCGAGCGAACTCGCGGTCAGGACCGGGGAGTCATCGGCTTCCACCAGTTATCACCTGCGGGTTCTGGCGAAGTACGCCTTCGTCGCAGAAGCCGAGCACCGTGACGGCCGGGAGCGCCGCTGGCAGGCCGTGCACGCCGCGACCGCCTGGAGCAACAAGGCGATGGGGGCGACACCGGGCAGCCGCGCATACGTCAGCTTGTCGCGCAGGGCCCAGATCCAGCACCTGGAGGCCTCTCTCGTCCGGCACGAGGCCGACATCGCCGACGGACGGCTGGGCCAGGAGTGGGTGGAGCCGTCCGGGATCGGCGACCTGATGCCTCGCCTGACGCCCGAGTCACTCACCGAACTCTGGCAGGTACTTGACCGTAAGCTGGAGGAACTGACGGCCCGTGACGCGGCAGATCCGCGCGCCGTCCAGGTCGTGCTCCTCACCGCCGGGCTCCCCCTGGCTCAGCGGGACCCGGGTGCAGAGCCGGACGCCCCGACCCCTGCGGGGACAGAGGCCGAGGATGCGTCATGACCCCGCCGCAGGACATACGTACCGTGCGCCGCCGCTACGTCACGGTCTGCCTGCTGTTCTGGCTCCCGCTGGGGCTGACCGTCGCTCCCCTGATCCTGCTGTTAACCGAGCGCGGCATGACCATGTCGGCCATCGCCGGCTTCTTCGCCGCACACTCCCTCACCGCCGGCGCATTGGAACTGCCCACCGGAGGGCTGTCCGACGTCCTGGGACGCCGCGTCGTCCTTGCGGCCGCCGGCCTGCTGAACCTCGCCGCCTTGGCCCTTGAGGGCCTGGGCACCGCGCCTTGGACGCTCGGCCTGGGCATGGTCCTGATGGGAGCGGGCCGTGCGCTGTCCAGCGGACCGGCCGAGGCCTGGTACGTCGACACGGTCCACGCGCACTGCGGCCCCGGCGCCGAACTGCGCACCGGCCTGGCCCGCGGCGCCTCCGCGACATCCGCCGCACTGGCGACCGGCACCCTGCTCGGCGGCGCCCTTCCCTGGCTGCTCGCACGGGCCCCCGGCTTCGGCTCCCGGCTGAGCGAAGCGACCTCCGGCCTGGTAGTGCCCCTTTCGACCCCGCTGCTCCTCGGTGCAGCGGTCGAGATCGCCTTCGTGCTGTACGTCCTGACCGCACTGCGGGAGGTGCCCCGGCCGCGGGTCACCCCACGCGAGGCGCTGCGAGGCATCCCTACGGCCGTCATGGACGGGCTACGCCTGGGCGGCCAGGACGCACTCGTCCGCCGGATCCTCCTCAGCGCGGGGGCTGCCGGCAGCGCCTGCGCCGCGATCGAGCTGCTCACGCCGGGCCGGGCCGCGGCACTCACCGGTGCATCGGAATCAGGCGCGGTGCTCTTCGCCGCCCTCGCCTGTGCCGGTTTCATCTGCTCCGGCATCGGCAGCCACCTCGCACCGCTGACCGCCCGGCTCGCGGGCAGCAGCGAGCGCGCGGTCATGGTGAGCCTCGGCACGAGCGCGAGCGGCCTGCTTGTGCTCGGCGCCACGACGGTGTCCACGGGCGCGGGCGCCATGGTCACGGCCGTCATCGGCTACGGCCTGGTCTACCTCGGGCTCGGCGCGGCGGGGCCGAGCGAGAACCACCTCCTGCACGGTCGAGTCGACCTTTCGGGCCGGGCCACCGCACTGTCCGTCCAGTCCCTCGCCCTCCAACTCACGGGAGCTCTCACCGGCTTGATCATCGGCGTCCTGCCGCCGTCCCCCCTGCCCTGGCTGGGGGCAGGCGCCGTGCTTCTCGCCGGTGCCCTCCTGTGGATGCCCCGTCCCGCGCGGGGCGGGATTGGCCCTCTGGAGGCTGGGCAGGCGCTCACCGACAGCCCTCGTACGCGGGTGCCTGGTCCCTGATGCGGCAGACCGGCTGTGCGCCGGGCGCTGCGGGGCGTGTCCGGACGTGAGCGGGGCGCGCGAAGCGGGCGGGCGCCGGGGGACGAACCACCGCGGGGCATCGAGCCGTGAGGGACCCCGGACGAAGCTGCGAAGGCTGGACCGGCAGAAAGGCGACACGTAGAGGCAGGAAGGCAGGTGAAGGGGATGGAACACGCTGTCCACGACGGCCACCCGAAGGGCCGGGACGAATCGGTGGCCGTGCTCGTGTCGAAGGCATCCCAGCAGGTGTCGCAGCTGGTACGGGACGAGTTGCGTCTCGCACAGGCGGAAATGACGGACAAGGGCAAACGCTTCGGTCTCGGCGGGGGCATGCTCGGCGGCGCGGCCGTGGTGACGCTCCTGGCCCTGCAGGCGTTGGTGGCCGCGGCGATCGCGGCCCTCGCTCTGGTCGTGCCCCTCTGGGGCGCCGCGCTGATCGCGGCCGGGGGCCTGCTGGTGATCGCCGCCGCACTGGGCGGCCTCGGCAAGAAGAAGGTCGGCCAGGCCGGTCCGCCGATACCCGGGCAGGCCATCGAGAGCGTGCGGGCCGACATCGCCGAGATCAAGGAAAGGGTGCACCGATGAGCAGGACGCACTCGCCGGCAGGACCGCAGCGGGACACCGCGCAACTGCGTGCGACCGTCGAGGATTCGCGGGCTGAACTGGGCCGGACCCTTCAGGCGCTCGCCGCCAAGACGGACCTCAAGGGCCAGATGCGCGAGAAGGCCGTCGCGGCCACGTACCAGGCACGCGAGCAGGCAGCCGTCGCGACGCACCGCGTGGGCCGGACGGCGTCCCGGACGTTCCGGCGTGAGGGGTGGCTGGTCGCCGTGACCGCGGGGTGCATCGTCTGGCTGGTGGCGCGGCAGGCCAGGGGGACCAGGGGACGGAGGTCCCGGTGAAGGCATCGAAGATCGCGTACAAGCCCATGGGCCTGGCTCTCGGCGCCACCGGCGGCGCCCTGGCCGGCGCCGTGTTCAAGCAGATCTGGCAGCGGCTCGGTCACGAGCAGGACGCGCCGAACGCCACCGACCAGGACCGGTCCTGGCGGGAGATCCTCATCGCCGCTGCCTTGCAGGGAGCCGTGTTCGCCGCCATCAAGGCCTTGATCGACCGCAGCGGCGCGGTGGCCGTCAAGCGGCTCACGGGCACTTGGCCCGCCTGAGAGACGGAGCACGCTCGGCCGGCCGGGTCCCGGTGGGCTCGGACCGGCCGGAGGGCTCTGACCGGCCGGAGGGCTCTGACCGGCCGGCGGTCATGCGGAGCGGATCAGCAGGTCGACCTCCTTCTCCTGGTCTCCCGCCACCGTCCCGCGTTCCTCGACCGCGAAGGCGTCCTTGAGTGCGGCCACGACCCGGTCGACGGCGCGCGGGCCGCCTTGCAGACCGACGAGGACGGTTCCGTCCAGGGGGACGCTCTCGATGCTCTCCACGGAGGCCGTCTGCGCCGGCCCGGACGCCGTTTCCGCCGCGTTCACCGTCGTGCACCACACGGTGGCCTTCCCGTGCGGCCCCGGTTCGACCGCCACGCCCTCGGCAGCGGACACCGGAAAGGCCCGCTCCAGTACGTCCAGGAGCACCCGGGCGGCCTCCTCCGAGCAGTGGGCGGCCGTCACCACCACGTCCGCCGAAGACGACCGCTCCGGTGCGCCGGCGTCACCGGCCTCACCAGCCGTCTCTTCCGTTCCGCTGGGGCTTCCGGGCATCACGGATCTCCTTCTCGGGGTACGTCCGCTGGTGTACGTCCGCTGGGTGCGTACGCAGGGTTCACCGTCATGCTGCGAGGCCGTGCGGGTTCCCGCACCCCGGGTCCGCCACATGGCACCATCGATCGCCCACCACCCGCCACCCGTCAGGCGGCCAGCGGCGCGGTGGCCATCCCCGCGCCCTCGCGCAGGCCCGTCAGGAACTCCTCCACCGCTTCGACCGCCGTGTGCCGGGGCTGCCACGCGAGCTCGGCACGGGCGCGCGCGGCGTCCATCAGGGGAAGGCGCAGCACGGCGTCGAACAGGTCGGGAGAGGCGGGGACCAGGTGGAGCCGCCAGGCGGCGGCCAGCGCCGCCCGCACGGGGGCGGTGGGGAAGGTGAACCGGCGGGCGTGCAGGACGCCCGCGAGGACTTCCGCGTCGAGGGGCGGGTCCGCGGCCAGGTTGAAGGGGCCCTGCACGTTGCGGGTGGCGGCGGCCAGGTAGGCGGATGCCGCATCGTCCGTATGGAGGGCCTGGAAGGACAGGCCGGTCAGGTCGGGGACCGCCGGGATCATCCCGGGGCGCAGCAGCCAACTGGGCAGGAGCCGGCCCGCGAAGATCCTCCGCTGTTCCGACGCGGAGGTGCGCTTGAACAGGAAGGCCGGCCGCATGCGGACCACCCGCACCTCGGGGTGGGACCGCTCGAAGGCGTCGAGGACGCGTTCCAAGTAGGCCTTCTCCCGGGTGTACGCGGCCTGGGGCCACCCGTGGGTGGGCCAGGACTCGTCGACCGCACGGTCCTTGGGCCCGGGCGAGTACGCGCCGACGGAGGAGGCGTGGATCAGAGCCGGCACCCCCGCCGTGGCCACCGCCTCGAAGACGCGCACGCTGCCGAGGACGTTGGTCTGCCACGTCTGGGCCGGGTGGTGGGTCGGCTGGAACATCCACGCCAGGTGGATGACCGCGTCGGCTCCGGCGAGCAGGGGCACCAGGTCCGGAGCGTCCCGCCCGATGTCGACGGCCGCCCAGGACGTCTTCGCCGGATGCCACTGCGGGATCCGTCGGGCCAGGCCGAGGACGGAGCCGACGGCCGGACTGTCGGCGCACGCCTGCACCACGCTGGTTCCGACGTTTCCGGTGGCGCCGACGACCACGATCCGCAGACCGTCGTGGCCGTCGTGGCCGTCGTGGCCGGGCTGCGCGGATCCGGAGCGGTTCATGGCTGGTCCTTTCGCTTCGGGTGCGTCGCATGGCAACGGCCCGGGCCCGTCCCGGACGGAACCGGGGTCCGAAGATCCGCCGCTCACGCCTCGTCCTGTGCGTCCCGGCCCGCCGCGTCGTCCTCGGGAACTCCGGCTTCGTCTTCGAAGGGCGGGGGCTCTTCCATCGTGTGGACGGCGGCCTCCTCCGCCGATGCCGCGCCTCCGTCGATCCCGACGTCGCGGGCCAGTACGGAGATGTGGCGCTGCGGAGCCGGATCCGCGACGGGGGCCAGGCGGCCGGCCCGGTCCGCCCCCGCCAGCAGGGGGTCGCCGGCCTCGTCGGAAGCCTCGTCGTCCTGCGCGGACACGTCGGGTACCTCCCGCGCGAGCCGCTCGTCCAACGTCTCGCCCGTGCGCTGTTCGTCGGCCGTCGTGCCTTTCTCATCGACTGCCAGGGGACGGTCGGGCGGGACGTACGCGGTGTCGAGCTGGTCGTCGAGTCCCGGCTCGTCCAGGGTGTTCTCCAGGTCGGGCTGGGCCTCGGCGGGCTCGTCCGCTTCCTGCGGCTGGTAGACGTCGTCGCCGTAGGATTCGTCGGCGCTGCTCATCAGGTGCTCCGATCGGTCGGGGTCAGCGGGCCGCTCGCTCGCCGGCGCGGAGTCGCTTACGGGACTCTCGTACGGGCCCGTCCGCGGGCGGCCACGGCGTACCTCCTCGTACGGGAAAGCGCCTGCCCCTCGCAGGACCTCTCAATCCCGTCGGGGGCCTGTGCCCGGGGACGGGCCGGGCGCATACTGGGCCCATGGCACGGGGGACGACGGCCGTCCAGCGGATCAGGCGGCAAGCGGGCGAGGCGATCTTCCTGCGCGTGGCGGGGCCCGAGGGGCCCCGCAACCGCGAGCGGATCCACTGTGCTCCCGGAGCGCGCTGGTTCGCTCCGGGACGGCCGGTGCGGCAGGTCCACGGGGACGCGTCGATGTTCGTCGGCGGCCTGGCCGCACTGCTCCTGCAGTCGCTGCACCCCGTCGCCATGGCCGCCGTGGCGGCGCATTCCGGATACCGCGGCGACCCGTGGGGGCGCCTGCAGCGGACCAGCACCTTCCTGGCGGTCACGACCTTCGGCACGAGCAGCGACGCCGAGAGGGCTGTGGCCCGCGTCCGGGAGGTGCACGCTCGTGTGCGGGGCCGGACGGCCGAGGGCGTACCGTACCGGGCCGATGACCCCGAGCTGCTGACGTGGGTGCACGTCGCCGAGGCGTACTGCTTCCTGCGGGCCCACCAGCGGTACGGCAGGCAGCCGTTGGACTCGGCGGGCCGCGACGCGTACCTCGCCGACACGGCGCGGGTGGCCCGGGCCCTGGGTGCGGACCGGCCGCCGGAGAACGAGCACGAACTGGAGCTGCGGCTCGCCGAGTACCGGCCCTCCCTGCGGCCGACGGCGGCTTCCCGTGACACCGCCCGCTTCCTGCTGACCGACCCTCCGCTCCCGGGGGCCGCCCGGCTGCCGTACACGCTGCTGGCGGTGGCAGCGGTGGAGCTGCTGCCGCCATGGGCGAGGTCGGCCGTGGTCACCGGCTCAGCCGGGGCGGCTGCGGCCGCGCGCATACCACCGCCGGTCGCCCACGCCGGTGGCCATGCCGTGACCAGGGCGATCCGCTGGGCCCTGCCTCCGGCTCCCCGGCCGGCGCACCCCGCCGAGTGACGCACCGGCGTTCGACTGAGCTGCCCTTGTCGGTTCGACTGAGCTGCCCCTGTCGGTTCGACTTAACTGCCCTTGTCGAAGGTGCCGAGGCCGTTGGCGTCCAGGTACTCCACCCGCATCCTGCCGTCGGTGAAGGTCACCCCGGTGCGGCCGACGGCGTTCTCGCCGATGGTCTCGAAGCTGAAGGTGTCCCCGTCGTAGTGGGTGAGGGGGAAGGCCATCGGCTTCGGTCCCAGGTGCAGCACCAGCCCGCCGCCCGGGCCGGCCTCGACACTGGCCCGGCCGTAGAACGGGTTGGTGTACGTACCGGTGTACGCGCTGTCCTCGCGGGCCGGCTTCGGGTCCGCGGGCGGCTTGGTGAAGTCCGTCTTCGAGCGGCCTTCACCTAGCTGCTGCTTGTAGACCTCGCCCACCACGGGCAGCCAGTCCCGGCTGGGCTTGCCGTACTCGGCGGTGTCGAAGAAGTTGAGGGCGACGGTGTCGGGGAGACCCGTGGGGGCGCCGTTGGTGAGCACGACGATGGCGAGCTTCTCCGCGGGGACCACCATGACGCTGGTGTTGGTGCCCAGTGCGAAGGCGCCGGCGTGGCTCAGCCGCAGGCGGCCGTGGTCGTCGTAGCGCACGTTCCAGCCCAGGCCGTAGTAGCCGGCCTGGGTGTTCGGTTCGCCGGGCGGCTGGCTGATGATGTGCGGGAGGTGGGTCTGGGCCAGGCCGGCGCTGTTGATGACCTGCTTGCCGTCGATCTTTCCGCCGCCCAGCTGGAGGCGTAGCCAGCGGGCCATGTCCCGGGCGTTGGAGCTGACGCCGCCGGCCGCGGTCTGCGCGTCGGCGTCGCGGACGTAGCGCGGCTTCCAGGTGCCGTCGTCGGTCTTGACGTGGGTCAGGGCGCGGTCGGCCGCCTTCTCGTAGTCGCTGAAGCGGGAGCTGGTGTGCGTCATCCCGGCGGGCTTGTACAGCAGGTCCTCGGAGAGCTTGTCCCAGGGCACGCCCTTGGCCTTGGCGACGGCCTCGGCGGCCGCGGTGAAGCCGAAGTTCGTGTACGCGTAACTGGTGCGGAACGCGCCGAGCGGCTCGTCGCGCAGGTGGGACAGGATGTACGCCTGGTCGTAGCCGAGGTCCTCAAGGAGGTCGCCCGAGTGGTCCGGCAGGCCCGAGCGGTGGGAGAGCAGGTCGGCCGCGGTGACGTGCGAGCTGATCCAGGGGTCCTTGAGGGTGACGCCCTTGAGCGGGGCGTCGAAGCCGTCGGCGCCGAGGGCCTGGGCCAGCACGGTGGAGGCGACCGGTTTGGAGACCGAGGCGAGCTGGAAGACGGTGTCCGGGCCGACCTTCTCTCCCGGAGCGGCGGTGCTGCGGACACCGAAGCCCTTGAGGTAGACGACCTTGTCGTCGTGGACCACGGCCACGGAGACGCCGGGGACCCCGGTGCGCCGCATGCCGTCCCGCACCTGCGCGTCCAGGGTGTCCAGGGCCTTCGCCACGTCCAAGCCCCCGGGGCTCGGCGACGGTGCGGCGGCGACGGTCCCGGCCGCCAAGGCGAGCCCGGCGACCACGGTCAGCCCCCTGCGCTTGCTGTTGCGTCGCATGTGTCCATTGAACGCCGCCCCCGCTTCGGGCGCCTGGGCAGAGCCGGGGCGGGGAAAACGGCGCCTCTGCCGGGCCTCCGCGGGCGTCAGGAGCAGCGCTTACCACTCGCGCGGGCTGGGTAGGCGTCGAGTGGGATCCGCTTCCAGCGGGATCCGTTCCAGCCGTGGGAGGATTCATGACGCGGCGCGTCCACGAGGTGATGACCGGCAATCCGGTGACGGTCGAGAAGCTGACGGCGCTGTCGGAGGCCGCTCGCTTGATGCGCGACGCCGGCATCGGGGACGTCCTGGTCGTGGACGAGGGGCGCCTGTGCGGCATCCTGACCGACCGGGACCTGGTCGTACGGGCCATGGCGGAGAACAAGGATCCCGCCGACACGACCGTGAATGCCATCTGCAGCACCGACATCGTCACCGTGAAACCCAGTGACGATGTCGACCAGGCCATCGATCTGATGCGCCGGAACGCCCTGCGGCGCCTGCCGGTGCAGACCGAGGACGGCGAACTCGTGGGCGTCGTCACCCTCGGCGACCTCACGGTCGAACGGGATCCCGGCTCGGCTTTCGCGGCCATCGCCGCCGCCGAGCCGAACGCCTGACGCTCCCTGTTCGCCGCAGCCGCGACTGCTGGAGGGCCGCCTGGTCCGGCAAGTGGCCTCATTCGGGGAATCACCGGCGGGTAGCCGGGGCAAGGGCGCGGTGAGTGGGCACGGATGCGGTGCCCTGCGGAAGCCGGAGCGGCCCCGGGCCGCCCGGCTCCCCGTTCACCACCCGGATCAAAGGAGTCAGCACATGTCGCAGGTCGAGGAATCCATCGAGGTCAGCGTCCCCGTCCGTACGGCGTATGACCAGTGGACGCAGTTCGAGACGTTCCCGCAGTTCATGGACGGTGTCGAGAGGATCGAGCAACGCACGGACACGCTCACGCACTGGGTGACGAAGATCGGCGGCGTGGCGCGGGAATTCGACGCCGAGATCACCGAACAGATCCCCGACCGCAAGGTCGCCTGGGTGACCATCGGCGGTGAGACCGACCAGTCGGGACTGGTGACGTTCCAGCCCATCGATCCGTCCCACACCCAGGTCACGCTCAAGATGGACTTCGACCCCGAGGGGCTGGCGGAGAACATCGGCGACAAGCTCGGCTTCGTGGACCGGCAGGTCAAGGGTGACCTGAAGCGCTTCAAGCACTTCATCGAGGACCGCGGCTCGGCCACAGGAGCATGGCGCGGCGAGGTCTGACCCGGTGCCCGCCGGCTCTCCGGCCCCGGGCGGGCGCTACGGCGGCCCGCCGCCACGTCGCACGTGGGTCAGAGGGGCCGGAGCCGGGCGTGCAGAAGGCAGAATTCGTTGCCTTCCGGGTCGGCCAGGACGTGCCAGTCCTCCGCACCGCTCTGGCCGATGTCGACGGGCTTGGCGCCGAGGGCGAGCAGCCGCTCCAACTCGGCGTCCTGGTCGGGGTCGGTGGCGTTGACGTCGATGTGCAGTCGCAGCTTCCCGACGCGCGGGTCGCTGCTGGGGCTGAGGACGAGGGTGGGCGCAGGGCCGCCGGATCCCACGCCTGGCGGCCCGATCTCGATGCTTCCGTCGGACTCCCGGCCGAGCTCGACGTAGCCGAGGACCTCGCTCCAGAACGCGGCGAGCCCTTCGGGGTCGGCGCAGTCGATGACGAGCTCACTGATGCGGCATGCCATGTCCGTCAGTGTACGCGGGCACCCGAAAGCTCCAGTCGATCGTCGGTCCCCGACCGTCAACCAGGCTCGTGCGGGGCGCTGTTCCCCGCGGGCGCACCGAGCCGGTGAGCGGCCGGGCCGCGGCCGGTACCCCTCCGCGTTTGACGGCTGTCCGGGGCGGGGCTGCACTGGACGTATGGACGCTGCGGTGACTCCGTCCTAGGGAGAGCAGCGATGACAACCGTAGACAGCTTCAACCTTCTGCAGCCGTACAAGATCGCCGAGGAGACGTTCGTCATCCCGTGGGCCCTTGAGGCACCGCCGGTCGGCCACTTCCCGATGAACTCCATGGTGATCCGGGGAGCCGAACCGGTCCTCGTGGACACCGGGGCGCCCGCCGTGCGCTCCCAGTGGCTGGAGGCCGCCTGGTCCGTCGTGGATCCGCTGGACGTACGGTGGATCTTCCTCACCCACGACGACCGCGACCACGCCGGCAACCTCCTGGCCGTTCTCGCGGCCTGCCCGAACGCGACCCTGCTGACGACCTGGTTCTCCATCGGCCGCATGGCCGAGGAGTGGGAGACTCCCATCAACCGGTGCCGGTTCATGACCGACGGCGACACGATCGACGCGGGCGACCGCACCCTGGTGGCCAAGCGACCACCCCTGTACGACAACCCCACGACCCGCGCTCTCTTCGACTCGAAGACCAACGTCCTGTGGTCCGTCGACACCTTCGCCACGAACGTGCCGGCCCCCATGCCGGAAGTGGCCGCGCTGTCGCCGGAGGAATTCCGCGACGGCCAGTTCTTCGGGGGACGCCTGGTCTCTCCCTGGGTCGCCCTGCTGGACTCGGAGAAGTTCGGGACGGTCGTCACCGACTTCCAGCACCTGAACGCCGAGGTCATCGCCGGCTGCCACTGCCCGGTCCTTCGCGGCCCGCAGATCCCCGAGGCGTACGACCTCCTCCGCCAGCTCCCCCACGTCCCGCCGTGGACGGAGTTCACCCAGGCCGACCTGGACCAGTGGATGGCGGTGGCCGAGAGCTCGGTCCCGCCGGAGCAGCCGCGCCCGTCGGCGACGTGACGTGAGGGCCTGCCCGCCCCGGGCCTGGGATCGAGCCCGGGCCTGGGATCGAGCCCGGGACTGAGCGTTCACCCGCTCGGCCGGACAGCCGCTCGTGTGGCTAGGCCGGGCGGTGGCTAGTAGTAGATGTAGCCCATGCCCATGAGCAGGGCGACGACGCCGGCGTTGGCCAGGGCCGTCGCGAGGAAGTACCCGACGTGGGCCTGGGTTGTGACACCGGACGGCGAAGCCAGGGCGCCCGTCGCCCTGGTCTGCCACCACACGAAGCCCGCGAGCAGGATCCCGGCCGCCGGAAGCACGATGACATAGCCCGTGAAGTGCGGAAGGGCCCCACTGAGCGCGGCGATTCCGGCCGCGCCGAGCAGCACCCCGATCCCGTTGAACGGAACGCCGATGCGCCCCTGGCGGTCCTCGACCAGGCGCGCCACCGCGACCAGGGCGATCACGGCGAAGGGGATCGCGGCGAGCAGGCAATCACGCCAGCCCGGGCCGAGGTTGAGCAGGCTCCACCAGATCGCCAGCAGGCCGAGCGCCGGGCCGCAGCCCGCGATCGCGGCGTGGATCCCGAATGCCTTGCGGCGTTCCTGCGGGTCGGTGAAGGAGAGGGATACGAGGACCGGGGCGGAGGTGGAGACCATCGCTGCGAAAGCGCCCTGCAGGGCGCGGCCCGTGATCCACATGCCGGAGGTCGGCGCCAAGCCGGTGAGGGCGGCGCTCGCCGCGAATCCCAGCAAGCCGACCATCAGCATCCTCTTGCGGCCCATGAGGTCGGCGATGCGGGCGCCGAACAGCATCAGCCCGAGGAAGGCCAGGACGTAGGCGATGGACATCATGTCCAGGTAGACGGTGGACGTCACCCGCACGCCGTGGAAAGGGATCCCGAGGTCGCTGTGGGCGCCTTGCCAGGCCATCGCCTTGCTGGAGAACGCCGCATCGAACAGCACGACCAGCTGGGCCAGTGCGAGCGCCGCCAGGGCCCACCAGCGCCGGGGAAGGGGCGTCTCCGGGCCCGACGGGTGCGCCGGGGACGTACGTCCGCCCCAGGGCTCGGGCCGCGCGGTCGGCAACGGCGGCGCGCCGAAGCCGGGAGCCGCGCCGAAGCCGGGGCCGGCACCGGAGTGCGCGGCTGCCGTCGGGGCGTACGCGGGCGGCGGTGGCGTGAGCCGGGCGAGCGGGGTGCGGGGGTCCGGCCGCACGCTGCCGGCATCCGAGGGGCCGGCACCCGCAGGGCCGGCGGGGGCGTAGTCCAGCAAGTGCGCCGCGCGGCGGCCGAGTTGTGCCAGTACCGCTCCCGGCAGCCATTCTCCGGCTTCGTCGGTCGCCGTGCGCGAGGCCACCTCGTGGGGAGTGGGCCGTTTGCTCGGGTCCTTGTCCAGGCACTGGCCCACGAGCCCGACGAGCGAGTCCGGAACGCCGGTCAGGTCCGCCTCCTCCTCCGCGACCCGGAAGAGGTGGGCGTTCAGGCCGGTGTCCGTGGCGCCGAAGAGCAGGCGGCCGGTGGCGGCGTACACCAGGAGCGCGCCCAGGCAGAACACATCGGACGCCGGGGTGAGTTCGAGACCGCGCACCTGCTCCGGCGACATGAACCCGGGCGAGCCGATCAACATGCCGGTACGGGTGTGCAGACTGTCCCCGGCCAGGGTGTCCATCGCCCGTGCGATGCCGAAGTCGATGACACGGGGGCCGTCGACGGTGATGAGGACGTTGGACGGCTTGAGGTCACGGTGGATCAGGCCCGCCCCGTGCACGGCTTGCAGGGCGAGGGCGAGGCGGTTGGCGAGGGTACGGACCGACGGCTCGGGCAACGGCCCGAAGTCCTGGGCCACGACGGTGGTCAGGTCGGGCCCCGGTATGTACTGGGTCGCCACCCACGGCACGGCGGCCTCGGTGTCGGCGTCCAGGACGTCGGCGGTCCAGGCTCCGCCCACCTGCCGGGCCGCGGCCACCTCGCGGGCGAACCGCCTGCGGAACTCATGGTGTTGGGCGTGCTCGGCCTGGACGACCTTGACGGCGACCGTACGACCCAGGTCGGAGCGGCCCAGGTACACCAGGCCCATCCCGCCCGCGCCGAGGCGGGCGATCAGGCGGTACGGGCCGATGTGCGCGGGGTCCGCCCCCGTCAGTTGTTCCACGGTGGAGGTCAGCCCTTCGGGTTCCGGTCGTCCGCACCGCGCTGCGGGGTGCGGACGGCGGAGGTGCTCGGGGGTTCCAGGAACGGGCTCGGGGCTCCCAAGACCAGTTCGTCGTCGGCCATGCGGTGTGTTCCCCCCAGGATGAATGCGGAGGTCTCACGGTAGAACACGGAGGGAAGGCGCCGATGTGGATTGCCGGGACCAGTGCTCGGCCCAGAATGTCCGATTATCGATCCTGAGGGGGGAACACAGCGTGCCGTCCCGTCAGTTCACCGAAGGAAACCCGGGGGCTGGCCCGCACGACTCGTCCTCGGTCGGCAGAACGACGGCAAGGAGACCCCGTGCGCATCCTCTTCACTGGCCCCCCCGCGGCCGGCCACCTCTTCCCGATGATCCCGACCGCACAGGCCTTACGCGCCGCCGGCCACGAGGTGCTGTTCGCGAGCTCGCAGCCGCTGAACCGGCTCCGCGAGGCCGGTTTTCCGATCGTCGAGATAGGCGACGGCCGCAGCATCCGCGACGTGTTCGAGGAGTCGACCGGCGAGGAGGTGCGTTACGTCTCCCCTGACGCGAGCACGGACGAGATCCTCGACCGGGCGGCCCGCGCCTTCGCGCTCGTCTCCCGCTCCACCGTGGACGGTCTGATGGAGGCCGCCGACAGCTGGCGCGCCGACCTTCTGGTCTACGACTCCTTCCAGGCCTCCGCCGCGCTCGTCGCGGCAAAGCTCAAGATCCCCTCGGTGATCCAGAACTTCGGCGTCACCTCCGGCCTCCAGATGGTCGGCCGGCTCGCCGCCAACTTCACCGAGGCGTACGAGACGTACGGGGTGGCGGGCCCCGCCGAGCCCACCGCGCTGGACATCGTCCCCGCTTCGCTCGGCGGCGACCCGGGCGGCCTGCGGATGCGCTACGTCCCGTACAACGGCGGTGGCATCGTCCCGGCCGGGCTGTTGCGGCGTGGCACCCGCCCGCGCGTCGCCGTGACCCTGGGCACCGTGCTCACGGAGGTCGACGGCGTCCGCGCCATCGCCCGTCTGATCGAGGCCGCCGCCTCGGTGGACGCCGAGTTCCTGCTCGCCGTCGGTGACGCCGACCTCGCCCCGCTGGGCACCCTCCCGGACAACGTCCGCCCGCTGCCCTGGGTTCCGCTCGCCGAGCTGCTGACCGCCTCGGACGCGCTGATCCACCACGGTGGCTCCGGCACCATGCTCACCGCCCTGCAGGCCGGCCTCCCCCAGCTGCTCCTCCCCCAGGGCGCCGACCACTTCACCAACGCCTCCGCCCTCACCGCGACCGGCGCGGCTGTGAGCTCCGCGTCCGACGACGTCGACGACGCTCTCCTCATCCGTCTCACCACCGACCCGGCTCTGCGCGAGGCGGCCGCCCGCTTGCGGGCGGAGAACGCCGCGCTGCCCAGCCCGGCCGAAACGGTCCCCGCTCTGGAGGCCCTGGCCGCCTCCTAGAGCGGCCCCGGCCGGCCGGACCCACCACGGCGCTCGCCCCGTTCCGGGGTGGTGGGTCCGGCGAGCCGAGGGGTCGGAGCCGGCCCAGTCCTCCGTGGGAGCGCGGGCGGCGGCCGGAGCAGCGCCACGGCACAGGACCCCGGTCCCGATCCCGATGCCGGTCCCGGTCCCGGTCGCCAGTTTTACTTCATACGCCTTCAGCAAGACGGCACTTCTGCTGATGACGGGAGGTGCCCAGGATGGGGGCATGCAAAAGGTCTGTGTCATCGGCGGAAGCCGCTACTTCGGAAAACTCCTGGTGAAGCGCCTGCTGGCAGCCGGGCATCAGGTCACCGTGATCAACCGTGGCTCGCTCCGGCCGCCGAGCGGCGTCGAGCACCTCGTCGTCGACCGCAACGACGAGGCCGCCCTGAAGGCCGCGCTCGGCGACCGTACCTTCGACGTCGTCGTCGATCAGGTCTGCTACACCCCCGTGCAGGCCGCGATCGCCGCCCGCGCCTTCGCGGGCCGCACCCCGCGCTACGTCATGACGTCCACGATCGAGGTCTACGACCCCGCGACCGCAGCGCTGCCGGCTGTCGCGCCGGGCACTCCGGTACCGGAGGAGAGCGTGGATCCGGCCACCTGGCCGGTGACCCCGGAGCTTCCCTGGCACGACGGTGCGTACCTGGACGCGCACTACGCCGAGGGCAAGCGCCAGGCGGAGGCCGTCCTCACCCGCGCCGGCGGCTTCGCGTTCGCCTCCGTGCGCAGCGCGCACGTGCTCGGCGGCGGCGCCCAGGAGTTCACCGGCCGACTCGCACACTACGTCGAGCGCATCGCCCGGGGGGAGGAGATCGCTGTGCACGCGCAGGCGCTGCCGACGGTGTTCATCCACTACGAGGAGCTGGCGGAGCTGCTGCTGTGGGCGGCAGCGGCCGAGTTCACCGGCCCGGTCAACGCCTGCTCCGACGGCCCGCTCGACGTGTACGGCCTCGCCTCGGTCATCGCCGCGCAGGCCGGGCGGGAGCCGGTCTACCGGGTCGTGCGGGCGGGTGGGGAGGCTTCACCGTTCTCCTTCGACCGCCACTACGCGATGAGCAACGCCCGCGCGAAGGGGCTGGGTTTCCCCTTCTCCCGCTCCACCGACTGGCTGCCCGGCGCCGTTGCCGAAGCCACCGCAGCCCTCACCGCCGAGCCGTCCCCCACCGCCTGAGGAACCGACCCACGATGCAGTACCGCACCCTCGCGGACACCACCGTCAGCGCCATCGGCCTGGGTGCCATGCCGCTGTCCATCGAGCACCGCCCGGACGAGGCGCGTGCCATCGCCACCGTCCACGCCGCCCTCGACGCCGGTGTCACGCTCATCGACACCGCCGACAGCTACCACTGGCACGCCGGCGAAGTGGGCCACAACGAGTCGCTGATCGCCCGCGCCCTCGCCCGGTACGGCGGCGACACCTCCGGCGTCCTGGTGGCGACCAAGGGCGGCCGCGGCCGCCCCGGTGACGGCAGCTGGACCGTCACCGCCACCCCCGCCCACCTCAAGCGAGCTGCCGAGGCCTCGGCACGGCGTCTGGGTGTCGACGCGATCGGCCTCTACCACCTGCACAAGCCGGATCCCGCCGCGCCCTGGGCGGACTCCGTCGGCGCGCTGCGCGAGCTGCTCGACGCCGGCACCATCCGCGCCGCGGGGATCTCCAACGTCACCACCTCGCAGATCCGCGAAGCACATGCGATCCTCGGCGACGGGCTCGTCTCCGTGCAGAACCAGTACTCCCCCGCCGTACGCGACAGCGAGCCCGAGCTACGGCTGAGTGCCCGGCTGGGCCTGGCCTTCCTGCCCTGGAGCCCTCTGGGAGGCATCTCGCGCAGCTCCCTCGACGGACCGTCAGGCCCCGCCCCGGCGGCCACACCCTTCCACCACATCGCGGCCGAACGCGGCGTCAGCCCGCAGCAGGTCGCACTCGCCTGGCTCCTCGCCCGCTCCCCCGCGGTGATCCCGGTACCGGGAGCGAGCCGCCCCGCCTCCATCGCCGCCTCGGCCCGGGCCGCGGAGCTCACGCTGAGCGCGGAGGAACTGATGCGGCTGGATCGATGAGGGTCGCGGTGGACGCCAGGGCGCGGGCGGTGTCGGCGAAGTACTGCTCGTCGGCACCGGCCGCGAGGCCGAGGATGACGCCCTGCGTGAGACCGACGAACAGCGCCCTGAGCGCGGTGACCAGACGCTGCGCCTGACACGAGGTCACGACGTTCCCGTTGTGTGATCTGCCGGTGAACAGCGCGATCAGGTGGCTCTCCTGTGTCCGGACGGACCTGGCGAGCTGAGAACCGAGCTCAGGGTCGTGCAGGGCCATGTCCAGCAGGGTGATCTGCAGCGACAGGGCCGAGGTCGCGGTCGGGGCGTCACAGCTGCGCCGGTAGTACCGGGCGAAGGCTTCCACTGCGTCCAGCAGTTCCATTTCTGCGGGAATCGCCTGCTCGATCTCGTCATAGTGCGGCCGCAGGTAGTCGCTGACCAAGGCCGCCACCAGGCCGCCCTTGCTGCCGAACATGGTCGCCTCGGGCGTCGCCCTGCTGATCGGCGGCGGTATCGAGCTCAGGTATGTGCGCCGCCGCCCGTTCCGCACCCACGTGCGGCTCATGGTCGGCTACGACACCGGCTGGGTGCTGACGGCCGTGGTCGGGCTACTGGTGGCATGGCGGGACGGCAGCGCCGGGGGTGTGGTGTGGGTCGGCTACCAGACGGCCGCGCCCCTCGTGTTCGCCGCACTGTTGCTGATCGCCACGCCCGTGCCGCCGGCCTCGGGCACCCGCGCGGGGATCAGGTGAGGGCGGAGGCGCGCCTGATCGCGTCCAGTGCGCGCGTCACGTCCTCGTCGGTCGTCGACCAGTTGCTGACCGAGATGCGCATGACGCGCCGGCCGTGCCAGGTGGAGCCGCTGATCCACGCCGTGCCGTCGTCGAGCAGCCGGGCGAGGACCTGTTCGGTGCGCTCGTCGTCGCCGAACTCGGCGCAGACCTGGGTGAACACCACGTCGTTGAGGACGCTCGCGCCCTCGATCCCGGCGATGCCGGCGGCGAAGGCGCGGGCGTGCCGGCACAGCCGCTCGACGAGGTCGGCCACGCCGGATCGGCCGAGGGAGCGCAGCGCCGCCCACACGGGGAAGGCTCTGCCGCGCCGGGAGAGCTCGGGGACCTTGTCGATGGGGTCGCCCTGTTCGTCCTGGATGAGGTAGTCGCCGCGCAGGCCCATCGCGGCGCGGACCGCGAACGGATCGCGGACGACGGCGAGTCCGCAGTCGTAGGGGACGTTCAGGGTCTTGTGGGCGTCCGTCGCCCAGGAGTCGGCTTCCGTGCAGCCCGCGGTCAGGTGTGCGTAGGCCGGGGATGCCGCCGCCCACAGTCCGAAGGCGCCGTCGACGTGCACCCATGCGTCCGCGTCGCGAGCCGCACGGATCGTCTCGGCGAAGGGATCGAAAGCGCCGGAGTGGATGTCGCCGGCCTGGAGGACCACGATCGTGGGTCTGTGGCCGCCGACCGCGAGGGCACGGCGCAGGGCCTCGGGATCGATGCGTCCTTGATCGTCCGCGGGCACCAGTTCGGGCTCGCCGAGCCCCAGGTAGCGCAGTGCCAGGTCGATGGCCATGTGCCGGTCCTGGCCTGCGAGGACGCGTACGCCCGGCCCGCCCGCCAGTCCGTCGCGGGCGACGTTCAGCCCGGCCCGCCGCAGCACCGCGTCGCGCCCTGCGGCGAGGCACGTGAAGTTCGCCATCGTGGCGCCTGTGGTGAAGCCGACCGCGCTGTCGCCCGGCAGGCCGAGCAGGTCGAGCAGCCAGGCGCCGGCGATCTCCTCGGCTGCCGCGTACGAGGGTGAGACGGCGCGCATCACGCAGTTCTGGTCCCAGGCACTGACCAGCCAGTCGGCGGCCAGCGCGGCCGGTTCGGTGCCACCGACGACGAACCCGTAGAAGCGGCCACTGGGGAACGCGGTGAGCCCCGGCTCACAGGCCGTGGCGAGCAGGTCGACGACGTCGGCGGGGGTGCTGGGGCCGGCGGGCAGTTCGGTGCCGAGCGCACGCACGATCTCCTCGACCGAAGCGCGGGCGGGCACGCGGCGGCCGGGCAGGCTCGCCAGCCAGTCGAGCGCATGTCCGTAGGCCTGTCGCAGCGCCGCCTCGCGCGCGTCCGTACCCCCGTCCGTCCCGGCGTCCATACCTCGGACTATGGGACCGTCACCGCCACCCCGCAAGCCACCACCACGCGGGCCGCCGGGCCACGAGGTGCACGCGCACCACCCTCCGCCTAGGGTGGATTCGGGGGACGTTTCCGCTGTATGCCCGGGGGCAGGGGGCACCCCCCTCGTTGTGGCCGCAGAAGCCGCCGCACTCCAGGGAGACACCATGGCCAAGCCACGCGTGGCCCGCCGTCCGGTCTCGGTGTACGCACTGGCCGGCATCCGGCTCTTCAACGGCGTCGCCGGACTCCTGACGCCCACGCTGCTCATCCGGCGCCTCGACCCCGACCGTGACCTCAGTCCGGCGGCCGTCTACGCCTTCCGGCTCTTCGGGATCCGCACGATCCTGCTCGGCCTCGATCTGCTCGTCAACCGCGGACCCCGCCTTCAGGAGGACCTTCGCGAAGGCGTCCTGATCCACGGGAGCGACACCGCGACCGCCGCCCTGCTCGGCATCCGCGGCCAACTGCCGCCCCGTACCGCGGCCCTGACGACGCTGATCTCGGCCGTCAACACGACCCTGGCCGCCAGCGCGGCCGACTTCGGGAAGAGGAAGGGCAAGTGAGCGCGGGGCCCGGCGCCCCGTCGGCCGAGACGGGCTTCGACTACATCGTCGTCGGCGCGGGCGCCGGCGGTGGCCCGCTGGCGGCCAACCTCGCCGCCGCGGGGATGCGCGTCCTGCTGCTCGACGCGGGCGGTGCCGAGGAGAACGACAACTACCTGGTGCCCGCCTTCCACGCCGATGCGTCCGAGGACCCCGTGCAGCGCTGGGACTACTTCGTACGCCACTACGCGGACGAGCAGCAGCACCAGCGCGACAGCAAGCTCGTGCCGGGGCAGGGCATCCTCTATCCGCGGGCCGGGACGGTCGGCGGCTGCACCGCGCATCACGCGCTGATCACCGTCTACCCCTACAACAACGACTGGGACGACATCGCGCGCGAGACCGGCGACGCGTCGTGGGGCAGCGCCGCCATGCGCGGGTACTTCGAACGGCTGGAGCGCTGTACGTACCGCCGCCGGCCCAAGAAGCCGCCCGGCAACCGGCTGCTGGCCGCCCTGCTGGAGCTGCTTCCCTTCGCCGCGGCCCGCTACCGCAACGACTCCCGGCACGGGTTCGACGGCTGGCTGGCGACCGCTCTCGCCGACCCCGAACTCATCATCCAGGACAAGCAGTTGCTCAAGGTCATCCTGTCCGCCGCACAGGACACCCTCGTCGACTTCATCGGCCGGCCGCTCTCCCCCCTGGAGGGCCTCGGATCCTTCGTCGACCCCAATGACTGGCACGTGCAGAGCGAGGGGCTGCAAGGGTTGTGGCAGATCCCGATCTCCACGGCCGACGGGCGGCGCAGCGCCGCCCGCGAGCGGGTGCTGGACGTACAGCGCAGCCACCCGGACCACTTGGTCGTCCGGACGAACGCCCTGGTGACGCGGGTCGTGCTGGACGAGGACGGGGCGGCGACCGGCGTCGACTACCTGGACCAGCCGCACGCCTACCGGGCGGACCCCGGCAGTCCCCACCCTCCCGCGTCGCCGCTCCCGCGCAGGGCGCTCGCCTCCCGTGAGGTGATCCTTGCCGCAGGGGCCTTCAACACGCCCCAGCTGCTGATGCTTTCGGGCATCGGCCCGCGCGAGGAGCTGGAGCGGCACGACATCCCGGTACGCGTCCCGCTCCAGGGCGTGGGCGCGAACCTGCAGGACCGGTACGAGGTCGGCGTGGTGAGCCAGATGGACCGCGAGTTCCCGGTCATCAAGGACTGCGACTTCCACGCGCCGGAGCCCGGAGCCAAACCGGACCGCTGCTACCGGGCCTGGCAGCGCGGCGAGGGCCTGTACACGACCAACGGCGCCGTCGTCGGCATCACCCGCAAGTCCCGTCCCTCGCTGGACGCCCCGGACCTGTTCGTCTTCGGCGGTCCCTTCGACTTCCGCGGCTACCATCCGGGTTACTCGCGCGAGCTGACACGCCACCGGGACCGCTTCACGTGGGCCATCCTCAAGAGCCGTACGCACAACACCAACGGCCGGGTGCGCCTGCGCTCCGCCGACCCCCGGGACACCCCGCTGGTGAATTTCCACTACTTCACCGAGGGCACGGACGAGGAAGCGCGGGACCTCGACGCGATGGCCTCCGCCGTGGCGTTCGTGCGCAGCATGAACCGGAGCGCCGACTCCGTGATCCTCAAGGAGCTGTGGCCCGGCGAGCAGGTCGCCGGCACCGAGAGCGTCCGCCGCTTCGTCCAGGACGAGGCATGGGGGCATCACGCCTCCTGCAGCTGCAAGATGGGCCGGGCCGACGATCCCTCGGCCGTCGTGGACAGCCACTTCAAGGTGCGCGGCGTGGAGCGGCTGCGGATCGTCGACGCCTCGGTCTTCCCCCGCATTCCCGGATTCTTCATCGCCGTTCCGGTCTACATGATCAGCGAGAAGGCGAGCGACGTGATCCTCGGCGATGCCTCGCGCACGCGAACCGCCGTGGCCGCGTCACGGCACCCGACCTGACCGGGAACCGATCCTAGGAGCCCACGATGAGCACGCAACGACGCGCCACACCCCGGCGGTCCGGTTCCGGCTACCGCTCATCCCTACCCTGGCGGATCATCACCCGCATCGCCGAGTTCGTCGACCGGCACAACGGCTGGAACAACCTGGCGGTCACCCCCGGCCTGCTGGTCCTGCTCGGGCTGCGCGTCAAACTCCGTCAGAAGAACCTCCACGACACCTCGCGGCTGCCCTCCGTCAACCTTCCCGACCCCGCGCCGCCCTCCCCGAGGCACCGGGTCAGCCGGACGGCCGACGGCAGCCACAACGACCTCGCCGAGCCGCGGATGGGCATGGCGGGGACCCGCTTCGGCCGGAACATCCCGCTGGACGAGATCCCCCCGGCCACCCCCGAGAGCGTGCTCTCGCGCCCGAACCCGCGCGAGGTCAGCCGCGCCCTGCTCACCCGCCACGAGCTGATCCCGGCCGAGTCCGTCAACTCCCTGGTCACCGCCTGGCTGCAGTTCATGGTCCGCGACTGGTTCAGTCACGGAAAGAGCCCCACGGACCGGCCCTGGGAAGTACCCCTCATGGACGACGACCCGTGGCCGGAACGCCCCATGCGGATCATGCGGACCCAGGAGGACCCGACCCGCGACCCCCGGTCGCCCGCCGGTACCCCCGACACCCGCGTCAACGTCTCCTCCCACTGGTGGGACGCGTCCCAGATCTACGGGACGAACGAGGCGGAGCAGCGCCAGGTACGCACGGGCCGGCTGGGCAAGCTGCACCTCTTCGACGACGCGACGCCGGTCCCCTCCGACCCCTCTCGCGATCCCTCGCGGGTTCCGGGATTCTGGCTGGGCCTGGTCATGATGCAGAACCTGTTCACCCAGGAGCACAACGCGATCTGCGACCACCTGCACGCCGCCTACCCGTCCTGGGACGACGAGGAGCTGTTCCAGCGGGCACGGCTCGTCAACGCCGCGCTCCTCGCCAAGATCCACACGGTCGAGTGGACGCCGGCGGTCATCAGCCACCCCACCACCGTCAAGGCCCTGCGGGCCAACTGGTGGGGCATCGCGGGTGAGCGAGTCCACGGCGCCTTCGGCCGGATCTCGCAGAGCGAGACCGTCAGCGGCATCCCGGGCAGCAGGACGGACCACTACGGCGTCCCGTACGCCCTGACCGAGGAGTTCGCGGCGGTCTACCGCATGCACCCGCTCGTCCGCGACGACTGGCACCTGCGCTCCCTCACCGACGACTCCACCCTGAGCGAGTGCACGTTCCGTGACATCGCCGGACCGGAGGCGCTCAACGTGCTGAAGACCAAGGGCATGGCCAATCTGCTCTACAGCTTCGGCACCCTCCACCCGGGACTGGTGACCCTGCACAACTTCCCCAGGTTCCTCCAGGACTTCGAGCGCCCCGACGGGCAACGCCAGGACCTCGCCGCCACGGACATCCTGCGCAACCGGGAGCTGGGTGTCCCCCGCTACAACGACTTCCGGCGCCTGCTGCGGCTGAAGCCGGCGGCACGCTTCGAGGACCTCACCGGCAACCCGGTGTGGGCCGAGGAGATCGAGCGGCTCTACGACGGCGACATCGAGAAGGTCGACCTGATGGTCGGGATGTACGCGGAGAAGCTGCCGACCGGATTCGCCTTCAGCGACACGGCCTTCCGCATCTTCATCCTGATGGCCTCGCGCCGCCTGAACAGCGACCGCTTCTTCACCGACTACTACACCCCCGAGGTGTACTCCAAGGCGGGCATGGCCTGGATCGACGACAACAGCATGATCTCCGTGCTGCTGCGCCACTATCCGGAGCTGCGCACGGTCCTGGCGGGGCTCAAGAACGCGTTCGTTCCCTGGCACACCGCCGACGGCAGCGCGCGTTCCTGACGCCACCCGCTCCGCCGCCCCTCGCGTTCAGGGGCGGCCGGATCGGGCCGCCCAGCGGCCGTCGTGGCGGCTGACGTCGATGGGGCGGCCGAAGCACGTGGTGAGCGACTCGCCGGTCAGGACGGATGCGGCCGGGCCCGCCGCATGGACGCGGCCCTCGCGCAGCAGCAGCGCGTGGCTGGTGCTCGGGGGCAGTTCCTCCAGGTGGTGGGTGACCGTCACGGTGGCCAGGTCCGGGCGAGCGGCGGCGAGCCGGTGCAGGGCGTCGATCAGGTCCTCGCGCGAGGGCAGGTCGAGCGCGTTGAACGGCTCGTCGAGGAGCAGCAGGGGCGGGTCGGCGATGAGCGCGCGGGCGATGAGGATCCGGGCCCGCTGGCCGCCGGAGCACACGCCGTACGGCCGGTCGGCCAGGTCCTTGCAGTCCAGCTCGGCGAGCAGGTCGTGGGCGCGCTCGCGGGTCTGCGTGTCGTACATGCGCCACAGCGGCTGGACGGTCCCGGTCGCGCCGGTCAGGACGATCGTGTGCGCGGTCTCGTTCCCGGGAGTGCGCTGCGCGCTGGAGACCAGGCCGATGCGCGTCCGCAGGGCGCGCAGGTCCACGCGCCCCAGCCGGTGGCCCAGGACCTCGACGGTGCCGTCCGTGGGGTGCATCAGCGCCCCGAGGAGGCGCAGCAGGGTCGTCTTGCCCGCGCCGTTCGCGCCGAGCAGCGCCCAGTGCTCCCCGGAGCGCACGGTCCACTCGATGCGGTCGAGGATCACGAGGCCGGTGGTGAACCGGCGCACGCTCGCGGCGTTGAGCGCGGCGACGGTCCGAGGCTGCGCGGGCGTGTCCATGGGCGCTCCTGCCTTTCAGTCAATGCGACAGTGGTGAGGCGTACCTCCGCTGCCGGCAGTACGCCGCCTGCCGTCGCCAACGATCGGAGTTCCCGTGTCGTTCCGCATACCCGGCCGCCGGACCACCCTTCGCGCCTCCCAGCCCGCCGCTGAGGGCGGGAGGCGCCGGTTGGGCGCCGAGTGGGAGAGCCACAGCCGTACGTTCATGTCCTGCCCCGCGCTGGGTCTCGTGCCGTGGGCGTCCAGGGGCGCAACCGCCATAGAGGAGCCTGCTGTTGTGGCAAACGCCACCGTGCGTACGGGATGTGACCGGAAGCTATCGTCACAGCCGTCCGAACCGGTGAGCCGTCTCACACCAGTGGAGGGTTTGTGCGTCCATTCCTCGGAAGGCTCGGCGGGGCCGCCGCAGCACTGTTGCTCGGCGTCGGCGTGCTCGTCGCCGCCCCGGCCACCGCGGCCACCTCGGCCGCCGACCCAGCCGCCATCCCTCCCGTGCCCGGCGAGCTCAAGGCGTACAACGTCGACGGCGTCTACAGCGCCGGTGTCTCGTCCGGCGGGTACATGGCGACCCAGTTGCATGTGGCCTATTCCGGTACGTTCGACGGCTCGGCCGCCTTCGCCTCCGGACCGCAGTACTGCGCGCAGAACGACCTGGGCAAGGCCCTGAACGCCTGCATGGACGTGTTCCAGGACCTCCAGCTCGCCACCCTGCAACAGACCACAGCCAACTGGTCGGCGCAGGGGAGCATCGACGACGTGGCCGGGCTGAGCGGCGATCCGGTCTACGTCTTCAGCGGTTCCAACGACTCGACCGTCGAACGCCCGGTGTCCACCGCGCTGAACGACTACTACCGGCACTTCGGCGCCAACGTCCTCTACAACAACGCCACCGCCGCCGGCCACGCCTGGATCAGCCCGCTCGGCCCGAACGCGTGCACCGTCACCGGCAACCCGTGGATCAACAACTGCGGCTTCGACGCCGAGCGCGAGTTCCTGGGGCATCTCCTCGGCCGGGTCAGCGCACCCGCGGCGGGTCCCGGTGGCAGCCTCATCCGGTTCGACCAGAACAAGTACGCGCCCGGCGGCGCCGCCAAGCCGATCTCGATGGACGAGAAGGGCTTCGTCTACGTCCCCACCAGCTGCGCGAACGGCGCGGCCTGCAAGGTGGTCGTCGCTCTCCACGGCTGCAAGCAGGGTTACTCGTACCAGGGCTTCGGCACCCAGTTCATCGACAGGGCCTACCTGAACGAGTACGCCGACACCAACAACCTGATCGTCCTGTACCCGCAGGCCATTGCGACGACGACGCTCGACAACCCCAACGGCTGCTGGAACTGGTGGGGTTACCTCGGCGACTCCGACTACGCGCGGCACGGCGGCAGGCAGATCGAGACCATCATGAGCATGGTCAAGGCCCTGGGCGGAGGCGGCTCGACCCCGCCGCCCACGGGAACCGTCACGCTGCCCAGCGTGGACGCCGAGGACGGCTACATCAAGGCCGCGGGTGACGGCTCCGGCCCGGCCGTCGGCACTTTGGAGGAGACCTACGGTCTGGCACTGGGACGGGGCGCCGACGGCAAGTTCAACCGGACCGTCCTGTCCTTCGACACCAGCACCATCCCCTCCGGAAGGGAGATCACCCGCGCCTGGGTGACCCTGACAAGGAGCGGCGGATCCGGCAGTCCGTGGGCCAGTCCCGCCGGCAACCGGCTCCTGGTCGACGTCCACACCGGCTGCCTCGGCGGCTGCGCGGTGGAGAGCTCCGACTGGGCCGCTGCCACGACGGCCCCGGCCGCCGCCGAATTCGGCCCCTTCACCTCCGGCAGCAAGGCCTCCAGCAACCTGTCAGCCGCGGGTCTGTCCGCGATGAACCGCTCGGGGCGGACCCAGATGCGTCTGCGGTTCGAACTCAACCAGACGGCTACGGCCTACCTGTTCGTCAACAAGGACACCCAGGCAGCCCTGACCGTGGAGTACCGGTAGCGGCCACACCCGCACGCGCTGCTCCGCGTAGGTCTGGCACAGGGCGAACTCACCGATATCCCAAGGGAGTTCGTCCTGTTGTCACGCATGCGCCCGTGCAGCACGTGTCCATGAACCGGCCTCCGTCCTCAGGGTTTCCGAACCCGTTCTGAAATTAACACCAGAACCGGCTCGATGTCGAGCGCAGGGGCCTGAGGTGCCGGGTTCGGCTAGTGCATGATGGGGCGATGTCTCCCAACGCAGCACCGCACGGCCGTGTCGGCCGACCCCCCGTGACGTCCCGTACGCAGATCCTGATCGCGGCCCGCCGGCTCATCGACCGGGACGGCTGGGACAAGCTGACGATCCGCCGGCTGGCCGGCGAGATCGGCATCGGGGCGACGACCCTGTACCACCACGTCCGGGACAAAGAGGACTTGCTGCTCCTGCTGATCCACGAGCACGCGGACCAGATCCCGCACCCCGATCTGCCGGCCGAGCCGCGCGAGCGCATCATCGCGGCCGCCACCGCGATCCACGACTCCCTCGCCGCATGGCCGTGGGCCGCCGAAGTCCTGACCACCGACGGCTTCATCATGCGACTGGGCGACTCGGCCCTGTGGTTAGTCGAGGTCATCCTCGCCGGGGCCATCGACCACGGTTGCACACCCGCCCAGTCCGTCTACGTCTTCCGCAGCATCTGGTACTACACCGTCGGCGAGATCCTCGTCCGCGCCCACTCCGAGCGCGCCTGGGCGAACGACGAGGTCCCCGTCTCCCGCGAGTTCAGCGACCTTCTCGCCACCCAGTTGCCGCACTTGGCCGCCCTGAACGACCAGTGGGCGAAGCTGGCCCCGCAGAACACCTACCCCCGCGCTCTCCAGGCCTTCGTCGACGGACTGCTCGCACAGGCCGCGGCGCCCGTCCCCCAGCGCCAGGCCCGCTGAGCGCACCGTGGCGTCCACCGGCATCGGGTAGGTGCCGCTAGGTGCCGCGGCCGTGAGACCCGCCCGGAGTGTCGACGATCCGGCACTCCGCGATCCCCCCTGTCGCCTTTCCCTCTCGGCGTCGGCAATGCATTGGCGTCGACCCGTGAAATCGCATGCCTGATTCCGCTAACGGACGGATTACAGGGAACAGATCAAGCCATCTTCCCCTCGGGGATGTTGTGAGAAACGCATCCCTGACAGTGTGCTTCGAACCTTGCAGGGGGCTGATCGGCTCCGGTACCGTGGCGGAGAAATTTTTTAGGGCCGAATGCCATTCGAATGTTCCGACGAGAAAGTCCGACTGAATGCGCAACAAGAACATCGCCCTGTTCGACGCCGCCGGGTGTCTGCTCGCCCCCCGGCGGATCGAATGCACGCCGCCGCTCAACAGCGAAGGGAATTTATCATGATTGTCCTGGGTTGCAATGGCTTCACCCTGGGTGCAGAGGTATTCGCGACGCAATTCGGTGCGGTCGGGACCGAGAAGCACTACATTCTCGGCCACGACTCCGGTGCGGCACTGCTGGTGGACGGCAAGCTGGTCGCCGCCGTCGAGGAAGAGCGGCTCAACCGCGAGAAGAAGACCTCGGACTTCCCCATCAATGCGGTCCAGTGGTGTCTGGAACACGCGGGCATCGAGTTCTCGGACATCGATGTCATCGCCATCCCGTGGAACTTCTCGAACGACGTCTTCGATGCCACGATGCACGACCTCGCGTCTGCTCCGCTGAAGCCCGCGGAGAAGGTGGACCGGCTGCGTCGCATCGGTGAACTCTTCGACAAGGCCGTCGGGCGCGAGGCGATGCTCGCCGACTTCGCCGCACGCACCGGGTTCACCCCCGACCCGGACAAGGTGGTGTTCGTTCAGCACCACCTCGCCCACGCCATGACCGGTTACTACATGGCGGGCCAGAAGGACACCGCATTCCTCATCAGTGACGGTCGCGCGGAACTGCTCTCCTCGCTGACCGGTGAAATCCGCGATGGCCGGATCAAGGTCTTCGAAGACTCGCTCATCAGCGCGAACGACTCGCTGGGCAACCTGTTCGCCGCCATCACGCGATTCCTCGGTTTCGTGCCCAACAATGACGAATACAAGGTCATGGGCCTCTCCGGGTTCGCCGAGGCCCCTTCGCCGAACCCGTTCCTCGAGAACATCGTGCGGCTGCACGAGGGCGGGCGGTACAGCCTCGTCATGCCGCACGACCCGGCGAACCCGCGCTGCTTCGACGACCTGTTCGTCAAGGGCTTCGGTCCGTACCAGGACACGGTCGAGTACAAGGCCAAGGTGGCCGCGGCGGCGCAGGATCTGCTCACGGCCGTCACGAGCCACCAGGTCCGCGCACTGGAGTCCAAGACGGACCTGAACCACCTGCTCTTCGAGGGTGGTCTGGCGCTGAACTGCGTCAACAACACCAAGCTGCTGGAGGGTTCGCGCTTCGAGGACATGGAGGTGAGCTTCGGCGCCAGCGACACCGGCGTGGTCATCGGCGCAGCCGTCTTCGCCTGGGCGAACCACCCGGACAACACCGCCGAGGTGAAGTACGCCGACACGGTCACCCCGTACCTCGGACCGGAGTACGACACCACGACCATCGAGAGCGCCCTCAACGAGTTCAGCGACCAGGTGCGTTGGACGCGTCTGACCCAGGACGAGGTCGTCGACCAGGTGGCGAAGCTGCTCACCGACAAGGTCGTCATCGGCTGGTTCCAGGGCCGGATGGAGCACGGGCCGCGGGCGCTGGGGCACCGCAGCATCCTGGCGAACCCGAAGTTCCCGGACATCAAGGACGTCATCAACACGCGGGTCAAGCACCGCGAGCCGTTCCGGCCGTTCGCGCCGATCGTGCTCGAGTCGGATGCGCCGAAGATCTTCGAGATGGGCCGCAAGCCCCGTTCCCCGTACATGACGTTCGTGTTCCCGGTACGGCCGGAATACCACGACATCATTCCGGGTGCGACCCACGTCGACGGCACCTCCAGGGTGCAGACGATCACCGATGAGGCCGCGCCGTTGCTGTCGCGGCTCCTGAGGGAGTTCACGGCACTGACCGACGTGCCGTGCCTGATCAACACGTCGTTCAACGTGGCCGGCGAGCCGATCGTGTGTGCCCCGGTCGACGCGGTGAAGTGCTTCCTGAGCACCGAGATCGACTACCTCGTCCTCGGCAACTACCTCGTCACGAAGACCGACCAGGCTGCATGACCTCTGTGGTTCCCCACCGGGACGCCGTCGCACGGCGTCCCGGTTCCGGGCTAGGAAAAGGGAGTCGTTCTATGCGTGCCGTACATGAGACGGCCGTGGACCTCACGACAGTCGTTCCGTATCTGGAGAAGCTGGCCTCGGAGTTGCGCAACTCCCGGGTGCCGCGCACCCCGGCGGAGCTCAGCGCCGCCTCCGACGCGCTCACCTGCGCGGCTCTGCTGCTGCGCACCCAACAAACGGCGCCGGACGGCACCACCACCGAACTCCTGCTCGAAGCCATGGCCGTGGCGCGCAGTACGGTGGAATCGACGAAGTACGCGTGCCGCGCACGCGTGGGATCGCGTGCCGGGGTCGACGGCGCCCGGGCCTGAGAAGAGCGGGCAGCACCCGACACGGCGCGGTGAGCGAACCGGCCGGGGCCCGTAGGCGCGCTCCCTGGTACCGGTCCCCCACCAGCCGCCCGCAGGCGCGTGCCGCGGGCCGCGGGCCGCGGGGGGTCCCCGCGATCACCGGCGAAGAAGGACCTCTCCCCGACGTACACTCGGCCCATGGATCACACACGTGCCGCAGGGGAGGGTCTGCCACAGGCCACCCGTGTGCCGTGTCCGGTTCTCACGGGCCCGGCGGGCGTTCGCCCGGTGACCGCGGCGGTCGGCGAGGCTCCCTCGGTCGGCCGCGGCGCGCTGCACGGCCACGGCTAGCGATCGCCTCCGGCGCCTCGCCGCCGCCGTGTCATCCCCGGGTCCTGCCCGGGGCCTCCCCGCGGCTTCGCCGGCGGGGGCTGAGCCGCCCTGCTGCTCGCGCCGGACGGACTCCTGCAACGGGCTCCTGCGACGGACGCGGCCGTCGTTCGGCCCGTTCGCCCCCGTTCGCCCTGCCCCACTTCTTCACCGCAGACTCCGGCGCACCGCCGGCGCTGCCGCCTGGCTTCGGCCGCACGACGGGCCCGAGCCACCTTCGAAGGGACCATCGTGAAGCTGAGCGGGTTGCTGACAGGCCACGACCATGACGTTCTCCAGGGCGACCCGGAGACGACCCGCATCACATCGGGCATCACGTTCGACCTCGACCGGGTGTCCCAGGGGTGTCTCTTCATCGCGGTGCCCGGCCACTACGGAGGCGGTCTCGAAGCCGTGGGCCCGGCCCTGGCGCGCGGCGCGGTGGCCGTACTCGTCGGCGCCGAGGCGCGGGACCTTCCGGCTCCGGTCGGGGCGGCGGCACCGGGTGCGTGCGTCGTAGAGGTGTCCGACACCCGCAAGGCGGCCGCCGTGGTCTCCTCCCGCTACTTCGGTGAGCCCGGACGCGCGATGGACGTCGTGGCGATCACCGGCACCAACGGGAAGACGTCCATCTCGTACATGGTCGAGTCGGTGCTGCGGATCTCCGAGGGCGCGAGCGTGGGGGTCATCGGGACGGCCGGCAGCCGGATCGGTGACGCACTGATCCCGATGCCGAGGTCGGCGCTGACCACCCCGGAGTCACCGGACCTCCAGTACCTCTTGGGGCGCATGCGTGACGCGGGAGCCGGCAGCGCCGTGCTGGAAGCCACCTCGATGGCCCTGCTGACGCACCGGGTGGACCGGACGTTCATCGACGTCGGGGTCTTCACCAATCTGACGCAGGACCACCTGGACGATCACGGCACGATGACGAACTACCGGGACGCCAAGCTGCGGCTGTTCGAGGGCCTGTGCCGGCACGCGGTGGTCAACGTGGACGACGCCGTCGGCGCGGGCATCCAGGCGATGATGCCGGGCGCGGTGACCACGTACGCCCTGGACTCCGCGGCGGACTACCGGGCCACCGACCTCAGGGCGGACGCGTCCGGCACCCGTTTCACCCTGCACCACGGCGGCCGCACCCATCAGGCGGCGATCACCGTTCCGGGCCGCTTCTCGGTGGCCAACGCGCTGGCGACGGTCGCGGCCTGCCACGTCCTGGGGCACGACCTGGAGGGGCTGGTCGCCGCACTCGCCCAGATGCCGCCCGTCCCGGGCCGGTTCGAACGGTTCCAGACCCCGGGCGGGACCTCGGTGATCGTGGACTACGCCCACTCGCCGGACTCCCTGGACAAGGTCCTGAGCGCCATCCGCGGCTTCGCCCGCGGCCGGGTCATCACCGTCTTCGGCTGCGGCGGGGACCGGGACACCACCAAGCGAGCCGACATGGGGAGGATCGCCGGGACCTACTCGGACCTGTGCGTCCTGACGTCGGACAACCCCCGCGACGAGGACCCGGAGGCGATCTTGGACCAGATCGTCCCCGGTCTCACGGCGACGGGGACCCCGTTCGAACGCTTCACCGACCGCCGCCAGGCCGTCGCCTTCGCTCTGTCGGCTGCGGGCCCGGACGACACGGTCCTGATCGCGGGCAAGGGCAGCGAGCCGCACCAGATCGTGGGCGGGGAGCTCCTTCCCTTCAGCGACATGGCGACGGTGCGGGAGCTGGCCGGTCCGTAACGGCGCCCGGGGGGGCCCTGGGAAACACTTCGTCCCGGACGCCCGCATATCTGTGACGGCGAAGTGAAATACCATGGCGACGCGCGGTGAGGGAATCTCACACAACAGTCCGAGTGAAATGATTCACCGCGCACCGCCGATCTCACTGTGCTACTGTCGATCTCAGTTGCAGTTGTGGTTCCCAAAAACTCCAAGTGCCTCCACCGGCTTTCGGGCCGACGGAAGCACTTTTGTATTTCCGGTCATTTCCGGACGGGTGATCATCACGGCGACACGGAGCTCGCAGAGTGCGGACTCCGGCGCACCCCGAAGGAGATTGACATGGCATCTGGCACCGTGAAGTGGTTCAACGCGGAAAAGGGCTTCGGCTTCATCGAGCAGGACGGTGGCGGCGCTGACGTCTTCGCCCACTACTCGAACATCGCCGCCCAGGGCTTCCGCGAGCTGCAGGAGGGCCAGAAGGTGAACTTCGACATCGCCCAGGGCCAGAAGGGCCCGACGGCCGAGAACATCGTTCCCGCCTAAAGCACCCCCGCAGCATGAGCTGGGCCCCGCACCCTTGGGTGCGGGGCCCAGCTGTTTTATGTGTCCCCGCCCGCCTCCGGACGAATACTCCGTACGCGCTTTCCGTTAAAACCGGACCAGGCGGGCTTTCTCGCGCTTCGCTTTCCCCTGGCTCGTTCGCCATTCCCCGCGCCCTTTCTCCTCCCGCAGGAATTCCTCGCATACGTGCCACATCGCGGGGGTGAGCTCACCCGGTGAGTTCATCCAGCACTCGTGCGCCGCGGTGGCCCCGTCGTACCGGCCCTCCGCGCGGTGGACTTCGCCCAGGCCCTCCAGTGCGTGCGCGGACACGGCGGAGGTGCGGCCGATGTTCGCGAGCAGCAGGGTGTAGGTCTCCTCGGCGGCCGCGTACCAGTCGGCGAGGTGGACCCGTGGCCCAGTTCCCGGAGGCAGTCCGGGGCCTGCTCCCAGCGGTCATCGAGGGCGGCACGTGATCATCACTCACCGAGCGAGGGCCCCAACTACCAGGTATTCGTCCCGTCGTTCACGCAAGCCAGTAGCCTGATGGAACGAGTCCGTGAGACGTGGGGGTGGTGAGTGCAGGCGCCTGCGACGGTCGTACAGCTCGCTCTGCTCGTCCTTCTGGTGCTGCCCGGGGTCACCTATCAGTTCGTCCGGGAACGCCGCCGTGGGCCGGTGCCCGGTGAGCGTGATCTGGGTGAGCGGGTGCTGCGGGCGATCGTCGCGTCGATCGCGCTGGACGCCCTGTACGCCGTGGTGGCGGGGCCGGCGCTGGTTCGCCTGGCTCGAGGCACCGGCGGCGACTGGGACGGCTTCGTGGAGCGGCCGCGAGTGGTCGGCTTCGTCGCCGTGGTGCTGTTCCTCGTCGTGCCGGCCGTGGCGGCGGTCACCGTTTCCCTGGTGGATCGGCAGCGGCGCAAGGCTCGGTTCCTGCGGACGCCCAGCGCCTGGGACCACGCGTTCCGTGACCGCGAACCGTGCTTCGTGCGCGTGCGGCTCAAGGACGGCAACTGGGCGGGTGGCTGGTACGGCGACCGGTCGTACGCCTCCTCGTACCCCCACCCGGCCGAGCTGTACCTCGAGTCGGCGCGCGTGATGGGTGCCGACGGGTCGTTCGGCGCGCGCGTGCACGGGACGGCGGGCCTGCGGCTGCGAGCGGAAGACTTCGACGTGCTGGAGTTCGTCGAAGCCGGAGAACCGGCGGCCGTGCCGGGAGAGGAGCGATGATGGCGCACGAACCCGAGCTCTCGCCCGAAGAGGTGGCGCTACTGCAGGAGGCCGCGGAACGCGGCTACACCCCGAAAGCCACCGTCGCCGAGCCGGACGAGGCACCCGGCGGCCCGGCCGGCACCTCGAACGGCAACGGGGACTGACACATGACTGGCGGGACCGCGCACGGACCAGCCGAGCGGTTCTCCGAGGCGTTTCGCGTAGCCCGGCACAGCGCGGACCCCGTGTCGGTCGAGAAGGCGATCGACCTCGGCCGTGCCGTGCTGGCCGCCGAGGACGTGGGCGAGCGTGGCGAGGTCCTCTCCCATCTCGGGGGCCTGCTGCAGATCCGCTACCACCAGACCGGCGACTTCGAGCTCCTGCAGGAAGCCGTCCGGAACGTCACGGAGGCTTACGTCCTGGCGTACGAAAGCCCGGAGGAATCGGCCCACTGCGCCAACAACCTCGGCATGCTGCTGCACACCGCGTTCCAGCAGAACCAGGACCGTGAAACCCTGGCCGACGCGCTGGACTGGAGCCGGACGGCCGTCGAGGAGGAACCGTCCACGGACAAGGCGTTCTACCTGGGCAACCTCGTTGTCGCGCTGCGGACGGCCTACACCGTGACGAAGGACCTCGGTCCCCTGGCGGAAGCCGTCGAGCACGCGCGGGCCGCCGTCGCGTGCTCCCCCGACGACGAAATCGCCGCGACGAGCCTGCACTTCCTCGCCGTCGTCCTGCGCGACTGGATCCGTGACACCGGTGAGACGGGTGTCACGGAGGAAGCCGTCGACGCCGCACGGCGAGCGGTGGAACTCACGCCGGCCGGGTCGTCGGACGTGCTCGACCGGTTGAAGAACCTCGCGTACCTGCTCGACGACCACTACCAGGCCCGCGGAGCGCGGGACGATCTGGCCGAACTGCTCCGGGTCCGGCAGACGCTGGTGACCCACACCCCGGTCACCGATCCGCGGCACTCGCAGAACCTCGTCGAGCTGACGACCACGGAACGAGACTGGGCCGCGCTCACCGGCGAGCTCCCGCGATGGACCGGCGGTTTGGAACGCGCCGACGCCGAAGCCGAAATGTGCGGCCGGTACGCCGCCAAGTTCCTGCGGACCCGGGACGCGGCCCTGCTCCAGCGGGCGATCGAGCTCGGGCGCTCCGTGGCGGCGGCGACCCCCGCCGGGCACCCCAACCGTGGTGTGCGGCTGGACCACTTCGCCACGGCGCTGGCCACCCGCGGTGAGGAGTTCGGGGACCACGCCGCGCTCGCGGAGGCCGTCGCCATCGAGCGGGAGGCGATCGCGTGCACGTCGGCGGGCCATCCCCGACGGGTCCAGTTCCTGGGCAACCTCGCCGTCAACCTGAACGCGCTGTTCCGCGCGACCGGAGAGCTGGCCCACGTCATGGACGCGATCGACGTCGCTCGCCGTACCGCCCACGCCACCGTCGGACAGGGTGAGCACCCGCGTTCGCTCGGGATCCTCGCCGTCGTGCTGCACAGCCGGTTCCTGGTGACCGGTGAGGCGCAGGTGCTGTCGGAGGCGGTCGACCACGCGCGGGAGTCGGTCCGCCTCGGCGCGAACCTGGTCGCCGGGCAGGCCGAGCGGCTCTCCAACCTCGGCACCATGCTGTCCGACTGGTTCACCATGACCGGCAAGGCGAGCGTGCTCGACGAGGCGATCGCCGCGCAGCGCGCGGCCGCGGACGTGACGGCGGACGACGACCCGAACCGAGCGGGGCGGCTGGCCAATCTCGGCGGTGTGCTGGGGATGGCGTATGAGGAGTTCGGCGACCGGGAGGCGTTGTGGGACGCGATCGCCGCGCGTCGCGCGTCCGTGGCAGCGACGCCGGAGGACAGCCCGCACTGGCCCCAGTACACCGTGAGCCTGGCCGGCGCGCTCGGCAACTGGTGCACGAACCCCGTCGCACCCGTCGGCGCGCGACGCGAGCCGCCGGATCCGCAGGTCATCGCCGAGGCGGTCGCCCTGGCCCGGAGTGCGGCGCGCAGGCCCGAGCAGGAGGCCTATTCCCGGGCGGGTTTCCTGACCGGCGTCGCCAACGTCCTCGCGCTCGCCTTCCGGCACCTCGGCGACGGCGACGCGCTGACGGAGGCGCTCGGCCACTACCGGGAGGCCGCGGCGTCTGCCGGATCGCCGGCGGAGAGCCGGGCGGAAGGGGCGGACCGGTGGGGTCGTCTGGCCGCCGAGGCCGGGCGGTTCGACGTGGCCGCCGAGGCCTACGCCGCCGCGGTCCGGCTGCTGCCCCGGCTGGCCGGACGCCGCCTGGGCCGCGAAGACGCCCAGTACTGGCTCGGCCGGTTCGCCGGGGTCGCCGCCGACGCGGCCGCGTGCGCGCTGGCCGTCGGCGACGAGGTGAGCGCGGTGACCCTGCTCGAATCCGGACGCTGCGTACTCGCCGCCCAGGCACTCGACAGCCGCGGCGACCTTTCCGACCTGCGCGCGCGGGCACCCGAGTGGGCGGAGCGCTTCGAGGCGCTCACCAGGGAGTTCGAAACCGACACCCCCAGAGACCGCGTGGCCCTCGCCGACGAGCTCGACGCGGTGATCGACCGGATCCGTACGTTGCCCGGGATGGAGCGGTTCCTGCGGCCCCCGCTGCTCACCGACCTCACCGCGCAGGCGCACGAGGGCCCGATCGTGTACGTCAACGTCAGCCGGCACCGGTGTGACGCGCTGATCATCACTCCGGACGGGGTCCGGTCACGGGCGCTCGACGGGCTGAGCGAAGAGGCCGTGAGTCACCGCGTACGCGCGCTGCACACCGCGTTCACCGAGGGGCGGCTGGTCGCCGAGCGGACGATCCACGACACACTCGAGTGGCTGTGGGACACCGTCGCGGGCCCCGTGCTCGGCGAACTGGGGCTGACGGCGGAACCGCCCGCGGACGGTCCGTGGCCAAGGATCTGGTGGGCCCCGGTCGGGCCGCTCAGCCTGCTCCCCCTGCACGCGGCGGGCCACCACCGCGACGGCGGACCTGTGCTCCTCGACCGCGTCGTCTCCTCGACGACGCCGACGATCCGCGCTCTGGGCCACGCCCGCGCGAGCCGCCGCCACGACCGGAACGAGCCGCGGCTGCTGGTGGTCGCGATGCCGCACACTCCGGACGCCCCGGACCTGCCCGGCGCACAGGCCGAAGCCGACCACCTGGCCGCTCTCCTACCCGGCGCCACGGTCCTGGTCGGCGCGGACGCGACGCGTGACGCCGTTCTCGACGCCTTGCCGGCCAGTGGCTGGGCGCACTTCGCCTGCCACGGGTACAGCGACCCGGACAACCCTTCGGACAGCCACCTCGCGCTGCACGACCACGACCGCGCGCCGTTTCGGGTGCTCGACCTTTCCCGGCTGCGCCTGCGGAACGCGGAGTTCGCGTTCCTGTCGGCCTGCGACACGGCCCGCACTACCGCGCGCCTGTCCGACGAGGCGATCCACCCGTTGGCGGCTTTTCAGATAGCCGGGTTCTCCCAGGTGGTCGGCACGCTCTGGCGCATCGACGATGTCGTGGCGCCAGCCTTCAGTCAGCAGATCTACGGCGAGTTGATCGCGGATCGATCCGGTGCGTTGTGCGCGTCGGCGGCGGTCCATCGCACGGTCAGGCAGCTCAGGACGAAGTATCCGAACCTGCCGTCGGTGTGGGCCGCACACGTCCACGCGGGCGCCTGATGACGCGCACTCCGTCGTATCGGAGGTTGATCCGCAGCCGACTCGGCCAGGTGCGTCGGTAGCTGTCATCGGCATTGAACGCTAAGGAGACGGCTCGCTACGGGCGCGTGGGCGAAGTGGGTGCCGATCACGGCTTCGTGGAGGTGTCCGGAGACGGCGCGGTCGCCTTCGACACCCGTGACCCCGTCGGATAGGCCCGGCTGGCCAAGAGTCCTGGCCCGCCAGGCTAGATTTCCCACCGTCACCAGCTCAGTGTGGTCATCGTCTCGGTCGCCGGATTACTGACCTTGACTGTCCCGTGGTCCTTGAACTCGCCCGTGTGCCAGTCGGCAAAGGCCTTGGCTACCTTCTCTGCCTTCGCCACATCGGGTGAGTCGGAGTCCCGGAGTTTAGGGTCGAGGTTGGTGATGACCCGGATGGACAGGGGTGGACCGGTCCCCTCGGTCATCACATGCATGGAGATGGCCAGAAGCTCCTTGGTTGCTTCGCCTTCTGCGAGATGCTTGCGGAAGGCTTCCGTAGCCGGGTCGCCGTTGCCTGGCCAGTTCGAAGTGGGGGAGGAAGCGGCGGGCGCGGCGTCTGGGGAGTCGTCGTTGCGGTTACTACAGGCCAGCGCGGTGCTGGCCACAAGCAGCACGGTTGCTGCACCGAGTCTGATGAGACGGCGGCGATTGCCAGAGTGGGGCTTCTGGCCGGCAGCGCGAGAGGAAGCAGGGCCGTTCCGGTCGCTGAGATTCATACGCTTCCGTTTCCTTGGCGGCTCTCCTGCACGAAAAGACGTCTTATCAGTTCGCCAGGGCCGGCGAGGCACGACAGGCGATCATGGAAACCCTGACGCTTCCATGTTCAGGCGGCTGATGCCACGGGCCCCGTCTGGTGTTCTGGGGAGCAGTCCCCAAGGCTATTCGTCGTCCTCGTCCTCGGGTTCGGATTCCCTTACGAACCAGAGGTCGAGGGTGTACTGCTCAGCCGTAGAGCACTGTTTCCACGCTGCTCCGATCTCGTCCGCGCCCCATTGCTCATCGACAGCGCGCTGAAGGCACGTGTCGTAGTAGGCGGCCGTGGCGTCTCGTCCACTCCATGCCGCGTGCCCGTCGTAGACACCGGGCCGGGGCAGGTCCATCATGCCCGCCGGCCCGAAGGTGAGCTGGTCGACGACGAGTTGGCCCGTCTCTGATTCCAGGGAGACAGGGACCGTGCCCTCAGCGTCTTCCGGGGGCTTCTGGGGGGTGTCCCAGACCCTAATGGTGACTTGTACTTCGATGTCGGGTTGAAGGCTGTGCAGGTAAAAGTGATACCCGTTTCCGGCGACTACCTGAGTCCTTGACTGCTGCAACGCCTCGTCGTCGCCGAGGTAGGCGTCAGGGTCGTAGACCTCCACGATCCTGCGGTCGGGTCGGGCGGTGGTGCTGTACTCGGTGATGAGAGACACGGGGGCTCCGTCACTGCTCAGGGAGTGATCTTCACGTAGAACGCGTCTCCGTCGAGACCGAAGAGCGCGTGACCCTGCTGGTCAACCCGGCCAACGGCAACGGCGCAGTCCAGACCGTATACGAGGCGCGGGGCTACCGTGTCGTCGGTCATCAGCAGCCGTTCCCCGATTCCCCGAAGCACGCCGCCGTGGTCAGGCCAGTCACCCGCCCTTAGCAGGCAAAACAGAAGGGCGGCACCCCTGAGGGGTGCTGCCCTTCTGCTCGTCCGTCTCAGTGCCCGTCTCAGTTGCCACGCAGGCGGCGACCGCACATGCGACGGCATCCTGCCGACGGGGCGGCTCCGGGGGCGCGGACTCCCTCTGGCGCCCCACGGTCATCGACGGTAATGGAGGTACGGAGTGGACGTTCAGGTGACGGCTACGACGATCGCCCAGCCAGGGTCGAGTGTCCCTTCGTCCAGGCCGGTGAAGTGCCCGTTGGTGTCGAGCCGGGCGGTTTGGATGCGGCCACTGCGAGAATTGAAGAACAGCAGTTCCCTTGCCATGATGCCTCCTCGATTGGCGCGAAGGGCCCCCGCGGCCCAGGGCAAGAGACTGCCGCGCGGACAACTGGAATCGCGAGTGCGGGCAGGTGCTATGGGTTGTCGTCACCACGGCCACCCGCTGTAAACGAGCCCACTCTCGGGCTCTCATGGCGGCATGCGGAGCGAGCACTCATGACCGGCGAAAAGACCTGCTTCCCGTGACTGGTTAACCGAGCACAGCCGACCGCGAGCCGGATCGGGCAGCTTCCCCCAGTCCGGCAGGGCCGCCTGGCGGGATTCGTCGCGGGCCTGCATCCAGTCGCCACCGGCGGCGGGTAGAGCGTCCCCGGCGGGTCGACTGCCCTCGTCGTCCTCGGTCGCCTCCTCAGCGACATCCAGGGAGTTGGAGCGCCCCGAGCAGGAATGGAGTCTCCATACGGGCGACCTGCTGAGGCTCGTTCGGATGCCATCCGTGAGCTACGCACCGAGAGCCCCGCGGGTCCTTCTCAGTTCGGCAGCCCGCTCAGCGCCTTGCTGGTAGAGGTGCGGGAGCTGCCGGTGGACGAAGGCGACGGCCTCGCTGTCGACCTCGCGGTGGAACGCCCGGACAGCGCGCTTGAACTCCTCAAGCGTGAGCAGCACCAGGCGGCCGCGGGGCCGCTGCTCAAAGGTCCTGAGTACGCGTTCCTGCTGCGCGGCGAGTCGGCGCCAGGCTTCGTCGAGTACGGCCGCGACACGCCGGGCGACTTGGTCCGGGTCGCCGGGCACCAGCGGCGGCCAGTCGTACGCCACGGCGGCTACCGAGTCCGGCGGGCCGGTATGAGCGGCGCGGCGATTAGGCCGTCTCTTTCGGATCTTGCCGGGCCCGCGTCGCCCGGCGCCGCACCTCGCCGGGTTGTCGGGGCGCCCGAGTACGTCCGGTACACAGCGCGCTCCTCCGCTTTGCGAGCCACGGCACCGGACGAAGCGGGCTCGGCCGACAAGATCCGAAAGAGACGACTGCCTTCCTGCGAGACGTTGATCCGATGCGGAGAGGCACCCGCGAAGGCTACGCCGACGAGAGGCCCCTGAGCCGGTGTGGCAGTCCGGGACTGGCTACCGCACCCTCAGGCATGCGTCACGGTCGAGGGTGGAGGCCCGGTCGGTTCCCCTGCCGGCCAGGAGACTGGAAACGGCCGAGCTCGAGTCGTGAGACGGTGCTCGGCTCGGCTATCGTCCGGGCAACGAGACTCTACCGGGGGGATGGGATGAGGGCGGAGACCGTTACAGCGATATGTGCCGTCGTGATCGCTGTCGCGTCGCTGGTCGTGTCGATCTACCAAACGCGCGCGATGCGCCAGCACAACCGGCACTCGGTACGCCCGGTACTGCAACTCCATAGGGGCTGGCCGGCAGGGGGAAGAGCGGGGATCCGGCTCATCAACTCCGGGCTTGGCCCTGCGGTCGTGGTCGACAGCCTGCTGACAGTCGATGGCGAAACGATCGGTGCATGGTGTGAATCCAGTGTTGACCGCGTCCGCGAGGGCCTGCCGGTGAGCCCGGCCGCTGTGACCTTCAACCGGGGAGAAGTACTCGCCACCGACTACGAGCAGTATTTGTTGAGCGTCGCAGGCTATGACCCGCACGGCCACGCAGACGTCGAGGACCTGATCAACCGACGCGTCACGCTCGTGATCCGCTATGAGTCTTTGTACGGCGGAGAGAACTACACAGCGGTTCTACACCCCGTCCGCTGAGGCCTGCTGCCGAGTTCACATCGGCCGAGTGCTGGGCCGTTTCTTAATGATCATCTGATCGTTGGTTGATGTGTGTCGTTGGCTGACGCGCAGTGGGCGCGGATCGAGCCGTTGCAGCCGGACCGGACGCCCAAGCGTGGTGGGCGGTGGCGTGATCACCGGCAGGTGGTCGACGCCCTCGTGTTCAAGTACCGCGCCGGTACGCCGTGATGGACCTGCCTGAGCGCTTCGGCTCCTGGAAGGGTGCCTACAGCCGGCTGCGGATCTGGGCGATCGACGGCACGTGGGAACGGGTCTCGCCACCCTGCTCGCCCAGGCCGACGCTGAAGAGGACCTCGAATGGGTCGTCGCGGTCGACTCCACCATCGTCCGTGCCCACCAGCACGCCGCCGGGGCCCGTCAAAAGGGGCCCCGGACGGCGAGCCGGACGACCATGCGCTGGGACGGTCCCGCGGCGGACTGACCACAAAGATCCCCTTCGCCGCCGACGGACGCTGCCGGCTCCTCGCGTTCATCGTCACGCCCGGCCAGGGGGGACGCCCCCGCTCTCCCCCAGGTCATGGCAGCGATCCAGGTTGAACGGGCCATAGGACACCCACCGCCCCGGCCCGCAGCCGTGCTGGCCGACAAGGCCTATTCGTCCCGCGCGATCCGCGAACGCCTCCGCAGGCGCAAGATCAAGGCCGTGATTCCGCAGGCCGCCGACCAGATCGCCAACCGCAAACGGCGGGGCCGGTGGCCGCCCTCCGACCTTCGACCGTTGGGCGTACAAGCAGCGGAACACCGTCGAAGTGCGGGTCCGGCCGATGTGGTGTTCAGCGGAGGATTCGGCCGAGATTGAGCCGACTTCGCGCCAACTGCGGGCGGTAGACGCCGGGACGGCCCGGTCGGCGCGGGGCGGGACGTGACCCGCCCTTCCTGATGTCGGGCTGCTGCGCCAAGGCAGGACGGGCTGCGCGGCCCCATTCCTGACGGAACGTCAACTGCGTTCTGTAGTCGTGCATTGACGCACAGGCAATGTGACATGGCAGTGAGCCCATGGCATGCTTCCGCATCGTTACCCGTGAGTACTACACCGGGTAACACCGGCTGACCCCCCTCTTACCATCGCCGGAGGACCACTGTGCGTGCCTTCACCAGGACTTTCCTGGCCCCTGTCACTCTGACCGCGCTAGCCCTCGCTGCCAGCGGATGCTCTTCCCCTTCCACCGCGGCCGGTTCCGCCGCCGCTGCCTCTTCCACCGCCCGCGCGTCCGCCCCCGACGGCTCCCAGCAGCTCGACGTCGCCGCGGCGCCCGCCGGTGCGGCCACCCCTGCGGCCGTGACGCGGCCGGGCGCGGGCGGCTCCACGGCGAGCAAGACCTCGCTGAAGGTCGCCTCGTTCGACAAGGGCACCGGACGGGCCGTCATATCCCAGGCTCATAAGAGCTCCCCGGGCCCCAGCACCGCTCCCGGCGCCAAGCCCTCCGCTTCTTCCTCCGCCTCCGCCTCCGCCCCTGGCTCTGCCCCTGCCCCCGCCCCCGTCAAGACGGGCGACATCATCGCCAGCGCCCCGGTACCCGGCGCCCCCGACGGCCTGCTCGCCGAGGTCACCAAGGTCGGCGCCCAGACCACTCAGGGCACCGAGGTCGAGACGAAGCCGTCCGACCTCGGCGCGCTCCTCGCCGACGACAAGGCCGAGGGACAGGTCCCGGTCGACCCGTCGACCGTAGCCGTCGAACCCCTGCTCCAGGGCGTGAAGGTCTCCTGGGCCAAGACCGGCGGCGCCAGCTTCGGGCCCAACGGCGCCAAGCTGCCCCTCGGCAGCCTGCGCCTCGACGTCGGCACGGCCATCGCCACCGCCGAGGGCGCTCCCGCCTCAGCCGCCGCCTCGGTCTCCGGATTCGTGCAGCTCGCGCCCGAGGTGGAGTTCGCGTACGACGGGAGCGCACACCGGCACCACCTCGGCATGTCCGGCGCCTGGCAGGCCCAGTGGCAGCTCAAGGGCCGGGCGGCCGGCGGAGTCAAGCACCGCATCCCGTTCGCCAAGCTGCACGCCGACCCCGTGATCCAGGTCGGCTATGTGCCCGTCGTCGTCAACCTCGACCTGACCTGCTACCTCCAGGTGGAGGCCGACGGCCGCATCACCCTGGACGTCGAGCAGAACGTCAGCGGTGACTTCCGGGTCGGCGCCGACTACGCGAAGGGCAAGGGCTGGACCCCGGCCAGCAGCTCGAACGTCAAGAGCTCACCGGTCAAGGCGTCGGTCACGGCCGCGGGCACCGCGAAGACCACCCTGGGCGCAGAGGCGTCCGTCGGCCTGTACGGCATGGTCGGACTCGCCGCCGACTTCGCCCCGTACCTGCGCGGCGAGGCCACCGCCACCGCGGCGGCGGCCACGGACGGCGCCGCGTCGGCCGTCGCGACCTGGGGCCTCTACGGCGGCTTCGACCTGAACGGCCATCTCCAGTTGCAGCTCTCCATCTTCGGAACTCCGCTGCTGGAGCACCGCATCCCGCTGGGCAGCCTCACGCGCGAGTGGCCGCTCACCAGCGGCGGCGCAGGCGCCTCGGCCTCCCCCAGCCGGCCCGCCGCCTGATCGCTCCGCCGGACCGGCACACCGATGCCGGTGCGACCGACCAGCCCCGGGTGGCCTTCGCCGCCCGGGGCTGGTCGGCGTATCGGCACCGGTGTGCCGGGCTCTTGATCAGGGGCGCCCCTGTGGGTCGGGGCCGAGCAGGACGGCGAGCAGGCGTGCGGTCGCGTCCCGCGCATCCGCGCCCTCGCCCGGCGCGCGCGTCATCAGCAGGTGGTGGACGGTACCGACGAGCGCGAGGGCGATCGTGGCGACGTCGGCCCCCGGGTCCACCCGTCCGCCGTCCTGCTCCGCGCGGAGGTAGGCGGTCAGGGAGTGCTGGATCGCGTCGAACGCCGGCGCGCCGGAACGGAAGCCCTCCCGCGTGTGTTGGGCGGCCGCCGGGCGGGTCATGGCCAGGCCGACCACCGCGGGGTGCAGGGATTCCAGCAGGGCGAGCGCGATCTCCTGGAGGTTGCCCCCGACGCTGCCCTGGCCGACCCGGCCGGCCAGTCCTTCCGCGTGGCGGGCGCTGCGGGCGAAGCGGTCCAGGACGAGCTCGGCGATGAACTCGTCCAGGCCGGCGAAGTGCGCGTGCAGGACCCCCTTGCCACAGTCGGCTTCCGTCGTGACGGCGCGGCTGGTCAGGGCCGCGGCACCGTCCCGCGCGACCACCCGCTCCGCGGCCGCGAACAGCCGCTCCCGCAGGTCCGGAATCGCCACTCCACGAGGTGACACAACAACCCCTCTCGCTAAGCCTGTTGCACCTATGGGCAAGTGCCCATACTGTTTGGGCACTTGCCCATACTACGGGTCGGGGATGCTCGGCGTCCCCGCCGGGACGGATGTGCCGCATGGACCGGAACGCCACCCCCGCCACCACCGCCACCCCCGCCAACGCCGCGCAGGCGCAAGCCTGGAACGGCTACGAGGGCGCGCAGTGGGCCCGCAGCCAGGAACGCTGGGACGCCATCAACGACGGCTTCAACCAAAGCCTGCTCGACGCCGCCGACATCCGCGAGGGCGACCACGTACTGGACATCGGCTGCGGCGCCGGCCGCACCACCCGCCTGGCAGCCCGGCGAACGGGCGGGGGCCGGGCCGTGGGTCTGGACCTGTCCGATCCCATGCTGGAGCGGGCCCGGGCGAGCGCCGCGCACGAGGGAGTGCGCAATGCGTCGTTCACCCAGGGCGATGCCCAGGTCCACCCGTTCGAGCCCGGGTCCTTCGACGCGGCCATCAGCCGCTACGGCATGACCTTCTTCGCCGACCCGGTCGCCGCCTTCACCAACATCCGCCGCGCCCTGCGCCCCGGCGGCAGGCTGGCCTTCGTCTGCGCGGCGGAAGCCGAGTCCAACGAGTGGCTCCGCGCACTGGCCTCGCTGAGCGGCATCCTGCCCCTCGGAGGCTTCGGCGCGCCCGGCGCTCCGGGGATGTTCTCGCTCACCGACCCCGACCACACGCTCGCCCTCCTGACCGCAGCCGGCTTCGAGGAGGGCGGCGCGCAGCGCGTGGAAGCCGCCGGGAACTGGGGCAGGGACGCCGAGGACGCGGCGGGTTTCCTGCTCGACTCCGGCCCCGGGCGCCACCTGCTCAGCCAGGTCACGCCCGAGGTGCAGGAGCGCGCCCGCGGGGCGCTGATCGAGGCCCTGCGCCCCTACGAGGACGCCGGCGCGCTCTGGCTGCGCAGCAGTTCCTGGCTGGTCACCGCCGTACGGGAGCGGCCCGCGCGCGGCTGATGACCGAGGGGGCCTCAGTGGTCAGCGTCGGGCATGCGGACCGGCATCACCCCGAGGACAAGGTTCTCCATGGCCTCGGGCATCCGGCCGAACCGGGCCAGCCAGCTGGTCACGACATACAGTTCCCCTGCTCGTCCAGTCCGAGGAACGCGTGACCGTGGCCGAGTTCGCCCACGGGGAAGAGGCAGCGGCTGATCTCCTCGCCCCACTCGCCGAAGCGGTCGTCCTCGCCCAGCGCATGCAGCGGGTGGAGTGAGAACGCCTCCCGCGCTCTGGTGATCCCGGGACCACCGCCGGCCACCGTCAGACCGCCGAACTCGCGCAGAAGGCCCGCGGCGGCAGCGTGCATACGAAAGCCGTCCGCTTCCAGCCGCTCTCGCCACACGGTCGTGTCGATGCTTCGCCCGGGATGCCATCCCGCACCCCGCAGCACTGTTTCCGCCTCAGCCGCCCAGGCGTGCGGCCCCTTGCCCTGAGCCGCCTGCCGGTCATGGATCAGACCGGCTGCGAACGCGACCGCCTCGGCGGGATCGGCCGTCTCCAAGCCGACACGGTCTCCCCCACTCGTGCGGCCCACGACCTCATACGCGTCCGGACGGGCACACATCGCTCGCTACGCGAGGTGCGCGGTCGCCGTTTCCTTCCAGGGCGGGCCGCCCTGGCGACAAGCCGAGTTGGCGGTGTCCGGACCATTCCTCCTGATCAGCGGCGCCGGTTGGGCTTTCTGCTGAGGGAGCGCAGCGTCCTTGGTCGGGACAGCGCATTGCGCAGAGGGGCGTTGGCCGATTGGACTGCCCAGGTCAAGTCGCCGGGGTCGCCCCAAGGACCCGGCCTCGTACAGAAGGAAGCGGATGCCATCCATGCTCGACGGCTGCACGCCCTGGCCGGAGGAGTTCGTCGACCGCTACTGGGCAGCCGGGCACTGGCGTGGCAACACGCTGGACAACCTGCTGCGCGGCTGGGCCCTGCAGTACGGACCGCGGACCGCGCTCGTGCACGGCGCCACCCGCCTCACGTACGCGCGGCTGAACCGGCGCGTGGACCGCATGGCGGCCGGATTCCGGCTGCGCGGCCTGCGGGCCGGGCAACGGGTCGTCGTCCAGCTGCCGAACGTTCCCGAGTTCGTCATCACCGTCTTCGCGCTGATGCGCGCCGGCGCGGTCCCGGTGCTCTGCCCGCTCTCGTACCGCGGGTCCGAGGTGCCCCGCCTCGTACAGGTCACCCAGGCCGTCGGCTACGTCGGCCCGTCGACGTACCAGGGCTTCGACCACACGGCGATGGCCGCGGACATCGCGGCCCGAGGGCCTTTCCTGCGGCGGGTGTTCACCTGGGAGGTCCCGGGCGAGGAGACCCCGTACGGCGGTCTGACGACCGACCCGTCGGGATGCCAGTACAGCCCGCTGGGCTCCATCGAGGCCCCGCCCGAGCCGGCGCTCGCGCAGAGCGCGGACGAGGTGGCGTTCTTCCTCCCCTCCGACGCTACGGCCGCGGCGCCCCTGCTTGTGCCGCGCACCCACAATGACTACACCTACCAGGTGCGGGCCGCCGCCGAGCTGGTGTCGCTCACCGAGGACGACGTGTACCTCGCCGCGCTGCCCGCCGATGGCGCCTTCGCCTTCGGTTGCCCCGGCATCGTCGGCACCCTCTCCGTCGGCGGAACCGTCGTCCTGGTGGAAAGCCCCGACCCCGCCGTATGCCTTCCGGTCATCGCAAGGGAGCGGGTCACCCTCACCACGGTGGGACCCGCCGTCGCCCGGCGCTGGCTCGACGCACTTCCCACGGTCCGGGCCGACGTGAGCAGTCTGCGCCTCGTGCAGGTCTGCGGCGAGGCGCCCCTGCCCCGAGCGACCGCCGAACGGATCGGCCCCGCATGGCGCTGTCGCCTCCAGCAGGTCTTCGGCATGGCCGAGGGCTTTCTCACCCTCACCCGGCCCGACGATCCGGCCGAGACCGTCCTCGCGACGCAGGGCCGCCCGCTCTCACCCGACGACGAGGTCCGCGTGGTCGGCGCCGACGGCCGGGACGTGCCGGACGGGGAGCCCGGCGAACTCCTCGCCCGCGGTCCGTACACCCTGCGCGGCTACTACCGGGCGCCCGACCACAACGCACGCTCCTTCACCGGCGACGGCTACTTCCGCACCGGAGTCCTCGGGTGGCGCGCCCCGGACGGCAGCCTGGTGGTGACCGGCCGTCTCGCGGACTTCAGGGGCCGCTGAGTCACGGCCCTTCGGGGTATCCGCGGCCCGCCCGCAGCGCGGCGCGGGCCGTGTGCCGCGGGGGCGGGATATCTGTGGGCGCAGGCGGCGGTCGGCGGTGACCGTCACTGTCCGGAAAGGCAGGAGGCCGGTGACGGTCCAGCCCGTTCCCCAGGGATCCCCGCGCGTCACGCCGTACCTCTGTATCGACGGAGCCGCGGCCGCGATCGACTTCTACGTCTCGGTGCTCGGCGCACACGAACGCATGAGGATGGCCGCACCCGGAGACAAGATCGGCCACGCCGAGCTGGAGCTCGGCAACTCGGTCATCATGCTCGCGGACGAGTATCCCGACATGGGGTTCCGCTCGCCGAAGGCGGTGGGCGGCACGCCGGTCACCTTGCACGTGTACGTCGAAGACGTCGACGCGGTCTTCGCCAAGGCCCTGGCCGGGGGCGCCACCCAGCTGTCACCGGTCAGGGACGAGTTCTACGGCGACCGCACCGGACAGTTCGAGGACCCCTTCGGCCATCGCTGGAGCATCGCCACGCACATCGAGGACGTCACGCCGCAGGAGATGGAGAAGCGGTTCGGGGAAGCCGTGCGCTCCATGGGGTCCACGCCCGACGGCGCGTGAACTCAACCGCCCGGTTCCCCGCCAGGGCACCGGGCGGGCAGGGCCCGCTCAGTGGGCCCGGTCGTAGACGAGGGCCAACGTGCCGTGCTCGCCCGCGCGCTGGCTGACGAGCTCCCACTGGTCCGCCGGGAGGCCGTCGTCGAAAAGGCGCGGCCCGCCGCCGAGGAAGACGGGGAAGACGGTGAGCGCCAGCCGGTCGACCTTGCCCGCCGCCAGGAGCGCCTTGATGACGCTCGCGCTGGAGAGCACGAGGATGTCGCCGCCTTCGGTGGCCTTGAGGTCCGTGACCACCTCGGCGGTCGGCTTGTCGACGATCGTCGTCCGCTCCCACGGTGCGTCAGCGAGGGTCGAGGAGAGCACCACCTTTTCCGTGTCGACGAGCCACTTCGCGAAGCCCTCGTCGCGCGGGTCGGCCCCTTCCATGCCGATGACGGTGGGCCAGAAGCCGAGGAAGCCCTCGGCGTTGACCCGGCCGAGCAGAGCCGTCGTCGCCGGAGCCCAGAGGCCGGCCAGGTGGTCGCGGGCGACGTCGGTGTGGGCGTACGGCATCACCCAGCGCATGTCCTGGGGGTTGTCCGGCGCGGCGTATCGGCCGTCGAGGGAGAGGCTCATGTTGGCGACGACCCTGCGGCCGGCGGTCTGCTCTGTCACTTCGTACTCCTCGTGTCGATGCCGTGCGGGTTCGCCGCGATGACCGCCGCGAGCGTGTCGAGGCTCTGGCCGAAGCCGATCTCGATGCCTGCGATGAAGTCCGCGGAGTCGACGGTGCTGTCGGTGATCCGGAAGTGGACGTCGAGGTCCGTGCCGGTGTCGTCATCGGTGGGCCGCAGGTCGTAGTCGACGTGGGCGGTGAAGGCGGGGCCGCCGCCGGGAAGCAGCGGGGAGAGCCGGTAGGCCAGGCGCTCATGGGGGCGTACGTCCTCGACCACGCCCTCCGCGCGCCCCGCGACCAGGTCGGAGCCGTCGGCATCCTCGGCGTCGCGGTACCCCTGCACGATCCGCCCGCCCACGCGCGCCTCGAAGACGAGCTCGCTGACGCGGAGGTCGTCGGGCGTCCACCACCGGGCGAGCAGGGCGGCGTCGCTCAAGTGGCGCCAGACCAGCTCGGGCCTCCCCGCCAGAGACCGCCGGAACCTGAACGAACGGCCGTCGGCCCACCCCGGCCGCTGTGCGGCGAGCCGCTCCGCATCGAGGCTGAGCGCGTGGCGTTCGTAGGTCGCGAGCGGGCCGCCGCCCTCGGGGGCCCGCTCCGCTGTGTCTGCGAGCCGGGTGAGCGCGGCCGCCAGGTCGCGCAGCGGCCCGGGCCGGAGCGCGTAGACGCGGCGCTGACCGGTGCGCTCGGAGGTGACGACGCCGGCGCGCTCAAGGGTCTGCAAGTGCTTGGTCGTCTGCGGCTGGCGCGCCCCGGCGAGCTGGGCGAGTACGCCGACCGAGCGGGGGCGCTCGGCCAGCAGGCTCACGAGCCGCCAGCGGACCGGGTCGGCCAGTGCGGTGAGGAGTGCGTCCATGGCGAAAAGCATTCACCACAACGAATATTCTCGTCAAGGAATAATCCGGGGCGGACGCCCCGGCTCGCATGGGAGAGCAGCTGAAGGCCCCCGGGGGCCGCCCTATCCGCGCGCCGAGCGGTAGGTGGCCGTTCCGCCGGTATCCGCCACGACCGTCGGGCAGACCGCGCAGGCGGCCGCGCCGCGTTGCGCGAACCACCGGCACGTACGCCGGATGCCGCAGGCGGGCAGCGGCGCGTCTTCCCGCAGCGCACCTGCGCTCGGGGGCTCATCGTCAAGGATGTGGTCGATCACGGCGCAGTCGGTCCCGGTCCATTGCGGGCAGGCGCCCTCGGAGCAGGGGCCCGTGAAGCGGTACCGGCTCTCGGGACGGCCCGTCGCCTCCAGCCGGTCGGCGAAGGCGGCGTCGACGAGCACGGGCATGGGCAGGTACGCCAGCCGGCCCGATCCGGTCATGGCACCCAGCAGGGACGCACCCTCGTGACAGGTGACGCTCGGGCACGCGCGCGGCTGCCCGAGCGGCCCCTCTTCCTGGCCGGCCGTCACCGTGCTCACCGCTGCAGCCCGACCTCCTCGGCGGCGAACTCCTGCAGTTGCCGGACCACGCCCTCCTTCGGAATGCCGTGCCACCAGACCTTCGGGTCCAGCCGCACCCCGACCGCGTCGCGCGGCGCGAGGTCGCCCAGGGCGAGCGCACCGGCCTGGGCGATGGCGAGACTCACCCGCGCCTGCTGTTCTTCCGTCAGCTCCACACCGGTGACGACGAACTTGAACTCGTTCTTGCTGTTCTTCATGGCATGCCCTTCGGAAGGGGGGTCGGCGCCCTCAGCGCCGGCGAGGTCGGGATGCCCGATCCGGGCGGGCAGTCCCCCAGGCGACGCTAGAAGGGGCAGCGTGAAGCCGCGATTCCCCCGATCCAAACGGGTGGCCGTGACTCCCCCCTGCGGGTCACTCCCCCTGCGCGCCCTTCGCGGCCTTGAGCTTGCGCCATACCGTGCCGAGGGCCTCCAGGTCCTGTGCGTCGAGGAGGTCCGTGAAGACCGGCGCCAGGGCCTCGCGCCGGGTGGCGTCCGCCTCGGCGAACACCGTACGCCCGGCCGGCGTGAGCGAGACCTCCACGGAGCGCGCGTCACGCGCCGACGGCGTGCGGGTCACCAGGCCCCGGCCCTGGAGGGCGTCCACGACCCGGGAGACCTGGCTGCGGCTGAGCAGGGTGCTGTTGCCGAGTACGGAGGCGGGTACGGGCTCGGGGCTGGACGCCAGCCACAGCATGACCTCGAACCACGACACGGGCAGGTCGTGGGCCTTCACGAGGGCCTTGTCGACGCGGTCCGTCATGGTCGTACCGGCCCAGACGAGCCCGTAGAACGCGTAGTCGGCGGCCGGCATCTCGGCCTCGGTGAGCTTCTTCGGCATGTCACGCAGTCTACGGGTTGCGTGCACACGCACATAAATTTATAGTGTGTGTGCACGCACATAAATCCGACCGCTTCTGAGAGGTCCCCCATGACCACCTCCACCCCCTCCTCCGCCACCACCCCCGGCGCCCCGCTGCGCACCGTCCTGATCACCGGCACCTCCTCCGGCATCGGGCTGGCCGCCGCCATCGCCGCAGCCCGGGCAGGTTGGCGCACGGTGGCCACCCTGCGGGACACCGGTCGGGCCGACGCCCTGCGCAAGGCGGCCGCCGAGGCGGGCGTCGAGATCGACATCCGCCGCCTCGACGTGGTCGACGAGGCTTCCGTCGCCGCCGCCGTGGACGGCGTGATCGCCGACTACGGCCGCCTGGACGCCGTCGTGAACAACGCCGGCGCGGGGCACCTCGGCACGCTCGAACTCGAAACCGTCGCCGACGTCCGCCAGGTCATGGAGGTCAACTTCTTCGGCGTACTGAACGTCTCCAAGGCCGCACTCCCCCACCTGCGGGCCACCGGAGGCCGCCTGATCACCGTCACCAGTGTCGGCGGGGTCATCGGCCAGCCCTTCAACGAGGCCTACTGCGCCGCCAAGTTCGCGGTGGAGGGCTACATGGAGAGCCTGGCGCCCGTCGCGCGCGCCGTCGGCGTGAGCGTGTCCGTCGTGGAACCGGGCGCGGTGGCGACCGAGTTCGTCAACAACATCGGGCTCGACCTCGACGCCCGGATCGCGGCGGCCGGACCGTACGCCGACAGCCTGCGGCACTACATCGACCGTACGGTGGCCCAGTTCGCCGGTGACGCCGCCCAGACCCCGGCCGGCGCGGCCGAGACCGTCATGGAGGCCCTGACCGCCGAGCACCCCGCCTTCCGCCTCCAGACCTCGCAGTGGGCCCGCGACTTCACCGCGACCAAACTGGCCGACCAGGACGGCGCGGCCGTGCTCGGCATGACGGGAACCTGGGTCGCCTGACGCCATCCCCCGGCTCCCGCGGCCGAACGTCACCCCGACTCCCCGCCACGCCCACCTGCGGGTGAAGCCCCGACGAAGATCGACGGCGGCACCGGTGGCACGGGGACACTGAGGCGCGGTACGGGCAGCCGTACCCCTGGGCGTGGGGAGCGGACACATGGCGAACGGCACGGTCCTGCTGGTGCTGCGGGAGAATCCGATGGGCGGCGGCGTCAGCGCCGAGCAACTGCGGCGCATCGGCAAGGACTTGGAGAACCAGGGCCTGGAGCTGCGCTGGGCGCCGAGTGCGCGCGACGCACAGGCCGCCCTGCAGACCGAGGCCGGGCTCGCGGCGGCCGTGGTCGCCTGGGACCTGCCGCTTACGGCGGGGGGCGCGGTCGAGGAGGGCGGCGGCGGGGAGGTCCTGCGGCACATCGAGCGCCGGTTCAAGGACCTGCCGGTCTTCCTCGTCATGGCGGACGACACCGACCAGGACCTGGAGCGGCTGCCGCTGTGGGTCTCGGAGACGGTGGTCGGCTACATCTGGCCGCTGGAGGACACCCCGTCCTTCATCGCGGGCCGGGTCGCGGCCGCGGCCCGCGGCTACCACCGGGACCTCCTGCCGCCGTTCTTCAAGGCGCTGCGCCGGTTCGACGACTCCCACGAGTACTCCTGGCACACCCCCGCCCACTCCGGAGGGGTCGCCTTCCTCAAATCCCCGGCCGGGCGGGCGTTCTTCGACTACTACGGGGAGCGGCTGTTCCGCACCGACCTGTCCATCTCCGTCGGGGAGCTCGGTTCCCTCTTCGAGCACAGCGGTCCGATCGGCGAGGCCGAGCGCAACGCCGCCCGGGTCTTCGGCGCCGACCGCACGTATTTCGTCCTGCACGGCGATTCCACCGCGGACCGGATGGTCGGCCACTACAGCGTGACGACCGACGAGATCGCGCTCGTGGACCGCAACTGCCACAAGTCGGTGTTGCACGGGCTGGTGATCTCCGGGGCGCGCCCGGTCTACCTGGTGCCGACCCGCAACGGCTACGGGCTCGCCGGCCCCCTGCCGCCCGCCGAGACCGACCCGGCGGCGGTGGCCGCGCGGATCGCCGCGAACCCGCTCACCGCGGGCGCCCTCTCCCCCGCGGCCCAGTACGCGGTCGTGACCAACTCCACCTACGACGGCCTGTGTTACGACACCGTCGCGGCGGCCCGGGCCTTCGCGCCGAGCACGCCGCGCCTGCACTTCGACGAAGCCTGGTTCGCGTACGCCCGTTTCCACCCGCTCTACGCGGGCCGCTACGGCATGGCCGTCGGACCGGACACCTTCCCGGACACCCTCCTGGACACCGACACCGACACCGCCCCGGGGGCGGGCGCGGGCCCGGGAGCAGGGCCGGGGCGGCCCACGATCTTCGCGACGCAGTCCACGCACAAGCTGCTGGCCGCACTCTCGCAGTGCGCGATGGTCCACATCAGGTCCGCGCCGCGTGCCCCGGTCGAACACGAGCGGTTCAACGAGGCGTTCATGATGCACGGCACCACCTCGCCGCTGTATCCGGCGATCGCCTCCCTGGACGTGGCGACCGCCATGATGGACGGCCCGCAGGGCCAGTGGCTGATCGACGAGGCGGTGACCGAGGCGATCCGGTTCCGACAGGCCGTCGTGCGCACCGGGCGCCGCGTCGCCGCCGCCGGGGACCGGCCGGGCTGGTTCTTCGGCGTGTGGCAGCCCGACTCGGTCACCGATCCGGTGACCGGGGCGCGCGTCGCGTTCGCGGACGCGCCGCCGTCCCTGCTGAGCCGCGAGCCGTCGTGCTGGCACCTGGAGCCGGGCGCCGACTGGCACGGCTTCGCCGGGCTGAGCGAGGGCTACTGCCTGCTCGACCCGGTCAAGGTCACGCTCACCTGCCCCGGGGTGACGGCCACCGGTGAGACCGGCGACTGGGGCATCCCCGCACGGATCCTCACCGCCTACCTGGCGGCGCGCGGGATCGTCGTGGAGAAGACCGACAGCTACACCACGCTGATCCTGTTCTCGATGGGCATCACGAAGGGCAAGTGGGGCACCCTGATGGACGCCCTCATGGACTTCAAGGCCCTCCACGACGCGGACGCACCACTGGACCGGGTGCTGCCACAGCTGGTCGAGCAGTTCCCGCGCCGTTACGCAGGCACCACCCTCGGCGCCCTGTGCCGCGCGATGCACGAGCACCTGACCCGCGCCGAGCTGATCGACGCCCTCGACGCGGCCTTCCAGGAGCTCCCGGAGCCGGTGGCCCCGCCGCGCCACTGCTACCAGCTGCTGATCCGGGGCGGTACGGAGCGCGTACGGCTGGCCGAGGCGGCCGGGCGGGTGGCCGCGGCGATGGTGACCGTGACCCCGCCGGGGATCCCCGTACTGATGCCCGGGGAGTCCACCGGCGCTCCGGACGGGCCGCTGCTGCGGTACCTGCGCGCCCTGGAGGCCTTCGACCGGGCCTTCCCGGGCTTCCACAGCGAGGCCCACGGTGTGACCGTGGATCCCGAGAACGGCGACTACCTGATCGAGTGCGTCCGTACGGACCGCGAGGGGGCTCCGGGCTCAGCCGTTCAGTGACGTCATGAGCTCGGGCGCGTACCGGTCCCCCGAGACCACGCCGTGCGGCGCGACGGCGTCGATGGAGGCCAGGTCGGCGTCGGTGAGCGTGACCGCGGTCGCGGCGACGTTCTCCTCCAGGTAGCGGCGCCGCTTGGTCCCGGGGATCGGTACGGCCCCCCTGCGCAGGGTCCAGGCCAGCGCGAGCTGCGAGGGCGTGACCCCCTTCCGGGCGGCGAGGTCGCGGACCCGGTCGACGACGGCCAGGTTGCGGTCGAAGTTCTCGCCCTGGAAGCGGGGGTCCGTGCGGCGGAAGTCGTCCGCGGCGAAGTCGTCGGGGCTGGTCACGGCTCCGGAGAGGAAGCCGCGGCCGAGCGGGGAGTAGGCGACGAGACCGATCCCGAGCTCACGCAGGGTGTCCAAGAGGCCGTCGTGCTCGATCCCGCGCTCGAAGAGGCTGTACTCGGTCTGTACGGCGGCCAGCGGGTGGACGGCGTGGGCGCGGGCGATAGTGGCCGCGGCCGCCTCGCAGATCCCGATGTGGCCGACCTTGCCCGCGGCGACCAGCTCGGCCATGGCGCCGACGCTCTCCTCGATCGGCACGTTCGGGTCGACGCGGTGCAGGTAGTACAGGTCGATGTGGTCGGTGCCGAGGTGGCGCAGGGAGCGGTCGGCGGAGCGGCGGATGTACTCGGGGGTGGCGTTGTGGCCCAGAAGCGCACCCTCGTCGGTGAACTCGACGCCGGTCTTCGTGGCGATGACGGCGGCATCGCGGCGGCCGGCCAGGGCCTTGCCGAGGAGCTGCTCGTTGAGGAAGGGGCCGTAGCCCTCGGCGGTGTCGAGCAGGGTCACGCCCAGTTCGAGGGCGCGGTCGATGGTGGCGAGGGACTCGGCCTCGTCGGTGGCTCCGTAGTGGGCGCTCATGCCCATGAGGCCGAGGCCCTCGGCGCCGACCTTCAGTCCCTGGCCGCCCAGTGCGCGGATCTCCATGGTGTGTCCTCCGTGGGGTGGGTTGGTCCGTAAGTAACTAACTGGATAGTTCGAGTGTGCGCCACGGCTGCGGCAGATGTCAATAACTAGATAGTTACTTGCTAGGCTGCCTGCCATGGCACGGGATTCCAGCGCAACGAAGGCACGGCTGCTCGACGCCGCCTTCTCCGAGTTCGCCGCGTACGGCATCGCCGGGGCGCGGGTCGACCGCATCGCGGAGACCGCCCAGGCGAACAAGCGGCTCATCTACGTCTACTACGGCAACAAGGAGCAGCTCTTCGACGCCGTGCTCCAGCGGGCGCTGGAGACCGGCTCGGAATCGGTACCCTTCGACGCCGAGGACCTGCCCGGGTACGTGGGGGCGGTCTTCGACCACCTCGTGGCACGTCCGGACCTCATGCGCCTGGTGCAGTGGAAGCAGCTGGAGCGGCCGGGAACCACCGACGCCGAGGCGGAGTCCTACCGGGGCAAGATCACGGCGGTGGAGCGGGCACAGCGGGCGGGGCTGATCGATCCCGCCCTCGATCCGGCGGACCTGCTCGCGCTGGTGATGGGCCTGGCGCAGGCGTGGACGGGCACGGTGGACGGCACGGCCGCGGGCGGCCCGGGCGACGCGTGGCCCCCGGAGCGGCTGGCCCGGCACCGCGAGACGGTGGTCGAATCCGTCCGCCGCCTGATCCGGCCGCCGCAGTCGGCGGGGCAGGACGACTAGACAGCCAGACAGCTGACAGCTAGCTGACAGCTGAGGCAAGACATCGAGGCGCCACCGCACCTCGTCACCACAGGGTGGGCGGGGGGCGCGCACCTCCGATGGCCGTGCCGGCGTCGGCTCAGGCGGAGGTGACGGCCTGCTCCAGCAGGCCGTGCAGGACCCGCTGTTCCTGCGGGGTGAGGCCGGAGAGCGGGGAGTCCACCGCGAGGAGTTCGAGGAGACGCGTCCGCAGTGCGGCGCCCTCGGCCGTGAGGACCAGGTGCTTGGCGCGGCGGTCGGTGGGGTGCGGGTGGCGCTCGATCAGACTCTGCTTCTCCAGCTTGTCGACGACGAAGGTGGTGTTGGAGGGCTCGCAGCTCATGCGGTCGGCGAGCTCCCGCATGGTCATCGGGCCGCTCATCTCCCGCAGCGCGGTCGCCTGGGACGCGGTGAGGCCGAGGGTCGCGGCGCGCTCCCGTACGTGCTCGGCGATCCGCTGGGCCAGTCCGTTCACCAGACCGCACAGCTGTCGCTCGGCGATGGCCTGCGAGTCGGGGGACGTCGTCATGCCACCACCCTAGCAAGTCCGTCAAGGCAACATATTTACAGCTTGAATGATTCGAACTTGATGTTTATGGTGATCGTCGTCGCCGCAGGGAGCCCTGCCGCGACCTGATGACGACTCACAGGAGAAGACTCATGGCTGACGGACTCATGACTGACGGACTGGCGGCTGACGTGACGGTGGCCCAGGACGTACGACTGCGCCGGCCTGCGGGAATCCGCTCGATACGGCTGGGCGACACGAAGGTCTCGTACGTACCGGACGGCGACGTACGACTGCGGCCGCTGCGCCTGCTCCCGGACACCACCGACGAGGTGTGGGCCGCACACCCGGAGTACCTGGACGCCACGGGCCACCTCGTGGGGAGCGTCGGCGGCCTGCTGGTGGAGCACGGCGACCGCGCGCTGCTGATCGACGCGGGCTTCGGTCCGCAGGAGCACCGGGGCCCGGACGGCCCCATCAGCGCCATCCACGGAGGCGCCCTCGCGCAGAACCTCGCCGAACTCGGACGCAGCCCGCAGGACATCGAGGCGGTGGCCTTCACCCACCTCCACTCCGACCACCTCGGCTGGGCGTGTCACCCCGCCCCCGGCGGTGACCGGCCCGTGTTCGCCCACGCCGATTACCTGATCTCCGAGCAGGAGTGGGAGCGGCGCGACCTCCTGGAGGCCCAGGGCATGACCGAGCAGGTCGCGGCCCTCGCACCGCGCGTCCGTACGGTCACGGACGGACAGGAGGTCTTCCCCGGCGTGCACGTGCGGATCACCCCCGGCCACACCGTCGGGCACGCCGAGTACGTCATCACGGGCGGCGGACGGCGCCTGATCGCCTTCGGTGACGCCGTGCACTCGCCGATCCAGATCGACCACCCCGAATGGTCCTCGGCCTTCGACCACGACCCCGCCCTGACAGCCGACCACCGCAGTCGCCTCGTCGCCGAGCTGGCAGAGCCCGGCACCATCGGATTCGGCGTCCACTTCGCCGACGTGGTCTTCGGACACGTCCGGCAGGAGGGGGACGGCCCCGCCTGGCGGCCCCTGGACGCCTGACCCGACGGGGCCCGTGCCATCGGCGGCTCGCGCGCCGGGGCGGCCGGCGGGCACGCTTCGCGGCCGGGCCGTGCTCCGTTCGAGTGCCGTCGTCGGCGGCGGGAGTCCCTCAAATCCCCAGTCCGGAAGGTTTCTTCCCTTGCTCCGGACCAGGCGGGTGTGCGCTGCCCGGGTGAGCGGTTCGAGGATGATGCGGCCCATGGCGTCAATGAAGCGAAACGCGTATCCGTGGCCCGAGCGGTCGACCGGGGCCCGCCAGCCGTCCGGCCCGGTGCTGTGACCCCGGCGGACGCGGCGCACCCCGCGCACCCGGCGCACCCGGCGGACGCGGCGCAGGCCGCACGGCACGGAAAGCACGTACGCGTCGTGGTCGTCGGAGCCGGGTTCTCCGGCATCGGCGCTGCCATCCGACTGCGTCAGGCGGGTTTCCGCGATGTCCTCGTCCTGGAGAAGGGGTCAGAACTCGGCGGTACGTGGCGGGAGAACACCTACCCGGGCTGTGCCTGCGACGTGCCCTCGACGCTCTACAGCTACTCGTTCACCCCGGGCGCCGCCTGGAGCAGGGTCTTCGCCGGACAGCGGGAGATCCATGCGTACCTGCGGACGACGGCCGAGCAGCACGGGCTCGGCGATGTCCTGCGCTGTGGGGTGCACGTCCGCGAAGCCCGGTGGGATCCGGCGGCCGGGCGCTGGCTGCTGGAGACCAGCGACGGGCCCTACAGCGCCGCGGTACTGGTCCTGGCCACCGGGCCGTGGCACGTTCCGCGCCGCCTCGACGCCCCCGGGGTCGAGGAGTTCCCCGGGCCCGTGCTCCACACGGCCCGCTGGGACCACGGCGTCGACCTGGCCGGGCGGCGTGTGACCGTGGTGGGGAGCGGCGCCTCCGCCGTCCAGATCGTCCCGGCCATCGCGGCCCGGGCGGCAGCCCTGCACCTCTTCCAGCGGACCGCCCCATGGGTGCTTCCCAAGCCCGACCTGCCGGTGCCGGCGGCCTTCAACCGGGGCCTGGACAGCCTGCCCGGTGCCCGCCGGGCCCTGCGCGCCGGGCAGTACACCCTGCAGGAGGGCTTCGGATTCGCCTTTCGTCACCCGCGGGTCGCCCGCCTCGTCGAGGCGGGGGCCCGAGCACACCTGCGGCTCGCGGTCCGTGACCCGGCCCTGCGCCAGGCGCTCACTCCGGACTACCGGCTGGGCTGCAAGCGCCTCCTCACCTCCAGCACCTACTACCAGGCCCTGACGCAGCCGCACGTGCGCCTGCACCCGACTGCCGTGACCGCCGTGCGGGGGAACCACGTCGTCGGCGCCGACGGCAGCACGGCCCCGACCGACGTCCTCGTCACGGCCACGGGCTTCCGCGTCGGCGAGCTACCGCTGGCCGGCAGTCTGCACGGCACGGACGGCAGGACGCTGCACGAAGCCTGGGACGGCGAACCGCAGGCGTACCTGGGGACGAGCGTCAGCGGATTCCCCAACCTCTTCCTGCTCCTGGGACCGAACCTGCTCGGCGGCTCCACCTCGGCGATCACGGTTCTGGAGGCCCAGCTGACGTACCTCACCGCCGCCCTGAGCCACCTCGACCGCGGCGGCCATCGGGCGCTCGACGTCCGGCCGGGCGCGCAGGCCACGCACAACACGGCGGTGCAGGAGGCGTTGCGGAGCACCGTGTACAACTCCGGCGGCTGCACGAGCTACTACTTCAGCCCCGGCGGGCGGAACACCTTCGCCTGGCCGTGGTCCACCGGGCGGCTGGTGCGCCGGCTGAGCCGCTTCGACCCCGGTTCCTACACGTGGTACGCACCGGGCCGGCCCGCCGCCCTGCCGGCTCAGGCGAGGCCGCGGCACGACGACCGTACGGCTCCGGCGAAGGGAGAGCAGCCCTGACAGGTCCCCGCAAGCGCGACGCCCCGACCGGGGGGCCCGGCGCCTTTGCCTAGGGTGGGGGGATGAACGAGATAGCGATCGCGGCCGAACCGGGCCGCTGGCGGGGCGGGTTCGAGGAGCGGGTCCTGGCCGGGTACCGGGCGGCGGGATGTTCGGAGCGCCTGGCCCGGGCCCTGCTGGAGCGGGCGGTGAAGGGGATCGACGACTGGACGGTGGCCACGGACGGCGAGGGGTGGATCGCGGTCGGGGTGACGGAGGACAACGGGGCGACCGTGGGCCGGATCCACGACCTGACGGTCCCGCGCGGGCGCGAGTGGGCCGAGCGGTGGTGCGCGGAGCACGGCGCGCAGCGGGTGGAGGTCCGGCTCACGGGCGGGGCGGGAGCGGGGGTGTTCGCCGACTACCCCGTACTGGGACAGAACCGGATGCGTGCCGCCGCCGAGGAGCCCGAGCTGCCACCGGGTCTGACGGTCCGCCCGCTCACCGAGGAGGAGTACCCGCTCTGGTATGCCGGTCAGGAGGCCGCGTACATCGCGGACATCGTCCGGGCCGGAGCTCTGACGCCGCAGCAGGCCAAGGAGAAGTCGGACCAGGACTTCGCCCGGAACCTCCCCCAGGGGTTCCGTTCGCCGGGGCACGCCTTCTACGCGATGGAGGCGGACGGCCAGGTGGTCGGCACCGGCTGGCTGAACCACGGCTTCCTGCCGGGCGTGACCTTCGGATTCTCCCTGGACGTGCACGAGCAGCACCGCGGCAAGGGCTACGGCCGGGCCGCGATGGCCGTCGGCGAGTGGGCCACCCGGCAGGGCGGCGACGAGGCGATGATGTTCAACGTCTTCGGCGGCAACGAGATCGCGATGAAGCTGTACGACAGCACGGGCTTCGCGGTGCTGGACGAGTACCGCTCGCTCGACCTTCAGCCTCCCGGTGGCCGCGTGGATCGCTGACCGGCCGGGGGCCGGGTCGGCGCCGCGGGGGCCTCGCTTGACTGGTGAGCGGCGCGACCGGTACAGAGAGGCTGTTCATCGTGCAAGGCGTGATACGGGGGGACCCATGAAGCCGCTCGAAACGGGTGACCCCACTTCCGTCGGTGAGGGCCGCTACCGCCTGGTCGGACGGCTCGGCCAGGGGGGCATGGGCGTGGTCTACCTCGGCCGCTCCCGGTCCGGCCGGGCGGTCGCCGTCAAGGTCGTGCGTCCCGAGCTGAGCACCGAGCCCGGGTTCAAGCGCAGGTTCGCCGACGAGGTGGCGGCCGCACGGCGGGTCGGCGGCTTCCACACCGCCCCCGTCGTCGACGCCGATCCGGACGGGGAACCGGCCTGGCTGGTGACCGCCTTCGTCCCCGGACCCACCCTGCAAGCGGTGCTCGCGCAGGTGGGATCGCTGCCCCTGGACACCCTCACCGTCCTGGCAGCCGGCTTGGCCGAGGCACTGCAGGCGATCCACCGGGCGGGGGTCATCCACCGCGACCTCAAACCCGCGAACATCATCGTCGCGGAGGACGGGCCGCGCGTCATCGACTTCGGCATCGCGCGCGCTCTGGACGGGACGGCCCTGACGCAGACCGGAATGCAGGTCGGCACGCCCGGATTCCTCGCACCCGAACAACTCACCGGCGGTGGCGCCGTCACCCCCGCCGTCGACATGTTCGCCCTCGGGGTGGTGCTCACCCAGGCCGCGGGCGGCTCGCCCTTCGGCGACGGTCCGTCCGCGGCCAGGCACTACAAGGTCGTCCATGAGGAACCGGACCTGGCGGCCGTCCCCGGCGAACTCCGCGAAGCCATCGGCGCCTGTCTGTCCAAGGACCCGCGGGCACGCCCCACCCCGACCGCCTTCCTGGACAGCCTGACCGTCCGCCACCCGGCGGGTGACTGCTGGCTGCCGGACGCGGCGACGCAGCTGCTCCCCCGCCTGGACCCGGCATCCGATCCCGTTCCGGTGCCGGACCGCCCGCACGGCGTCCCGGCACCGGACACCCTCCGGTCCGGCGACGCGGAGCCCGAAGCCGGACCCGAGGCCGGTCCCGAAGCCGGACACGAGCCCGTACCCCTTCCCGTACCGCTACCCGGTCCCGGTCACGCTCCCGCTCCCGTTCCCCATCCCGGTCCCGGTCCCGGTCCCGGCCCCCATCCCGGTCCCGGGCCCGAAGGGGTGCGCCAGCCGGTGGGCGCGCGGCCCCGGCGCCGCCGCGCCGTGGTGGTGGCGGCGGCGCTCGTGACCTCCCTCGCGGCCGTCGGCCTGCTGCTGTGGCAGCCCTGGAACGGCTCCGCCAAGGGCGATGCCAAGTCCCCCGCCGCCTCTCCCAGCAGCTCGGCGCCCGCCCCCGGCCCCGCCCCCTTCCCGACCGACCCCCTGCTGATCCGGCAGGACACCGCCCCCGGGTGGCCCGCGACCTGCCACGGCGCCGTCGCCCGCCGTGACGCGGGGGCTCCCGCGCCGGTACGGCTCATCGCGGGTGGCGCCTGCGACATGCTGCCCCAGTGGTCCCCCGACCGCAGGTCGTTCGCGTTCACCCGGACCACGCCCGAGGGCACGGCCGTCTGGACCGCCCGCGCCGACGGCTCGGACCCCCGGCGGATCGCCTCCATCGCCGGCGGCAGGGTGTCCTGGTCGCCGGACGGCAGCCAACTCGCCGTCCTGCGCAAGAAGGACGGCGTACAGCAACTGTTCGTGGTCGACGTCGCCGACGGCACGGCCCGCCAGCTCACCTCGGGCGCGGGCCAGGTCGAGGATCCCGCGTGGTCCCCGGACGGCAAGCGCATCGCGGTCTGCCTGCAGACGGAACCCGAGAACTGGCAGATCCACGTGGTAGACCCCGCCGCCCCGGACCGCGCTCCCCAGCAGGTGACCCGGCTGCCCCATCCGGCGCTCGATCCGGTGTGGTCCCCGGACGGCGCGACGTTCGCCTACACCGCGGGGACCTACGGCACGGGGACTCAGGGCGACATCCGCCTCGTGGACGCCGACGGCACGGACGATCGTGAGCTGGTGGCCACCGGCGCCCATGAGATGGACCCCGCCTGGTCCGTCAACGGCGCGTGGGTCGCCTTCGTCCGCGGCCCGTACGAGAAGCCCGCGATCTGGGCCGTGCGCACGGACAAGACCGGCGAGCGCGCACTCACCGACGGCGCGTCCGCCGAAGGCCACCCGTCCTGGCGCTGAGCCCGCGGCCCGGCGGCGCCCCCGCGCACGGACGGACGGCACCCGCTGCCGGGTGCCGTCCGTCCGTTCACTCCTCGCCGCGCGCCGCCCGCAGGACGGTCCGGCGTTACGGCGCCATCTCGTACGCCCCGGCCAGCGCCTCCACGCGCGCCCACACGCGCGCCGAGCGCTCGGCGTCGACGACCGGGCGCCGGACCGCGCCCAGTGCCCACTCCTGCTGGTCCGCGGTGGCGGAGTCCTTGCCGTGCAACTCGACGGCGTGCGCGGAGAAGTCGCGCACGAGGACCCCGAACAGCTCGTCGAGGACGTCCTCGTCCAGGCCGGTCAGACGGGCCTGCTCCAGGATCAGCTGGCCGTGCACCACCAGCGCGAAGAGCTGGCCCACGGCCAGGAGGAGGTCGAGGTCCCGGCTCTGCTGCTCGTCAGGGGCGGCGGTCTTGACGAACTCGCAGAGCGCGTCGGCCTGTTCGCGGAAGCGGCTGACGTTCGGCACGGTGGCGTAGGCCTCGTAGGCGGGGCGCCAGTCGTGGAAGCGTACGGAGCCCAGACCGCGGGCCGGCCCCTGACGGAAGAGGAAGGCGTCGTCCGCCGCGTCGAGGCGGGTCGGTACCTCTGCGTACGCGGCCGGCTCCAGCAGGTGGTTGCGCATGAACTTGAGGATCAGCGCGAGGTTGACGTGGACCGTGCCCTCCAGCTTCGGCAGACCGCGGATCTCGACGGCCGCCTGGGCGAAGTAGGTGTCCTTCTCGAAGCCCTTGGCCGCGATGACGTCCCACATCAGGTCGATGACCTTCTCGCCCTCGGTGGTCACCTTCATCTTCGTCATCGGGTTGAACAGCAGGTAGCGGCGGTCATCGGGGCCGGCGGAGCGGAAGTAGTCGACGGCCCGGTCGCTGAAGAGCTTCATCCCGACGAGGCGGACGTACGCGTCGCTCAGCTCGCGGCGCACGTGCGGGAAGGCGGTGACGGGGCGTCCGTAGAGGATGCGGCCCTGCGCGTGCGTAACGGCCTCGTACATCGCGTGCTCACAGATGCCGATGGAGGCGGTGCAGAGGTTGAACTTGCCGACGTTCACGGTGTTGAGGGCGGCGTCGAAGGCGGCGCGACCGGTGTGCAGGACGTCTTCGGGGGCCACCGGATAGTCCTCCAGGCGGAACTCGCTGACGTACTTGGAGGAGTCGACGACGTTCTTGACGAGCCGGTACGACGGGTGGCGGCTGTCGGCGGCGAAGAAGACGTAGCCGTCGGGGCCCTCCACGTCGGTGCGGCGGCCGAAGACGGAGACGAGACCGGCGGCGTTGCCGTTGCCGATGTAGTACTTGGAGCCGGTGGCGCGGAAGCCGCCGTCACCGTCGGGCTCCAGCAGCATGTCGGTGGAGTAGATGTCGGCGCCGTGGGTCTTCTCGGACAGGCCGAAGGCGAACACCTCGCCCTCGCTCAGCAGTTGCGCCGCCCGGGCGCGGGCTTCGGCGTTCTCGCTCTGCCAGACCGGGCCGAGACCGAGGATGGTGACCTGCCACGCGTACCAGTAGTCCAGGCCGTAGAAGCCGAAGATCTCGTTCAGGGCGGCGATCCGTGCGGTGTCCCAGCGCTTGTCCGGCTCCGCCTCGCCGGCGGCGGGGGCGGGCGTCAGGAAGGTGGCGAAGAGCCCCGACTCGGCCGAGAACGCGAGGAAGTCCGCCAGCCAGGCACGGGAGCGGTAGTCCTCGATGAGCCGGCGCTTGCCGCGGTTCTCGAACCAGTCGACGGTCGCGCGCAGCAGCCTGCGGGTCTCGGGGTCGAAGTGCGCCGGGTCGTAGGTGCGCGGGTTGAACAGCAGCGGGTCGGACATGTCGGCCGGCCTTTCGGTCGAGGGATGAGGGGTTACTGGTGAGGCGGGTGAGCCCGTCAGGGGGCGGCGAGGCGGTGGAGCGTGGCGAGTACGTCCTCCAGCCAGGCGAGCTGCATCCGCTCGTACGCGATGCCGCCGCGGAGCACGACGTGCTGGAGCTCCCGTCCGGGGTCGCGGGACACCGCGGGGGCCTGCGGCCCGGTGAAGTCGCGCAGCTCGCCCGCGAGGTAGTGCGTGAGGCGGTCGCTGTGCGCCCGGTGGTGCCGCTCGACCTCGTGAATGAGCGCGGCCGGGTCGTCGAAGGCCGCGCCGCGGATCTTCACGGCGAGCTCGTGGCGGACGCTGTCGGGCTGGATCGGCTCGGCCAGCCAGGCGGCGAGGGCGGCCCGGCCGGCCTCGGCGACCGAGTAGTCCTTCTTGTCCGGCCTGGCCTGCTGGGGCACCTCGCGGACGTCGAGCCAGCCGTCGCCCTCCATGCGCTTGAGCACCCGGTAGATCTGCTGGTGGGTCGCGGTCCAGAAGTAGCCGATGGACCGGTCGAACCGGCGGGCCAGCTCGTATCCGGAGCCCGGCTTCTCCAGCAGAGAGACGAGGATCGCGTGCTCAAGTGCCATGACCCGATTTTTCTATGCAACTCGTTGCATAGACAAGCGCCCCCGCCCGGGTGAGACGCGGCTCACCCGGTGCGCCGCCGCCGGTCCTCAGTCCTTCGGGCCGCCGTCGGCCGGTTCCCCCCGCTCGGGGCCCCCGTGGACGGAAGGCACCTCGACCGCCGCCGGGTCCAGGATCCGGTTGAGGAAGTTCCGGGTCCTCTCGTGCTGCGGACGGGTCACCACCCGCGTGGCCGGTCCCTGCTCAACGATGACCCCGCCGTCCATGAACACGACGCGGTCCGCGACCTCGCGGGCGAAGCTCATCTCGTGGGTGACGACCATCATCGTCATCCCCTCCCCCGCCAGGACCCGCATCACCGACAGCACTTCGCCGACGAGTTCCGGGTCGAGCGCCGAGGTCGGCTCGTCGAAGAGCATCACCTCAGGCCCCATCGACAGGGCCCGGGCGATCGCCACCCGCTGCTGCTGGCCGCCGGACAGCTGCGCCGGAAAGGCGTCCGCCTTCTCGGCGAGGCCGACGCGCTCCAGGTTCTCGCGGGCGACGGCGGCGGCCTGGGCCCTGTCCCGGCCGAGCACCCGCCGCTGCGGCAGCGTGAGGTTCTCGGTGACGCTCACGTGCGGGAAGAGGTTGAACTGCTGGAAGACCATGCCGATGCGGCGGCGCACCGCGTCGATGTCGACGTCCAGGTCGGTGACCTCGGTACCGCCGACGAAGACCTGGCCCGCGGTCGGCTCCTCCAGCAGGTTCACGCAGCGCAGGAGCGTCGACTTGCCGGAGCCGGACGGCCCGATGACGCAGACCACCTCGCCGCGGGCGATCTCCAGGTCGATGCCGCGCAGGACGTGGTTGTCACCGAAGGACTTGTGCAGCCCGCGGATCTCGATCTCCGGACGGTCCGTGGTCATCGTGTGCGCCGTTCCCGTCGTCTCTGTCATCGCGTCCTCACGTGGCCTTGTCCGCGCGGGCCTCAAGACGGCGCACCACGAAGCTCAGCGGCACGGTCACGAGGAGGTAGCACAGGCCCGCGACCAGGATCGGGGTGGAGTTGGCGGTCTCGCTGGCGAGGTCCCGGCCGAATTTCGTCAGTTCCCGCTCCTCCAGTGTCACGCCCAGGAACAGCACCAGCGAGGAGTCCTTGAACAGCAGGACCAGCTCGTTGGTGAGCGGGGGGATGACGATGCGGAACGCCTGCGGGATGATCACCGACACCATGGCGCGGGCGTGGGAGAAGCCCAGCGAGCGGGCCGCCTCCATCTGGCCCTTGGGCACCGCCTGGATGCCGGCCCGGATCGTCTCGGCCATGTACGCGGCCGCGACCAGGCCGAGGCCGAGCGCGACCTTCCCGTACGTCCCGCCGGGGATCTCGGTGCCCGGGAACGCCAGGGGCACCGCCACGCCCACGAAGATGAAGATCAGCAGGGCGGGCAGGCCCCGGAAGAGTTCGATGTAGACGCTCGCGACCCACCGGTAGGGGGTCACCGAGGACAGGCGCATCATCGCGATGACGAGACCGAGGACCAGGCCGAAGACGAACCCGGACATCGTGTACACCACCGTGTTGCGCAGGGCGATGGTGATGATCTTCGGGAAGAGGCGGAGGGCCAGGTCCGTCTGCGCGAACTGGTTCTGCAGCCGGTCCCAGTCGGCCAGGACGCCTATCACGACGATCGCGGCGATGAAGATCGCGTACTGGACGCCCTGCCAGACCCGGCGCCGCTGGCGCCGGGTGAGCCGAGAGGTCACGACGTGGCCCGGGGCAGCGGGCCGATCCACTGCTCGTAGAGCTTCTTGTAGGTACCGTCCGCCTTTGCCGCCGTGATCGCCTTGTCGATCTCGGCGAGGAGAGCGGTGTTGCCCTTCTTCACCGAGAACCCGTACTGCTCACCGGTCTCGATGTTCTGTCCCAGAACGAACTCCGACGCGTTCGCCTTGTCCTTGAGCCAGCCCTGCACGACGGGGTAGTCGATGACGACCGCGTCGACCTGGCCAGTGCGCAGCCCGTTGAGCACCGCGTCGGAGCTCTCGAAGGCGACCGGGTTGAAGCCCTGGCTCTTGGCGTAGCTCTCGCCGGTGGTCTCGGCCTGCGCGCCCAGCTTCTTCCCCTTCGCCTTGACGTCGGCGAGCGAGGTGACACCGCTCTTCTTCGTCGCGAGCAGGGCCTGGGTCGCGTCGAAGTAGGGAACGGAGAAGTCGACGTTCTTCTTGCGCTCGTCGGTGATCGTCATGCCGGCCGCGGCCAGGTCGCACTGGCCCGAGTTGAGGAACGCACCGGTCTTGAAGTTCTCGAACGGCGTGTCGAGGATCTTCTGTTCCACCTTGAGGTTCTGCGCGACGAGGTCGATGAGTGCCACGTCGAAGCCGACGACCTTGCCGTTCTGCTCGAACTGGAAGGGCGGGTACGGCAGATGGGTGCAGGTGGTCAGCTTGCCCTGCTGTACGACGCGTACGCCTCCGGCCGCTTCCCCCGGACCGCTGTCGCCGGAGGAACAGCCCACCGCGAGGAACATTCCCGCGGCGGCGGCAGCGCCGGCCGCCGAACGGATGCGGTGGCTGCGGCGGTGAGTGCGGTGTCCTTGCGCCGTCCGGAACACGGTAGACCTCCACGGGTGTGGGTGGGGCGGCGGTCGCGGGACGAGACCGTCCGTCGCGATCGTAAGCCCCCGTGGCGCGCGGCGGTGGATCATTCGTGAAGCGTCGTCGCCGGTACGGCCGAGCCCCGGCCGAGCCCGGCCGCCCAGGAGCGGCGCCGGGTGCGGCGGTGCGGCGTGCGGCCGAAGAGCGGCGCCGGGCCGACAGGGCGACGATGGGAGGTGTGGACGAAGCCCAGCCGCCGCCCGCAGCGGGCGAGCGGCCGCGGGAGCTGACCGTGGCACCCCTCGTGCCCAGGGGTGGCGCCGGCGCGCACCACTGCCCAGGCCCGCCGCACCGCACGGCCAGCGCCGTCCGGGCCGGCCGCACCGCCCGGGAGGAGCGGGTGCACGATGGATGAGGGGACTCCGTTCGACGACCTGGTCAGCAGCGCCGCCCAGGACGCCGGAGGGTGGCTGGGCGCCCTGCCGGTGGCTCTGGTGGCCACCAGCAGCGACGGGATGATCGTGCGCTGGAACCACGGCGCGCAGGACCTCCTCGGGTACGCCCCGCCCCAGGTCATCGGGCGGCACATCGCCGATCTGCTGCATCCGGGGGCCGACCGCAGCCTGGGCCGGTCCCTGTGGGAGACGGCCGCCACCGGCCGCGGGGTGATGGGCACGGTCACCGCCTGGCACCGCAACGGTCACCCCCTGGAACTCGAAATCTGGGCCTGTCCCGTACCGGACCGCCGCCACGGCGCCTCGGCCGTGCTGGTCTTCGCCGCGGACGCCCACGCCGCCCGCCGCATCCGGGGATCCTCGGCGGTGTGGGACGGACTGTTCGCCCGCTCACCCGTCGGCATCGCCATCCTCGACACGCAGCTGCGGTTCCTCCAGGTCAACCCGGCGCTCGAAGCGATGAACGGGCTCGCGGAGTCGGCCCACGTGGGCCGCCGCCTGGCCGAGGTGCTCCCCCAGGTCAACGCCGACGAGATGGAAGAGGCCATGCGGGAGGTCCTGGACACGGGCGAGCCGGTGCTCGACCGCCGTCGCACCGGCCGGACGCCCGCCGACCCGGAACACGACCGCGTGTGGGCCTGCTCCTACGTCCGCGTGGAAGACCCGGGCGGCCGCCCCATCGGCGTCATCGCCTCCCTCCTCGACATCACCGCCCAGGAGCGCGACCACACCGAGGCCGAAACCGGACGCCGCCGGCTCGCCCTGCTCAGCGAAGCCAGCTCGCGCGTCGGCGCCAGCCTGGACCTGGAGCGCACCGCGCAGGAGCTCGCCGACCTCTCCGTACCGCACCTCGCCGACGCCGTCACCGTGGACGTACTGGACTCACTCGCCCGGGGCGGCGAACCGGGCCCGGGACTCGCCGCGGGCGTGGCGCTGCGACGCCTGGGCAAGGCGCCGCTGAGCGGCTCCGCCGTCACCCGGATCCTCGCCCCGCTGGGCCGCACCCTCACCTTCCCCGCGTCCGCCCCGTACACCCAGGCCCTCGCGGCACGCCAGCCGTTCCTGATCGCCCACCTCGACGACCGGGCCGTGGCCCCCGCCGCCCGCCACTCCCCCAAGCCCGCCCAACTGCTCGAAACCGGCGTGCACTCGTTCATGATGGTCCCGCTCATCGCCCGGGACCTGGTCCTCGGGGTCGCCACCTTCTACCGCACCCGGCGCGTGAGCCCCTTCGGCTCCGACGACGTCACCCTCGCCGGCGAACTCGCGGCGCGGGCCGCCATCAGCATCGACAACGCACGCCTCTATCTCCACGAACACGAGACCGCCGTCGTCCTCCAGCGCAGCATGCTCCCCCAGCACGTCAGCCCGCCCCCCGGCATCGAGATCGCCCACCGCTACCTGCCGGCCAGCGACGTCAACGAGGTCGGTGGCGACTGGTACGACGTCCTTCCGCTCGCCGGAGGCAGGGCCGCCCTCCTGATCGGGGACGTCATGGGCCACGGCATCGCGGCCGCGGCGGTCATGGGACGCCTCTCCGCGACGGTCCGCGCGCTCGCACGCCTCGACATGTCCCCCGCGGCCCTCCTCCAGCAGCTGGAGGCCACCCTCGCCGACCTCACCGAGCCGATGCTCGCCACCTTCCTCTACGTGGTCTGCGATCCGGCCACCGGGCACTGCACCGTCACCCGCGCCGGACACCCGCCACCCGCCGTGGCCCAGCCCGACGGCACCGTCTACGTCGTCAACACCCCACCCGGCGCGCCCCTCGGGGTCGGCGGCATCACGTTCACCACCACCGACATCACCTTGCCGCCCGGCAGCCTCCTGGTCCTCTACACCGACGGCCTCATCGAGGCCCGCAACCGCGACATCGACGAACGCCTGGCCGAGCTCACCAGCCTGCTCACCGATTCCCGGCAACCGCTGGACCACCTGTGCGACTCGCTGATCGCCCACCTCGTACCGGCATCCGCCGACGACGACATCGCCTTGCTCGCCGCCCGCATCGGTACGCACGGCCGGGCCGCTCACCGCGAGGCGCAGCCGTGAGGGGCCCGAGGCGGCGCGGCGCGGGCCGGGGCCCGGGCCCGTGGGCGGTAGCGGTGGCGGCCGTGGCCTGCGCCTGCGCCTTGTCGCCGTCCGCCGGGCCGGCCGCCGCGGCGCCGGCCGGGGCGCGGTCGTCGTCCACAGCGCCCTGTACGAACGAGCAGCTCACCGCGGACGGTGCGCGGCGCGTCGACGGCAGCCGGGTGCGGATCACCGTGAGCAACGACGGTCCCGCGCCGTGCGTCCTGAAGGGGTTTCCGACGGTGGCCCTCGCCGGTCAGGGCTCGCCCGACCGCAACAAGCCCCTGCACGTGGTCGGGCAAGGCCCGGCGCGCGCCGTGGAGTTGGCGGTCGGGGGCCGTGCCTCGACGGAGCTCGCCTTCACGCCGGTCCTGGGTGAGGCCGGCGGGTACTGCGCCTCCGGTGCGGAGCCGACCGTCGTCCCTTCGCTGGTGGTGGGTGTGAGCGGCGGGGGTGGGGACGGGGCGGGTGGGGGCGGGTTCCAGCTGGCGCCCGACGACGGCGGGCAGTTCGCGCTGTGCGGCGCCACCGTGCACGCCACCGCCTTCCGCGGCAGCGGTTCCTGACCGGCCGAGGACGGAGGCGATGCTGCCCGCGCCGCTCCCGCTCGGCCACCACCAGGCCGCCGTCCGCTACCGGCCCGCCGCCGGAGGGCTGAACGTGTGCGGCGACTGGTACGACCTCGTCGACCTTCCCGGCCGGACGGCCGTCGCCGTCGGTGACGTCGTGGGCCACGGACTGCGCGCGGCCGGTGTCATGGGCCGGCTCCGCAGCGCCCTGTCAGCCGCCTCCCGCGTCGCCGAGGACCCCGCCCGGGCCCTCGAAGGCCTCGACCTGTACGCGCGCTCCATCGGCGGCGCCGACTCCACGACCGCGGTGCTGGTCTTCATCGACCGGGACGGCCGCACCCTCACCTACAGCAGCACGGGCCATCCCCCGCCCGCGCTCTGCCACGCGGACGGCACCGTCACCTTCCTCGACGGGGCCACCGACCCGCCGCTGGGTGCCCGGCCCGAACCGGCCGGGCGCCCCCAGGCCCGTACGGCCTTCACCGACGGCTCCACGCTGGTCCTCTACAGCGACGGCCTGATCGAACGCCGTGGCGAGGACATCGGCACCGGCCTGCGAAGGCTCGCGCAGGCCGTGGCACGGCACCGCACCGCCGACCCCGGCGCGCTCGCCGACGCCCTGCTGACCGATCTCGTCCCGCCGGTCGGCATCACCGACGACACGGCGCTGGTCGTCCTGCGCCTGTGAGGGCCGACGCCCTCGCCCGCCCGCCCCACCTGCACGGAGCACGGCGGCCCCTGGGGTCGCGGCGGCTCAGGGCTGCCTGATCGCGGCGAGCACGGCCGCAGCGCCCTGGGCCAGGAGGTCATCGGCGAGGCAGGCCCCGAGCTTCTCCGGACTGTCCGCCGGGCCGGCGCCCGAGGCCCTGACCTGCGTGGTCCCGTCCAGTGAGGTGACGGCCGCCGACAGGTGGAGCAGACCGTCCGACTCGATGCGCCCCCACGCACCGACCGGTACGGAGCACCCGCCGTGGAGTTCCGCGAGCAGCGCGCGCTCCGCCCGTACGCAGGCGTCCACGTGTGCGTCTCCGGTACCGGCGAGGATGCGGGCGGCCTTCGAACCGGTGCGGACCTGAATGCCGAGGGCTCCCTGTCCGGGCGACGGGAGGAAGAGGGCCGGGTCGAAGACATGGCTCCGGTCGGCCGGGGGCATCATCGCCAGCCGGTTCAGTCCCGCTGCGGCCAGCACCACCGCGTGCATGCCGGCGCGGCCGGCGTGCTTGATCCTCGTGGGCACGTTGCCCCGGATGGGGATCACGTTGAGATCGGGGCGCAGATGGAGGAGCTGAGCGATCCGTCTCGGGGCGCCGGTGCCGACCGAGGCGCCGTGGGGCAGGTCGTCCAGGGTGGATCCGCACAACACGTCGCGGACGTCTTCGCGCGGCCCGGGTGTCCTCATCAGCACCGTGCCCTCGGCGACGGTGGTCGGCAGGTCCTTCAGGGAGTGCACGACCACGTCGACCTCTCCCTCCACCAGGGCCCGTTCCTGGTCGGTGGAGAACGCGGAACCCCCCGACGTCCTGGCGACCTCCGCCAGCGTGGCGGTCACGCGGTCCCGGTCTCCGCCCTCGGTGAGCAGACGCCGCTTGAACACGACGCCGCGGGTCACGGACGCGATCTGCTCCAGCCACTCGCGCGCCTGCTTCTTCGCCAGCGCGCTGGCCCGTGAGCCCACCACGATCACGTCTGTCATTCCGGCCAACTCCCCGCTCGGGCAACCATGTTGACCTTCAAGCCTAGCCCCTCGAAAGCATGCGCTTTCCGACAGAATGTCACCAAGGGGCTTCGGGGATGCGTCTACAGGCTGAGCGCGTCCTCCGCGTTGTCGACCCACGCGGTCACGGAGTTCTTCGTGGGCGACACGTACAGGCCGGGGGTCGAGGCCTTGAGCGGGGTCTGCACCAGATCGGACTCGGTGTTCATGGTCATCGCGATCGTGTTGACGGTCTTGCCCGTGCCGTCGTGGGCGCCACCCATGAGCCCGGCGTACGCCGAGGCGCCCGGGGCGAGCCGGATCGCGTCCTCGATGCCGGGGGCCTTGCCCCGCTCGGTCGCCTGTCCGTCCAGGTCACCGAAGGTCACGACCGGGTGGCCCAGCGCCCTGCACGCCTTGGTCCCCTTGTTGGTGATCTTCAGCAGATAGCTGCCGGTGGTGGGCTCCGCGAGGGACGCCGTGAACGTCAGGTCGTTCGTGCCGCACGGGAAGACGTCGAAGTCGGGATCGGGCGACGGGGTCGCGCCCTTGCCCGGGGTCCCGGACGGCTTCGCGGGCGCCGCGGACTTCGTGGGCTTCGCGGGGCCGGTGGCCGGACCGCCCGACCCGGCTGACGCGCCGTCCTCGGCGGGCCCACAGGCGCTCAGGACGGCCAGGGCGGATACGGCGGCGAGGACGGCAGCGGCTCTGCGTACGGTGCTCATCGTGTTGCTCCCTTGATGGGACGCGCGGAATGCGCCAGGCGGAACACCAGCGTCCCGTGGAAGCTTCACAGCTTGGTGACGGTCTCTCGCCGAAGCGACACCAGAGCGCGGGCTCGATGACCGGCCGCGCCGCCCGGCCAGGCCCCGCTGCTGAACGACGGCGGGGTGGAGGACCCCGCCTCCGGCGCCTCCTGGCCCTACCAAGACCGATCCTGCAGCCTAGGAGGACGGTCGGGCACGAACCGCACCATCTTCGTAGCCGGATCCTCCAGCGGCTCGGAGAATCGTGCCGGCCAGAGCTCCACCGGCCCGAGGTACTTACCCAACTTGCGTACCGCCCGCGCCCGGTCAAGCGCCACTGTTTCGGCACTCCCCCGGCACGTCACGGAGAACACCTCCCCCGTGGCCGGCTCACAGGTATCCACGACCACTGCCATGCGCGGATCTTCGGCGATGACCCGCCCAAGCCGGGAGTACGCGCCAGTAAGCCACCAGAATGCCCCCTCCTCCCAGACGAACCACACCGGGCGGACGGAAGGGCCCACGGTTGCCACACGGGCGACCAGGGGGCGGGCTAAAAATTCGTTCACGTCCATCGCGGCAATGTAGCGGCGCGCCGCCGGGCGCAGTCTCGAAGGGGTGGTCCGAAACGCCGACCACGGGCACCCGGGCGTGCCGGTGTCACGGGATGATCAAGCGTCAACGGTCCACGCACCCCCAGCCCGGCCGATCGGCCCGGTGAACCCATGCGGTCACAGCAACACCGACGGCGCCAGGAGTGCAGCCGGACCGCATCCGCGTCCTCGCGCCGCAGAACAGTCACCAGCGTCCCTGCAGACGAGCAAACGCAGCCGACCAAGCACCGCCCCGAGCATCAAGGCCTCAGAAGTCCACCCACCCACCAGTCGTGCGGCTTGCCATCGTTGGCGATGCTGCGATTGCCCAGTGTCCCTTCGACGGTGAAGCCGAGTTTCTCGGCGACGGCACGCGAGCCGGTGTTCCCGGCCATGGCCCACCACTCGATGCGGTGGACGTCGATGGTGGCCCAGCCCCAGTCGCACAGGGCCCGAGCGGCCTCCGCCGAGTACCCGCGTGCGCGCTGTTCCTTGACCGCCCAGTACCCGAGCTCCCAGACGCCGCGGCTGATGAGGGTCAGGCAGTACGAGCCGACCAGGGCGCCGGTGTCCTTGCGGAACGCCCCGAGGGTGTAGTCCCTGTCCTCGGCCCACTGAGTGGGCAGCGTCTCGCCGACGAGCTTCTCCGCGTCCGCACGCCGGTACGGCACCGGCACCGGGGTGTAGAACTGGATGTCCTCGTCCTGGCAGGCTTCGTACACCGCATCCACGTCGGCAGGGGTGAAGGCCCGCAGCACCAGACGGTCCGTCTCAAGAGTCACTGGATCCATCGCGGCAGTATGACCACCATCAACAAGCGGCGACCAGCGAATATCTCGACCGAGCACCGCCCACCACAACACCCCCGGGCTGGTCAACCGAACCCTTAGTGCTGATCAGCGTTGCGCGGTCGGCCAGGCGGTCAGCGCCAGTTCGGCTACTGCCGCCAGTTGAGGGGCGGTAGCGCCGTCCTGGGCTCGCTGCGAGAGGCCCTGGAGGACTGTGGCGAAGTAGTCGGCCAAGGCCCGAGGGCCGGCCCCGGCAGGTAGCTCTCCGGCCAGCTGTGCCTCCCGTAGCCGGGCCTCGAAGCCGTCCACGTTCTTCTTCCGCAGATCACGGAGGAACGCCTGTACCTCCGCATCCTGCTGAGTGACGTTGGTTGCGGCGCTGATGGCCAGGCAGCCCGCCGGGTGCGAGGGATCCGGGTAGATCGCCGCCGCCTCCCGAAGGATGCGTGCGAACGCCCCGTACGCAGTCGACTCCTCGCGGAGCGCCACCTCTGCGAAGGCACCGACAGGTGACCGGCCGTAGGCGGTGACCACTTCCTCGAAGAGGGACTTCTTGTCCCCGAAGGCCGCGTACAGGCTCCCGGAGCGGATCCCCATCGCCTCGGTCAGCTCGCCGATGGAAACGCCTTCATAGCCGCGCTCCCAGAACAGGCGTGTGGCCACGGTCAGCGCCGCCGCGCGGTCGAAGGTGCGCGGACGGCCGCGCTTGGGCGTCTCAGTCATGCGCCACATTCTAGAGCGATCGACCAAGAAATCGTGCTAGCTTCTTTTTTGGTCGAGCACTCAACAAATGAAAGGCTCCAACCGCCATGGGTATGCACCGACTTGAAGGAAAAATCGCGCTGGTCACCGGCGGCAGCAGGGGCATCGGGCGAGCCGTCGCGGAGCGGCTCGCCCAGGACGGCGCTGTTGTCGCACTCACCTACGCCAGCGACGCCAGCGCGGCTCACGACGTCGTGGAACGCATCCGAAAGGACGGTGGCCGGGCCTTCGCCCTCCACGCACAGCTGGGCCATCGCGGTGACGCCGCCGCCTTGTGGTCGGCCTTCGACGCCCAGATCCCCCAGCACGCACCCGGGCGAGTCGTCGACATCATCGTCAACAACGCCGGCATCGGCCTCAGTGCTGACCTGGCGTCACTGACCGAGGACGGTTTCGACGAGGTCTTCGCCGTGAATGTGCGAGCGCCGTTCTTCATCGTGCAAGAGGGCCTGAAGCGACTGCGCGACACTGGCCGGATCATCAACATCTCCAGCGGCGCGGCCCACCTCGCCATGCCCGAGGCCATCGCCTATGGCGCCACCAAGAGCGCCCTGGACAACTTCACCCTCAACCTCGCCAAGGAACTCGGCGCCCGGGGCATCACAGCGAACTCGGTCGCTCCCGGGATCATCGACACGGACGTCAACGCAGGCTGGCTGCGAGGCAATCCGGAAGCCGAAGCCCACGCAGCCTCCCTAGCCGCACTGGGACGGGTCGGCCAGCCGGAAGACGTCGCCGACATCGTGGCCTTCCTCGCCTCGGACGACGCACGCTGGGTCACCGGCAAGGTGATCGACGCCACCGGAGGTTCCAGTCTGTGAACCTCCACCCTTGGGCGGGAGCACCCGTCTGTGAATCCCGCTCCAACTGCTGGACGGTCGCCGGAACTCTCCCAGGACCCTTCAGCCGTTCAGCCGTTGAGGTGGTGCGGAGCGCACACGGGGTGCGTGTGCTCCGCTACGGTGCGGCGCCGTCGCGCGCCTCAGCTCACCGCCTGCTTCACGAGCGCGCCGATCCGCGCCTCCACCTCGGCCGTCACCTCGGTCAGGGCGAAACCGGCCGCCCACATCGGGCCCTCGTCCAGCTTCGCCTGGTCGCTGAACCCGAGGGTCGCGTAGCGCGCCTTGAACTTCTCCGCGCTCTGGAAGAAGCAGACGACCTTGCCGTCCAGTGCGTACGCGGGCATGCCGTACCAGAGCTTCGGTGCGAGGGCCGGGGCGCTGGCCGTGATGACGGCATGGACGCGCTCGGCCATGATCCGGTCCGAGTCCTGCATCTCGGCGATCTTCGCGCGCACCTCGCGCTCCGCCTCCGCCGCCTTGTCCGCGCGCGAGCTCCGGCGCGCGGCCGACTTCAGCTCTTGGGCGTGGTCCTTCATCGCGGCCCGCTCCTCGGCCGTGAATCCCTCGTGCGTGCTCTTCCCGGTGCTGCTCATGGCAGACCTCCCCGTTGAGGATCTTGATGATGAGGACTTCGAGAGGGACCTTATCCCGGCGCACTGACAGCGGCCCGTTCCCCGCAGGGGGGCCGTGGTCAGTGGCGGCGGGTCAGGGTGTCGGGAGCGCCGGCCGACTGCGCTCCTTCCGACTCGAGGGTCAGCCGGTCCGGTTCCGCCATCGTCAGTACGTAGAGGTTGCCCCGGGGGCAGTCGAAGGAGGCCGCTCGGTCCGTCGGATGGCTGGTCACCGCGGCGAAGACCACGCTGTTGCGGCTGATCTGCCTCAGCTCGAGGGCTTCCGTGCATCCCAGGTTCCGCCCGGTGGAGAGCTCCTTCAGGTCGCTGACCTGCCGGCCAACGATGTCGCCCACGGCCCCGGCGTTCAGGGTGACCGTGACGGCGAACTCCCCCGTACGCGCCTGGGTGATGCTGTCCGCGCCCGGCGTCCCGGAGCCGACACCGGACCACGTTCCGACCCACGCCGCCGGCAGAGCCGACGCGGAGGACTGCTGCGCCGGTGAGGAGGGCGTGGCCGAGGCGGAGGGAGCCGCCGCGTCACCGTCGCCGCCACCGAGGAGCCGGACCGCGAGCGTGACGGCCACCGCGAGGGCCGCGGCGCCTGCGACCGCGCCCAGCACGCGTGGCCGACTGGGCAACCGTCCACGGCGGCGTTCCGGCACAGCGGGTGGGGGCGGCGGAGTGCCGGGAGCCGCGAAGGCGCGCGCCGGTTCCGATAGCGGCGCCGGGGGAACGGCCGGCGTCGGTGGCTGCGCGTCGGCGAGCAGGCGCCGCAGCTCGGCCTCCCGGCGCCCGGTCTCCTCCAGCAGGGCCGGTGGCACAGCCCTGAGCCAGTCCTCCTCCTCGGCGGCGCCCAGCCGCGCCCGTACCTCCTCGGCGGTCGGGCGCAGGGCAGGGTCCTTGGCCAGGCACGCGCGCACCAGCGGAAGCAGTGAATCGGGTACGCCGTCGAGCCGGGGCTCGTCGTGAACGATCCGGTACAGGAGGGCGGGCAGGGAAAGCTCCTCGCCGCCCGCCAGGAAGGGACTGCGGCCGGTGGCGGCGTACACGAGTACGGCGGCGAGCGAAAACACGTCGGCCGGGGCCGAGGCCACGGCGCCCGTGGCCTGCTCCGGTGCCAGGTATCCCGGCGTACCGACCACCGTGCCGGTCCGCGTGTGGCGGGGGTCGCGCACCGCCCGGGCGATGCCGAAGTCGATGAGGAAGGGCCTCTGCGCGCCGAGCAGCACGTTCGCCGGCTTGATGTCACGGTGGACCACCCCCGCCGCCCGAACGGTGACGAGCGCGGCCGACAGCTCCCGGGCCAGACACCACAGGGCCGGTTCCGCCAGCGGCCCGTACCGGCTCACCCAGTCGCCCAGCGACGGAGCGGCGATGTACTCCGTCGCCAGCCACTGCGGCGACGAACCCGGCGGGCTGAAATCCACCACCGAGACCGTCCACGCGCAGCGCACGCGGTCGTTGGCGCGTATCTCCCGGTCGAACCGTTCGGCGAAGTCCGGCTCAAGGCTCAGGTCGCGGTGCACGGTCTTCAGGGCCAGCGGTCGGCCGGACGCCGTCCGGGCCAGGAACACCTCACCCATTCCTCCCGCGCCGAGACGCGCCAGCAGGCGGTACCCCCCGATCTCCGGCGGGTCACCAGGCCGCAAAGACTCCACCGACTCCCCCTGTCCCGATGCCCGTTGTCAGGGCCGCAGTGTACGGACCCCCGCCGGGCACCGTAGGGGCCGCCCGTGCCCGCGTGTCCCGCGTGTCCCGCGTGTCCCGCGTGTCCCGCGTGTCCCGCGTGACAGGGAGCTCAGGAGCTCAGGAGATTCCGTACCACTGGCTGGCCCAGCCGGTGTTGATGGTGCTCGTGGACTGCTCGGCGAGGTTCAGGGTGGCGGGCAGCGAGGTCTGACCGGTCAGGACGGTGCTGTACCGCAGTAGCGGCGGCGTCAGACCGGCGTTCACCGAGATGCCGGCGCCCGTGGACTTCAGGGTGAGGGCATTGGTGGCCCAATTGCCGTTGAGGAGCAGGGCGATGAAGTAGGTGCCGGGGGCGGCGGTGAACGGCTTGTCGAGGGCCAGGGGCTTGGCGATCGGATCGGTCATCAGCTGGGGCGAGATGTCCGGGGTGGCCGCGACGCGGGCGCCGGTGGCGTCGTACACGCCGAGGTAGCAGTTGGCGAGCTGGGCGTTCGGGTCGATCCCGGCGAGGCCGAGCCAGATGTTGGACCAGGTGATCTGCTCGCGCAGCACGATCCGTACCAGGGTGATCCGCCCGCCGACCCCGGCGGCCGACTGGGCCGTGACGTGCCCCGCGTCATTGGGGTCGCCCGTCCACGCCAACAGGTTCTGGTCCTGTGGCCGGGGCCCCTCGAAACCGGACCCGCTGCCCTGCGGGACCGGGGACGTGGACGCCGTGGAGTGCACCGCCTTGGGTCCGCTCCCGCCCGGCGTCGTGCATCCGGCCAGGACGAGCAGGGCCGACAGCGCGGCAACGAGGCCGGTCGCGGCGGCGGTGGTGCGGGTGCGCATGGTCCCCCCATGAGGTGCGGATGTGCCGACGGACATGATCACACGGGCCGCCGGAGCGCAGCCGACGCGGCGGCCTACGGGCGGTAGAGCTCCTCGGCGCGGGCGGCGTCCACGGACCGGTCCGGGGGAAGGTGCAGGAAGTGGTCCAGCTGCCACGCCTGCGCCGTACCGGCCTGGCGGTTGGTGGTGGTCACCCAGGGCGGGTAGACGCGGAAGGCCCGCTTCCCGCCGGAGCCGTTCTCCGACACGACCCCGCGGCGGCGGAGCACGTCGAGGGGGAACACGAACTGGCCGAAGTGGTGGCCCTCGCGGCTGCTGATGACGAAGAGGTCGACGGGGTCCGTGGCGTCGAAGGGCTGGATGGGCCCGCCCGGCGACCTCTTCCACACGGTGACGAACTGGCCGACCTTGGTCGGGGTCGTCCTGGCTGCGCGGAACCGGACGGCGCGGCCGTCCAGGGTGAAGGTGTGGGCGGCGTACTCGGCGCTCTCGGCCTCGGGGACCGGCTGCGAGCAGGTGAATCCACAGGGGTCGTAGACGAGCGCCTTCGCCGCGAGGAGATCACCGTGGACCGGTGCGGTGTCCGGCCACGGTGAGGGGGTGGTGGGGTGGAGAGCGGTGGGGTGGCGAGGGGAGGGGCGCGTGCGGTCCGGCGTCATGCGTTCACCTTGTCACGGGTACGCGGCTTCACCGGTACGCGGACGGCCCTGCGCGCTCGGTTCGCGGGCTGAGAGCTTGGACATCGGCTGCGTCCTTCCGGTCGGCTTTATGCTGCGGGAATGATCAAGCCGATTGAACTCGTGATATTCGACTGCGACGGGGTTCTGGTCGACAGCGAACCCCTCGCGACGCGCGTCCAGGTCGCGTTGGGAGCGGAGCTGGGCTGGCCGCTCACCGAGGACGAGGTCATCGACCGGTTCATCGGGCGCTCCAACGCCTCGGTGGCCGAGCAGGTCGCCGCCCGGCTCGGCGACGAGACGGCCGCCGTCTGGCGGGAACGGTTCGAACAGCTCCACCGCGAGGCAGTGGACGCCGGGCTGTCCGCCGTCGAGGGACTGCCCGAGGCACTCGACGCGATCACCTTGCCGACCTGTGTCGCGTCCAGCGGCTCGCACGAGAAGATGCGCCACACCCTCGGCCGCACCGGCCTCTACGAACGCTTCGCCGGCCGCATCTACAGTGCCACCGAGGTCACCCGCGGCAAGCCCGCCCCGGACCTGTTCCTGCACGCCGCACGGCAGATGGGTGTCGACCCGGCGCGGTGTGTGGTGGTCGAGGACAGCCGGCCCGGCGTCCAGGCCGCCCGCGCCGCCGGTATGCGGGCCTTCGGCTACGCGGGCGGCCTGACCCCGGCCGGGCGGCTCGAAGGGACCGGAACCGTCGTGTTCCACGACATGCGCGAACTGCCCGCTCTCATCGCCGGGGTGTGACATGACCCGCGCACCCATCGACGACACGCATTTCGGCGGCATCACCGTCCGGCAGGACGGCCACGCGCGTCTTGAGGTCAGCGGTGAGGCGATCCCGCACGTGGTCCTGGAGCGCGGCCCGCGAGCGCCGGTGGAGCCGCACACCGCCATCGGCACGCGCGACCCCGCCCACCTCACCCTGCGGATCGACGGCGCGCGGGCCGACGTGCGGCCGGCGAAGGGCAGGCTGAGCAGGCGTTCGTACCGGGTGGACGTGGAGTACGGCGGTGTGAGGTACCGCCTGGTCCCGGACTCCGTCCCCAGCAGCCGCCTGACCCGCGACGGGGTGCACATCGGTGACTTCTCCTGCGACGGGGACGAGACGGTCGTCGCCGAATGGAAGGAAGGGTCCCGGATCCAGCCCGCGGACGCCGCGATCGGCTACGCCCTGGCCTCGGCGTTCGGCACGGGCGGCCAGCCCCTGTGGATGATGCTCGTCGACGCCGTGAGCAGCGCGCTCCCCTAGAGGGTGTCTTGTGGCCGTCGCCTCTACTCCGCTACGGGTGGAGGGCGCGCGGGCTGTGAGCGGTGCGCAGCGCCTCCAGTCTCTGCTCGGTCAGGTGCAGGTGGCGGGGGTCCAGGGACGGCAGGACGCGCAGGAAGCGGATCAGCTCGGGCCCGGCATCGATCGCCGCTGCCCGGTCCTTGAGCTGGGTCCAGCAGTGGAGGGCCCCGGCCGCAGCGGCGTGCACCTCGGGATCGCCCGGGCCCTGGCGGGACAGGCGGGCCTGGCCGGCGCCGATCCAGAGCCGGGTGGCGAGGCGGAAATCGCCCGCCATCCGTGCGAGGTCGGCGCGGATCTCCGCCCACTGGGTCGCTTCCGGGGAGGCGTACCCGTGGGTCTGCAGGACGTGTTGCTCCCATGCCTGGGCGAGGGCGGCCGCCTCGTGATGGCGTCCGCCGGTGGCCAGGGCGTGGAGGTGCGGCCGGGGATCCTGGGCGGCGGGGGCTGAGGCCGGGCTGGGAGCGGGGGCCGGGCTCGCAGCGGGGGCCGGGGGGACCGCCGGTTCGGGCGGATGCGGCCGCGGGTGCTCCGGTTTCTGCCCTCGCGAGGGGCCCTGTTGCTGGTGTTGCTCTTGCTGTTGTTGCTCTTGCTGTTGTTGCTCTTGCTGGTGTTGCTCTTGCTGGTGTTGCTCTTGCTGGTGTTGCTCTTGCTGGTGTTGCTCTTGCTGGTGTTGCTCTTGCTGGTGTTGCTGCTGTGCGGCGGGCCGCGTGCCGAGTTCGTGGGCACTCGGCAGCACGAGGGTGCCCGGTGGCAGCGCCGCCGCACCTACCGCCAGGGCGTGCAGGTTGACGTTGGCGGGCCGGGCGGGACTGTGACGCAGCTGGTCGATCCAGTGCCGGGTGTAACTGCTCACCGCGGAGCCCGTGGTGGCGAAGGCGGGCGGGCACACCACCCCGTACACCTCCGCCCAGGGCGAGGCGGGCAGGTGGCCGTACTCCTGCAGCAGCGGCCATGCCTCCTTGTCGGCGGCGAGGTCGAGCAGCACGGTCGTCAGTCCCGCGGGCCGGCCGCGCAGTTCGGTGGCCAGCCACTGCCAGGGCAGTGAGGTGTAGCGGACCGTGCCCGGCGTGGTGCCCGCCAGGGCGAGGTGGAGCTGGCGGCTACGGCGGTCGACGGTGAGCCGGCCCGAGAGGTAGAGCAGCAAGGGGCCCGGTGTGGCGGCGGCCGCGCGCAGGCGCGTCAGGACGGTGTTCGGGTCGCGGGCCCCGTCGAGGCACACGGTGTCGCTGGGGATCTGACTGTCCAGCAGCATGGCGGCCGGCACCATCGCGAGGGCAGCGAGATTGGCGCTGGGCGCGAGCTGTACCGTACGTCGGCGCACGGCGACGTCTCCTGCTATCAGGAGGACATGCCCCCGTTGCTGCTCCGCTGCATTGATGTGCATGAGCAGACCGTACTCAACTCGCGGCGCCCCGATGCACGGTGTCGCGGAGAGCGGATGTCGCGCAGCCTGGGGGACGGGGACGGCACGAGGCGGCGGTCGGTTCACCGGCCCTCTGGTCTACTCTCGGTCGGGTGATCGAGTACGTGGAGCAACTCGGCGGCGGCGTGCCGCGGATCGGCCCGCCCCTCAAGGGCGCGGCCGTGGCCGTCTGGTCGATGGACACCCTGCAGGACGTCGTCGGCGGGCACCGGGTCGCCGAGGCCGCGGCGGTGCTGGACGCCGACGAACGCGAGCGGGCCGGGCGGCTCCTGCGGCTCGGTGCCCGGCAGCGCTACCTCGCCTCGCACGTCGGACTGCGGGTGCTCCTGGGCGGCTACCTGGGGATGCCCGCGCGGGACGTGCGTCTGGTCCGGGAGGACTGCCCGTGCTGCGGCGGTCCGCACGGCCGTCCCGCCGTAGGCGGGGGCGCCGTCCACTTCTCCCTCTCGCACAGCGGCGACATGGCCTACTTCGCGTTCGCGGCGGTGCCGGTCGGTGTGGACGTGGAGGAGACCCCGAGCGCGGAGGCGGTCGCCGACGTGCTGCCCACCCTGCACCCGGCGGAGAGCGCCGAGCTGACCGCCCTGGAGCCGGGCGAGCGACGGGCCGCGCTCGCCCGTGTCTGGTCCCGCAAGGAGGCCTGCCTCAAGGCCATCGGCCGGGGTCTGGCCCTCGGCCTGGTGGAGCCGTACGTCGGCTGCGGCCCCACCCCTGCGACGGTCGCCGACTGGACCCTGACGGACCTGCCGGCCCCCGCGGGTTACACGGCGGCGCTCGCGGTCGCCGCCCCTTCCTCGCAGTGAACGGGAGCTCCGGCGTCATGGACTTCGAGCAGGTGTTCACCTACGCGTGGAAGGCGCCGGAGGAGGAGCGGCCGTGCGTCCTGTCCGTCGCCTACGAGCCCACCGGGGCCGGCGCGGGCGGCTCCCGGCGCTGGCTGCTGCTGGCCGCCCTGCCCGTCTTCAGCGAGTTCCTCGCTTTCGACGACGCCGCGCACGTCCGGGAGTTCGCCCGTGCGGTGCTCGGCCTGCCCCTCACACCGGAGCCCTACGAGCGGGAGCTGCACCTCAGCGAGACCCGTACCCGCACGCTCCTCTCGGGCCCGGCCACGGAGGAGCGCTCCGCCGGTCTGTCGGTCGGCCGCGACCCCGCCGACGGGCTGCGCGCCTACTTCGCCTACCAGTCGTACTACGCCTTCCCCGGCAAGCCGCAGTACGCCGCGCTCGGTCTCGAAGTCGTCTGCGAAGACGTCGACGTTCCCCGGGCGCACGCCGAGGCACGGGTGCTCCTGGCGGCGCTCGACGCGTCCGAAGGGGACACATCGGGCCCCGGGGGGCCGGACCCCGCCCCCTGATCAAGCCCGTCGGCCGCCGGTGGCCTCGGAGGCGCGCCAGGAGGCCCATCGGGCGGGGGCGAAGGTGTCGGCCTCACGGCGGATCTCCAGCGCGCCGGATCCCGCGAAGTGGGCGGGGAAGACCAGTTCCCGGTCGGCCGCGGCCCGTTCGAGGATCCGGCGGCGGGTGGTCGCCGCCTGGTCCGCGTCCAGGCAGAAGCAGCTGTTGCACGAGGGGGCGAGGATCTGCACCGGGCTGTGCAGGAGGTCGCCGACGAAGACCGCCCGCTCGCCGCCGGAGGTCACGCGCAGCACGGCTGAGCCAGGGGTGTGGCCCGGTGCCGACTCCAGGGTGAGGTGTTCGTCGATGCGGTGGACGCCGTCCCACAACACCGCCTGCCCGGCCCGGTGGACGGGCGCGACGCTGTCCTCGTACATCAGGCGGTCGTCCGGCCTCAGGCCGCCGCCGTAGGAGTTGCGGGGGCCGAAGTGGAAGTCGTCGGCCGCCGGGATCAGGTAGCGGGCGTTGGGGAAGGTCGGGAGCCACTCGCCTGCGGCGTCGTGGGTGTTCCAGCCGACGTGATCGGCGTGGAGATGGGTGTTGACGACGATGTCGACGTCCTCGGGGCGGATCCCCGCGGCTGTCAGGCGGTCGAGGAAGTCCCCCTGCCAGTGGTGGAACTGCGGCGAGTGGGGCCGTTCGCGGCCGTTGCCCACCCCGGTGTCGACCAGGACGGTCCGTCCGGCGCTGCGCAGGACCCACGTCTGCAGGGCCATGACCGCCGCGTCCTCGTCGGGGTGCCAGTGGTCGGGCGCCAGCCACGCTTCGTTGTCCTGCCACATCTCGGCCGTGGAGTCGGCCAGGAGGCCGCGGGCCGGGGCGAAGGCGCCCTGCCACTCGACGACCCGGATGATCTCGACGTCCCCCAGCATGAGGGACTGCTTGCTCTCGCTCGTCATGCCGTCGACTCTAGGAAGAGTGCGGTGAGCCGCTCAATGCCCATACGGCTCATGCGGATACGCGGGCGTCTCGTCCTTGACGCCCGGGATACCGTGGCCGGATGGACGTGGTGAGTGACGCGATCTCCGCCGTCCGCATCGGGCGGCCCTCCTCGCAGCGGGTACGGGTGAGCGGGAGGTGGTGCACGCGGCTCGACCCGTACGACGGCGCGGGCTTCCACGTCGTGCTGGAGGGCAGCTGCTGGCTGCTGCCCGACGGGGGCGACCCGCTCTCGCTGGGCCCGGGTGACGCGGTGCTGCTGCCGTACGGCACGGGTCATGTGATCGCCGATCGTCCGGCCGACGCGGGAGCGGTGGAGCGGGCGGTGCCGTTCGGGCGGTGGGACGCGATGCGCGAGCCGCTCGCGGCGGGCGGCGTGCGGGACGGCTCGGGGGTGGTGGAGATGCTGTGCGGGAAGTACCGGCTCGACCGCGATCGGGTGCACCCCCTGATGGCGGAACTGCCGAAGGTCGTCCACCTGCCGAACCGGGTGGGAGGCCGCCCCGAACTCCGGGCCGCCATCGACCTGCTGGGCCGGGAGCTGGCCGAGATGCGGCCCGGCTCCGGCATCGCCGTCCCCGGCCTGCTCGACCTCCTCCTCGTCTACATGATCCGTTCCTGGGTGGCCGAGGGCACGACGGGCGTGTGGTCGGCCGCGCTGGGCGACCCGGTGGCGGCCGCGGCTCTGCGGGCCCTGCACTCGGACCCGGCCGCGCCCTGGACCAACGAGCGCCTCGCCGAGCAGGCGGGGGTCTCGCGCCCCACCCTCGCCCGGCGCTTCACCTCCCTGGTCGGCCGTCCCCCCATGGCCTATCTGACGTGGTGGCGGCTGAGCCTGGCCGCGGCGCTGCTGCGCGACGGCGACAAGCCGCTGGCCGCCATCGCCCGCCAGGTCGGCTACGGCACCCCCTACGCCCTCTCGCACGCCTTCAGCCGCGAATTCGGCACGACCCCGGGCCGCTACCGGGCACAGGCCGCGGCCTCCCCCTCACTGTCCTCGTCCCCGGACGTCGCCGGCACCAGTGCATGAGCCCCGGGGCGGATGCCGCGCCGACGGCATCCGTACCGTTCCCCTCACCGACCTGGTTCCGGGGCGCTACGTCTGGGCCGACCACCAACTCGACGCCGAGCACACCGCGTCACCCGGCGCGAGCTGACCCCGGCGCGAACTGACCCCGGCCGTCCCCGGAGGCGCGGTCAGTCGGCGCGGTGCACGCTCGCGCCGTCGCTCGGCCGCACCGTCGCGGGAACGCGGTGGGCGGGGCGGCGGCTGCGGGAGACGGCGACACCGGCCAGGCAGATCGCACCGCCCAGCAGGGTCAGCCAGCCGGGGATCTCGTCGAGCGCGATCCAGGCGATGAGCACCACGGCGGCGGGCACCGCGTAGGTGGTCGCGCCCAGCTTTCCGGCGGTGGTCCTGGCGAGGGCGTACGTCCAGGTGGTGAAGGCCAGGGCCGTCGGGAAGAGGCCCAGGTAGACCATGTTGAGGGTGGCCGCCGTCGGTGCCTGGGGCAGTTGTGACAGCAACTGCCCGGCGAACGGCAGGGTCAGCGCCGTGCCGACGAAGCAGCCGTACGTGGTCACCTGGAGCGGGCTCGCGTACTTCAGCGCGGGCTTCTGCGAGACGACCCCGGCCGCGTAGGCGAGGGCGGCCAGCAGGCAGAGCAGGACGCCGGTCAGGGAGGCGGAGCCGCCCTTGGAGGTGGACAGGCCCACGACGGCCGCGCCGGCGAAGGAGACGGCCATGCCCGCCAGCAGCTTCGGCGGGAACCCCTCCCCCAGCAGCCACCCACCGAGCAGGGCGATCACGATCGGGCCGATGTTCACGATCATGGCCGCGGTGCCGGCGTCCACGCCCTGCTCGCCCCAGTTCAACGCCACCATGTAGAAGCCGAACCACAGCGCTCCGGAGGCCAGGATCCCCGGCCAGGCCTGGCGCGGGGGCAAGGGGACCCGCTTGACGACGAGCACGACCGCCAGGGCGAGCGAGGCCGTCAGGAGCCGTCCCAGAGCCAGCGCCCCCGGCTCGTAGTGGGCGGCCGCCGAACGGATGGAGACGAAGGCGGAGGCCCACAGTACGACGGTGACGGCCGCCGCTGCCAGGGCTCGCTGATCGGTTCTATGGCCATCGGCCGTGTGATCCATACAGGTCAACGTACCTACGCCGCCGTGCGCTTGCCCAGGGGGTTTCCCCGCGGCCGCGGCCGCGGGGAAACCCCCTCTAGGTCCGCTCCTGGTGCTCCTCGTTCAGCAGCAGCCGCTTCTGCGGCTTGCCCATGGCGTTGCGCGGCACCGCGGCCACGAATCGGACCTCGCGCGGGCGCTTGTGCGTCGACAGGTGCGCGGCCACGAACTCGGTGAGCTCGGCGCCGGTGACCCCCTCGGCGACGACGAAGGCGACGATCCGCTGGCCCAGGTCCGTGTCCGGGACCCCGACCACGGCCGCCTCGCTCACCTTGGGGTGGTCCAGCAGCGCGTTCTCGACCTCGCCCGCGCCGATCCGGTACCCGCCGGACTTGATCATGTCGATGGAGGCGCGGCCCACGATCCGGTGCACTCCGTCCGCCTCGTCGACGGCCGCGATGTCGCCCGTGCGGAACCAGCCGTCCTCGGTGTACGCCGCGGCGGTCGCCTCGGGCCGGCCCAGATAGCCGGAGAACAGGGTGGGCCCGGTGAGCTGGAGTTCCCCGATGTCGGCGCCCGGCTCGGCGGCGATGCGCGTACGGATGCCCGTGAGCGGCGTGCCGACCGTGCCCGGCCGGACCTCGCCGCCGGCGCGGCCGCTGAGGGTGATCAGGCTCTCGGTCATGCCGTACCGCTCGACGATCCGGTGCCCGGTGAGGCGTTCGAGGTCGCGGAAGACGGGCGAGGGCAGGGCCGCGCTGCCCGACACCAGCAGCCGGGCCCCGGTCAGCGCCGCAGCGGCCTGCGGCGCCCCGGCGATGCGGGACCACACGGTGGGAACGCCGAAGTACAGGCTGCCGCCGGCCTCCGCGTAGGCCTGGGGCGTCGGCCGCCCGGTGTGCACGAGGCGGCTGCCGGTGCGCAGCGCGCCCAGGACCCCGAGGACGAGGCCGTGGACGTGGAACAGCGGCAGGCCGTGCACCAGGGTGTCCTCGGCGCTCCACTGCCAGGCCTCGGCGAGCGCGTCCAGGTCGGCGGCGATCGCGGCGGAGCTGAGGACCACGCCCTTGGGCGGGCCCGTGGTCCCGGAGGTGTAGAGGATCAGCGCCGGGTCGCCGGGCGCGGCCGTCGTGCGGGTCGGCGGCGCGGCCGCGCGCCGTGCGTAGTCCACCTCGATCAGGTGCGCCCCGGAGTCGCGCAGGATGTGCTCGCGCTCGGCGGGCCCGGCGTCGGGCGGCAGCGGTACGCAGGGCAGTCCGGCCAGCAGGCCGCCGACCACGGCGGCCACGGTCTCCAGGGAGGCCGTGGCCGTCACGGCGAAGGCGGGGAAGGGGGCTCCGGCGAGGTCGGCGGCCACCGCGCCCGCCGCGCCGAGCAGTTCCTCGTAGGAAGTGGTGCGGCCGGCGACGGTGAGCGCGTCCGCGCGGTCCCCGTGGATACCGGTGAGGGCGGTCAGCAGCATGGCGGCGACTCCGTTCGGCGACGGTACGGATGGATACGGGTGGATACGGATGGATACGCACGGACACGGATGGTGCGGACGGACACGGTCAGACTACGGGGGCGGCACGGCCCGGTCCGCACTTATGATCGGCAGGACTTGACCGTTCGATGACCCATTTCTCGTCCCGGGGGGCTCCGCGTGGAAACGGCACGGTTCGCGTCATTGATCGCCGCGACGATCACCATGGGTTCGGTGAGCGGCCTCTTCTACGGGTTCTCGGTCTCGGTCATGCCGGGCCTTCGGCGCAGCGGCGACCGGACCCTGATCGAGACGATGCAGCGCGTCAACGTGGCCATCCTCAACGGCTGGTTCATGCTCGGCTACCTCGGCGCACTGTTGTTCACCTCGGTGGCGGTGGTGCTCCACGCCATCGGACCCGGCGAGCGCGGGGCGCTGGCGCCGCTGATCGGCGCGCTCCTCGCCTACCTCGCGGCGATGGGCGTCACGGCCCGGGTGAACATCCCGCTGAACAACGCCCTCCAGGCAGCGGGTCCGGTCGAGACGATCACCGATCCCGCAGCCGTGCGGCGCGCCTTCGAGGCGCCCTGGGTGCGCGCGAACCTGTGGCGGGCGGTGCTGTGCACGGCCGCCCTCGCCCTGCTCGCCTGGGCGCTGGTGCTGCACGGCCAGGGAAGCTGACCGCCGGCTGAAAGCCGTTGGCGAGCCCGCCTGTTGGCTGCCTAGCATGACCGGTTGTGATCACTAACGAGGAAATCATCGGACAGGCCCTGGACCGGATCAGTGCAGGCTATGTCTTTCCCGAAAAGGCCGTTGTCATCGATGCCGCGATCCGGGGTCGGCTGGCGGCGGGCGCGTACGAGGGCCTGGACGGGCCGGCTCTGTGTGAGGCGGTGACGGCCGACCTTCAGGAGGCGTGCCCGGACAAGCATCTGCGACTGCTGTGGACGGAAGAGCCGCAGTCGCTGGTGCCGCAGGACGAGGACGGCGGCGAGGCCGCTTTCCTCGCCCGCATGAGGGCCGAGAACCAGGGGGTCCAGCGCGTCGAGCGGCTGGAGGGGAACATCGGGCTCATCGAGCTCAACCGCATCGCGACCGCCGCGGAGGGCGCGAGCGTGATCGGCGCCGCCATGCAACTGGTCGCGCTCAGCTCCGCGCTCGTGCTGGACCTGCGTGGCTGCCTCGGCGGGTCGCCGGAGGGGGCCGCGATGTGGTGCAGCTACTTCTTCCCCGACGACCAGGTGCACCTGACCGACATCTACGACCGGACCACCGACACGACCCGCCAGTTCTGGACGACCGCGCACCTGCCCGCGCCGCGCTACGCGGACCGCCCCGTCTACGTCCTCACGAGCGAGATCACGTTCTCCGGAGGCGAGGACGTGGCGTACACCCTGCAGGCACACGGCCGCGCCGTCGTCGTCGGTGCGACGACCCGGGGCGGCGCCCACCCGACCGCCCGCCACGCGGTCGCCGAGCACATCCTGGTGACCGTGCCGCAAGCCCGCGCCGTCAACACCGTCACCGGCACCAACTGGGAGGGCGTGGGCGTCGTTCCCGACGTCCGGGTCCCGGCGGTCCAGGCGCTCGACACCGCGCTCAAGGCCGCCCTGCGGCGCCTGGAGGCGGAGCCGGACTCCGGTCCCGCGACGGGCTGACGCCGCCGTTCACCACTGTGTGAAGCCGGCGGACTGCGGCAGGGCCGTCGGGCCGCCCGGCGTCACCAGACCGGTCTCGTAGGCGAAGACGACGACCTGGGCGCGGCTGGAGAGGCCCAGTTTGGCCATGGCGCGGTTGAGATGGGTCTTCACGGTGGCTTCGCTGATGAAGAGCCGCTGGGCGACCTCCGTGTTGGTCAACCCGGTGGCCACCAGACGCAGGACGTCGCGTTCGCGGTTGGTCACGGTGTGCCATTCCGGGGCGATCACCGCAGGCGGTGTCGGCCCGGGGTGGTACGCCTCGATCAGGCGCCGGGTGACCGTCGGCGCGAAGAGCATGTCGCCCGAGGCGACGGTGTGGATGGCGGCGATCAGGCGCTCGGGAGGCGTTTCCTTCAGTAAGAACCCGCAGGCGCCCGCGCGCAGGGCGTTGTAGACGTGTTCGTCCTGGTCGAAGGTGGTCAGCACGAGAACCCGTGGTGCCGTGTCGCCGGCCCCGCCGAGTATGCGTCGCGTCGCGGTGATGCCGTCGGTGCCCGGCATGCGCAGGTCCATGAGGATGACATCGGGTGTGGTGGCCTCCGCCTGCCGGACCGCCTGCTCACCGTCGCAGGCCTCGCCGACCACGGACAGTCCCGGCGCGGCGTTCAGCAGGGACACGAGCCCGACACGGATGAGCACTTGATCGTCGACCACCAGCACCGTGGGCATCGGGGAAATCCTCACCGGGAGCGGCCGTCCCCGGGGCCGGGGGCCGGCGGACCGTCCAGCCGGCCACTGATGGTGGGTGCCGGAAGGACCAGTCGGACCTCGAATCCGCCGAGGGTACGGGGGCCAGCGGTGACTGCCCCGCCGTAGATTTTCGCCCGTTCGCTCATCCCGATCAATCCATGACCGGGTGCTATCGCCTTGTTTGGCTGGAAGCTGCCGTCTCCCTCGTCGGTCACGCACACCACGAGGGCGGGGCTTTCGTACTGTATGGCGACATGCGCCCGGGTGGGCCCCGCGTGCTTCAGCACGTTCGTCAGCGCCTCCTGGATCACCCGGTAGACACACAGGTCCATGCCCTGCGGCAGCGGGGTGGGAGGGCCGGCGACCTCCAGCGTGACGTGGACTCCCGCTCCCCTCACCCGGTCGAGCAGGCTCTCCAGCAGGTCGAGCCCGGGGGCCGGCGCGTAGCCACCGCCGTCCTCCAGCGCGTCGCCGCCGCCTCCCAGCGCGTCACCGCCGTCCGGGTCCGTCGGCGCCTCCTGGCCGACCCGCAGGAGCACCAGCATGCGGCGCATCTCCTCCAGCGCCTCCCTGCTGGTGGCGGCGATGACGTCCAGGGCCCGCCGGCTGGCCGACGGGTCGGTGGGGAACACGTACGAGGCCATGCCCGCCTGGAGCGAGATCACGGACATGTGGTGCGCGACCACGTCGTGCAGTTCCCGCGCGATGCGCACCCGTTCCTCGGTGAGCAGCTGGCGAGCGTTCTCCTCCTGCTGCCTGCGCAGTTGGAAGGTCAGTGCGGCGAACTGCCGGTTCCGCTCGGCGAGTGCTCCGGAGCCGCGCCCGACGACGAAGACGACCGCCGGGAACAGGACCGCCTGGGCGAGGACGGTCGGCATGGAACCGTTGGCGGCGTTGCTCAGACCCGCGTACACCCAGATCGCGGACACGACTGCCGTACACACGACGGACGTACGTACCTGGCGGGTCGCCGCGACGGTGTACAGGCCCAGGAGCGGGGGCATCGAGTTGACCACCGGCCAGTACCCGCAGGCGATGAACAGGACCCACAGCGCGCTGCTGGAACCGAACACGACGACGGGCGCGATCCGGCGGGCCACCATGACCAGACCCACCAGGACGGTCAGCACGCCTCCGAAGGCGTCCATGCCCCGCCATCCGAGCGGCGGCTGCTCCTGCCCCAGCAACAGCCCCGCGCCGGCGTAGCCCAGCGCCAGCAGCGCGTCGACGACCAGGGACCGGGACCTTCCCGCGGGACCGTCGAGAAACCCGAATGCAGCGTGCATCGGCGCAGCTTACGGGCCTCGGCACGCCGGAGCCATGGGTCAGCCGCAGCACCGGCGCGTACCGCGCGGGCACGCCCCGACTACCGCTGGAGTTGCAGGCCGGCCGCGCGCCACCCGCGCAGGGTGGAGATCCGAATCATCCCGGTGCGTGCCGATGCGGGGCGCACCGCTCGCCTAGTTTTCTGTCGACCGCTCCACTCCCCGAGAAAGGCAGACACCGCCATGACCCTCGTTGTGAAGCGCACCCTCCTCGGAGCCTCCGCCGTGGCCTCCGCCCTCGTCATCGGGCTGGCCGGCACCGCCGGCGCGGCCACCATCGGCTTCAACAAGACCTCCGGCAGCGGCAAGGCCGAGATCAGCGGCACGTACGAGTACCACGTGTCGGGGGAGATCCCCGAGACCAAGGAAAAGCTCTACGCCGGATCGTTCAAGGGTGCCACGGCCAAGGACAAGGTGGCGGGTGACGGGTACGAGGCCGTCCTCGCCCTGTCCTACCAGGACTTCAGGAACGGCGCCTGGTACCCCGTGAAGAACTACGTGGCCGTGGTGAACGGCTCGAAGAGCTGGACCTTCAAGAACAAGAAGGAGGTCAAAGCCTGGGCCTGCGACCGCAAGGTCGGCACGACCAAGCTGCTGAACTGCCGAGCCGCCTTCTAGCCTTCCCGGGCCCGGTTTTCGCCGGGGGTCTGCACCGGCCTCAAGGCGGCGCAGACCCCTCGCCCCCGTTCGCCGACCCGGCCGCCCTTAAGCTGAGATCATGCCCAAGGACATGATCACCTCGTCGCCGCGCCCGTTGCGCCTGGAACCCGTGACCGAGGAGAACTTCGACGCGGTCTGCGCGCTCCAGGTACGCCCCGACCAGGCGCACTTGGTCTCCCCCGTGGTGAAGTCGCTGGCAGAGGCCTACGTCCACGGGGAGAGGGCCTGGCCGCGGGCCGTCGTCGACGGGGAGGACGTGGTCGGCTTCGTCATGGCCTTCCTCGACTTCCCCTGGGATCCGGCCACCGACCCCGCCGACCGGCGCTCCGGCATCTGGCGCCTGAACGTCCACGCCGACCACCAGGGCAAGGGCTACGGCCGCTTCGCGGTCCGCGCGGTCTGCGAGGAGATCCTCCGCCGCGGGACCAGCCTGGCGTACGTCAGCTGGCACCCCGGCCAGAACAGCCCCGAACCCTTCTACCTGGGCCTGGGCTTCCGCCCCACGGGCGAGCTCGCCGGGGACCAGAAGGTCGGCGTGCTCACCCTGCCCGCGGGTCCGGATACGGCCGCGGCTACGGCTACGGACCCCGCTCTGTAAGGACCACCGTGCCCCCCGGCCCCGGCCCGAGCGCGGCCGGGACGGGTCCGCTCGCGCCCGCGCGGAACTCCCTGGGGCTGACACCGCGGACCCGCTTGAAGGCCGTGGACAAGGCGAAGGCACTGCCGTAGCCGACCCGGCGGGCCACCGTCGCGACCGTGGCGTCCGGCTCGCGCAGCAGGTCGGCCGCCAAAGCCAGCCGCCAGCCGGTCAGATAGCCCGCCGGCGGCTCCCCGACGACCTCCGTGAAGCGGCGGGCCAGCGAGGCCCGGGAGACGCCGACCCGCAGGGCCAGCTCCTCCACCGTCCAGCCGTGCGCCGGGTTCTCGTGCAGCAGCCGCAGCGCCGGTCCGACCACCGGATCGCCCCCGGCCCGGTACCAGGCCGGGGCGCCCGATCCCGCGGCCGTCGGCCACGCCCGCAGCACCCCGATCAGCAGCAGGTCCAGCAACCGGTCCAGGACCACTTCCTGCCCCGGTTCCTCACGCGAGATCTCCGAAGCGAGCAGCGTGATCAAGGTGGCGTCCGCGGCCCCCGCAGGGCGGACCAGGATCGTGGGCAGGGCATCCAGCAGCCGGCGGCCGATCTCACTGGGGGCCTGATAGGTCCCGCTCAGCATCACCGCCGCCCCGGCGCCCGGAGAGGCGGCGCCCCAGGTACGCACGCCCAGCGCCATGGAGTCGGAGACGTCCTCGCCCGCCTGCGTGCTGCACCGCTGATCCGGGCCCACCGTGATCTGCACCGGTGTTTCAGGGGAGTCGGCGACCCTGTACGGCTCGGGCCCCCGGACCACCGCCACGTCACCGGGGCCGATCCGTACGGGTTCGGCGTCCTCCCCCTCGGGCAGCAGCCACGCCGTACCGTGCACCATCGTCACGACGGACAGCGGGGCGCGGTCCTCGATCCGCACGGACCACGGTGGATCGAGGACGGACTTCAGGAGGAAGGCACCCCGCGCCTTGGGGCCTTCGAGGAGACCGGTCAACGTATCCATGCGCACATCCTCCCCGAACCGCCACAGCCCGGGCCGGCCCGGGTCCGAGGGGAGGTTGCGGTTCAGGCTCAGGTTCAGGACGTCACGTCCCACACGCCGGTCGCGGCGGCCTCGCGGGCGTAGTCGGCGAAGTCCCTCGGCGCGCGCCCCAGCACCTCCTCGACCCCGTGGACCAGGTGCGCGTTGCGCCCGTCCAGGATCAGGGTGAACAAGTCGGCGAAGTCCTCCGGCAGATCGTTCGCGCGCAGCACCGCACGGTAGTCCTCGCCCGAAACCGGCACGTAGGCGATCTCACGGCCGGTGACCTTCGACAGCTCTGCGGCGACGTCGGCGAAGCTCAGCAGGCGCGGTCCGGACAGTTCGTAGGTCCTGCCGATGTGCCGGTCGTCGCTCAGAGCCGCCACCACCACGTCGGCGACGTCCTCGGTGTCGACGAACGCCTCGACGCCGTCCCCCGTCGGCAGGGCGATCTCGCCGGCCAGTACCGGCTCAAGGAAGAAGCTCTCGTCGAAGTTCTGGTTGAACCAGCTGGAGCGGACGACGGTCCAGTCCGCCCCGGAGGCCTTCAGCTTCTCCTCGGCCAGCTGCGCGGCCTCCTCGCCGCGCCCCGACAGCAGCACCAGACGGCGCGCTCCGGCCGCCACCGCCGCCTCGGCGAAGGCGCCCACCTGGTCGGCGGCGCCCGGGAGGGCGAGATCGGGGTAGTAGGTGACGTACACCCGGTCGACGCCCTCCAGCGCCGCGGTCCAGGTGGCGGGCTCGTTCCAGTCGAAGGCGGGCTCACCGCCACGGGAGCCGACCCTCACCGGCCGGCCCTGGGCGGCGAGCTTCCCGGCGACCTTGCGGCCCGTCTTGCCGGTGCCCCCGATCACGAGGGCCAGGGCCTGGTCGGTGGTGCGTACGGTCCGGGTGCTCTGCGTGTCGTTCTTCGTGGTCTGCGTCATGACCCCAGTCAAGTGGGACGGGGCGAGCGGCGACATAGCCGAAAAGCTCAGCCACATACGCGTACGTCCAACCCGCCCCGCCCTGTGAGCCGCTACCGGTGGACCGGCTCCAGCCGCAGCCGCTGCGGAGGCGACTTCAGGTGGGCCGAGAGGTCCGGCAGGGCCGGCGCCTGGGGCGCCGTGAACCAGAGCAGGACGTCCTCACCGGTCCGTACCGGCAGGGCGGGGAACTCGTTCTCCGCGTGCTCCGAGCGGTGTACCGCCCGAGCGGGGGTCCCCGCGGCGGCCAGCGCGGGGCGCAGGTGCTGCTCGAAGTGGTCGGCGAAGGTGCCGTCCAGGGGGTGGCAGAGGGTCGCGACGACCGGACCCGGCGCGTCGGATGCGGCGAAGCCCGGTCCGCGCAGCAGGAGCACGTCGTCCGAGTCCCGCATGGTCGCGTTGGCCCGCTCGCGGTGCGCCTGCCAGACGGGGCCGCCGTAGAAGGCGTGCAGTGCCCGGGTCCGCGCCGCCATGTCCGGGAAGGCGCGCAGCCACACGAAGCGGTCCGGGTCGTCCAGGTCCCGGAACCGGCCGCCCACGGTGATGCCGGCCGTCTCCTGTCCGGTGACGAATTCCCTCTCGAAGAGGTCGATGAGGGTGTCGCGGGCGCCCGGGTGGCAGGTGTACTGCCTGAGTTCGACGATGAGGTCCATGCCCGGAGGCTAGGGCCGGTTCCCTGACATCTCCTGACAGTGGAGTAGGCGCGGGGCCGCGGCGTCTGGCAGGCCGTCAGAGGGCGTACGCAGGGGAAGGGAGGGGAGCTCAAGGATGGTTGAGGTCCAGAGTATGATCATATGGCGACATGACCACGAGGACTCTCTATCTGCTCTGCTCCGCCGCCCCGCCCGTTTTCGACGTGGCCCACGTCATCGAGAACGCCCAGGCCCGCGGCTGGGACGTATGCCTGGGACTCACCCCCACCGCGGCGCACTGGCTGTCCGAGAGCCTGGACGGACTGGCCGCCCTGACCGGCCACCCCGTCCGCTGGCAGTACAAGATGCCCGGGGAAGCCGACGTATGGCCGGCCGCCGACGCCCTCCTCTTCGCCCCGGCCACCTTCAACACCGTCAACTCCTGGGCCCTCGGCCTCACCGACCGCTTCACCGTCGGTGTCGCCGCCGAGGCCACCGGCAAGGGGACCCCCGTCGTCACCATGCCCTGCACGAACGCCGCCCTCGCCGCGCACCCCCGGTTCGACCAGTCCCTGGCCACCCTGCGCGCCGCCGGAGCCGAGGTCCTCTACGGCGAGAACGGCTTCACCCCCGGCCCCGCCGGCCCGGACAACCCTCCCCATTTCCCGTGGCAGGCCGCGCTGGACGCCGTCGACCGCGTCGCCGCCCCCCGTACCTGACGGCCCGCCAGGCCCCCGGTCAGGCCCCGGTCCCGTCCCCGGCTCCGTCGCCGGTCACCGCAGCCCGCGGAAGAAGGCCCGTACGTCCTCCACCAGCAGGTCGGGCACCTCCATCGCGGGGAAATGGCCGCCCCGGTCGTACGATGTCCAGCGCACGATCGAGTCGGTACGCGCGGCGACGTGCCGCAGCGGGATGAAGTTGTCCCGGGGGAAGTCGGCCAGGGCGGTCGGGGTGGCCGACTGCTGGGGCGGCTGGCCCGCGTAGTCGGCATGGGCCCGCTCGTAGTAGATCCGGGCCGCGCTGCCCGCCGTGCCGGTGAGCCAGTACAGCATCACGTTCGTCAGCATCTGGTCCCGGTCGACCGGGCAGGAGGGATCGCTCCACTCGTCGAACTTCTCGGCGATCCAGGCGAGCAGCCCGACCGGCGAGTCGTTCAGGGCGTACGCCAGGGTCTGCGGCCGGGTCGCCTGGATATCGGCGTATCCCTGCCTTTCCCGCACCCACGTCCGGTACCGCTCCCAGGAAGCCAGGGTCCGCTCGCGCTCCGCCGGGTCGAGCGCGGCCAGCTCGTCCTCCTCCGGCTGCGCCGTAGCGCCACCCCCGGGCAGCAGGTTCAGGTGCACCCCGATCACGTTCCGGGGCCTGATCCGCCCGAGCTCCCGCGAGATGGCCGCCCCCCAGTCCCCGCCCTGGACCCCGTACACCTCGTATCCGAGCCGCGCCATCAGCACCGCGAACGCCCGCGCCGCCCTCTTGAACTCCCAGCCCGCCTCGACGGTCGGCCCCGACAGCGTGAAACCGGGAATGCTCGGCAGGACGAGGTGGAAGGCGTCCGCCGGGTCCCCGCCGTGCGCCCGCGGATCCGTCAGCGGGCCCGCGACCCGCTGGAACTCCATGAAGGACCCGGGCCAGCCATGGGTCATCAGCAGCGGGGTCGCGTCGGGCTCGGGCGAGCGCAGATGCGCGAAGTGCACCCGCGCGCCGTCGATGAGGGTGGTGAACTGCGGCCACTCGTTCAGCCGCGCCTGCGCCGCGCGCCAGTCGTAGCCCTCACGCCAGTACGCGACCAGCTCACGCACCCGCGCCAGCCCGATCCCGTACGCCTGCCCCGCCCCGGGCAGCTCGTCGGGCCACCGGACCCGGCCCAGCCGCTCGTCGAGGTCGTCCAGCTCCGCCTGCGGCACGTCGAGCCGGAACCCGTACAGCCCCTCGTCAAGATCACTCATGGCCCCACGCTAAGCGGTCCCGCCCGGACGGGTGACCCGCGGACCGGGGGCACCGGGGCACGACGGCGCCCCGGCCCGCGCCCGCCCGGTGCAGGCGGGGTGCGGACCGGGGCGGCCGGGACGTACGCGGTCGGCGCCGATATCAGTCGGTGCCGAACTCCATGGCCGCGCGGTCGAGCATCTCCTCGTCGCCGGAGACCTCGCCGCGCGAGGCGATGGCCTCGGCGCCGCCCTCCGGCATCGCACCGATCAGGCCGGTCGAGGCAGCCTGGGCAGCGCCGATGGCGGGATGGGCGGCCGTGCCGATCAGGCCCAGCCCGGCGTACTGCTCGAGCCTGGCGCGCGAGTCGGCGATGTCGAGGTTACGCATGGTGAGCTGGCCGATCCGGTCCACCGGGCCGAACGCGGAGTCCTCGGTGCGCTCCATCGACAGCTTGTCCGGGTGGTAGCTGAAGGCCGGGCCGGTGGTGTCGAGGATCGAGTAGTCCTCACCGCGCCGCAGCCGCAGCGTGACCTCGCCGGTGACGGCCGAGCCGACCCAGCGCTGGAGCGACTCGCGCACCATCAGCGCCTGCGGGTCGAGCCAGCGGCCCTCGTACATCAGCCGGCCGAGGCGCCGTCCCTCGTTGTGGTACTGGGCGAGGGTGTCCTCGTTGTGGATCGCGTTGACGAGGCGCTCGTACGCGGCGTGCAGCAGCGCCATGCCGGGCGCCTCGTAGATGCCGCGGCTCTTCGCCTCGATGATCCGGTTCTCGATCTGGTCCGACATGCCCATGCCGTGGCGGCCGCCGATGGCGTTCGCCTCCATCACCAGGTCGACCGCGGAGGCGAACTCCTTGCCGTTGATCGTCACCGGCCGGCCCTGCTCGAAGCCGATCGTCACGTCCTCGGTGGGGATCTCCACCTGGGGGTCCCAGAACCGCACGCCCATGATCGGCTCGACGGTCTCGACACCCGTGTTCAGGTGCTCCAGGGTCTTGGCCTCGTGGGTGGCGCCCCAGATGTTGGCGTCGGTGGAGTACGCCTTCTCGGTGCTGTCGCGGTAGGGCAGGTCGTGGGCGAGCAGCCACTCCGACATTTCCTTGCGGCCGCCGAGCTCGGTGACGAAGTCCGCGTCCAGCCAGGGCTTGTAGATCCGCAGGTGGGGGTTGGCGAGCAGGCCGTAGCGGTAGAACCGCTCGATGTCGTTGCCCTTGAAGGTCGAGCCGTCGCCCCAGATCTGTACGTCGTCCTCCAGCATCGCCCGCACCAGCAGCGTGCCGGTGACGGCCCGGCCGAGCGGCGTGGTGTTGAAGTAGGCGCGACCGCCCGAGCGGATGTGGAAGGCGCCGCAGGCGAGCGCGGCGAGGCCCTCCTCGACCAGGGCCGCTCGGCAGTCGACGAGGCGCGCGATCTCGGCTCCGTACGCCTTGGCGCGGCCGGGCACCGAGGCGATGTCGGGCTCGTCGTACTGGCCGATGTCGGCGGTGTAGGTACAGGGGACGGCACCCTTGTCGCGCATCCAGGCGACGGCGACGGAGGTGTCGAGGCCGCCGGAGAAGGCGATGCCGACGCGCTCGCCGGTGGGCAGGGAGGTGAGGACCTTGGACATAGGAAGAGTATGCATGACTACGCATGATCATGCAATGCCCTTCGGTGGATCGTCTCCGGTGGCGGCCCCGGGATCGGCCCCCAGCGGCCCCGGGTGGCTCCCGGCGGCGCCGGGCCGCACCCAGCGACTCCGGGCCGCCTGTGTGGAGCCGGTCCGAAAGGATTGGGCCACTGTCAGTCCTGCCCAATATGCTCTGCGGGAGAGCGAATTCGGCTCGAACAAGGGGTGGGGATGAAGAAGAACAAGGCCGTCACGGGTGTCGCCGCGGCGCTGGTCATAGCAGCCGGCTCGGTCGGCTGCTCCGCGACGACGGTGGCCGAGAAGGCCGGCGATTCGGCGCAGACGCTGGTCGAGGCGCTCTCGCGCGCCTCCGACGAGGCGTCGAAGGCCGGTTCGGCCGAGATCAACATGGTCGTGACCTCCAGCGAGACCGCCGGGAAGCCCGTGCAGATGAAGGGCGTCTACTCCTGGGGCGACGGGGTCGCGATGGAGACCGAGATGCCGGCCAAGGACCTACAGATGGAGGACCTGGTCGCTGACGGCACGATCACCATGCGCATGGTCCAGGGCGCGTACTACTACGGGGTGGACCCCAGCCCGGACGGACCGTTCAAGGGCAAGAGCTGGCTGAAGCTCGACGTGTCCGCCGTCCTCGGCGAGCAGGGCGCGGCCGGCATGAAGGGGGCCAACAGCGACCCGACGGCGGGCCTCAAGACGCTCAAGTACGCGAAGGGGGTCAGCAAGGTCGGCACGGAGAGCGTCAACGGCAAGACCACGACCCACTACCGTGCGACGGTCCCCGGGGACAAGCTGGGTGAGGCCGCCGCCATGTACGGCAAGCTGGGGAGCGCCGGCGGCGAGGTCGTCACGGACGTCTGGGTCGACGACAAGGGGATGCCGGCCCGCATGAACCAGACCTTCGGCACGACCAGCATGAACCTCGACTTCCTCTCCTTCGGCAGCGCGAAGGCCATATCGGCCCCGCCCGCCGGTGACACGGCCGACATCACCGAGCTCTACAAGAGCGGGCAGGCCGGCGGCCCGGCCTGACGCCCACCGTGGTCGGCCGACGGGGGTCGGCCGACCACAGCCGCACGACCGGCTCTCGCTTCGGCTACGGCCACGGCTACGGCATGGCGCCCGACGGCTGTCCCGCCGCCCCGGCGCAGCGCAGGCGGTCGGAGGTCACGGGGGCGCCGTCGGCGACGTTGCGGTCGTAGGTGACGCTCTTGACCAGTACGGGCTTGCTGCCGACCGTGACGTCGAAGGTCGCGCCTTGGTGCGCGACGGGCCGCAGGCGCGCCCCGGGAAGGGCCGCGGCCAGGGTGGTCGCGTCCTCCTCGCGGCCCGGGGCGTACCGGATCACAGGCGGGCCCGCAGGGCGGACGGCCGGTGCGGACGCCGAGGTGTCGGTGACCGCGAACCCGCCGCGGCGCAGGGCCGCGGCGACCGTCGCGTCGTCCACCCGGACGGCGATCCCCGACGGGCGGGTGGGAGTGGCCTCGGCCCCGGCGGGCTGGATGCGGGTGTCACCCGTGACGGGCCGGTCGGCGGCCAGCGCCTCCCAGAGTGCGGCGGAGCGGTCCTCGTCCCACAGCAGGGTGGAGCCGACACCGGGCACCCGGTGGTCGAAGATCCGGATCGGTACGGTCACGAACTCCGCCTGGTGCGGGCGCAGCCTGCCGAGCGTCCGGCCGATGCGGACCAGGTCGAACACGTCCGTCCCGGCGTCGGTGCGCACGGACTTCAGCAGGGCGCGGGCGGTCCGGGCGGCGTTCACCGGCCCGGAGAGGGAGCCGTCCGCGGTGAGGCGGGCCAGGAGGTCCACCACCATGCGCTGCTGACGCCGCATCCGGCCCAGGTCTCCGGCCCGGTTGATGTGGCGCGCCCGCACGTAGCGCAGTGTGGTGTTGCCGTCCGTGTGGTGGACTCCGGCGGTGATGTCGAGGCCGGAGTTCTCGTCCTGGAGGGGCTTGTCCGTGCAGACCGTCGCGCCCCCGAGGTCGTTGACGGCTTGTTCGAAGCCGGTGAACCCGGTTTCCAGGTAGTGGTCGATGTGCAGGCCCGTGGCCTTCTCGACCGTGCGCACCGCCATCGGGCCGCCGCCGAGGGCGTACGCCCCGTTGATCTTGCCGCGCTTGCCGGTGCCGTCCGCGTACTCCACGTACGAGTCGCGCGGGACGGAGACGACGCTCGCACGCCGCCCGTCCTCGGACAGGTGCAGGAGCATCATCACGTCGGTGCAGTTGCAGCCCTTGCCGCCGACGTGCAGCCTCCGCTTCTCGGCGGCGGACAGGCCGGCGCGGCTGTCGATGCCGACGACCAGGATGTTCGTACCGCGTCCGCCGCCAGGGGCGCCGTCCCCCGCGGTGTGCGCGTTGGCCAGCCAGGTGCCGGAGGCGAGGGTGGCCAGCAGGGTCACGGCAACGGTGAGACGGCGCAACTCAGAACCCCCAGAATCGGGTCAATCGGGCTAATCCGGATGAATGCCGACCGTACTGGCTCCGGACCGCAGCGCCGGGCTACACGCCGCACCGCGCCTCACAGGGGCGCCGGATGGCTCACCGCGCGACCGGGTAGGCACGGACCTACGCTGGTGAGGCTGCCTCGTCCTCGACGACAGGAGGCCGTCTCGTGAAGCCGACCCGCACACGGCTGCGCCGGGCCTGCGTGGCCGCCGCCACCGCAGGTGCACTCGTCTCCCCCGTCGCGGCGGGCCCCACGTACGGGGCCACCCCTCCGACGCCGTCCGCCACCGCCTCCCCCTCCCCGGACGGGGACACCGACTTCCCCCAGCTCACCCCTGCCGTCGCGGCTCAGCTGGACGCCGCGGTGCAGCGGGTCATGCGCGAGGCGCAGGTTCCCGGCGTGAGCGTGGGGCTGTGGGCCCCCGGCAAGGGCGGCTACGTCAAGTCCTTCGGTGTGGCGGACAAGGCGACCGGCGCACCCATGACGTCCGATCTCCACGTACGCATCGGCAGCGAGACCAAGACCTTCACCGTCACGGCCCTCCTGCGGCTGGTCGACCAGGGAAAGCTCTCCCTCGACGACCACATCGGCACGTACGTCACCGGCGTTCCGAACGGGGACCGCATCACCCTGCGCCAACTCGCGGGCATGCGCAGCGGGCTCTTCAACTACAGCGAGGACGACGGCTTCAACAAGGCGCTCGACGACGACCCGGTCCGGCCCTACACGCCTCAGGCGTTGCTGGACTACTCCTTCAAGCACCCCGTGCAGTTCCAGCCCGGCGCCGAGTTCGAGTACAGCAACACCAACCTGGTCCTGCTCGGCCTGGTGGTCGAGAAGGTCACCGGTCGGCCGATCCACGAGGTCATCCAGCGCGACGTCCTGGATCCGGCCGGACTGCGCCGCACGGTCTTCCCCACGAATGCCGCGATACCGGCGCCCTACGCGCACGGCTACTCGGACGAGATCGCCTCGGGCAAGATCGAGGACGCGACCCACTGGAACCCCTCCTGGGCCTGGTCCGCCGGTGCGATGATCTCCGACCTGCAGGACCTGCACAGTTGGGCCCGTACGCTCGCCACCGGCACCCTGCTGACGCCCGCGACCCAGGCCGAGCGCCTGAAGACGACCCCGATGAACATTCCGGGTGCCGGCTACGGACTGGGCATCTTCAACGTGCAGGGCTGGATCGGCCACAACGGCTCGCTGCCCGGGTACGAAACCCTCACCGTGTACCTGCCGCAGGAGCAGGCGACCATGGTCGTCGTCCTCAACACCGACGTCCTGCACGACGGCCAGGAGCCCAGCACGCTCTTCGGCGAGGCGATCACCGGCATCGTGACCCCCGATCACGTGTATCCGGGCCACAAACCGACCACCCCGAAGAAGAACTGACGGGGCGCACGCGGCGGAGCCGGACCCGGGCAGCGGCCAGCTGCCGCGACGGGGCCGGCTCCCCCGTGCGCGGCACGTGGCGTGATCCTCGCCCCGATCCCCCCGCTTCCTCGGTCCCCGGCCACAGGGCGACCTTCGCATGCCAGACTCGCCTCGGTCGGTGAGGGCCTCTCGGCGACCGGTTCCGGTGCGCGAAGGGGTTGAGAAGAGTCATGGCGGACCACGACCTGACCGGCTACGAACAGGGCACGTTCACCCACGAGGGGACCCAGCGCCGCGTCCTGCGGCGCGGTACCGGCCCCGCCGTGATCGTGATGGCCGAAATACCGGGCATCACTCCGAAGGTGCTGGAGTTCGCGGACCGCGTGGCGGCGATCGGCTGCACCGTCGTGCTGCCGGTGCTGTTCGGCGAGCCGGGCCTGGACCCCCATCCCGATGCGCACGGGCGGCTGGGCACCGCGCGGTACTGGGCTTCCACGGCTCTCAAGGTGTGTGTGAGCCGGGAGTTCACACTGCTGGCCACCGGCCGCAGCTCGCGGGTCGTGTCCTGGCTGCGGGCCCTCGCGGCCCACGAGCACGAGCGGTGCGGCGGCCCGGGCGTCGGCGCCATCGGGATGTGCGTGACCGGAGGGTTCGCCCTGGCCATGGCCACCGACGACCGGCTGATCGCCCCGGTGCTGTCCCAGCCTTCGCTCCCGGTGGCCGTCTCGGCGGGCCGCAAGCGGACGATCGACATCAGCCCCGCGGAACTCGCCGTCGTACGGGGCCGCTGCGAGCGGGAGGGCCTGCAGGTCATGGGGCTGCGGTTCAAGGGCGACTGGTTCGTACCGGGAGACCGGTTCGCCCTTCTGCGGCGCGAGCTCGGCGACGCCTTCGTCGCCGTCGAGCTGGACGACAGCAGCGCGAGCCCCGAGGGCCTGCTCCCCCCGCACTCCGTGGTGACCGAGCACCTGATCGACGCCCCGGGCGAGCCCACCCGGGCGGCGCTGGATCAGGTGCTCGACCTGTTCCGCACGCGCTTGCTCGAAGAGAAGCTCTGAGCCGTCGTCCGGCCGGGACGGTCCCGCCGCACCGATGTGCGGCGGGACCCGCTCTAGACGGTGGTGGACAGGATGCCGTTCTCCGGTCGGCGTGCGGGTGGGTGGGTGCTGCCGGCGACGATCAGGGCGAGTAAGACCGCGGCCGCTTCGCCCTGCAGGATCCGGGCGGCCTGCTTCAACCGGCCGGGGTCGGGGACGGGGATGGACAGGGCCACGCACTCCGCGTTCGGGCCCGCGGTGATCGGCACGGCCGCGCACACCGTGCCGAGCGCGTACTCCTGCAAGTCGAGGAGGGGTGCGTTGGGCGGGCGGGTGTCGAGCTGGTGGAAGAGGTCCTGGTGGCTGGTGAGGGTGTGGGGGGTGAAGCGGGTGAGCTGGTGGCGTGACAGGTGGTCCTTGCGGTCGTCGGGGCCGAGTTGGGTCAGCAGGGCCTTGCCCACCGCGGAGGCGTGGGCGGCGTCGCGGAAGTCCACCCACTCCTCGACCACCGGGGTGGCCGGGCCGTCGGCGTACTGGGTGATGGAGACCTCGCCGTCGGTGTAGCGGGCGACGTAGACACAGGCGCCGACCGCGTCCCGCACCCATGCGAGGGTCTCGCGCAGGTGCCCGCGTCCCTCCCCGTCGACCGCTTCGGTCAGCAACAGGGCGTTGCCCGCGATGTACGCGTCCGGTCCGATCGGGATGGCCAGGTTCGCGCGCATCAGCTGCTCCATGGCCCTGGCCAGGACCAGTTGCGGCAGCTTCGTCTCACGAGCGACCTGGGTCAGGTTGACGCCGGCCGAGTAGCGGTTGATGACTTCCAGGACGCGCAGTGCCTCGTGGACGGACTCCAGCGCGGCGGGTGCCGGACGCCCCTCGGGTGCTTTGGGGACGGTGTGGCTCACGAGGGGACGTTTGAGTGCTTTGAGGGCGCACGCGGTCGCCTCGTCCGTGAGGTGCCGCGGGCTGAGCCGCGCGTTCTGCGCGACGGCGACCGCTACTTGGGGGCCGGGGGTGAAGACCTCCCCCAGGTCGGGGTGCTCCTTGCGGGGGTGTGCCATGAGGGCTTGGCGCAGGCGCGCGGGGAGCCGGACGGGGGCCCGCCCGCCCCGGCCCGGGCCGCCGCTGAGGGCGGTCAGGTCCTGCGTGGTGATGGGCGGGGTCGTCCAGATGACCGAGGCCCCGAGGGCCTCTTCGAGGCGTTCCGGCATCTGCGGCAGGACCGGCAGGTGTTCGTCGGGGGGCAGGGTCCGGGCCTGGCGTTTCCAGTAGCGGGCGGTCTCGACCTCGGCGCGGGACAGGTGGTGGAGGTAGAGGCAGCGGGCCGCGGTCTGCGAGCCCGCCCCCGCCGCGTACTGGAACCAGAACTGCGCGCCCTCCATCCGGTCCGCCAGGTGCAGCAGGCAGCCGAACAGCAGGGCGGAGTCCGCGCCGTGGGGCCAGGAATCGGCGTCCAGGGCGATTTCGGCGAAGGCCCGGCTCTCCACGAGGGACCAGGTGAGGTCGTCCAGGCCGCGGGCGGCCCGTACGTGGCAGGCGGCGTCCAGGACGAGGTCGTCGGTCGCGGCGGACGCCGCCGCGGACTGGCCGCGGGCGGAGAGGGCCGCGCCAGCGGCGGTACCGGGTGCCGAGCGGGCGCGATCGGCCGCGATCCGGCGGGCGATGCGGCGCCGGGCCGCACCCTCGTCGTATCCGGCGTATTCCTCTGCGAGCACCGTAGCCTCCTCCAAGGCCGCGTCGAGTTCGCCCAGCGGCATGTCGCGGTCACAGGGCATGTCGCTCACTGGTCCTTCTCCTCTCCGGGGATCCAGTCCACCCCGAGCTTGCGGGACAGCGTTCGGCGGGCGCCGCGGATGTGCGAGCGGACCGTCGCGGGGGAGATCCCCATCATCCGCGCGACCGTGTCGGAGTCGTTCCCCAGCAGGAACGCGAGCAGCACCACGTCGTACTGCCGCTCCGAGAGGCCGGCGATGGCCGCGTACAGGCCGAGCTTCGACTCCAGCAGCTCCAGCCGCTCGCGCGAGGTGCGGCGCAGCGCGGCGAACCAGGCCGTCTCCACCATCGCCACCTGCCGGCCCAGGACCGCCAGCCGCCGCTCGACGTGCTCGCGCAGCACCGCCCACGCGAATCCGTGCAGGCTGGCCTCTTTGAGCGCCTGGCGCCACACCGTCAGCAGGAAGGTGAAGACGTCGTCGACGACCTCTTCGGCGTCCTTGGCGTTGCCGAGCTGCAGGTGGGCGTAGCGCAGGTAGGCGCGGTGCTGCTGGGAGTGGAAAGCGGTGAACTCCACGGGCAGCACGCCGGCCAGCTCGCTGGAGACCGCCTGGTCCCCGGATGGGTCGAACTCTCCTTCACTCATACGCTCCCCCACGGCTGTTCGACGCCACCCATGGGAGCGGCGGGGACCTTGATTACGAGTAGACGGACCGCGGTGGTGACTAACAGCGCGAGGGCGACCGTCTCGGCAACATTCACGTCGGCGCGAAACCTTCCAAGTGGACTGTGCGTAAGCGGCGTGCCTGCCCCCGGACCAGCAGCCGTGGAGCACCAGGTGCTCCCACTCACCACCCCATCGGAAAACGAGCCCGATCGTGCAAGCCGGTCCGCAGGAATCTTCGGAACGAAGCGCATCCGCTCCCCCGCGCGCCCCGGACCGCCCGCGCACGCCCCCCGCACACTCGGTGCCGCTCCTCCTGTCACACGATCGGATGTCGCTACGACCCCGTCCGGCGAGGCACGTCCCGACTCGCCCCCGCCCCGCGTCGGGCCATGACCGAAAGGCCCGCGGCGCCAGGCGCCGCGGGCCGCTTCGAGAACACCCGCTAGCGCAACCTGTCCACGGGGGTGTTGCCGGTCACCGTGCCGTCGGCGGACACCGTGACGGCGTGCCGGACGCCGTCCTGGCCGAGGACCACGGCCAGCCAGGCGCTGCCGCCGCCGTCCTGGGCAACCGGGCGCAGGCTTTCGACCTTGCCGCCCGGCACCGCTGCGGCGGCCTTGTCGGCCGCCTCGCCGATGGCCAGGGAGGGCAGTGGCGCGGGCGCCGGGGCTCCCGGGCCCTTACGGCCGGCGCCGCCGTCGGGCCGGCCGAGACCCTCGCGGAGCTTGGGGGGCGCCTGCACGTCGAGGTCGCCCCGCTTGCCCTCGTGCACCGCGCCGCCGTGGCCGGGCACGGTCCAGTGGACGCGCGGCCCCCGGTCCGCCCGGTGGTGGTCCTGGTGGTCGGCCACCGCGAGGGCCGCCGCTCCCCCGCCGACGACCACGACGGCCGCGCCCGCCGCCGCCCATCGGGCGGCCCTGCTGCGGGGCACCAGGCGGCCCAGGGCCGCCCGCTTGGGAGCTCCGGAGCCGGGGGCCTGCTCGGGCTGCTCGGACGGGCGGGGCGGGACAGAATCAGACATACCAGAACTCCTCAGGACAACCGGGCGCTGCGCCCGGCTCGTTGCAGAGGATGCCGAGCGCATGCTGAAGCCCCGCTGAAGCCACCTGAAGACCTCTTCAGCCTTCCGCGGGGCGGCCCTGCGATCCTGTTCGGCATGCGCGTACTGGTGGTGGAGGACGAACGCCGGCTGGCGGTGGCCCTGCAGCGAGGGCTGCAGTCGGAGGGGTTCTCGGTGGACGTGGCCCATGACGGGCCCCAGGGCCTGTGGCTGGCCACCGAGCACGACTACGACCTGATCGTGCTCGACATCATGCTGCCCGGGCTGAACGGCTACCGGGTCTGCGCGAAGCTGCGCGCGGCCGGCAACGAGTCGGGAATCTTGATGCTCACGGCGAAGGACGGCGAGTACGACGAGGCCGAGGCCCTGGACACCGGCGCCGACGATTTCCTGTCCAAGCCCTTCTCCTATCTCGTCCTGGTCGCCCGGCTGCGCGCGCTGGGGCGGCGTACGGGCCGCCGGCGCCCTCAGGTGATGCGGTTCGGGGACCTGCTGCTCGACCCCGCCCGGCACTCCTGCTCGCGGGGCGGTACGGAGATACGGCTGACCGCGCGGGAGTTCGCGGTGCTGGAGTACCTGGCCCGGCGCTCCGGCGAGGTGGTGCCCAAACGCGACATCCTGGAACAGGTGTGGGACAGCGCCTTCGACGGCGATCCCAATGTCGTCGAGGTCCACGTCAGCGCCGTACGCCGCAAGATCGACGCCCCGTTCGGCCGTGCCGCGCTGGAGACCGTACGGGGAGCCGGATACCGGCTGGCGGTCGACGGTGGCTGAGCGGCCGGGCCCCCGCCGCCCGGGGGCCGTACTGGGCTCCGTACTGGGCTCCGCCTCGCGCGCGGCCTTGCGCCGGTGGCCGGCGCTACGGCGGATGTGGCCCACCACCGTACGGGCACGGGCCACCGTGGGCGCGAGCGTGGTGGTGGCCGCGGCCCTGGCGCTCGCCTCCTTCGCCCTGCTCGGGCTGCTCGAAGCCAATCTGCTGCGCAACGCGGAGAACGACGCCCGGCGGCAGGCCGAGACGGTGGCCCAGCTCGCCGCCACCGGCAAGCTGGGGCGCGTCCGCCCGCCGGGGCGCGGTGTCGAGTTCGTGCAGGTGGTGGGCGCGGACGGCCGTGTCCTGTTCGCCAGCCCCAATCTGATGGGCGTGCCCGCGTTCCCGCCGCCCGCCCCCGGGGCACCGGCCACCCGTCTCCACACCTGGAAGGTCCGCCCGCTCGGCGAGGGACACCGCCAGCGGGTGGCCCAGGTCGTCACCGACACCCCGGACGGCATGGCCGTCGTCTACGCGGGCGCCTCACTGCGGGACGCGGACGCGGCCGACGACACCACCACCGCGGCCCTGTTCATCGGCATGCCGCTGCTCCTGGCCACCGTCGCCCTCGTGACCTGGCGGGTCACCGGGCACGCGCTGAGGCCGGTGGAGGCGATCCGCGCCGAGGTCGCCGAGATCTCCGACCGCGACCTGCACCGGCGGGTGCCGGTGCCGGCCACGCAGGACGAGGTGGCCCGGCTGGCCGAGACCATGAACGCCACCCTGGACCGGCTGGAGGCCTCCGGCATCCGCCAGCGGCAGTTCATCGCCGACGCCTCCCACGAACTGCGCAGCCCCATCACCGTCCTGCGCACCCAGCTGGAGGTGGCCCTGGCCGTCCGCGACCCGGAGCTGTGGCCCGAGCTGATCGGCGGGGCCCTTGAGGACATCGAACGGCTCCAGCACCTGACGGCCGATCTGCTCCTGCTCGCCCGCATCGACGCGGCCCCGCCCGTGTCCGCCGCGCCGCTGGACCTGACCGCTCTGGTCCGCGAGGCGGTGGACTGCCGCCTCGGGGACCGGGTCCCCGTCCACGTGCGGCTCGAAGCCGGTGTCGAGGTCACCGCCGGCGCCCTGTGGCTCGGCCGGGTCGTCACCAACCTCGTCGACAACGCCCAGCGCTACGCGGCTCGGCGCGTGGAGGTCACCCTGCGCACGACCGGGGGGCCACGGCCGCGCACTGCCGTCCTGGAGGTCCTCGACGACGGCCCCGGCATCCCCGCGGCGGATCGCGAGCGGATCTTCGAACGGTTCACGCGCCTCGACGACTCGCGCAGCCGCGACCACGGTGGAGCCGGTCTGGGCCTCGCCATCGCCCGCGACCTGAGCACCCACCACGGCGGCACGCTGACGGCCGAGGACTCCGCGGAGGGCGGCGCCCGGCTGGTGCTCCGGCTGCCGTTGACCCATCAGCCCTGACCGGTCATCTCTCGCGGCGCGGCCGGGTCATGGCCGCGCGGGTGCTCACTTGTCGTCGAAGACGATCTGTTCGCAGGGGTGGGTCATCCGCAGGGTCTGCCCGTCGGTGATCTCGATCAGATGGTGCATGCCGGTGACCTCGTCGTTGCCCGGCAGGATGCGGAACTTGTCCCCGGCCCCGGCCAGGAAGGCGGGGAACCAGGCCAGTGACTGGTTCCCCGGGTCGTAGTCCAGGTAGTCCTTCAGCCGGCGGAACAGCTTCGGGAGGATCACCGCACCCGCGTCGGCGGTGATCGCGCACATGTCGGTGACCTTGGCCCCCTCGACGGTCACGTCCTCGGCCCACAGCCCCTTGGGCGGCACGGCCCCCCTGGCCTGCAGGGCGGCGGCCTTGAGGACCCCGCGCAGGTCGGACGGCAGACCCGAGTAGAAGGTCGGGTAGGCCAGCCCGACCGCGAGGAGGTGGTGGTTGACGGTCTTGCGCAGCAGGTCCTCGCCGACACGGATCTCGTAGCCGCTGCATCCGGGCGGGAAGCCGCGGCCGACCAGAGCGATGCAGCGGCCGTAGGCATCGGCGCCGCGGGTGAGGATGAATCCGGGCACGCTGTCGGGCGTGGTGGTGACGGTCTCGTCCGCGTGGCGCTCGATGTGGGTGAAGCCGAGCCAGGTCAGCAACTCGTCGGCGGCCCGGTGCGCGAACTTCAGCGGCTGGTGCCGCTCGGGTCCGTAACTGCCGTTGCCGTAGTGGGTCTCCAGCGTGTCGACGCCTTCCAGGCGGACGCCGGCACGGCCGTCCGCCTTGGGCACGATCGGTGCCCGCCCGCCCACGAGTTTCCAGTCTCCGGGGTCCTCGGGGATGAAGGGGAGGGTGTCGCCGTCCGGTTTGGCACCGCCGTTCACCCGGAAGGACCCTCTGATCAGCAGCATGGACATGGCGACTCCCAAGGGAGGCGGACAAGGGCATCACGTACCGTAGCAAACCGTTACCGAGAGTGTTCGAGTGTCGGGAGTGCGAAAAGGGCGTGCCCCGGGCCGGGCCGCTCGCTAGGGTCGGCGTACGCGCTGCCGACAGGACACGGCGCGCCCGATGCCAGTGAAGAGAAGGGGAGCCCGGCCATGCGCACGCACCGCACCGCCGTCTTCGCTCCCCGGTCCCGGTACGACGTGATCCCGGTGTCTCGCAGCGCGCGGTGCCGGCTGCGCGGCCGTCACCCCCTGCCCGTGACGCACCTCGGGGTCATCTCCCTCTAGGTTCCGGGCCCTTCCAAGGTCCCGTCCTTCCCGCTCGCCGTACGCCCCCCGGATCCCTCCGGCGCGGCGGCGGCGCCGCGGCCGCGTCCGGGAATCGCGCCGCCCTCTTCCTCATCACTCGAAAGGCCTCGGGCCATGCGCGCCAACAGGCGACCCGTCGACACCACTTCCCCGACCGCCGTCCGCAACCTGGGCATCCTCGCCCACGTCGACGCCGGCAAGACCACGATCACCGAACGCATCCTCTTCACGACCGGCGCCATCCACAAACGGGGCGAGGTGCACGAGGGCACGACCGTCACCGACTTCGACGCCCAGGAACGCGACCGCGGCATCACCATCTTCGCGGCGGCCGTGAGCTGCACCTGGGGCGGACACCGCGTCAACCTGATCGACACTCCGGGGCACGTCGACTTCTCCGACGAGGTCGAGCGTTCCCTGCGGGTGCTGGACGGGGCCGTCGCGGTGTTCGACGCCGTCGCCGGGGTCGAGCCGCAGAGCGAGTCGGTGTGGCGGCAGGCCGACCGGCACGGGGTGCCGCGGATCGCGTTCGTCAACAAGCTGGACCGGGCGGGCGCCGACCTCGACACCGCGGTCACGTCGATCCGGGAGCGGCTGGGCACCGTACCCCTGGTGGTGCAGCTGCCCATCGGGCAGGAGGACGCGTTCACCGGCGTCGTCGACCTGCTGGGGATGCGGGCGCTGCGCTGGCGCGCGGACGCCGACACCTACGAGACGGGGCCGGTCCCCGAGTCGTTGCGGGAGGAGGCGCAGCGGCGCCGCCGGCTCCTGGAGGAGACGGTGGCCGAGCTCCACGCCGACGCCCTGGAGGAGTTCTGCGCGGATTCGGCGCTGTCCGAGCGGACGCTGGTACGCGCCCTGCGCGAGCTGACGCTGCGCGGGGACGGCGTGGTGGTGCTGTGCGGTTCGGCGTACCGCAACCGCGGGATCGAGCCGCTGCTGGACGCGGTGCTGGCGTACCTGCCGTCCCCTGTGGACGTGCCCCCGGTGCGCGGGCTGGCGGGCGGCGTGGAGCAGGAGCGCGCCCCCGATCCGGCGGAGCCGTTCGCGGCCCTCGCCTTCAAGGTGACGGCGACGGCGACGGGACGGCTCACGTACCTGCGGATCTACGCGGGCACGCTGCGCAAGGGCGAGTCCGTACTGGATCCGGCCACGGGGCGTACCGAGCGGGTCGGCCGGATCCTGCGCGTGCAGGCCGACCGGCACGAGGAACGGGAGGAGGCACGCGCCGGTGACATCGTCGCCGTGATCGGGCTGAAGGCCGCGCGGGCCGGTTCGACCCTGTGTGCGCCGGGGGCCCCGCTGGTCCTCGAACCGCCCTCGGTGGCCGAACCGGTGGTGTCGGTGGCGGTCGAGGCGCTGCGCGGCGTCGACACCGGACGGCTCTCCTCGGCACTGGCCCGGCTCGCCGAGGAGGACCCGTCGCTGGTGGTGCGCTCCGACGCGGAGACCGGGCAGACCGTGCTGTCCGGGCTCGGCGAACTGCACCTGGAGGTCGCGGTGGAGAAGATCCGCAGCGGTCACGGCGTGGAGGTGGTCGTCGGCCGGCCGCAGGTCTCCTATCGGGAGACCGTCGTACGCGGCGTGACCGGTCTCGTCTACCGGCACGTCAAACAGGACGGCGGCGCCGGGCAGTTCGCGCACGTCGTCATCGACGTCGAACCGCTGGAGGAAGGGGGCTTCGAGTTCCGGTCGACGGTCGTCGGGGGCCGCGTGCCGCAGGAGTACGCGCGCGCCGTGGAGGCCGGCTGCCGCGACGCCCTGGCCGAGGGCCCGCTCGGCGGTCACCCGGTGACGGGCCTGCGGGTCACGCTCACCGACGGGGCGACCCACTCCAAGGACTCCTCGGAGATGGCGTTCCGGGCGGCGGGCCGGTTCGCACTGCGCGAGGCGCTGCGCGTGAGCACGGTGGAGTTGCTGGAGCCGGTCGTGGAGGTCGTGGTGAGCGTCCCGCAGGACGGTGTCGGCGGCGTACTGGGTGATCTCGCCGCCCGTCGCGGCCGGGTCTCGGCGTCCACGGCCCGGGCCGGGACGGCGGTGATCACGGCGGTCGTGCCACTGGCCGAGCTGTTCGGCTACGCGTCCCGGCTGCGCGGCCGGACCCAGGGCCGGGGGACCTTCACCACCCGGCCGGCCAGTCTGGCGCCGGTACCGGCTTCGGTCGCGGGTGCGCTGCTCGCCCGTTGACGGTTGACGGTTGACGGTTGACGGTTGACCGGGGGGGGCTGGGGCGCCGCGCCGTTCACGTCCGCCCCGCCCCGCCATGTTCCCGGGGGCGGGGCGGGGCGGCCGCTAGGCTGCGGAGCCCGTGGTCCCGCAGACAGGCAAGGTGGACATGTTCGAGTCCGTGCAGGAGAACCCGTATCCCGACAGCCACACCGTGGGCGAGGGCCCCGAACCGCACCCGCTGCTGCGGCCCGTACTGCCCCTGCTGGGGCGCTGGCACGGCCGGGGGCAGGGCCAGTACCCGACGCTGGAGGAGGACTTCCGGTACGAGCAGGAGCTCACCTTCAGCCACGACGGCCGCCCCTTCCTGCGCTACGAGGCACGGGCGTGGCTGATCGACGGCTCCGGCGCCCCGCTGCGGCCGGCGAGCCGTGAGGCGGGGTGGTGGCGGGTCACTCCCGACGCCTCACTGGAGGTCGTGCTCGCCCATCCCACCGGCATCGTCGAGACGTACGTCGGGCGGGTTTCCGGTACGGAGATCGAGATCGAGACGAAGGACGTGTCGCTGACCCCGCTGGCCAAGGAGGTCACCGCCACCCGCCGCCACTACACCCTCGGGGCCGGGGAGATGACGGTCGTGCACGACATGGCGGCGGTGGGACAGCTCCTGCAGCACCACCTCACGACGCGTCTGCGGAAGCGCCCGTCCTGAAGGCGTCGCCCTCGGCGAGCGTGCGGAGCCGGGTGAGGGTGGTTTCCATGTTGCGCCGGTTGCGGGCCTGGCGGTCCCAGACGCCGGTGGTGAGCGGGGTCAGCGTCCGCAGGACCCGCGCGCGCTGGTCACGGGTGGACTCGGTGACGCGGCAGCCGTGGGGCGTCGCGGTGATGTCGTAACGCCAGACGGCCATGGGCCGGCCGAACAAGGTGACCTTGAAGGCGAAGCAGCGTCCGGGTTCGGCGACGACGATCCGGGACGTGGTGCGCCAGATCAGCGGGCCGTTGCGGTTCCAGGCCCGGAAGGTCGCACCGCGGTCCGCGGCCTCCGGCGCGACGGCGGGGGGCCTGGTCTCGGCGATGAACTGCGTCCAGCGGCTGAAGTCGGTGAGCAGCTGGTAGACGGTGCTCGGGGTGGCGGCGATCTCCGTACTGACGACCACGGTCTCCTCCCGCACGGCTACTCCTCCCCCGGGCCGGGCGCGGCGTGGCTCCCGTCCGCCGGCGGGGCGGGGAGGGGGGAGGAAGGAGAGCGCCGGTGGGCCAGCGCCCGGCCGAGGGACGGCGGGATGCCACGGGGGTGTCCCTCGGCCGGACGTGGCGGCTCGGTGGAGGCGGATGGGGGAAGCACGTCTCAGACGGTAGGAACAGACGGTTCAGCAGACCGTCAGGTGATGTTCAAGTGGACTGCAAAAGTCGGCAGTTGGGCGTCGGCGGGGTGCCGGAGCGCCTGTTGCCGTGACGGCTGGCGCCGCCGCACTAGCCTCGCGCTTTCATGTGCGTGCTCGTCCATGCCTTGAGCAAATAAGCGGAGAGTGCTGCTGACCTGCAACGATGGGACTTGTCTAGGGTCCTGTTGGCTGCACGGAAAGAAGCACTCTCCAGGTGAGCGAGCGTATCGGGTTGTACCCGCGTGGCCGTGTCGAGGGCGGTGGCAGAGGGACGGTCTCGCAGGCCGGGGTGGTGCTGCTGGTCGAGACGGTCCGCAAGTCCGGCCTGGACACCGCGATATCGGCGGCAATGGCGCCGTGGCGCAAGCCGCGGACAGTGCACGACCCGGGCAAGGTCCTGCTGGATGTCGCGCTCGCGACGGCTCTGGGCGGGGACTGCCTCGCCGATGTCGCCATGCTGCGGGCCGAGCCCGACGTGTTCGGCCTGGTGGCATCCGACCCCACAGCCTCCCGGCTCATCGACGTCCTCGCCGCAGCCGGCCCGAAGGCCCTCACCGCGATCCGGTTGGCGCGGGCAGAAGTACGGTCGCGGGTCTGGGGGCTGGCCGGGGCGAACGGTCCGGCCGCCGACGGTCACGTGATCGTGGACATCGACGGCGTGCTGGTTCTTGCGCACTCCTGAATGATCGAGGCTAAGACCGATCCAGGCCGTGGGCAAGGCCCAGTCCCGGCAACGACCTTCGCCAGGTTCGGGGGGCTACTTCCAATAGGTTTCGGTGCAGGCGAACGGTGCGCCCGGTCCATATCGCCCGGGGATGCCCTCGAACCCGACGGTCAGTGCCTGTCGGCGCTCGGCGGGCGTGCCGTGAGATTCCGGTCCGCCGGGGGCGTCGCCAATCGCTTCAAGTGCGGTCGCAGCCTCTTCCATGTCGCCCGGCTCCAAGTAGCCACTGTGATAAGCAGTTGCCGCCCAGGCCCCGGCCATGCAGTCGGCGATGAGCTCATTCCACTTCCCAGTGGGTGGGGAGTAGGCCAGGCCCTTCTTCTCCTTGTACTGGATCCGGAGCTCATCGACCACGTGGTGGCCGAATTCGTGAGCGGTGAGGATCGCGGCAGCGAAGTCGCCGGTCCGCTGGGACTGCCGCTCGAAGATGTTGCCGGTCCACATCTTCTGCATGGTGGTGACTGGCAGGTAAATGGTGCCCGCGTGGCCAGGAGACAACTCGTCATTGGAGCAGTAGTAAGCGTTGGGGGTGTCATGGCTGACCACCAGAGGCGGCTGGCCCGGAAGAGCGCAGTTGCTCTGGATCGGAGCCTGGTCTGGCGTGACGATGGCGTAGCTCACCAACGGTTCACCCAGGCCGATCCGGCTGAAAAAGTCCGTCCAGACCTTGTCGGTGTCCTTGACGATGTCGGTGAGGTACGACGTGACCGTCTGCTGGTTGGTTTCGGGAGAGCTCTGCGGCACCGTCGCGCCCTCGGGTGCGATCGGTACCTGCTCGCCTTCCAGCTCGTCGGAGAAGTCCGGCGGTGCCGTAGCCGTCGTCTGTGCCGGCTTGGGCGGGGCCGCGGACACGTTGGGGCCGCAGCCAGACGCCGCGCCACTCGCGAGGACGAAAGCAGCCGCCAGAGACATGCTCGATATCCGGTCCATGGCTTCCGTTCTACGCCGCTCACCCGACGCACAGGATCATTTACACGGCCGAATGAGTGACGGCACCAACACCGCGGGCCCGGCCCGATGGCCGCCAGTTGGCCTCGCCGTTTCACTTGGGGATGGCTGTGGGGCGGAAACGCGAAAGTGCCTTCCTGACCTGGGACGATGAACCTTGCTGAGGGGTTCTGTCGGTCCAGGCGGAGGGCACTTTCTACGTGCAGGCTATCGGGTTGCGTCCCAAGGTCCAGGTCAGTGCAGATGGTTCCGGTGTGGTCGGGCATGCCGGGACACGGTTGCTGGCGGATCTCGCTGATGCCACGGGGCTGACCGCCGCGTGCTCCGCCGCTCTCAGGCCGCTTCGGCCGCGCGGGACCGGACATGATCCGGGCCGGATCGCCACCGACCTGGCGGTGATGCTCGCCGACGGCGGTGAGGCGATCGCGGATCTGGCCGTGCTGCGGGACCAGGGCGAGGTGTTCGGCCCGGTCGCCTCCACGCCCACGGCTTGGCGGTTGCTCGCCGACACCGACGAGGCTGCACTCGCTTCGCTGCGAGCGGCCCGCGGTTCAGCCCGGGAAGTCGCCTGGATGCAGGCCGCCGAGACCGGCAAGGGCATACCTGCTGCTCGGGCCGGCGGACGAGAACTTCCCGGCCTGGTTCTGGACCTCGACGCCACGCTGGTCACCTGCCACTCCGAGAAAGAGCAAGCCGCACCCACCTATAAGGGCGGTTTCGGCTTCCACCCGCTGCTGTGTTTCCTCGCGAACACCGGCGAGGCCGTGTCAGGGCGGCTGCGGTCAGGGAACTCCGGAGCCAACACTGCCGCCGATCACATTGCAGTGCTCGACCAGGCGCTCGCGCAGATCCCCGACGCTCACCGGCACGGCACCGACATCCTGGTCCGCGCCGACAGTGCCGGATCCGCGAAAGCCTTCCTCGCCCACGTCCGCGACATGCGGAAACGAGGAATTCGTACCTTCTTCTCGGTCGGATACGCCATCACCGAGCCGCTCCGCCGCGCCATTCGGGCCCTGCCCGCCCCCCTCTGGCACCCCGCCCTGGACCAGGACGGGACGCTGCGTGACGGCGCCGAGGTCGCCGAACTGACCGGCATGGTCGATCTGGACGGCTATCCGGCCGGCACCCGCATCATCGTGCGCCGCGAACGCCCGCACCCCGGAGCCCAGCTGTCCCTGTTCGACCAGGACGAGGGCCTGCGTCATCAGGTCTTCCTCACCGACACCCCTTACTCCGATGGCGGTTCCGCCCAGTTCCTGGAGGTCCGTCACCGCGGTCATGCCACCGTCGAGGACCACATCCGGTGCGGCAAGACCACCGGCTTCGGCCGCTTCCCCTCTCGCGACTTCGGCGTCAATACCGTCTGGCTCGAACTCAGCCTCACAGCGATCGACCTGCTGGCCTGGATGCGCGTCCTCCTCCTGGACGGCGCACTCGCGGCTGCCGAGCCGAAGAAGCTCCGCTACCGACTGCTGCACGTCGCCGCCCGCCTCACCCGTGGCGGCCGACGCCTGCGCTTGCGGATTTCCGCAACCTGGCCCTGGAGACATGAGTTGGTCACGGCCTTCCATCGCCTCGCCGCACTGCCCCGCCCGGCCGGCTGACCGACAAACCACCTGACCGCCACGACCCGAAGGGCCCCGGAGAACCCGACCACCGCGCCGGGACTCCACCATGCCCGCGCACCGAAATCGACCCGACCACCCGACAGTTACCCCTCAAGACGCCTCATCGCCCCAACCGAAACGGCGAGGCTAGGCTGACCGGCAGACATCAGACATCAGACATCTGGGGGGATCCATGCGCATTCTGGTGGTCGAGGACGACGCACACGTCCGCGATGCCCTGGGGACCGCACTGCGCCAACGCGGTCATGTGGTCATCGAGGCCGCGGACGGCAGACAGGCCCTGACCCGGGCCGAAGAGGCCGAATTCATCCTGCTGGACCTTGGGTTACCGGATCTGGACGGGCTCCAGGTCTGCAAGCGGATCCGGGAGCGCTCGGCGGTGCCCATCATCGCGGTGACCGCCCGGTCCGAGGAGATCGACCGGGTCATGGGCCTGCACATGGGCGCCGACGACTACGTCGTCAAGCCCTATTCGGTGCACGAGCTGATCGCCCGGATCGAGGCCGTCTCCCGCCGCACCTGCCGCTGCCGCCTCGCACCGGACGGGCACGATCCCGCCTGCCACGGTGAGGCGGGCAAGGCGGGGGCGGCGACCGAGGCCGGTCCGCTGCGGATCGACCGCAAGCAGCGGGCCGCCGCACTGCACGGCCGCGATCTGCAGCTGACCCGCAAGGAGTTCGACCTGCTGGCCATGCTCGTGGAGGACACCGAGGCCGTGCACACGCGGGAAGCGATCGTGGCACGGGTGTGGGACGAGAACTGGTTCGGCTCCACCCGCACCCTCGACGTCCATGTCGGCACCCTGCGGCGCAAACTCGGCGCGCACGGCTGGATCGAGAACATCCGCGGCGTCGGTTTCCGGCTCTGCCCGCCCGCCGAACAGAGGTAGCGCGGGTGCGCCGCAGACTGCTGGTCACCTATCTGACCCTGACCGCCGTCCTGTTGACGGTGCTGGAGGTCCCGCTCTGCTTCAACCTGGCGATGAACGAGTTCCACCACGCCGTCTTCGAGCGGACCGACGAGGCCGAGGTCCTGGCCGCCCGGATCTCCGCAGACCCGGCGGCCCTGTCCTGGCGGCAACCGGTGTCCGCATACGAGGCCTCGCATCCCGAAGCGACGGTCTGGCTCTTCGACTCCTCGGGGCGCCGGATCTACACGGGTGACAAGGAACTGCACCCGGCCGGAGCCTGGCAGGGCTCCGTCGACCGGGCCCTCGCCGGGGAACGCACCGCGCCCCTGGACTACTCCTTCACCACGACCGGCGAGCCCCTGCTGGTCGTCGTACCCCTGGCGCGCGGATCCGAGGGGCTCGGCGCGGTCGCCGTGGTGGCGCCCATGGGCTCCCTGCGCGATCGGATGGCCGCCCAGGCCGCCCTGCTCCTCGGGATCGCGGTCGCCGGACTGGCGGCCAGTGCCCTGGCGGCGATCCCGCTGGCCCGCTGGAGCGTCCTGCCGGTGCTGCGGCTCCACGCGGCCGTCCGGCAGATCACCAAGGGCCGGTACGGCGTGCGCGCGGCCACCGACGACGGGCCGGCGGAGGTACGGGAGCTGGCGCAGGGCGTCAACGAGATGACCCAGCGCCTGGTGGCCCTGCTGGAGGCCCAGCGCGGCTTCGTCGCCAACGTCTCCCACCAGATGCGCAATCCGCTCGCCGCGTTGAGCCTGCGGGTGCAGGCGCTCGAAACGGTCGTCCCCGCGGACGGGCGGCACGCCCTGACGCTGGCACTGGAGGAGACGGCCCGCCTGGGGCGCATCCTCGACGAGCTCCTCCAGCTGGCGCAGGGGACGGAATCGGCGTCGGGCACCATCGCGGTCAGCGTGCGCGACGTGGTGGAGCAGCGGGCCCGCGCCTGGTCCCAGGCGGCCGAGGAGAAGGACGTGACGCTCGCGGTCACCGGCGACCGTGTGGTGGGCCGGGCCCTGCCGGGCGCCCTGGACCAGGTACTGGACGTACTCCTCGACAACGCGCTGGGATTCTCCCCGCCCGAGGGCCGCATCGTGATCCGTACGTCTTCGGACGGCGAGTGGGTCCGCATCGCGGTGGAGGACGAGGGCCCGGGCCTGCCGGCGCGGGACCGGGAGAACGCCCAGCACAGGTTCTGGCGGGGCGCCCAGCCCGCCGACCGGGAGGGTTCGGGCCTGGGGCTGGCGATCGCCACCGCGCTCCTGGAGGCCGGCGGGGGCCGGCTCACTCTGACCGACGCCGTCCCGCACGGGCTGATCGCCTGCGCGGACCTCCCCGCCGAGCGGGCGCTGCCCCAAGTGCCGTCGGCCGCCTCGCGGTTCACGGCCTGACGAGCGGCGCGCACCCGGCCCGGGCCCGCGTGCGCTGGGTGACGTCACCCGGCTGCCCGGCAGGTGCTGCGCGTGCTCCGGCCCCCCGCCGCCGCATAGTCGGGGCAGGCCCGTATCGGCGGCGCCCTGCCCGAGGGAGTGACGATGGTGGACATGGGACGGCGCGCTGCCCTGGCGGCGCTGGTGGCGGCGGGGCTCGTCCCCTGCTCCGGCGCGACGGCGACGGCGGCGTCGGCGGCGGTGAGGTCCTCGACGCCGAGGCTCTCCCCCTGATCATCGACGCCGCCCGGGCCGAGGAGTACGAGGTCATCGACCTGCGCGAGTTCCTCGCCGCAGCGCCCGCACGGCGGTGACGGCCGGCCCGCCTCCCGGTGCGTGCCGCCCCTCGTGAGCGCGTACTGTCTCCCTGTTCATGACGTGGGAGGGGACATCCATGCAGGTCAGATCCAGACGCGGCTTCCTGGCCGGGGCCGCGGCCATCGCCGCGGCGTCGTCCGTCGGCGCGTGCACTCCGCGGGGCGAGAGGGGCGACCTGCTCGATGTGTCGGCGAGCGCCGAACTGCCGGCGGCCGCGGAGTCGCTGGCCGCCGACGGCACCACCATCGTCCTGGGGGACCCGGGCGCCGCGCTGGCGGTGCGGCTGTACGAGGACCCGAGCTGCCCGGCCTGCGAGGAGTTCGAGACGCAGGGCACGGGACCGTACCTGAAACGGGCGGCGCGCAACGGCGGGCTGCAACTGCAGCTCACTCTGGGCTCCTTCCTCGGCCCGGGGTCGAAGCACGCGGTGAACGCGCTGCGCGCCGCCGTGGACCGGGGGAGGTTCGCCGAGTACCACGACGTGCTCTACCGCCATCAGGCGAGCGCGCGCAAGGCCGGGGGGTTCACGCGGGACCGGCTGCTGGCCCTGGCCGTCCTGGTCGAGGGCCTGCGCGGCCCGGAGTTCGACGCGGCCGTGCGGGAGACCGGGCACCGGGAGTTCGTCGAAGCCTCCGACGAGGCGCTCAGGGCCTCATCCGTGAAGGGCACCCCCACCATGGCGATCAACGGGACCGTGGTGCCGACGGAGAACCAGGCCCTCTACGCCGACCGCAGCCGCCTCTACCGGCACCTCAGGGCACGGACGGCGGGAGAGGACCGCGGGCCGCGCTGATCCCCTGACGGAAGGCCCGTCCGTTCCCCCGGAAGGCCCGTCCGTTCCCCCGGACGGCTCGGCCAGCCCGGCCAGGGATCAGGCGTACCGGTCTCCAACTCCCTTCGGGCCGCAGGTCGTTGAGTTCGCCGTCGGCTATCGTCATTCTTTCTGCTGACGATCAAGACGGGGGCCGGTACAGGTGAACGGGATGGAGCTGCTGGCGGGGCGTTTCGAGGAGCACCGTCCCCATCTGCGGGCGGTGGCCTACCGGATGCTGGGCTCGCTCAGCGAGTCGGAGGACGCCGTGCAGGAGGCCTGGCTCAAGCTGAGCCGCTCCCACGCCGCCGCGGTGGAGAACCTGGGCGGCTGGCTGACCACCGTGGTCGGCCGGGTCTGCCTGGACATGCTGCGCTCGCGGACCGCGCGGCGGGAGGATCCGCTGCACGACGAGGCCGGTCAGGTCCGCCTTCCCGATCCGGTCGTCAGCCGCGCGGACGGTCCCGACCCCGAGCAGGAGGCGCTGCTGGCCGACTCCGTCGGCATGGCGCTGATGGTCGTCCTGGACACCCTCTCCCCCGCCGAGCGCCTGGCCTTCGTCCTGCACGACCTGTTCGCCGTGCCCTTCGAGGAGATCGCCCCCGTCCTCGGGCGTAGCGCCGCCACGACCCGTCAGCTCGCCAGCCGCGCCCGGCGCCGCGTCCAGGGCGCGGCGCCCGCTCCCGATCCCGACCGGGCCCGCCTGCGTTCGGTCGTCGACGCCTTCCTCGCGGCCTCGCGCAGCGGGGATCTCGACGCGCTCGTCGCCGTGCTCGATCCCGAGGTCGTGGCACGCTCCGACGGCGGCACCCTGCGCCCGTCGCTGCTTCGTCGCGGCGCGGCCGCCGTCGCCTCCCAGGCGATCACCTTCGCCCGGATCGCCGAAGCCGCCCGCCCGGTGCTGGTCAACGGCACCCCCGGCGTGGTCGCGATGGTGAAGGGCCGGGCCGTGTCGGTCATGGCGTTCACCGTCCGGGACGGCAGGATCGCGGCGCTCGACATCCTGACCGACCCCGAGCGCCTCGCCCGTCTGGACCTCGGCGCAGCCGAGGGCTGAGCCGCGCTCGACGCTCCCGCCACGCCTCGCGGACCCCGCTGACGACCCGACAGCGGGGTCCGCGGGCTGCGCTCTGACGGATCCTCACGGGTCGTGACGGAGGGAATTCGACAGGTAGTAATTAGGTGAATTCCTGACTGAATTCCCGTCAATAAGCACACCCGTCATATCTCGATTTGATAACAACCGGCACTAAAAGGCCTGGACCATTGATGCGTGACGCGCGTAACTTCCCTTTGTTTATTGCTAGTTGACTGTTCGTCAAATCAAGCGAACAGGTAACGGAACGATTTCCCGAAGCGCGCCCCCCTTTGTCCGAATTCTCCGGCGCATTCGTCTGGCAGGCTTCCGCGCACCCAGTCATTCCACAACGATTTGAGGTGCCCATGACAGGACGGCGCAGACGGCGGACCACCGACCACCGCCGCAGACCGCGGCGGTTGATACTCCTCACCGCCGCCACGGCAACGGCGGCGGTGATCGCCGCAGGCATCGCCTACTCCGGGTTCGGCGACGACGCCCAGGCCTCCGCGCCCGCGCAGGCCGCCGAGGCCGCCGCCCCGGCCGCAGCCCCGGCCCGGGACCAGGACCCGGAGCCCATCGCGGCCGCGCCCGCCAACGAGAGCGCGCGCGGCATGGTCTTCGACGGCCTCGCGGCCGCACCCAAGGGCGACAAGTGCGTCGGCGTCTACCGCACCGACGCCGGGCTGTGCACCCACGGCCCGGACGCCCCGCCCAAGGGCGTCGACATCTCGAAGGACATCGAGCCCGCGGTCAAGGAGACCGCTCCGGCGGCCGATCCGGCCCGCCCGGCGAGCGAGGACCCGGCCACCACGCAAGGCAGCGGGCGTCCTCAGGACGCGCCCGCCGCCGACGCCTCGGCCACCAAGGCCACCGCGCCCGAGCCCGCCGCCGCCTCCGGCGGCCAGAGCGTGGCCGCCGGCCCCGCGGGCCAGACCGTCCAGTGCGACGGCGACGGCAGCACCGGCAACCGCGTACAGGTCGTGTACGTCCACGCCCCCGGCAAGGACCGCTACTCCGAGTACGTCGCCTCGTTCCGCAAGTGGGCGGCCGACGCCGACCTCATCTACTCGGCGAGCGCCCAGGAGACCGGCGGGGTCCGCCACATCCGTTACGTCACGGCCGCGGACTGCACCCCCACGGTGCTCAACATCGAGCTCCCGGCCTCGGCACTGGCCGAGTTCAGCGCGACCAACAACGCGCTCGCCGGCAAGGGCCTCGACCGCCGCGACCGCAAGTACATGATCTTCGCGGACACGCAGGTCTACTGCGGCATCGGCACCTTCGCGGGCGACGAGCGGCCCGGCCAGGCCAACCAGAGCAACTTCGGCCCCTCCTACGGCCGTACGGACTCCGGCTGCTGGGGCGGGCACACCGCCGCGCACGAGCTCGGCCACAACCTCGGGGCGGTCAACAACAGCGCCCCGAACACCAGCCGGGGCGCCCACTGCACCGACGAGTTCGACGTCATGTGCTACTCGGACACCCCGTACTACCCCCAGATGCGCAACGTCTGCACCAACCAGGCGTCGGAAAACATCCTGGACTGCAACCACGACGACTACTTCCACACGAGCCCCAAGGCCGGCAGCTACCTGGCCACCCACTGGAACATCGCCGACAACCAGTTCCTGATGAAGACGAAGGGCGGCACCGACCCCGGTCCCAACCCGAACCCCACGCCGACCCCGACCCAGAAGCCCACGCCGACTCCCACGAAGAAGCCCGCGGGCGGCCCGGCCGCGACGGCCGGCGAGATCCGGTCGGACTCGGTCGTGGTCAGCTGGCCCAAGGTCGAGGGCGCCGCCTGGTACCAGGTCATGCTCAACGGCAAGCACCTGACCTGGGTGCAGTCGCAGGTGCTCCGCATCTACAACCTCCAGCCCAACACCTCCTACACGGTCACCGTCTCGGTGCGCGACAGCGCCGGCCGGGACAGCGGACCGGGCAAGGCCGCGACCTTCCGTACCGCGGGGGCGGGCGGCGGCACGACCACCCCGAACACCCGGTACACGCTGGGCAACGGCAGCACCGGCATGGCCGCCGAGGTCTGGGGCGGGCGCACCGCCGACGGCACGGTGCTCGTCGGGGGCCGCGCCAACGGGTACGCGCAGCAGCAGTGGTTCTTCGACGACGCGGGCGGCGGTCAGGTCCGCATCCGGTCCGCGGTCTCCGGCAAGTGCCTCCAGCCGGGCGGCACGCCCGCCGAGGGCATGTGGATCGCCCAGCAGCCCTGCTCCGGCAACGGCGCGCAGGCCTGGAAGCTGGCGTCCCGCGGGGGCGCGGTGACCGTCACGGATCCGAGCGGCGGCTTCGCCCTCACCGTGAGCAAGCGGCCCTACTACGGGTACTGGCTGCTCGACCTCCAGCGTGCGGACGGCCGCGCGGCGCAGCTCTGGACCGTCCAGAAGGCCGGCTGAGCGGCACGCGACGCCCCGCACCCCTGACGCCGTGACGCCCTGGCGCAGGGAAACCCCACCCGGCGGACGGCCGCCCCGCGCGGCCGTCCGCCGGGCCCCCTCACCTCGACCGGAGCACCCCGACGATGCGCATACGAACCGCTGTCCCCGCCGCCCTGGCCGCACTCGGCCTGATGTTCCTGATGCCCGCCACGGCCCACGCCCACGGCGACACCGTGAAGGTGGTGGTGACCGGGCAGCGGCAGGGCCATGTCACCGCCGACGTCACCTGGGAGAACGACGGGGACGCCGTCGACGAGGCGGTCGCCGCCACGGTGAACGCGGTCAGCGTCGACGGCTCCCGCACCCTGGGACCCTGGCGCCTGGTCCGTGACCCCGCCGCGGCCCCCGCGGGCTGGACCACGGCCGAGACCCTGCCGCCGGGTTCCTGGAAGGTCAGCGTCGACGTGGGCTTCCCGGCGCTCGGACACGGCGAACTCGAAGTCGGCGTACCGGTGGTGGACCCGGCGCCGAGCACCGGCACTCCGGCCCCCGGGACCCCTGCCACCGGCTCGCCGGCCGCCTCGTCCCCGGCTCCGCTCCCGTCCTCCCCGGCGACCGCGTCGGCCGCGGCCCCCTCCGCGTCCACGGCTCAGGCACCGGATGCCGACGGCGACGCCGAGGGTGACGCGGTGTGGTGGACGACGGCGGGTGTGGCGGTGACCGCCCTGGCCGGGGCGGCCGTCGGCCTTCTGCTGCGCCGTCGGCGGATGCGCCGCGGCCGGCTCGGGTAGCCGACGGCGCCTGGCGGGAACCCGTCCGCCGGATCCTGCGTCGTAGGAGGCCGGAGCAGTCGAGGGGCGGGGCGTGGTGGGGCAGGCGGACGGCGGTGGTCACCGCGGCAGCCGGTGGAGTCGGGGCGAGGACGCGAGCGGCCGCTCGGCCTGGGCCCGGCGAACCCGGACGCGCGGGCGCGTGCTCGCGTCGCTCGCCGTACTGACCGCCGGTCTGCTGGTGTTCCACTCCGCGGTCCCCAACGGCGTAGGCCGCCTCGGCAGTCTGCTGGAGGCCTTCCTGCCCTGGCTCGGCCTGGCCGCCGCGGTCCTGCTGGCGGCGGCGCTCGTACGCCGCTCCGCCACCGCGCTGGTGGCCCTGCTGCTCCCCGCGGCCGCGTGGGCACACGCCTTCGGCGGGCTGCTCCTGCCCGCTCCCCCGGACCGCGGCGCACCCCGCATCACGGCGGTCCAGCACAACGTCAGCGACGAGAACCCCGACCCCGCGGGCACCGCGCGCACCCTGGCCGGGCCCGCGCCGGACCTGATCGCGCTGGAGGAGCTCACGCCCGCCGCACTGCCGGTCTACGAGGCGACCCTGGGGCCCCGATACCCGTACCACGCGGTCGAGGGCACGGTCGGGCTGTGGTCGAAGCATCCGCTGACGGACGTCCGGCGGCTCGACGTCAAACCGGCGGGGATCGGCGAGGGCTGGAGCCGGGCGCTGCGGGCCGGCGTGCGCACGCCGAGCGGCGAGATCGCCGTGTACGTCGCCCACCTGCCCTCGGTCCGCATCCGGCCGAGCGGTTTCGCCACCGCCTTGCGGGACGAGAGCGCGCGGCTGCTGGGCGCGGCCCTCGCCGCTGAGAAGACCGAGCGCGTGATCCTGCTGGGCGACCTCAACGGCACGGTGGACGACCGCGGGCTCGCCCCGGTCACCTCGCGCATGGAGCCGCCACGGCGGGGGCTCGCCTTCAGCTGGCCCGCGGCCGCCCCCGTCGCCCGGATCGATCAGATCCTGACCCGCTCGGCGACGGCCACGGACGTCCGGACCCTGCCCGCCACCGGCAGCGACCACCTCCCGATCGCCGCCCACATCACCCTGGGCCTAGGCGCTGTCGTCAAAGTCCCGCCTGGCCCGCGGCGCCCGGCGCCGCACCTCGCCGCGTTGTCGGGGCGCCCGAGTACGTCCCGTACACACCGCGCCCCTCCGCCTTGCGATGCACGGCACCGGACACCGCGGGCCTGACCGGCGCTACTTAGACGACAGCGCCTAATGCTCCTCCGGGCCGCCCACGCGGATCACGAGCTTGCCGCGCACCTGCCCCTCCCTGAGATGGCGGATCGCGTCGGGCGCCTCGGCCAGCGGGTAGGTCCGGTCGACGGCGGGGGTCACCTTGCCGGCCTCGATGAGGTCGGTGAGGACCCGCAGGTCGCTGTGGTGTTCCACGGAGGCGAGGGGGCGCAGGTTCTGGCTGATGAAGGGGGACAACAGGAGTGCGGCCAGCTGCCGTTGGGTGCCGCCGATCCAGCGGCCGCCTTCCTCGCCCCCGACGATGACGAGGGTTCCGCGGGCGGTCAGGGCGCGGCGGAGCCGGGAGAGGCGGCGGTTGCCCGCGATGTCGAGGACGAGGTCGTACCGGTGGCGGCCGTCGGTGGGGTCCTCGTGCAGGTAGTCGACCACCTCGTCGGCGCCGAGGGAGCGGACCAGGTCCGCCTTGGCGCCGCTGCAGACTCCGGTGACATGGGCGCCGAAGGCCTTGGCCAGTTGTACGGCGTAGCTGCCCACGCCTCCTGAGGCGCCGAGGATCAGGACCCGCTGCCCGGCCTCGATCCGGCCGCCGTCCCGCAGGGCCTTGAGGGCGGTGCACGCGGAGACGGGCACGGCGGCGGCCGCCTCGAAGCCGAGGTTCACCGGCTTGGGCGCGAGCCGGTCCTCCTTGGCGCAGGCGTACTCGGCGAAGGACCCGGTGCCGCTGCCGTACACCTCGTCGCCGGGCCGGAAGCGGGTGACGTCCGGACCGACGGCCTCCACCCGCCCCGCGAGGTCCATGCCGGGGACGCGTGACTTGGGCGCGCGCAGGCCGAAGCCCGCGGCGCGGATCGCGTACGGCATGCCCGCCACGAGGTGCCAGACACCCTGGTCGACGGCGGCCGCGTAGACCCGTACGAGCACCTCCCCCTTGCCCGGAACCGGCCGGTCCGTCTCTTCGAGCCGCAGGACCGCGGGCGGTCCGTAGATGTCCTGGACCATGGCTTTCATGCGTCGTCTCCCTCGGTCGCGGTGTACTGGAACACTTGGTCGAGCGGTACCGCGAAGACCCGGGCGATCTCGAACGCCTTCTCCAGGGAGGGCGAGTAGCGGCCCTGTTCGATGGCGATGACGGTCTGCCGGGTCACGCCGATGCGGCGGGCGAGCTCGGCCTGCGTCATCTCGCCGTTGGCGAAGCGCAGGGCCCTGATCGCGTTGGTGACCTTCGTCGGCCTCACCACGGCTGGAAGCCCGACCGGTAGGCGGCGACCTTCGCCGTGGACCCGACGATCGCCGACAGGACGAAGGCCAGGTAGATCACGTTGGCGATCCAGAACTGGTCCGCTTCGGCCATCGCCAGGACGAGCCCGGCCACGCCGCCGATGGCGATGAACGACTGGCCGATGTACTCACCGAAGTGGTGGATCTCCCGGTCGCGCTGATCCTTGGTCTTGCCGTCCTCGGGCGACAGCAGCGCCACGGTGATGTGGAGTGCGATCGACGCGACGATGGACGCGCCGACCGTCCACACCAGTGCTGCGGCATAGGGTTGTTGAGCCAGCGGGCCGTCCCCGGAGCGTCCGAGGACGACGGCCAGGTAGGCGCCGTACGACACGATCGCGACCACGATCATGATCCAGGCGCGTTTCTCCTCGACTGCCACGGCCGCTCACCCTCATCCTCGATGTAAAGAAAACCCGACACCTGGAGTGTCAAGCAACCAGGACATGGTGTCAAGATTTCTATACATCACGAGTCGGATCCGGCCGAGGTCGGGAAAGGTGGGGCTACGGAAAGGGGGAGGCGCGTCTCACTGTCCGGCGAGGAGGGACTCCGCCACGGTGGTGCGGGCGTAGAGCACCGAGCGGCCCGCCCGGTGGGCGCTGACCAGCCCCGCGTCGCGCAGGGCGGTCAGGTACTGGGACACCCCCGAGGTCGAGAGCCCCGTACGCCGGGCCAGTTCGGTCGTCGAGGCAGGACTGTCGAGCTCGGCCAGCAGCCGGGTGCGTGAGCGGCCGAGGACGGCGGCGAGCGCATCGGTCCCGGTGGCCGTACGGGGTTGCCACAGGGCCCCGGTACCGCGCGCCGGGTAGGCCAGTTGCGGAGGCTCCGGCGGCGTCATCCGGGTGAAGGGGACCGCCCCGGTGAAGACCGAGGGGATCAGTACCAGCCCCGCGCCCGCCGCCTGCCGGGACAGCACGGCCTGCCGGCGCTCCAGCCGGAGCGCGTCGTCGTCCCAGCTCACCGAGGGGTGCAGTCCGTTGAAGAGGTGGGCCGGGCCCTGCTCGGCGACCTGGCGGGCCCGGTGGAAGACGTCGGCGTCGAGCACGGCCCGCAGCCGCGCCCAGTAGGGCGCGAGCGCCAGCTCCCAATAGGCCCCGATCTCCTGCGCGACCCGGTCCAGGCGGGCCCGCGGCTCGGCGTACAGGGCCCGCGCACGGGGGCCCAGCCCGCCCTGCTCGTGTCCCAGGCGGTCGAGGTCCCGGCGTACCCGGAGGGAGGGGGCGGCCAGGATCCCGGCCAGTTCCTCCGCCAGCGTGGGGACGGGTCCGGCGGGAGCCGGGTTGAGGAAGTCGGGCACGTAACCGGACGGCGGGATCAACTCGGCGAGCAGGCCCCGGTCCAGCCCGGCATCCGCCACCCGCGGCCGTACCTGCTCGATCCAGGGCCGGTGCACCGGATGCGCGGCGCCGGAGGCCAGGAGCCGGAAGCTGGGCCCCACTTCCCACATCGGCGAGACGGCGAACCGCATCTGTGCCAGGTCGCTCGTCGAGAACGCCAGCTCCGCCAGCACGGCCACCCCGAGGATTCACACATGTACGAATCGATTGCCCCCAGCCTACGGGAGGGGCAGCATCCCCGGCATGACCTCACAGACGGCACAGACCTCACAGACGGCAGACACGGCACAGACGGCACAGACGGCACAGACGGCACAGACGATCACCGCGGCGGCATCGGGCACGTGGACGCTCGGCGACTTGACGATCAACCGGATGGGCTTCGGTGCCATGCGCCTGCCGCAGACCGGCGAGGCGCTGGGGCAGGACGCGGTGCCGCGCGACCGGGACGCGGCGCTCGGCGTGCTGCGCCGCGCAGTCGAGCTCGGCGTGAACCACATCGACACCGCCGCCTTCTACTTCTCCCCGCTGCGCTCCGCCAACGAACTGATCAGCCGGGCCCTGGCCCCCTACCCGGACGACCTCGTCCTCGCCACCAAGGTCGGCCCGGGGCGCGACCCCTCGGGCGCGTGGCTGCCGCATGCCACCCCTGAACAGCTGCGCGGCCAGGTGGAGGAGAACCTGCGCCAGCTCGGCCGCGACCACCTCGACGTGGTGAACCTGCGCATCGTCGGGACCGACTCGATCGCGGAGCGTTTCGGCGCCCTCGCAGAGCTGCGGCAGGCCGGCCTCATCCGTCACTTGGGCCTCTCCAACATCCATCCCCACCACCTGGCCGAGGCCCTGGCCATCGCGCCGGTGGTCTGCGTGCAGAACCAGTACGGCCTCGGCATCCGGCCCGACCACGACGCGTTCGTGCGCACCTGCGGCGAACAGGGCATCGCGTTCGTGCCGTTCTACGCGATCGCCGGTGCGGGTCGTGAGGCGGGCGCGAGCGGGGCCGAGCACGGGGAGGTGCTGGCCGTAGCGCGGGCCCACGGGGTGAGCGCGGCGCAGGTACGGCTGGCGTGGACGCTGCACCGCGGAGCGCACGTCCTGGCCATCCCCGGTACCGGCGACCCCGGGCATCTCGCCGACAACGTGGCCGCGGGCGCGCTGCGGCTGTCCGAGGACGGACTGGCCGTCCTGGACGCGCTCCACCGGCGCGGGGTGCAGGAGGGGGCCCCGGGGGCTCAGTGACCCGGGGAGGGGGCGTCTTCGAGCAGCTCGGGGCCGTTGTTGGAGACGCTGTTGACGGCCGTCGACACGGCGCGGACGTCCAGGCGGCCGCCCGCGGGAGCGGCGAGCAGGGCGCGCAGTTCGTCCGGGTCCTGGTGGCTCGGGTCCAGCCAGGCCTCGTAGTCGGCCGGGTCCAGGGCGAGCGGCATGCGGGGGTGGACGCGTCCGGCCGCGTCGGTGGCCTCGGTGGTGATGACGGTGCAGGTCGCCCACCACGCCGCCGGATCGTCGTCGTCGGCGACGGCGGGGTCGCGCCAGAACTCGTACAGGCCGGCCATCGCCATCACGGAGCGGTCCTCGGGCGCGATGAAGTACGGCTGCTTGTAGGCCTTCGCCGTGGCGGTGGCGGGGACGGAGCGCCACTCGTAGAAGCCGTCCGCGGGCAGCAGGCACCGGCGGGTGGCGAAGGCGCGCCGGTAGGCCGGCTTCTCGTGCACCGTCTCCACCCGCGCGTTGATCATCTTCGCGCCGCCGGACGGGCCCTTCGACCACGAGGGCACCAGGCCCCACCGCAGGGGGCGCAGGCGCCGCTCCAGTACCCCGCTCTCGCGGTCGGCGCGCTCCAGCACCGCCCAGACCTCGTCGGTGGGGGCGACGTTCCAGCTCGGCTCCAGGACGTGGCGCGGATCGGGGGGCGCCGTCCGGAAGAGGCCGGAGAGGTCCTCGGGACTGCGGGTGGAGACGTAACGGCCGCACATGCCGTCCAGCTTGCCACCTGACCGCCCTCACGGGCGGTTACGCACCGCCTTGGCGGTTGACCCGGAGGATGCGCAGGGCGAGTTGGAGCTCCAGCGTCCGCTCGGGGCGCTGCCAGTCACGGCCGAGGAGCCTGCTGATGCGGTCCAGGCGCTGCACCACGGTGTTGACGTGCACGTGCAGGGCCTCGGCGGTTCTGGACTGGCTCGTGGCGGTGTCGAAGTACACCTGGAGGGTGTGGACGAGGTCCGTGCCGCGCCTGGCGTCGTAGTCGAGCAGCGGACCGAGGGTCTGGCGCACGTAGCCGCCCAGGTCCGTCCGGTCGCCGAGCAGCACGCCGAGGAAACCGAGGTCGCGCAGGGCCGCTCCGGTCCCTTCGCGGCCCAGCGCGCGCAGTGCGGTCCCGCAGCGGCGGGCTTCGGCGTAGGCGTCGGCGCAGTGCGCGGGGCCCGTGGCCGGACCTGCGGCTCCGACCGTGACGGGGCCGGCGAGGGCGTGGCCCAGCTCGCTCGCGAGGCTCCCGGCGGCTTCGCTGGGGGCCTCGGAGGGCAGGACGAGGACCACGTCGTCGTGGTGCAGCCCGGCCAGTCCCCCGCGGGTCTGGGCGATGCGGGCGGCCGCGGCCAGCAGCCGGGGCCGGGGGACGGCTTCGGTGTGCAGGACGAACACCGCGTGCGGCTGGTCCAGGTTCACGCCGAGCCGCCGTGCGCGCGCCGGCAGGCTGGCGGGGTCGGCGGCCCTGGTGAGGAGGTCCCCCAGCAGCTCGCCCCGTACGCGGTCCTCGGTTTCGGCGACCGAGCGGCGCAGCAGCAGGAGCAGGGCGGTGACCACGCTCGCGCGCTCGAAGAGGCGGCGGTCGGCGTCGTCGAGGTCGGCGCGGCCGGTCAGGGCGATGCTGCCGAGCAGCTCGGGTCCGGCGAGGACGGCGCACACCCAGGTTCCGGCGACGGAGACGGCGCGGCCGTCGGCCCGGGAGGCCGCGACGGAGGCGGCGACGGCCTCGGCGGACGGGGGACGGGCGTCGGTGCCCGCCCGGGCGAGTTCGCCCCCCTCGGCGTCGTGGATGAGGGTGCCGCCTTGCAGGACGGCGCCGATGGCGGTCGCGACGTCGGTGATGTCGGCTCCCCGCAGGACCAGGTCGGTCAGCCGGTCGTGGGCGTCCTCGGCCCGGCGCATGGCGTCGCTGTGCGCCTCGATGGTCCGCGACGCCTCGTTGAGGTCGACGAGCGCGGTGCGCGTCTCGTCGAGCATGCGGGCGCTGTCGATGGCGATGGCGGCGTGGTCGGCCAGCGACGACAGCAGTGCGACCTCGTCCGGCGTGAAGGTGCGGGCGGTGCGGTCCGCGGCGTACAGGACGCCGATCACCCGGGTGCCCAGGCGCAGCGGTACGCCGAGGATGGCCCGCAGGCCCTCCTCCGTGACGGCGCTGTCGATCGTGGTGGTGTGCTGGAAGCGCTGGTCGTCGCGGTAGTCGCCGGTGGAGTACGGGCGGGCCGTCTCGGCGACGAGCCCGCCCAGGCCCTCCCCCATGCCCAGGCGGACCTGCTGGAAGGCGGCCGAGACGGAGCCGTCGGTCACCCGCATGTAGGTGTCGCCGGCCTCGTCGTCGTTGAGGGACAGGTACGTGACGTCCGTGCCGAGGAGCAGCTTGGCCCGGTGGACGATCGCCTTCAGTACGGCGTCCAGGTCCCTGAGGCGGGCGAGGTCTCCGGCCGTGTCGAAGAGCGCGGCGAGTTCGGCCTCGCGCCGGCGGTGCTGGCTGAGCGTGCGGCGGATGCGCAGCGCGACCTGGGTGGCTTCCGCGACGGCCGCCGCTTCCGGCTCGGAGAGGTCGCCGGTGCGGGCCGCGTCGGCCGGTGGCGCGAACCGCTCGGCCGGCGCGCCCCGGTCCAGCAGGTCGAGCAGGTCCCGCAGGTGGTGCAGGGCGGTCCGGGCCGTCTTTCCGGTGGTGGGCATCGGCGCTCTCCGTGGTGCTGGACGCGGACGTGGCGGCGCCCGCCCCACCGCGCGTCCGGCGGCGGTGGGGCGGGGCGGCGGGGTCAGTTGTCGGCCGGTACGGGGTCGTGCCCGGCCTGCCGGCGGGCGGGCACCGCGGCGCCGGCCGGGGCGTGCTCCCCGGTCAGGCTACGCCCGCGGGTCTCCTGGGCCAGCAGGACGGTCAGCGTGGTGACGGCTGCGGCGGCGGCCAGGTAGACCGAGACGGGCAGGGACGAGTCGTAGTCGCGGAGCAGGGCCACGGCGATGATCGGGGCGAGCGCGCCGCCGATGATGGAGGCGAGCTGGGAGCCCATCGAGGCCCCGGAGTAGCGGACCTTCGTGTCGAACATCTCGGAGATGAAGGCCGCCTGCGGTCCGTACATCGCCCCGTGCAGGAGCAGCCCGACGGTGACGGCCGCGGCGATCACCGGGAAGGACTTGGAGTCCAGCATCGCGAAGAACGCGAACGCCCAGCCGATCATCCCGACCGAGCCGATGAGGGTGACGATGCGGCGGCCGATGCGGTCGGACAGCGCGCCCCACGCGGGGATGGCGACGAAGTGGACGGCGGAGCCGATCAGGACGGCGTTCAGGCCGTCGCTCTTGGGCAGCCCGAGGTGGCTGGTGACGTAGACCAGGAGGAAGGCGGTGATGACGTAGTACGAGATGTTCTCGCCGAGGCGGGTGCCGATCGCGGTCAGGACCCCGCGCCAGTTCGTACGGAACACCTCGGCCACGGGCGGTCTCGCCCGCACGCCGGCGGCCGCCTCCCGTGCGGCCTTGGCCTGCGCCTCCAGGAAGACCGGGGACTCGGAGACGGAGACCCGTATCCACAGGCCGATCACCACCAGCACGCCGGAGAGCAGGAAGGGGATCCGCCAGCCCCAGGCGAGGAAGTCCTTGTCGGACTGGACGGCCGCCAGGAGGGCCAGTACGCCGGTGGCCAGCAGATTGCCGCCCGGTGCGCCCGCCTGGGGCCAAGAGGCCCAGAAGCCGCGGTTCTTGTCGTCACCGTGCTCGGAGACGAGCAGCACGGCTCCGCCCCACTCGCCACCGAGGGCGAATCCCTGGATCAGGCGCAACAGAGTGAGGAGGATGGGCGCTTGCACGCCGACGCTCGCGTGGGTGGGGAGCAGTCCCATGGCGAAGGTCGCACCGCCCATGAGGAGCAGGCTGAGGACGAGGAGCTTCTTGCGGCCGATCTTGTCCCCGTAGTGACCGAAGACCAGGCCGCCGAGGGGGCGGGCGGCGAAGCCGATCGCGTAGGTGAGGAAGGCCAGGAGGGTGCCGACCAGGGGTTCGCTGTCGGGGAAGAACAGCTCGTTGAAGACCAGTGCGGCGGCCGAGCCGTAGAGGAAGAAGTCGTACCACTCGATGGTGGTGCCGATGAGGCTGGCGGCGATGATGCGCTTGATGGAGCCGGGGGGTGTTGGAGCGGTTGCCGAGGCGGCCATGGTCACCACTTCCGAGCGGGTCACGGGACGTTGTCGTGTCGCCACACCATAGGAACCAGCAGGTCACGAGCGTATGTGGCGGGACACCACAATTGCCCCCTCAGGCACCGGTACGACCACCACACCGAAGCCTGGGGGCGCCCTCCGGGCCAGCCGGCATCACCGGGTGAGGGATGCTGGCTATGCCCTGTATGCGACGGTTTGACGACCCTGCGCCAACGCCCGTGCTGGTTCGGTGCTGACTACGGAGCGTTGAGCTCGGTCATTTTCGGATGGATCGGATCCCCGGGTGCGACACAGGATGCCGCCCGCCCTCACCGGGGGCTGACGGGCGCCCACAGGCTGACGCTCCAGACGTCTCCGTGCCCCGCGTGGTAGCCCCTCTCCTCCTCCTCGTCGTCCACGACGATCACCGAGACGTTCGACGCCGCCGCTCGGTACTCGATGAAGCCACCCTGGTCGCTGACCTTGAGCTCCGGGGCTCCGGGGACGCGCCCGAGTTCGTCGCGCACGTCCTCCCAGGCGACGTGGCGGGGGAAATCGACCTCCATGGTCCGGGCCCATGCCTTCGCCATGTCCTGGCCGGACGCGAGCCGGTGCAGCTCGATGGAGCCGCCGGACACAAACCATTCCTCGCCGGGGTTGAAGTAGAACTCGACGAATCCGTAGTCGCGGCGCAGCGACTCGCCCTCCTCGTCGACCACGTCGACGAAGCGGTGGCGGACGGCCCGGTCGACCTCCCCGAGGGTGGAGCCGATGCCGATCCCGTGCAGGCGTCCGGTCCTGACGAACGAGGCGAGGAATTCGATGCCGGTCACGGCCAGTCCTCCAATTTGTCGATCAGGGCTTGCATGTCCGCGGAGCGGTTCTTCGTCTTGCCCCAGTTCTGGGTGTCCAGGTGCTCCTTGGCCGATAGCTGATTGGCCTTTGCCAGGAGGTCCGCGCACCGCTTCGGGTCGCTGTTCACGGCGTCCACGGCCCGCTGGACGCTCTTGTCGACGCCCAGCCGTCCTCAAGCCGGATGGGGGCACCCTGGATGTTGCCATCCTTGTCCACGGTGAAGGTATTGCCGAGTGAGGTAGAAGGGCGGCCTGGATACCGCCGTACTTGAGCGAATGCTGGACGAGACCTTCGATCTCGCCGTCGTGCACCATGGATACACCAACTACATGCGCGACTCCCTTGGACGACCGGCTCATCGACCACGAAACCGGTGTCGACCTCGACGGATACGTCTGAGGGGTGAAGTGGCACGCCCTGTACCCGGGAGCCAAACTCCGTCTGTCCAGGTCGTTCTTCGGGCTGGAGCCGCTTATGCGCGGGATCCGCCCATCCGCTCCCGTCGAGGCCGCGCCGCCGGCGCCCGGCGAAACTGCACGCTGACAAGGGTTATGACTGCGACCGTCTGCATCGGTGGCTACGCAGCCATGGCATCCGCCGCTGCCTCGCCCGCAAAGCGTCGAGTCCTCTCAGAGGCTCGGCCGCCACCCGGGTGGTGGAGCGGACCGTGTCCTGGCTGGCCGGATGCCGACGCCTCCACCGACGCTACGAGCGCAAGGCCGAACACTTCCATGCCTTCGTCGGCTGGCAACCTGAATCCGGGGGTGTCGGCGGGATGGTGCGCCCCTCCCGTCAGAGACCCGAGGGGTGGCTGGAGAGCCAGTCGGCATGCCGATCGCGCGTCCGATCCCGTTCCCCGGGCGTACTGAGGAAGACATCGGCGCCGCCGTCGTAGGGGTGGTAGACGCGGCGCAGCTGGGTGTCGGTGATGAGGACTCCCGCCACCTTGTCGTCCGCGATGTCACGGAGCAGCTCGTCGAGGCAGCCGTATCGCCAGGGCCGGCAGGCGACAAAGAGGTGGCAGTAGGTACGGAACTCCGGGTCTGGATCATCCTCCACCAGCAGGGTCTGCCAGTAGCCGGCGCCAGGACGGAACCGCAGAACCTCGGCTTCGGTCGCCCAAACTGGGGTGATCACGTGGACATCCCCACCGGCGAACAACTCATCGAGGACGGTGTTGTACCGCTCCAGGACGACGGCGTATTCGCTCTCGTCCTCTGCGTATCGCTTCGACTCCGGCAGGCTGTGGAAGCGCACCCAGAGATCCCGGTACGGGTCGCGGAGCTTGTACCCGACCGGCGGACAGTCGGGCCAGTGCTGCTGCCACAGGTCCGTCAAAGCCGCTGTCACGCCTCCAGACGTCTGCCGCACTCGTCCCCTCAGACCGTGACCTCTATCGACGACCATGATGCCCGGCACCCATCCACCAAGACGACGTTTAGACGTCGTTTCTTATGGCGTGATCGTTCGTTGGACCGTGCATGAAGGACTTGGTTGAGCGGCTGGTCCCGGATGAGCTGTGGGTGTTGTTCCGG
>NZ_JBWKJU010000018.1:0-111068 GCF_056432025.1 Streptomyces sp. NPDC045695
GCCGTTGGGTGGTCCGGTTTCGGGGGTGGCTTGGGTGGTACGGGGTGGACCGGCTTTGGTGGCTTGGGTGCCGTTGGGTGGTCCGGTTTCGGGGGTGGCTTGGGTGGTACGGGGTGGACCGGCTTTGGTGGCTTGGGTGCCGTTGGGTGGTCCGGTTTCGGGGGGGGCTTGGGTGGTACGGGATGTACCGGCTTTGGTGGCTTGGGTGCCACTGGCTGTACCGGCTTCGGTGGCGGCGGTGGTTCCGGCTTCGGTGGCTCGGGTGCCACTGGCTGTACCGGCTTCGCAGGCTCCGGTGCCACGGGCTGGACCGGTTCCGGCGGGGGCTTCGGCGGCTCGGGTACCACGGGTTCGACCGGCTTCGCAGGCTCCGGTGCCACGGGCTGGACCGGCTTCGGAGGGGGTGGGGGCGGTGGCTCTGCGGGCACGGGTGGCGCGGGCGGAACCGGAGGCTCCGGGGGTGCTGGCGGATCCGGCGGGGGTGGCGGCGGTTCTGTGTCAGGTGCGGCGATCGGAGGCTCTCCGAGGTGTCCGGGCGCCGCCACAACACCCGTCGCGCCGGTCACGGTGATGGCCGCAGACAAGCAGGACGCGCCGATGAAGCGTGCGAGTTGTCCCCGGCCGATTCTGACCATGGCGGTATCCATTACAGGTAGTGCTAGTTCCGCTATCCACCCTACGCCCCGGAGTCTCCGCCATGCCCCGGCCTCTCAGACAGGCCCGGAGCGAGCGGTCACGTGATCGTGCTCCCGTCAGGGCGCGTACCCGATGCGCCGGCCGATCGAGGCGAGGCGTGGCGATCTGACCTTCCGTCAGAATGGAACGTGTTCTACTCTGGCCCGCGACCGGGACCCGGGACGGACCGGACCGGGCGGGAGAGGGTGGGGCGAGGATCCGTATGGGCATCGGAATCACGCAGGAACAAAGGGAGTTGGCCGAGGCGGTGCGCGGCTGGGTGGCGCGGGCCGTGCCGCCCGAGGAGGTGCGCAAGCTCCTCGACACCCCGCCGCAGACCGGCGCGCGGCCCGCCTACTGGGACGCCATGACCGCGCAAGGTCTGCTCTCCCCGCACCTCGACGGCGGGACGCTCCTCGACCTCGCCGTCGTCGTCGAGGAGGCCGCCCGGGCCGCGCTGCCCGGGGCGTACCTGCCGAGCGCGCTGGCCTCCGTCCTGCTGGACCGGGCCGGCGCCGAGCCCCTCGCGGGCCGGGTCGGCGCCGTCGCGCTCGGCCCGGGGGCGCTGAGCGCCGTCGCCGTCGAGGGCGGCGGGTACCTGCTCGACGGCCTCGCGCCGCCCGTACTCGGCGCCGGCGAGGCCGACCTCGTCCTGCTCGCCGCCGAGGCCGCGCACGGCACGTGCTGGTTCGCCGTGGACGCGGCCGCGCTGGACATCCGTACGCACGAGAGCGCCGACCCGACCCGCCCGACCGCCGAAGTGCGGGCGCGCGCAGTCCTCACCAGCCCCGACCGGCTGCTGGAGGTGGACACTGCCCTGGTCCGCGACCTGGCCTGCACGCTGTTCGCCGCCGACGCCTGCGGCACCGCCGCCTGGGCCCTGCACACCGCCGCCGAACACGCCAAAGTACGCGAGCAGTTCGGCCGGCCCATCGGCCGGTTCCAGGGCGTCAAGCACCTGTGCGCCGACATGCTGGTCCGGCTGGAGCAGGCCCGGGCGCTCGCCTGGGACGCCGCGCAGGCCATGGACGAGCCGGCGCAGGTGCGCTCGCTCGTCGCGGCCCTCGCCGCCGGGAGCGCCCTGGACGCCGCGTACTCCTGCGCCAAGGACTGCATCCAGCTGCTCGGCGGGATCGGCTTCACCTGGGAACATGACGCCCACATCTACCTGCGGCGGGCGGTCGTCGCCCGCCAGCTCCTCGGCCCCGGCGACGGCCACCGCCTGCGGGCCGTGCGGTGCGCCGCGGGCGGTGCGCGGCGCGAGCTGCGCCTGGAACTCCCGGCGCGGGCCGAGAGCTACCGCGCGAAGGCCCGCAGCGCCATCGCGCAGGCGCGCGGGCTCGACCCGGCCGCCGCCCGGCGGGTCCTGGCCCCCACCGGCTACACCGCCCCCTACCTCCCGCCGCCCTACGGACTGGGCGCCGGGCCCGTGGAACAGCTCGTCGTCCAGCAGGAGCTGCGCGCGGCCGGGGTCAAGATCGCCGACCTCGGGATCGCCACCTGGGTCGTGCCCTCGCTGATCGCCTACGGGACGCAGGCGCAGCGCGACGCCTACGTCCTGGCGACCCTGCGCGGGGACGTCACCTGGTGCCAGCTCTTCTCGGAGCCGGGCGCGGGCTCCGACCTCGCCTCGCTGCGGACGAGGGCGCAACGGACCGGGGACGGCTCCTGGAGGATCAACGGACAGAAGGTGTGGACGAGTTCCGCGCACAGCGCCGACTTCGGGATCCTGCTGGCGCGCACCGACCCGGACGCGCCCAAGCACAAGGGGCTCGGCTACTTCGTCGTCGACATGAAGAACACCCCCGGCATCGACGTCCGGCCGCTGAGGGAGATCACCGGCGAGGCCCTCTTCAACGAGGTCTACTTCGACGACGCGGTCCTCCCCGCGGACGCGCTGGTCGGGGCCGCCGACGAAGGGTGGAAGGTCGCGCGCAACACCCTCGGCAACGAACGCGTCCACATGGCCGACCAGATGAGCTTCGACACTCCCCCTGGGCCTGGCGGCCCGGGAGGTACCCCCAGTCTGGAAACCCTGATCGCACGCTCATGCGACCTCGACGGCTCGTACGGGGCGCGGATCGGCGCGCTGGCCGCCGAGGCGCACGCGCTGGCCTGCATCGGGCTGCGCACCACCCTCCAGCAGGTCTCGGGGCTGGAGCCGGGCGCGGGCGCCTCCGTACGCAAGCTCATCCAGACCCCGCACCAGCAGCGGACCGCCGAGCTCGCGCTCGAACTCCTGGGGCCGCTGGGCGCGGTACGGGAGGGGGCGGGGGAGCGGGCGGTGCACGGAATGCTCATGTCCCGCTGCCTGACCATCGCCGGGGGCACCACGCAGGTCCAGCTCAACGTCGTGGCCGAGCGGATCCTCGGCCTTCCCAGGGACTGAAGGGCATCAATGATGAAGTCGTACATCGTGGGCGTCGGCATGACGAAGTTCGAGAAGCCGGAGTCGCGGGACTGGCAGTACTGGGACATGGCGAAGGAGGCCGGGTCCGCGGCGCTCGCGGACGCGGGGGTGGACTACGGGCTGGTGGAGCAGGTCCCGGTGGGGTACTGCTTCCAGGCCTCCACGGCCGGTCAGCGGGCGGCGTACGAGCTGGGGCTGAGCGGGGTGCCGGTCTACAACGTCAACAACAACTGCGCGACGGGCTCGACGGCGCTGATGATGGCGCGGCAGTTCGTGCAGGGCGGGATCAGCGACTGCGTGCTGGCGCTGGGCTTCGAGAAGATGAAGCGCGGCGCGCTGGGCGGCGGGGCCGACGGTGGCGACTTCAAGACCTCCCCGGTGGCCCGGCACTACGGGATCATGGCCGCGGGCCACGGCTTCGCGATGTCCCCGCCGACCGCGCAGATCTTCGGGAACGCGGCGCGGGAGCACATGGAGCGGTACGGGACGACGGCCGCGCAGCTGGCGGCGGTGGGCGAGAAGAACCACCGGCACTCGGCGGACAACCCGAACGCGCAGTTCCAGGACGTGTACTCGGCGGCGGAGATCCTGGCGTCGAAGGAGATCCACGCGCCGCTGACGAAGCTCCAGTGCTCGCCGACGTCGGACGGGGCGGCGGCGGCGCTGGTGGTGTCGGAGCGGTTCGTGGTGCGGCACGGGCTGCACGACAAGGCGGTGGAGATCGTCGCCCAGGCGATGACGACGGACACGGAGGAGTCCTTCGCGTCGGGCTCGTGCATCGACGTGGTCGGCAAGCCGATGACGGCGGCGGCGGGGCGGAAGGTGTACGAGGCGTCGGGGCTCGGGATCGAGGACGTCGACGTGATCGAGCTGCACGACTGCTTCTCGGTCAACGAGCTGCTGACGTACGAGGCGCTGGGCATGTGCGGGGACGGGGGCGGCGGGAAGCTGGTGGAGTCGGGCGCGACCACGTACGGCGGGCGGTGGGTGGTCAACCCGTCCGGGGGGCTGATCTCGAAGGGGCATCCGCTCGGGGCGACGGGGCTGGCGCAGGCCGCGGAGCTGGTGTGGCAGCTGCGGGGGGAGGCGGGGGCGCGGCAGGTGTCGGGGGCGCGGGTGGGGCTGGCGCACAACATCGGGCTGGGCGGTGCGGTGGTGGTGACGCTGCTGAGGAGGTAGCGGGCCGCGGGCCCGCGCCCGGGCGTGTGGGGCTCGGCCCCGGGCCCCGCGGGGCTCCGGCCCGGGCGCGTGATCGGGGCTCCGCCCCGGGGCCCCGCGCGGCTCCGCCCCGGGCGCAAGATCGGGGCTCCGCCCCGGGCCCCGCGCCTCAAACGCCGGCGGGGCTGGATTGGGGCGGCGGGGCCGGATGGTGCGCCCCGGGCGCAAGATCGGGGCTCTGCCCCGGGCCCCGCGCCTCAAACGCCGGCGAGGCTGGATTGGGCGGCGGGGCTGGATTGGGGCGGCGGGGCCGGATGGTGCGACGGGGGGTGCAAGATCGGGGCTCTGCCCCGGGCCCCGCGCCTCAAACGCCGGCGAGGCTGGATTGGGCGGCGAGGGCCCGGCAAGATACGGAAGAGACGGCCTAGCGGCGGGGCGTGGGGACTAGTTCGCAGACGCCGTTCGTGCACGCGCGGCGGAGGCGGCCTCGGGAGAGGGTTTGGATCAGGCCGATGGTCCAGCACGTCGGGCAGCCGCGTAGGGCCAGGACGCCGATCGGGGCGAGGAGGAGGCTGGCCGGGCCCGTGGTCGGCAGGAGGGCGAAGGCGGCTATCAGCGCGCCGAAGCCGATCGCGCCGCGCACCAGGTGCCGGGGCACGGAGGCGCTCGCGAAGTCGCGGCCGTCAGTCTTCATCGGGGGCTCCCGGGGTGGGGTCGGGGTCGGCCGGGGTGTGCAGGGTGCGCTGCACCGCCGCGCGGGCCCGGTGCAGGCGCGATTTCATCGCGGCCGGGCTGAGGCCGAGCGCGTCGGCGGTCAGCCGGCCGCTGTAGCCCTGGATGTCCCGCATGATCAGCACGTTGCGCTGGTCCTCGGGCAGCGCGGCCACCGCCTTGGCCACCCGCGCCGCCTCCAGGCGCAGTACCACCTCGTCCTCGGCGGACATCACGGCGGTGTCCGGCAGCGGCGCGCGGTGCCGCGGCGTCAGCCGGGCGCGCCGCAGGCACTCGTTGCGGACGATGCGGAACATCCACGAGGCCAGCGCCCCGGAGGCCCGCAGCATCCCGATCTTGCGGTACAGGATGATCAGCGCCTCCTGGGCCGCGTCCTCGGCGTCCTCGGGCGAGGCGCACAGCGCGTGCGCGAACCGGCGTACGTGCGGGTGCGATCCGGACACCAGGGCCGTGATCGAGTCGAGGTCGCCGCCCTGCGCGGCGACCACCAGCGCCTCACCGGGCCAGGTCGTGTCAGCCACGGGACCGACCCCGCTTGCGCAGGACGAGGACCGTGCACGTGCAGAGCATGACGACGACGACGGCACCGGCGATGAGAGCGGTCACGACAACCTCCAGGTCATGTCCCGACGTGGTTGCCGGAACACTCATAAGAGGGGCGACCACCGGAAAAGGATTCACCCCAGGCTGGGATCGATCACGGTTTCGCCCATCGAGGCGCGGCGGATGGCGTCCGCCAGGTCCTCGACCGGGCCGTCGCGCAGGATCAGGCCCGCCGCGCCCGCGGCCAGGGCGGCGTCGGCCAGGCCCGGGTGCGCGGACCCGGTCAGGACCAGGATCCGGCATTCCGGGTCGTCCTCCAGCAGGGAGGGCACGCTCGTGACCTCCTCCACCAGCGCCACCACCGGCCGGGCCGTCAGGTCGCGCACGACCTCGATGTCCGGCTGGAGGCCGAGCTGGAGCGCCAGGGCCGGGTTCTGCGGCTCCAGCAGGACGCGTAGCGCACGGGCCTGACGGTGGTCAACGGGCATTTCGGTCACCGGCGCAGCATATCTGACGTCAAGTCAGGAGTCTTTGCGTGCGTCTTCCCAAGTGCCGGGGCGTGCGTTATACATTCCCTCACCGGTCGGACCTAGAACGCGTTCTAGAACCGGCCGTCCCGCATGCGACCTCGGTGCGGCCGACGGTGCGGACAGCCGCACCGAGGTCTTCCAGCACGAGCCAAGAAACAGGGAGCAGCATCCTCATGCCGATCGATGCCGCCAAGGCCCTCGCCGCAGAACCCCGCCAGGGGGTCATCGGCTGGGACCACAAGGACATCCAGCTCTACCACCTCGGCCTCGGCGCCGGCCGGCCCGCGACCGACCCCGACGAGCTGCGCTACACCCTCGAATCCAAGCTGCACGTGCTGCCCAGCTTCGCCACCGTCGCCGGCGCCGGCATGGCCATGCTGGGCGGCCTCTCCGCACCGGGCATCGACGTCAACCTCGCCATGGTCCTGCACGGCGGCCACTCCATCGAGCTGCACCGCCCCATCCCCGTCACGGGCCGGGCCACCTCCAGCTCCAAGGTCGCCGCCGTCTACGACAAGGGCAAGGCGGCCGTCATCGTGCTGCGCTCCGAGGTCGCGGACGCGGACGGGCCGCTGTGGACCAGCGACGCGCAGATCTTCGTACGGGGCGAGGGCGGGTTCGGCGGCGAGCGCGGGCCCTCCGTCACGTCCGAGCGGCCCGAGCGCGCGCCCGACCGTACCGAGGAGCGGCGCATCCGCGAGGAGCAGGCGCTCCTCTACCGCCTCTCCGGCGACTGGAACCCCCTGCACGCCGACCCCGAGTTCGCCAAGGTGGCCGGCTTCGACCGGCCCATCCTGCACGGCCTGTGCTCGTACGGGATGACCCTCAAGGCCGTCGTGGACACGGCCCTGGGCGGGGACGTGTCGCGGGTCCGCGCCTACCGCACGCGCTTCGCCGGGATCGTCTTCCCCGGCGAGACGCTGCGGATGCGGATGTGGCAGGAGCCGGGCCGCGTCCTGGTGTCGGTGACCGCCGTCGAACGCGACGACGCGCCGGTCCTGGCCGACACGGTCGTCGAGCACGCGTAGGACCCCCGGCACTGCGGCACCCGGCACGCGTACCCCGGCACGCGAAGCACTCGTAGCACGACACCTCACGGACTGAAGGAGCCGCACCGTGCGCGCAGCACTGCAGAGCGAGATCGGCCAGGACAAGCTGGAGGTCGTCGACGACATGGAGGCCGTGGGCCTCGGTCCCGGCAAGGTGAAGATCCAGGTGAAGGCCACCGGCCTGTGTCACTCCGACCTCTCCGCGATGAGCGGCGTCCTGCCGCAGCCCGCCCCCTTCATCCCCGGCCACGAGGGCTCCGGGGTGATCAGCGACGTCGGCGACGGGGTCACCGGCCACAGCATCGGCGACCGGGTCCTCGTCTGCTGGCTGCCGCCGTGCGGCCAGTGCTCGTCCTGCAAGCGCGGCCAGGGCCACCTGTGCCTGGCGAGCCTGGCCAACGCGGGCACCCCCAACTTCCGCCGCGCGGGCGGCGACGTCTTCGGCTTCGCCGCCACCGGCACCTTCGCCGAGGAGCTCGTCGTCGACGCAGCGTGCGCCGTCCCGATCCCCGACGACGTGCCCTACGACATCGCCGCCCTCATCGGCTGCGGCGTCACCACCGGCCTCGGTGCGGCCATCAACACCGCGCAGGTGCAGGCCGGTTCCTCGGTCGCCGTCATCGGCTGCGGCGGCGTCGGCATCTCCGTCATCCAGGGCGCCAAGGTCCAGGGAGCGGCGCAGATCGTCGCCGTCGACCCGGTGGAGTCGCGGCGCGAGGGCGCGCTGAGGTTCGGGGCGACGGAGGCCGTCGCGCCGGAGGCCTTCGACGACGCCAAGAACCGGATCACCGGCGGCGAGGGCTTCGACTACGTCTTCGAGGTCGTCGGCAAGTCCGCCACCGCCCTGACCGCCTACAAGATGACCCGGCGCGGCGGCACCGTGGTCATCGTCGGCGCGGGCGCGCTCGACGACAACTTCCAGATCGACATGTTCTCGCTGTTCTTCGACGAGAAGCGGATCCTCCCGTCGATGTACGGCGGCGGGGACGTGCTGCGCTCCTACGAGCGCACCATCGCGCTGTGGCGGGCCGGCCGCGTGGACCTGGCCGGCCTGATCACCCACCGGGTGCAGCTCGCCGAGATCAACGACGCACTCGACCAGATGCGCACGGGCGTGGCCCTGCGCACCTGCATCGAACTCTGACGCTCCGCCGACCAGTCTGAGGGGAACCGTACGGATGTCACTGCCACTTGAGGGACTCTCCGCCATCGTCACGGGCGCCGGCCGCGGACTGGGCCGGGCCGAGGCGATCGAGCTCGCGCGGCTCGGCGCCGGCGTGGTCGTCAACGACTTCGGCCAGAGCGGGCGCGACGGCTCCGGGGAGGCCTCGGCCACCCCGGCCGAGGAGGTGGCCGCGGAGATCCGCGCCGCGGGCGGCCGGGCCGTGGCGCACCTGGGCGACGTGGCCGAGTTCGCACAGGCGCGCGAGCTGGTCGAGCTGGCGGTGAGCAGCTTCGGCAAGCTCGACATCCTGGTCAACAACGCGGGCATCCTGCGCGACCGGATGGTCTTCTCGATGTCGGAGGAGGAGTGGGACTCGGTCATCCGGGTCCACCTCAAGGGGCACTTCAACACCACGCACTTCGCGTCAGCGCACTGGCGCGAGCGCTCGAAGGCGGCGGGCGGCCCGGTCTACGGCCGGATCATCAACACCTCCTCCGAGGCCTTCCTCGGCGGCTCGGCCGGCCAGCCCAACTACGCGGCGGCCAAGGGCGGCATCGTGGGGCTGACCACCTCGACCGCCCTGGCCCTGGCCAAGTACGGGGTGACGGCCAACGCCATCTGCCCGCGCGCCCGCACCCGGATGACCGAGGACGTCTTCGCGGGCTTCCAGGTGCCGGAGGAGGGCAGGCTGGACGCCCTCGCCCCCGAGCACGTCTCCCCGCTCGTCGGCTACCTGGCCTCACCCGCCGCGGCGAAGGCCAACGGCCAGCTGTTCGTCGTACACGGCGGCATCGTGGCCGTGATGGAACGCCCGAAGGTGGCGGCCAAGTTCGACACGGGCAAGGAGGCCTTCTCCTACGAGGAGCTCGACGAGGTCCTCACCCCGCACTACGCCTCCCGCCCGGCGAACGAGACCTTCGCCGCGACGGAGGTCCTGGGCCTCAAACACGGCTAGGCGTACGGCCCACCGGGTCGTCGGCACGGCTGAGGGAGCCGGGCCACCAGGCGCGCGGCCCGATGTCCAGCACCAGGGCGGGGACGAGCACGGACCGGACGAGGAGGGTGTCCAGGAGGACGCCGAAGGCGACGATGAAGGCGATCTGCGCGAGGAACGCGAGCGGGATGACGATCAGCGCGGCGAAGGTCGCGGCGAGCACCACGCCCGCCGAGGTGATCACTCCGCCCGTCGCCGTCAGCCCGCGCAGGACGCCCTCGCGCGGCCCGTGCAGCAAGGACTCCTCCCGTACCCGTGACATGAGGAAGATGTTGTAGTCCACGCCCAGGGCGACGAGGAAGACGAACCCGTACAGCGGCACGGACGCGTCGGTGCCGCTGAATCCGAAGACGTGCCGGAAGACCAGCGCGGCCACTCCCAGCGTGGCCAGGTAGTTCAGCGCCACCGTCGCCACCAGCAGCAGGGGGACGGGGAACGAGCGCAGCAGCAGGACGAGGATGGCCAGGATGATCACCAGTACGACGGGCACGATCAGGTTCCGGTCCTGCTGTGCGGTGCGCTGGGTGTCGTACTGCTGGGCGGTGTAGCCGCCCACCAGGGCACGCGCCTCCGGCACCGCGTGCACCGCGGCGCGCAGCCGTCCCACCGTCTCCTTCGCGGCGTCGCTGTCCGCGGCGTCTTCGAGGGTCGCGTCGATCCGTACCCGCCCGGTGCCCGGCGCGGCCCCCGGGCCCGGTCCCGCCCGCACGATGGCCGAGGCCACGCCCCGGGTGCCTTCCGCCGTGGCCCGCACCTCCTCGGCCGCGGCCGCGTCGGTCACGATGACGGCGGGGTTGCCCGATCCGCCGGGGAAGTGCTCGCCCAGGGTCTGCTGGGCCGTCACGGACGGCGCGTCGTTGACGAAGATCTCGTCCAGCGGCACCCCCTTGGCGGACAGCGTGGGCGAGAAGCAGGCCAGGAGGGCGAGCAGCAGGGCTGCCGACACCCACACGCGCCGCGGCGAACGGTCCACGAGGGCGGCGACGCGTCGCCAGACGGCGTGCCCGCCGCGTGCCCCGTCGGCCGGTTTCGGCCTGGCCGGCCAGTAGGCGGCCCGGCCCAGCAGGACCAGTACGGCCGGCAGGAACGTCAGCGCGCCCAGCACGGCGCACACGATTCCGATGGCCCCGACCGGGCCCAGGGCGCGGTTGTTCGTCAGATCACTGGCGAGCAGCGCGAGCAGGGCGAGGGCGACCGTCGCGGCGCTCGCGGTGATCGCGCCGAAGGAGCGCCGCAGGGCCGCGCGGGCGGCGGCGAACCGGTCGTCCCGTTCGGCGATCTCCTCGCGGAAGCGGGCGGCGAGCAGGAGTGCGTAGTCGGTGGCGGCCCCGATCACCAGGATCGAGAGGATGCCCTGCACCTGCCCGTCGACCCGCACGATGTCGTGGAGGGCCAGGACGTAGACGACGGCGCACGCCAGCGCCAGCGAGAAGACGGCGCCGAGAATGATCACGAAGGGCAGCAGGGCACTGCGGTAGACCGCCAGCAGGATCACGAGCACCGCGCCGAGCGCCACTCCCAGGAGGAGGCCGTCGATTCCGCCGAAGGCCTTCGCCAGGTCGGCCCGGGTGGCCGCCGGTCCCGTGAGCTGCGCGGTGGTGCCCGGTACGGCTTCGACCGAGGTACGGATCCGGTCCAGCGTGGCGGTGAGGGCGTCCCCGAGGTCAGGCTCCAGCTGGACGACGCCCCGCAGCGCTCTGCCGTCCTCCGAGGGAAGGGCGGGCGAGGGCGCGCCCACCACCCCCGGCACCCCTTGGAGGGCCGCCAGTGCGCGCGTGGCCGACTCCTGCTGTGCGGGTGTGACGGGGCCCCGGTCGGCGGTCCAGACCGCGATGGCGGGGAGCGTCTGCGCCTGGCGCAGCGCCTTCTGCTCGGCGGCCACGGCCGTGGACTCGGCGCTCCGGGGCAGGAACGCCGCCCGGTCGTTGGAGGAGACCTCGCCCAGCTTCCCCGCGTACGGGCCGAAGGCGCCGCCGACCGCGAGCCAGACGACGACGAGGACGACGGGCAGCACCCATCGGACGTGTCGGTGTGCGGTGATGCCCAACGCTTCCCCGTCTCGCTCGGTGTCCACGCGACGAGTGCACCACACGAACCCCTACAGCGGCGCCTGCTGGAGCGGCACCGGGCGGGGGGCGGGTACCGACGGGTCCACCCGTACGGGGGACGGTGACGGGTCCAGCCGGACGGGGGGCGGCGGCGACACCGGCAGGGTCAGGCTCGCGATCCCGCACGGGACATCGGGCGTGGCGTACGGGAGGTGCAGGCGGCCCTGCGGGCTCCACAGTCCCGTGCCGAGCCAGCCGACGGGCGCGCCGAGGCGGAACACGTGCCGGTCGGCGGGGCGCCACAGGCCGATGCCCGCCGCGCCGCCGGGCGCGGCCCCGGCGTCCTCGAACCGCAGCGCCACCCCGCAGGTCTCCGGCATCAGGGCCTGGCCGGGCTGCACCGCGAAGGGATGTGCCCGGCCCAGCCGGGCCAGGCATTCGGGGAAGCGGACCGGCCGGGAGCTGCCCAGCACCCCCCAGCCCAGCCGGGCTTCGCCGGGGGCGTCGGAGCGGATCAGCAGCAGCCCGCTGTCCGGGTCGGCCAGCAGCAGCCGGTCGTCGCTGTGCTCGGTGATCTGGAGCAGTGCGGAGGTCGCCCCGCCGTTGCCCAGGTCGACGGCGACGGCCTTGGTAGCGCCCTCCAGTTCGCGGTCCAGGGCCAGCAGCCGGCCCGCCCGGTCCAGCCAGACGCCGCCGGAGCACCTCCCCGGGATCCGGGCGACCGGCCGGGGCCCGAAGGGGACCCCGGCCACCTGCCAGACCGTGGTCACGGTGTCCGCCGCGGCCAGGGCGAAGGCCGTGGCCCCGTCCGGGGACGGCGGGAGCAGACGCACCCGTAGGCCCTCCTGCGCGTCCACCGAGCCCAGCGCCAGCTCCCCGGTGCGGGGCCCGCCGACGCCGCCGCCCGTCGGGTACAGCAGCGCGAAGGCGTGGCGGTCCGCGACCCGCCGGTGGATCAGCACCCGACCGTCGGCCAGCGGCAGCAGCTCGCTGTCGGCCTCCTCCGGCTGCGCGAGCGGCAGCGGAACCGCGTACGGCTCGGGCCCGCCCAGGGTCCACCGCTCCGCGTAGCGGGCCTCGCCCTGTCCGGCGAGCCGGGCGGCGTACGACCCGTCCGCGGCGATCGTGAACGGGACCGTGGTCGTCATGTCGATGGCACAGACAGTCATCCGGCCGTCACCTCCGGCGAGGAAGGTAGTTTTCGCACCTCCGCCGAACAACATCAAGCAACCCGGCTTCATACATATGGGTGTCCGTACGGCGATTCCGCTGTGGTGGACGGGGCGGTTGTGCTGTGTCATTTAGGGGCGTTTGGGGTGGAAGGAGGTGAGGTGGGCCTAAGCTCCACCGCATCGCCGATCCGCGGCGGCGGGTCCCGTGGGCGGGTCGTGGGCGGGCTCCTGTCGGCCGGGCGGGGCGGTCGCCGCGGACGGTAGCCTTGGCCTGTGCCCCGTCTCTCTGAAGTCATCGCCGCGCTGGACGCTCTCTGGCCCCCCTCGCGGGCCGAGCAGTGGGACGCCGTCGGCACCGTCTGCGGCGACCCCGACGCCGAGGTCACCCGGGTCCTCTTCGCGGTGGACCCCGTCCAGGAGATCGCCGACGAGGCCGTGAAGCTGGGCGCCGACCTGATCGTCACCCACCACCCGCTCTACCTGCGCGGCACCACCACCGTCGAAGCCGGCACCTTCAAGGGCCGCGTCGTGCACACGCTGATCAAGAACGACGTCGCGCTGCACGTCGCCCACACCAACGCCGACACCGCCGACCCCGGGGTCTCCGACGCCCTCGCCGGCGCCCTGGACCTGCGGATCACCGGTCCGCTGGTGCCCGACGCGAGCGACCCCGAGGGCCGCCGCGGCCTCGGCCGCATCTGCGAACTCGACCACCCCGAGACCCTGAGCGCCTTCGCCGCCCGCGCCGCCGCCCGGCTGCCGCAGACCGCCCAGGGCATCCGCGTGGCGGGCGACCCCGACGCCCTGATCCGTACCGTCGCCGTCAGCGGCGGCTCCGGCGACAGCCTCTTCGAGCAGGTCAGGGCCGCGGGCGTGGACGCCTTCCTGACCGCCGACCTGCGCCACCACCCGGTGTCCGAGGCCCGCGAGCAGAGCCCGCTCGCCCTCGTCGACGCCGCGCACTGGGCCACCGAGTGGCCCTGGTGCGAGCAGGCCGCCGCGCAGCTCGACGCCATCTCCGAGCGCCACGGCTGGGGTCTGCGGACCCACGTCTCGCGCACGGTCACCGACCCGTGGACGGCGCACGCGCCGTCCGTGACACCCCCTTCTATCTCTGGAGCCCCCAACTGAACGCCGAGCCCGCCGACCAGATCCGACTTCTCGACATCCAGGCCCTGGACGTCCGGCTGTCTCAGCTCGCCCACAAGCGCAAGTCTCTGCCCGAGCACGCCGAGGTCGACTCGCTGACCAAGGACCTCACCCAGCAGCGCGACCTGCTCGTCGCCGCCCAGACCCAGGCCAGCGACGCGGCCCGTGAGCAGACCAAGGCGGAGCAGGACGTCGACCAGGTACGCCAGCGCGCGGCCCGCGACCAGCAGCGACTGGACTCCGGCGCCGGCGTCTCGGCCCGCGACCTGGCGAACCTGCAGAGCGAGGTCGTCTCCCTCGCCAAGCGCCAGGCCGACCTGGAGGACGTGGTCCTGGAGGTCATGGAGCGCCTGGAGGCCGCGCAGGAGCGGGTCACCGAGATCACCGACCGCGTCGCCGCCCTGGAGGCCAAGCTGACGGACGCCACCGCGCGCCGTGACGCCGCCACCGGCGAGATCGACGCCGAGGCCGCCAAGATCGCCAAGGACCGCGAGGTCATCGTCGCGTCCATGCCGACGGACCTGATGGCCCTGTACGAGAAGATCCGCGCCAAGCAGGGCGGGGTCGGCGCCGCGCGCCTGTACCAGCGCCGCTGCGAGGGCTGCCGGCTGGAGCTCGACATGGCCGAGGTCAACGAGATCAAGGCCGCTTCCCGGGAGCAGGTCGTGCGTCACGAGAACTGCGGCCGCATCCTCGTCCGTACGGCCGACTCGGGCATCTGATGCCGCGGTTCGTCGTGGAGGCGGACGGCGGGTCCCGGGGCAACCCGGGCCCCGCCGGCTACGGCGCGGTGGTCCTCGACCCGGAGACGGGCGAGACGCTGGCCGAGCGCGCGGAGTACATCGGCGTCGCGACGAACAACGTGGCGGAGTACAAGGGCCTGATCGCCGGGCTCCAGGCGGCGCGCGAACTGGCCCCGGCCGCGCAGGTCCTGGTCCGGATGGACTCCAAGCTCGTCGTCGAGCAGATGTCGGGCCGCTGGAAGATCAAGCACCCGGACATGAAGCCGCTGGCGGCGCAGGCGGCGCAGATCCTGCCCGCCTCGCAGGTGACGTACGAGTGGATCCCGCGGGACCGCAACAAGCACGCCGACCGACTCGCCAACGAGGCGATGGACGCCGGCCGGCTGGGCCGGCAGTGGGAGCCGTCGGCCTCCACGGCGGCCCTCGACCACGGCGCCGCCCGCGCGGTGGCCGCCTCCTCCGCTCCGCCCGCGTCCGGTCCGCCGGGTGACGCGGCGGCGGGCGCGGCAGCCGTCCGCGCGGCGCTCGCGGCCGCGGGCAGCCGCACCCGGACCGGTGCCGGCGCCGTCTCCCCTGAACCAGCCATCCGCGACACGTTGTTCGCGGACGCCGAGGCCCTGACGGGACCGGGACACCCGGCGGCGCCCGCGGCGGACACGCTGGTGATCGAACCCTGCCTCGACTCCGACACCCCGGCGACCCCGGCGGCCGAGCCGTCCGGCGCGGCCGAGGCCACCGGCCCGGCTGCGGCTGGCGCCCCCGGGTGGGGCCCCGACATGGGGGCGCCCGCCACCTTCGTGCTGCTGCGGCACGGCGAGACCGCGCTCACCCCGCAGAAGCGCTTCTCCGGCAGCGGGGGATCGGACCCCGAGCTGTCCCCCGCGGGCAGGCGCCAGGCCGCCGCCGTCGCCGAGGCGCTGGCCGCCCGCGGCACCGTCCAGAGCGTCATCACCTCCCCGCTGCGCCGCTGCCGCGAGACCGCCCGGGCCGTCGCCGACCGGCTCGGCCTCGACGTGACCGTCGAAGAGGGCCTGCGCGAGGTGGACTTCGGCGCCTGGGAGGGTCTGACCTTCGCCGAGGTGCAGGAGCGCTTCCCGGACGACCTCCAGGCCTGGCTGGACTCCCCGAAGGCGGCCCCCACGGGCGGCGGCGAGAGCTTCGCGGCAGCCACCCGCCGGATCTCCGCCACCCGCGACCGGCTCCTTGCCGCGCACGCGGGCCGTACGGTCCTGCTGGTCACGCATGTGACCCCGGTCAAGATCCTGGTCCGCCTCGCGCTGGGAGCCCCGCCCGAAGCACTGTTCCGCATGGAACTCTCGGCGGCCTCCCTCTCGGCGGTGGCCTACTACGCCGACGGCAACGCCTCGGTCCGGCTCCTGAACGACACGTCCCACCTGCGCTAGGACGCGAAAACCCCCCTCACCGGAAGCCCGGCGGCGGGGGCGGCGCCGCTCAGCGGCAGACCCTCCACCCCGAACGGGGTGGGAAGGGCAGACGAGCCGGCCTGTACGCCGGGTTCTGTCGCCCGGAGACCTCGCGGTCGCCGGGGAGACGGCCATCCATCTAGGACCGGTGTTGCCACCGGCCTCGTGCGGTCTACCCGCGAACTCGGGCGGGCAGCCCTCAAGCGTTCGCGCAGACCCGTCCGAAGACGGATCCTCTTGACCTTGCTCCGGGTGGGGTTTACCTAGCCGCCTGAGTCACCTCAGGCGCTGGTGGTCTCTTACACCACCGTTTCACCCTTACCGAGGACCGAAGTCCCCGGCGGTCTGTTTTCTGTGGCACTGTCCCGCGGGTCACCCCGGGTGGGCGTTACCCACCACCCTGCCCTGTGGAGCCCGGACGTTCCTCGGCGGGATCCGGGGATCCCGACGCGGCCGCCCGGCCGACTCGTCTGCCGTGGCGACCATGTTACCGGCTGTGCCGTCGCCGCCCGACCCCGACGAGTCCTCCCGGTCAGGCCGGGGCGAAGAGGACCTTCGCCGTGCCCGGGTCCGCCTCCGTCAGCCGGACGCGGATGCGGTCGCCCAGGGGGAGCTCCTCGGTGGACCGGATACGGCCGACCACCGCGGGGTCCTCCAGGTGGACGGTGCCCACCAGCGGCTCCCGGTCCTTGACGTCGATGACCGTGGCGTCGAAGGTCTCGCCGACGCGGTCCTTCAGCACGGCGGCCTCGACCAGGTCCACGCACTCGCGCTCCGCCGTGTTCACCAGCCGGGTGCCCTGCGCCATCCGCTCGGGCAGCGCCTCCAGCGCCGCCACCGCCCACTGCGGGGGCTCGGCCCCCGCGGCCGCCGCCACGCACAGCTCGCCCGCGTACCGGTCGACGAGCCGGCGCAGGGGCGCGGTGCAATGGGCGTACGGGGCCGCCACCGCGGAATGGATCGCCGGGTCGGGGCTCCGGCCGCCGGTGAAGGCGGTGTAGCCGGCGCCGCGCAGCAGGCCCGTGCACTCCTGGAGGAAGGCCGCGTGGGCGGGGCGGTGCGGGTCGAGGGAGCGTACGAGTTCGGCGTACGGGACGTGGTGCGGCCAGTCGATCCGCAGGGCCTTCGCCGCCCGCCGGAGCCTGCCGACGGCGCCGTCGGGGGCGCTGGGCAGGGTGCGCAGGATGCCCTGACCGGCGGCCAGCATCAGATCGGCGGCGGCCATCCCGGTCATGAGGGAGATCTGCGCGTTCCAGCCGTCCGCGGGGAGCGGGGCGCGGTAGGCCAGGGCGTACGAACCGTCGTGCGCGATGACCTCCTGCTCGGGGACGTTGAGGGAGATGCCGCCGCGTTCGCGTTCGAGGGCCTCGCGGAGCCGGCCGATGTCCTCCAGGAGGGCGAGGGGTTCCTCGGCCGTGCCGGTGTCGATGGCCTTCTGGGCGCCGGCGTAGTCGAGTCTGGCCCGGCTGCGGACCAGGGCGCGGCGCACGTCCGTGGTCTCGATGCGGCCGTCGGCGTCCAGGTCGAGGCGCCACACGAGCGCGGGGCAGGTCTGGTCGGGCAGCAGGCTGGCCGCGCCCGCCGAGAGCGCGGCCGGGTGCAGGGGGATCTTCCCGTCGGGGAAGTAGAAGGTGGTGACGCGGCGGTGGGCCTCGGCGTCGAGCGGGCCGCCGGGGGTGACGAAGGCGGCGACGTCGGCGATGGCGTAGTGCACGCGGTAGCCGCCGCCGGAGCGTCTGGCCAGGTGCATGGCCTGGTCGAGGTCGACGGAGGCCGGAGGGTCGATCGTGAAGAAGGGGATGTCGGTGCGGTCCAAGGCGGGGAGGCGGGGGTGCCCGGCCGCGTGCTCGGCCTCGGCCAGCACCTCGGCCGGGAAATCCCCCGGTACGTCCAGCTTCGTCCGCAGTTCACGCAGCGCGGCCCGCAGAGCAGCCCCGTCTGCGCCGGTCATGTGCATCTGACGGCGTGGCATGGCCCGAGCCTATGGGCGCCGGGGCCGGACGGCACGGCGAGCCGTCTACCCTGGCCCGGGGGCCGCATCCCCTGCGCCGTGTCGTATTGAAGGAGAACCACCGTGCTCGTGCTGCTGCCGCCGTCCGAAGGAAAGGCCGCCGGCGGCTCCGGCGCACCGCTGAAGCCGCAGTCGCTGTCCCTGCCCGGTCTGGCCCCGGCCCGTGCGGCGGTGCTGGAGGAACTGGTCGAGCTGTGCGCGGGCGACGAGCTCAAGGCGCGCGAGGTGCTGGGTCTGAGCGAGGGGCTGCGCGGCGAGGTCGCGAAGAACGCCGCGCTGCGCTCGGCGCCGGCCCGCCCGGCGGGGGAGATCTACACGGGCGTGCTCTACGACGCGCTGGGCCTGGCCGACCTGCCGCCCGCCGCGCGGGAGCTCGCCGAGCGTTCGCTGCTGGTGTTCTCGGGACTCTGGGGTGCGGTGCGGATCGGCGACCGGATCCCGTCGTACCGCTGCTCGATGGGCGTGAAGCTGCCGGGGCTGGGGGCGCTCGGGGCGTACTGGCGGGGGCCGATGGCGGAGGTCATGCCGCAAGCCGCCGCGTCGTCCGCCTCCGCCGGATCCGCCGGGGGCGGGCTGGTGCTGGACCTGCGGTCGGCGGCGTACGGGGCGGCGTGGAAGCCGAAGGGGGAGCTGGCGGGGCGGACCGCGACCGTGCGGGTGCTGCACGCGCAGGTGGTGGACGGGGTGGAGAAGCGGTCGGTGGTCAGCCACTTCAACAAGGCGACCAAGGGCCGGCTGGTCCGGGACCTGCTGATCACGGGCTCCGCCCCGGCCTCGCCGGCGGAGCTGGCCACCGCCCTGCGGGACCTGGGCTACGTGGTCGAGGCCCAGGCCCCCGCGAAGGCGGGCAAGGCCTGGTCCCTCGACGTGGTGGTGAGCCAGATCCACTGATTCAGCCCCTCCGGCGTTTGAGGAGCGGGGTACGGGGCGGAGCCCCGGCTTTCAGCCGCGCCGGCGTGTGAGGCGCGGGGCCTGGGGCGGCCTCCCAGGGGCCGGGCGCAGCACGGCTGGGGCTGCGGCCCGCCGGGAGGCTACGCGCGGCCCAGGGGCCAGGCGACGGCCGCCGGGGTCTGGTCCGTCGCCCCCGCGTACTGCGCGCACGCGTCCGTCAGGGTCTCCAGGAGGGTGAGGGGGTCCGGCAGGGGGTGTTCCATCCCGCGCAGCCAGGTCACCGCATGCTCACCGGGCAGGGCCGCCGGGGGGACCAGGACGTAGCTGCCGCGGCAGTGCCAGCGCAGGCCCGGGTGTTCGTCCATCGTCTCGGGGTGGCAGTCCAGTTCGCAGGGCCACCACTCGTCCTCGTCCTCCGGGGTGCCGCGCGTGGCGGTGAAGAAGAGCATGCGGGCCTGGTCGCCCGTGCCGCCCGATTCGGCGACCGGACCGACCTCGATGCCGGCCTCCAGGAGGCGGGCGAGGGCGGCCGCGCCGGCTTCCAGCGGGACGTCCAGGACGTCGTGGACCATGCCGGTCGCGGTGATGAAGTTGGCCTGGGGCTGGCTGCGCGCCCATCGCTCGACCTGGGCGCGGTCGGTCGTCGACTGGGTCTGCCAGGCGAAGGAGACGGGGTGACGTGCGGGCGTCGGACAGCCGATCCGGTCGCACGAACACCGGTAACCGGCGGGATGGGCGGCGGGGGCGAGCGGCAGACCGGCGGCGGCGACGGCCAGGAGGAGCGCCTCGCGCTCGCGTCCGGGGTCCTCGGCGGTGGGTTTCTGCTGCCGGCGCAGCCACTGGGAAATCCTGCTCTGCTCGCCGCGTTTGACGCGGCCGGACTCAGACCCCATCTATCCCCTCACCTCACCGTATCCCCGGCGGACCTTCACATGGTCCCACCATCCTGCGCCCCAAGTGACCGCTCTTGACGACCGGGGCCCCGGGGATCGGCGGCACGGAATCCCCACATACCCCCAGAATCAGGCCATTTGGGCTCGGCCAGCGGCCGGTGGCCGGCCGGTCAGCGGGCGGTGACGTTTGCCACCCCGCCGAGCACCCGGTCCACCAGTGCGTCGGTGTAAGCGTGCGTCAGGGGCGCGGTGCGCAGCAGCCAGCGGTACGTCAGCGGCCCCAGGAGCATCTCCACCGTCAGCCGCAGGTCCGTGTCCGGGGCGAGCTGGCCGGCCTCCCGGGCCGTGCGCAACCGGGCTTCGTAGAGGGCGAGCTGCGGCTCCAGCAGCTGTTCGGTGAAGCGGGCGCCGAGCTCGGGGTCGGTGGCCCCGGCCGCCGTCAGGGCGCGCGCGGGGGCCTCGTACGCCTCGTCGTTGAACTCGTCCACCGTCGCCCGCAGTACCTGCTTCAGGTCGGCCGCGAGGTCCCCGGTGTCGGGGAAGCCGGTCCACGCGGCGTCCCGCTCGGCGTCCCCGGCGAGGGCCAGCGAGGCGTCGAGCAGGACGGCGGCCTTGGAGGGCCACCAGCGGTAGATGGTCTGCTTGCCGACGCCCGCGCGGGCGGCGATGGCCTCGATGGTCAGCTTGTTGTAGCCGACCTCCCCGACCAGGGCGAGGGCGGCGTCGAGGATGGCGCGGCGCGAGCGGTCGCTGCGGCGCGTGGCGTCAGGGGTCTTGGTCATGGCCTGAACGTACCAAAGCGAGACGTCTCGTCTCCCTGAGATCCGGTGAACCACCCGACCGGTCCACTGCGTCGCCCTGTTTGAGGAGAGACGATTCTCTCCAATACTCGACTCCGTACTCCGAACGAGTAGAGCTAGCCGTGTAAGTCGTGAGGAGCCTTCTTTGCGCAGAAACGCCACACCCCGGCGTTACCTGATGTGCCCACCCGCACACTTCAAGGTCACGTACTCCATCAATCCGTGGATGGACCCCACGAAACCGGTGGACCTGCCCCTCGCACTCGCCCAGTGGGAAGACCTGAGGGACCGCTACCGCGCCCTCGGGCACACCGTCGAGACCCTCGTACCCGACCCCGAGCTGCCCGACATGGTCTTCGCGGCGAACGGCGCCCTGGTCGTCGACGGCAAGGTGCTCGGCGCCCGGTTCGCCCATCCGGAACGGGCCGCCGAGGCCGGGATCCACCTCGCATGGTTCCGCAGCCACGGCTACCAGGACGTCCACGAGCCGTCCCACGTCAACGAGGGCGAGGGCGACTTCGCCGTCACGGCCACCTACATCCTGGCCGGCCGGGGCTTCCGCTCCAGCCCGCTCTCGCACGACGAGGCCCAGGAGTTCCTCGCCCGCCCGGTCATCGGCCTCGACCTGGTGGACCCGCGCTACTACCACCTGGACACGGCGCTCTGCGTCCTCGACGGCGACGAGATCATGTACTACCCCGGCGCCTTCTCGCCCGGCAGCCAGGGCGTCCTCAGGCGGCTCTTCCCGGACGCCCTGATCGCCGAGGAGGCGGACGCGGCGGCCCTCGGTCTGAACGCGGTGTCCGACGGCCGGCACGTGGTGCTCCCGCAGGCGGCGACCGGGCTGCTGGCGCCGCTGCGGGACCGCGGGTTCGAGCCGGTCCCGATGGACCTGGGCGAGCTGCTCAAGGGCGGCGGCAGCGTGAAGTGCTGCACCCAGGAGCTGCGGCCCCAGGCCGTCTAACCCTCTTGGGATTCGGAGGGCGGGGGCCAGGCCTGGCCCCAGTCGGCGTCCCGGGCGGCCTTGTAGCGGTCGCCCTGGCGCTTGGTCACGTTGACCCGGGTCAGGCCCTCGCCCTGCGGCCCGCACAGCTCCAGCAGGACCAGCCCCTTGCGGATCTGCGGCTTCCGCGTGATCCGGAAGGCGGCGGGCCCGGTCGGGAAACGGGTCGCGGCGACGTAGCTGAACTTCTCGTCCTCGTACGGGAGCGAGCCGCCCTTGACCTGCCGGTGCAGGGAGGACCGGCTGACCCGCGCCGAGAAGTGGCACCAGTCCTGGCCGACCTCGATCGGGCAGGCCCCGTCGTGCGGGCAGGGCGCGGCCACCCGCAGCCCGGCGCCGATCAGCTGGTCGCGGGCCTCGCGGATGCGGAGGTAGCCCTCCGGCGTGCCCGGCTCGATCAGCACCACGGCCTGTCCGGCCCGCGCCGCCTCGGCGACGACCGCCGTGCGGGCCTGCGGGGTCAGCTCGCCCAGCACGTACGAGACGGTCACCAGGTCCGCGTCGGGCAGGGCCAGACCGGAGCCGATGACGGCCCGGCGCCAGTGCGCCGCGCGCAGCGCGGGGGAGGGCGAGGCGTCCGCGATCTCCTTGCCGAGCTTGAGCGCGGGCTCCGCCCAGTCCAGCACCGTGGTCTCGCGCGGGCCGTCCCAGGTGGCGTCCACCGCCCAGGTGGCCGCGCCCGTACCGCCGCCCACGTCCACGTGCGAGCCCGGTGTCCAGGCGGGCGCCGCCTCCGCGAGCCCGTCCAGGGCGGCCCGTACGGCCTCGAAGGTGGCCGGCATCCGGTACGCGGCATACGCCGCCACGTCGGAGCGGTCACGCAGTACGGGCACGTTGGTCGGGGTCTGCCCCCGGTAGCTGGCGATGAGCCGCTCGACGGCGGCCGCGGCCTGCGTGGGCGGGAGGCCGTCGAGCAGACCGCCGAGGGCGGTGCGCAGGGTCGCGGCGGTGGTGGGGGCGGAGGCGTTCACCCACCGAGTTTACGGCGCCGGGCGGGGTGGCCTCGTGGGGGGCGCCTGCGGTGCGGCTGCCGGGGCTCCGCCCCGGACCCCGCACCTCAAACGCCGGCGGGGCCGGATTTCCAGGGGCGGCACAGAGTCAGGAAGAAGGTCACCGACAGGAGGGCGCACACCAGCTGGACCACCGCCATCGGCACCGCCGTGTCCTCGCCCGCGACGCCCACCAGCGGGGAGGCGATCGCGCCGACCAGGAACGAGGAGGTGCCGATCAGGGCGGAGGCGGAGCCGGCCGCGTGCGGGGTGCGCATCAGCGCCTGGGCGTTGGTGTTGGGCAGCAGCACGCCCATCGCCGACATCAGCACGAACAGCGCGGCTGCGACCGGGGGCAGCCCGACCTCCCCGAACACCCCGGTGGACATCAGCAGCAGCGCCACCGCGGCGGCCGTGACGATCCCGAGCCCGACGGCCAGGACCTTGTCCAGGCTGACCCGGCCGACCAGCAGCTTGCCGTTGATCTGGCCGACGGCGATCAGGCCGACGGAGTTGAGGCCGAAGAGCAGGGAGAAGGCCTGGGGCGAGGCCCCGTAGATCTCCTGGATCACGAAGGGCGAGGCCGAGATGTAGGAGAAGAGCACGGCGAAGGCGAAGCCGCCGGTGAGGGTGTAGCCGGTGAAGACGCGGTCGGCGAGCAGGCCGCGCATGGTGTGCAGGGCGGATCCGACGCCGCCGGTGTGCCGCCGCTCGGGCGGCAGGGTCTCGCCGAGCTTGCGCCACACGACCAGCGTGAGCACGGTACCGACGCCGGTCAGGACGACGAACACCCCGCGCCAGTCGGAGACGCGCAGGACCTGGCCGCCGATGAGCGGCGCGATGATCGGGGCGGTCCCGGATATGAGCATCAGGGTGGAGAAGAAGCGGGCCATCTCGACGCCGTCGTACAGGTCGCGCACGACGGCCCGCGCGATGACGATCGCGGCCGCTCCGGCCAGGCCCTGGAGCAGGCGGAAGCCGATCAGCATCTCCGCGCTCGGGGCGAGGGCGCAGATCGCGGTGGCCAGGACGTAGACGACCATGCCGGCGAGCAGCGGACGGCGCCGGCCCCACTTGTCGCTCATCGGGCCGATGACGAGCTGGCCCAGGGCCATGCCGGCGAGGCAGGCGGTGAGGGTGAGCTGGACGGTCGCGGCGGGGCTGTGCAGGGCGTCGGTGACCTGCGGCAAGGCCGGCAGGTACATGTCCATGGACAGCGGGGGCAGGGCCGTCAGCCCGCCGAGCACGAAGGTCACCAGCAGGCTGGTGCGCCGGGCGGCCGCCAGGGGCGCGCTGGCGGAGGGCGATGCGGGCGAGGAGGGAGACGAGGGCGATGCGGGCGACGAGTCCTGCGAGGCGGCCGTCGCGGGGCCTCTTTCCGACATGCGGGACTCCCGTCCTCTCAGCTGCTGCACGCACCCTGACCGACCCATGCTCTCAGCAATCGGAACGTCCGGGGACCGGGCCGCCGTGTGACGTACCCTGCGGCCCCATGGACGAACCTACGAAGAAGATCGCCGTGGTCACCGGCGCCGGCTCTGGGATCGGCCGCTCCGTGGCGCTGGCCCTGGCCGCCGCGGGCTGGGCCGTGGCCGTGGCCGGCCGCCGCACCGAACCGCTGGAGGAGACCGCGAAGGCGGCCGGGGCCGGCGCCGACGTGCTGTGCGTACGCGCCGACGTGAGCGACCCGGACGACGTGACTCGGCTGTTCGAGTCGGTACGCGCGCACTACGGGCGCCTGGACGTGCTCTTCAACAACGCGGGCACCTTCGGGCCCGGCGGGGTCCCCCTGGAGGACCTCACCTACGAGGCGTGGCGCTCCGTCGTGGACGTCAACCTCACCGGCGCCTTCCTGTGCGCGCAGGCCGCCTTCCGGCAGATGAAGCAGCAGACCCCGCAGGGCGGGCGGATCATCAACAACGGCTCCATCTCGGCGCACGTGCCCCGCCCCCACTCCATCGCCTACACCGCGACCAAGCACGCGATGACCGGCCTGACGAAGTCGCTGTCGCTGGACGGGCGGCCGTACCGGATCGCCTGCGGCCAGATCGACATCGGCAACGCGGCGACCGAGATGACCGAGCGGATGCAGACCGGCATCCTCCAGGCCAACGGGCAGCTGGCGGTGGAACCGGTGATGGACGCCGCCGACGTGGCCCGTACGGTCCTGCACATGGCCGATCTCCCGCTGGAGGCGAACGTCCAGTTCGCGACGGTGATGGCCACCGCGATGCCGTACATCGGGCGCGGCTGAGCAACCTCGTTGCGCGCCCGTGCGAACGCGGCAGATCATGAACGGATGACCGATACCGAGGTACTGCGCTACACCGCCTTCTCCCACGACCCGGCAGGCGGCAACCCCGCCGGGGTCGTGCTCGACGCGGCCGGGCTGGACGACGCCGCGATGCTGGAGATCGCCGCCGGGCTGGGCTACAGCGAGACCGCCTTCCTTACCGCGCCCCCGGAGGGACTGGGCGGCCCCGAGGGCCGGTCCTTCACCGTGCGCTACTTCAGCCCCAAGGCGGAGGTCTCCTTCTGCGGGCACGCCACCGTCGCCACGGCCGTGGCGCTGGCGGAGCGGACCGGTCCCGGTGAGCTGCTCTTCGCCACCCCGGCGGGGCCCGTCCCGGTCGACGTCGTCGCGGAGGCGGACGGACGGCTGCGCGCCACGCTGACCAGCGTCGAACCGCACACCGAGGAGATCGCCGCCGCCGACCTCACCGAGGCGCTGGCCGCGCTGGACTGGCCGCAGGCCGACCTGGACCCGGCCTTCCCGCCCCGGATCGCCTTCGCCGGAGCCCGCCACCTGGTGCTCGGCGCCGCCACCCGGACCCGGCTCGCCGACCTCGCGTACGACTTCGCCCGGCTGGAGGCCCTGATGCGGCGCCTCGACCTCACCACCGTGCAGCTGGTGCACCGGGCGGGCCCGGCGGAGTTCCACGTACGGGACCCGTTCCCGGTCGGCGGCGTCGTCGAGGACCCGGCCACGGGAGCCGCCGCGGCCGCCTTCGGCGCGTACGCCCGCGAGCTGGGTCTGGTCCCGCAGGACGCCGTGCTCACCCTGCACCAGGGCGAGGACATGGGGCGGCCGGGGGTGCTCACGGTGGAGCTGCGCGCGGGCGACTCGCGCGTGCGGGTCGGCGGCGGGGGCGTGCGGATCGCGTGAGCGCGTACACCCGTCGTCGAGGAAGGCCCGTGCGGCGCCGCTGCCGGGGCTCCGCCCCGGACCCCGCGCCTCAAACGCCGGCGGGGCTGAATTGGCCGGCATGAGGGTGCTCGGGTCAGCTGAGGCGGACGTGCCCGCCGAGCTGGCCCGGCAGGTCGCGGCCCTGGAGGCCGAGGCCTGGCCGGGGGCGTCGCCGGGGCACGACCCGGCGCTGGCGCCGCGCGCGATGCTGCTGGTCGACGCCGACGGCGCCGTGGCCGCCTCCCTGGCGCTGTTGTTCAAGGAGATCCCGCTCGCGGGGCGGACGTACCGGGCGGCCGGGCTGAGCGCGGTCGTGACGCGGGCCGCGCTGCGCGGCCGGGGGAGCGGCGGCCGGCTGGTCGCCGCGGCCCGCGCGGCGCTCGCCGCGGAACCGGGCCTGGACCTGGCGCTGTTCAGCTGCGACCGGCCGCTGGTCCCGTTCTACGAGGCGGCCGGGTTTGAACTGCTGCCCGCCACCGTCCTGGTGGGCGGGACGCCGCAGGAGCCCCTCGCCACGGACGCCCCGGGCTTCGACAAGACGGTCATGGCGGCCTTCTTCTCGGACACTCCCGACCGGGACCGGGCGGCCTTCACGGGCGCCCGCGTCCCGCTGTACCCGGGGAGCGTCGACCGGCTGTGGTGACCGGACGCGCCGTTCAGCCGGCCTGGGTGGCCTGCGCCGGCTGCGGCTTCGCGGCCGGCGGGCGGCCGCGGTCGAGGAGGAACAGCGTCAGCACGGGGACCAGGTACAGCGCCCACACCGTCAGCTGGAGGACGGTGGGATCCGGCTGGAAGTTGAAGACCCCCTTGAGCAGGGTCCCGTACCAGCTGTCCGGCGGGACGGCCGCGCTGACGTCGAAGGCCCGGTCGTTCAGACCGCCCAGGAAACGGGCCTCCTGGAGGTCGTGGACGCCGTACGCGAGCACGCCCGCGGCCACGATCACCAGCATGCCGCCGGTCCACGTGAAGAACTTCGCCAGATTGATCTTCAGGGCGCCCCGGTAGAAGAGGTACCCCAGCACGATCGCCGTCGCGATGCCCAGCAGGACCCCGATCAGCGGCGCCGAGGAGCCCTCGCCGCTGGCACGCACCGACGCCCACACGAACAGCGCGGTCTCCAGCCCCTCGCGGCCGACGGCCAGGAACGCGGTGGCGACCAGCGCGCCGGTGCCCATCGCGAGCGCCGTGTCGAGCTTGCCGTGCAGCTCGGCCTTCAGATGCCGCGCGGTGCGCTTCATCCAGAAGACCATCCACGTCACCAGACCCACCGAGATGATCGACAGGCTGCCGCCGAGCAGCTCCTGCGTCTCGAAGGTCAGCTCCTGCGTGCCGAACTCCAGCATCGCGCCGAAGGCGAGCGAGAGCCCGCAGGCGATCGCGATGCCGAGCCACACGGGACGCAGGGCGTCCCGGCGTTCCGTCTTCACCAGGTACGCGACCAGGATGCAGACGACCAGGCTGGCCTCCAGCCCCTCGCGCAGGCCGATCAGATAATTGCCGAACACGGCGGTTTCCTTCTCTCGGGCTGACTTACGCGAACAGCGTCCGGCCCCACCAGTCGTCCTTGTCGCGGACGCCCGGCGGGACGGCGAATATCGCCGAACCCACGTGCTGGATGTATTCGTTGAGGACGTCGGCCTTGGCCAGCTGGCGCTGGATCGGGACGAAACCCTTGCGGACGTCGCGCTGGTAGGCGAGGAAGAACAGGCCCGCGTCGAGGCGGCCCAGGCCGTCGGTACCGTCGGTGAAGGAGTAGCCGCGGCGCAGGATCGTCGCGCCGTTGTTCGAGTCCGGGTGCGCGAGGCGGACGTGCGCCTCGGGCTTCATCGCCTTCAGGAACGGCTCGTCGCGCTCCTTCGACTTGCCGACCGGGGCACCCTCGCCCTTGTCGCGGCCGAAGATGTCCTCCTGCTCGCGCAGCGGGGTGCGGTCCCAGATCTCGATGTTCATCCGGATCCGCCGGGCCACCAGGTACGAGCCGCCGGTCATCCAGTCGCTGCCGTCGCCGGGGCCGACCCACACGTGCTTGTCCAGGGCGGCCTTGTCGGTGCCGGAGATGTTCCGGGTGCCGTCCTTGAAGCCCATCATGTTGCGCGGGGTCTGCTCGTCGGGCGTGGTCGACGAGGTCTTGCCGAAGCCCAGCTGCGACCAGCGCACCGCGGTCTTGCCGAAGCCGATGCGGGCCAGCTGGCGGATGGCGTGCACGGCGACCTGCGGGTCGTCGGCGCAGGCCTGGACGCAGATGTCGCCGCCGGAGCGGGCCGGGTCCAGGTTGTCACCGGGGAACAGCTCCAGGTCCACCAGCGCCTCGGGGCGCTTGCCCTCCAGCCCGAACCGGTCCTTGGCGAACAGGCCCGGACCGAAGCCGATGGTGAGGGTGAGGCGGGAGGCCTTCAGGCCCAGGGCCTCGCCGGTGTCGTCCGGCGGGGCCTCCGGGAGCCCGCCGAAGCCGCCCTCGCCGACCGGCCGGCCGACCGTCATCAGGCGGGCGGCCTCGGTCCACTCCTTGAGGAGCTTGATCAGCTCCTCGCGGCTCTTCGTCTTCACGTCGAAGGCCGCGAAGTGCAGACGGTCCTGCACGGCCGTAGCGATACCGGCCTGGTGCTCACCGTGGAACGGCACGGCCGCCCCGGCGGCAGCGGCCGAGACCATGTCCGGCCCGCCGCCCAGGGCAGCCGCCGCGCCGCCGGCCGCGGCCGCGCCGAGCGCGAGCCCGGCACCGCCCCAGCCCAGGACGGTGCGGCGCGAGGGCGCGCCGGCCGTCGCCGGCTCGCTGCCGCCGAGGTGTTCGGCCTGCGTTTGCGTCTGGGCCTGCGTCTGCTGCGCCGCCGTCTCCGGCGTGGGCTCGGTCATCGCGCTCTCCCGCCTCCTCGTCCCCGTTACTTCGCGACCGCGGCGGCGAGCTTGGAGAGCGGCTCACCGAGGGCGCTGACGCCGTCCGAGAGCTCCTTGCGCTCCGGGTCGCCGACCTGGTTGTACGAGGTGAACTCGTAGGAGGTCTTGTCCGCGCGGTACTTGTCCAGCAGCGTGTTCATCGCCGCGAACTGGGTGTCCAGCTGCTTGACGAGCTCCGGGTCGTTCTTCGAGGCGATGGCCTTCAGGACCTCGTACGCCTTCTCCGCGCCCTCGACGTTGGCCTTGAAGTCGACCAGGTCGGTGTGGGAGTAGCGCTCTTCCTCGCCCGTGACCTTGCCGGTGGCGACCTCGTCCAGGAGCTCCTTGGCGCCGTTGGCGATCGAGGAGGGGGTGATCTCGGCCGTGCCGACCTTCTTCTCCCAGTCGGTCAGGTCCGCGATCAGGGTGTCGGCGAGCTTCTTGTCGTTGTCGTCGATCTTCTTGTCGACCCACAGGGACTTCTCCAGGCGGTGCCAGCCCGTCCAGTCCTTCGCCGGGTCCTGACCGGCCTCCAGGCCGTCCTCGCGCACGTCGACCTTCGGGTCGATGTCACCGAAGGACTCGGCGACCGGCTCGGTGCGCTCCCAGCCGATGCGGGACGGCGCGTACGCCTTCTTCGCGGCTTCGAGGTCGCCGGCCTTGACCGCGTCCGCGAAGGCCTGGGCCTTGGGGAGGGTCTCCTGGGCCTGCGTGACCACGTACTGGCGGTAGGCGGCGACCGCGGCGTCCGCCTCGGGGCTGCGCTTCTCCTCGGCGGCGCCCTTGCCGGTGGCCTTGACCTTCTGCGCGATGCCGTCGCCCTTCATGCCGGGCTTGCAGACGATCTCGTACTCGCCCGCCTTGATCTCGGCGGTGATGGAGGCCTTGGTGCCGGGGCCGATGTTCTCGCGCTCGGTCACGATGCGGGCGTCCGGGAAGAGGACGTAGACCTCGGTGACCTTGGAGCCCTTGTTCTCGACGTCGATCTGGACCTTGCCCGCCGGGAACTCGGTCGCGGAGACCTCGCAGGCGTTGTCGGAGGCGGCCACCTTGATCGCGCCGTCGCCGCCCGCGTCGCTCTTCTCGGAGCAGCCGGTGACGGCGGTCAGGGCGGCTGCCACGGAGGCGGCGGCGATGACGGTGAGGCGGGCGGGGCGCATGGGGGCTCCTGGGCGTCGGACGAGGGGCCGTCCCAAGGGGGAACAGGCCGGTGAGGCGGACCTAACTTAACCGAGCCTTACCTCAGTCATACCCACTCGTACAGTGATTCAGCTCTCACCTCTTGTGGTCGGATACGAGCCAGTCACGGTCGTTTCACGCCAACCCCATGGTCGAGTCAAGAGAGGGTCAAGCCCTGGTGACCGTTCCGTACTGCGGAAGGCCGATCCGCGGAATTATTCGTTTCCGCGGACGGGGACTACCGCGCACCGAACACCTCGCCGGGCCGGACCGTCCGCGGCGATCCGCCCCTCGTGCAGGACGGCGGCCCGGTCCGCGTAGGCGGCGGCCAGCCCGAGGTCGTGCAGGACGACGACCACCGCGTCCCCGGCCGCGGCCCGCTCCCGGCAGATGCGCAGCACGAGCTCCTGGTGGCGCAGGTCCAGGGCGGCGGTGGGCTCGTCGAGCAGCAGCAGCGGGGCCCGCTGGGCCAGTACGCGGGCCAGCGCGACCCGGGCGCGCTCGCCGCCGGAGAGGGCGGAGAAGGGGCGCGCGGCGAAGGCCGTGACCTCGGTGGCGGCCATGGCGGCGGCCACCGCCTCGTCGTCGCGGCCGGCGCAGGCGGTGCCGGCCCAGGGCGCGCGGACCCTGTACGTGGACGTCACGAACGCCTCCGGCAGCAAGGCGGCCGTCCCCTTCGCCACGCTCGACCTGTCGAAGACCGACTACAAGACCAAGGGGGGCGTGCTGACGCTCCAGGCGGTACCGGCGGTGTTCACCGCCGAGGGCGCGGCGAGCTTCGCCAACGCCACCACCGGCTCCCCGTACAAGGCGGGTGACGCGATCGACCCGCTCGGCCTCTCCGTGGCGGTGGACAAGGACGCGGTCCTCCCGGCCACCGGTGCGACCCCCGCTCCCACCGCCACGACGGTGACCACGACCGGCGGTACGGGCGCCGGCGTGGGCGGCGGCTCCGTCGGAGGGAACCTCGCCACCACCGGCTCGGAGGTCCCCGCCGGAGCCCTGCTCGCCACCTCCGGCGCGGTGGTCGCGGCCGGCGCCGGCGCGGTGTTCCTCGCCCGCAGGCGGCGCGCCGACCTGGTCTGAGCCGTGCTTCAATTCCCGCGTGAACGATCTCGACGTGCTGAAGGTCTTCTGCGCGGGCGACGGCCGCCACGGCAACCTGCTCGGTGTCGTACGCGACGGCCGTACCTGCCCCGACGACGCCGGGCGGCAGGCGCTGGCCGCCGAACTCCGATACAGCGAGACGGTGTTCGTCGACGACCCCGAGCGCGGGGTCGTCGACATCCGCACCCCCGGCACGCGGATGTCCTTCGCCGGACATCCGCTGGTCGGGGTCGCGTGGCTGCTGGACATCGAGGAGCTCCAGCCGCCGGCCGGATCCGTATGGGCCCGCGACGACGGGGAGTTCACCTGGATCACGGCCCGCCCCGAGTGGGTCGAGGGCAAGCGCACCGAGCAGTACGGGTCCGTCGCCGAGGTCGATGCGCTGCCGGCCCCGCCACCGGGCGAGGGCTGGCTGTACGCCTGGGCCTGGGAGGACGAGGCGGCGGGCCGCGTGCGGGCCCGCGGGTTCCCGCGCCGCCCCGACGGGGTCATCACCGAGGACGAGGCCACCGGATCGGCGGCGATCCTGCTGACGGCGCAGCTGAACCGCGCCCTGAACATCACCCAGGGCGCGGGCTCCCAGCTCCTGACCGCCCCCGGACCCGACGGGACGGTCGAGATCGGCGGCCGCGTCCGCTTCGCCCAGATCTAACCTCGCCGGCGTTTGAGGTGCGCGAGGCCGGATGCGGGCTACGCGCTCAGCGGGAACCGTTCGCCCAGCTCGCGGAAGACCGCCCCGTTGAAGTCGAAGGCGCGCTTGCACTCGTCGACGATGCGCTGCTTCTCCAGGTCGTCCGCGGCGATCGCGTCCAGCAGCTCGCGGTAAGACCGCTTGAAGGCCGCCGGGTTGGCGATGTCCGCGAAGACGTAGAAGCGCACGCCGTCGCCCTTGCGCGCGAAGCCCCAGGTGCGCTCGGCCTTGTCGCGGATGATCTGGCCGCCGGAGAGGTCGCCCAGGTACCGGGTGTAGTGGTGGGCGACGTACCCGCCCGGCCACTCGGCCGCGCACCGCGCCACCCGGGAGGCGTACGCCTCGGTCGCCGGCAGCGCCCTGACGCCCTCGCGCCAGTCCGGGCCCAGCAGGTGCGCGAGGTCGCGTTCGAGCTCCGCGACGCGCATCAGCTCGGGCCGGATGAACGGGCCGGCCACCGGGTCGTCCTTGAGGGACTCGGCTGCGTCCTCCAGGGCCCGGTACACGAACCACAGTTGCTCGGTGTAGCGCGTGTACGCGTCCACGCCGAGCCGGCCGCCCAGCAGGTCGCTCATGAAGCTCGACGTCTCCGCTTCGGTGTGCTGTTCGTGTGAGGCGACGCGGATGACCGTAGAGAAGGCGTCCAAGGCGGACCTCCAGACAGAGGAAACGGGCGCGGCGGCTGTGCCGCCACGCCCGATACTCCTACTTGGTATGCCTAAGTCAATGTGTTGCCGACGTCTTGTCGGTAAAGGGACGCAGGCTACGGAAGGGTCAGGATCTCCGCCCCGGAGTCCGTGACGACCAGCGTGTGCTCGAACTGGGCCGTGCGCTTGCGGTCCTTCGTGACGACCGTCCAGCCGTCCTCCCACATGTCGTACTCGTGGGTCCCCAGGGTCAGCATCGGCTCGATGGTGAAGGTCATCCCCGGTTCGATGACGGTCGTGGCGTGCGGGCTGTCGTAGTGCGGGATGATCAGGCCGGAGTGGAAGGAGGAGTTGATGCCGTGGCCGGTGAAGTCACGGACCACGCCGTAGCCGAAGCGCTTCGCGTACGACTCGATGACCCGGCCGATGACGTTGATCTGGCGGCCCGGCTTCACCGCCTTGATGGCCCGGTTCAGCGCCTCGCGGGTGCGCTCCACCAGCAGCCGCGACTCCTCGTCCACCTCACCGCACAGGTACGTGGCGTTGTTGTCGCCGTGCACCCCGCCGATGTACGCGGTCACGTCGAGGTTCACGATGTCGCCGTCGCGCAGGACGGTGGAATCGGGGATGCCGTGGCAGATGACCTCGTTCACGGAGGCGCACAGCGACTTCGGGAAGCCGCGGTAGCCGAGCGTCGAGGGGTAGGCGCCGTGATCGCACATGTACGCGTGGGCGACCCGGTCGAGCTCGTCGGTGGTCACCCCCGGCGCGATCAGTTTGGCGGCCTCTTCCATCGCCTGGGCGGCGATCCGGCCGGCGATGCGCATGGCTTCGATGGTCTCGGCCGACTGCACCTCCGGTCCGGTGTACGGCGTGGGCGCGGGCTTGCCCACGTACTCGGGCCGGCGGATGTTTCCGGGAACGGAACGGACGGGGGAAAGCTCGCCTGGTACGAGCAGCGACTGGCCAGACATGCAAGCGAGTGTATCCAGCGGTGATGGGGCAGCATGGCGGCAGAGAGCGGTTGCAGCGGTATCGAGAGGAGCCCGACAGCGATGGCCCTGTTCAAGAAGCGCCAGGTGGGCAAACCGGGCGAGTGGTACTACTGCCTGGTCCACCAGAAGGTCGAGGAAGGCCCCGAGTGCCCGGCCAAGGACCGGTTCGGTCCCTACGAGAGCCGCGAGGAGGCCTCCCGCGCCATGGCGACGGCGCAGGAGCGCAACCTGGAGTGGCAGAACGACCCCAAGTGGAACGACGCGTCCCGCGAGGAGGACGAGGGCTCGGCGCCCTGACGGGGGCGCTGCACGGCCGGCCCCGGCAACGGGGCACCAGCGGGGCTACCAGCGGGTGGGCGGCGGCGCGGTCAGCTGGTCGACCAGCCGCGCCAGCCGGTCCCGCAGCCGGCGCGGCCCGCGCTGCACCGGCAGGCTGGTGTTCTCCCCGGCCGCCGCGCTGACCAGGTGCTGGACGGTGTCGAGGTCCAGCTCGGCGGCGCCGTCCGGCACCGACAGCGCCTCGTGCGCGAGCGTGCCCAGATCGGGGTCGCCGCCGTCCAGGGACAGCACGGTCGCCCCCGCCCGCCGGGCGTCGTGGACCCGCTCCAGCAGCCCCTCGCCGGGCTCCCCGGGCGCCACCACCAGCAGCGTGTGCCCGCGCCGGGCCGCCTCCAGCCTGCCCAGGCCCACCGACAGGTGCGGCGGCTCCCCGGGCCGCACGTGGTGGCGTACGAGCGTGGGCGCCAGCTCCGGCAGGCCCGACCAGGCGGCCTCGTCCACCAGGTGCGCCGCCAGGTGCCAGGGCTCGTAGCGCTCGGTTCCCACCAGCAGCAGGTTGCCGCCGGCCGGCACGACGGAGCGCCGCAGCGATCCGGCGAAGCGGCGGGCGGCGCCCGGCCACTGCGTACCGGCGAGCACCTCGCGCAGCAGCGCGACCCTCACGGCGTCCATGCCGGAATCCTGCACCATCGGAGGGACGCGGGGGAGCGGTTCCCTCCGGTCCGCCGCGCCGCGTTCCCGTCCTCCCCTCGCGCGCCCTCTCCCGCGCCCCCTCCCCGCGCCCGTCCCTTCGACTGTGGGCTACCCGGCAGTACCCTCGCCCCCATGACTTCCTCAGACAACACGCAGAAGCCGCCGGCGAAGGACCCGTGGGACCTGCCCGACGTGTCCGGGCTCGTCGTCGGCGTCCTCGGCGGTACCGGCGACCAGGGCCGGGGCCTGGCCTACCGGCTCGCCCGGGCCGGCCAGAAGGTGATCATCGGCTCCCGCGCCGCCGACCGCGCACAGGCCGCGGCCGACGAGCTGGGCCTGGGCGTGGAGGGTGCGGACAACGCCGCGTGCGCGCGCCGCAGCGACATCGTCATCGTCGCCGTGCCGTGGGAGGGCCACGCCAAGACCCTCGAAGCGCTGCGCGAGGACCTCGCGGGCAAGCTCGTCGTGGACTGCGTCAACCCGCTCGGCTTCGACAAGCAGGGCGCCTACGCCCTCCAGGTCGAAGAGGGCAGCGCCGCCCAGCAGGCCGCGGCCCTGCTCCCGGACTCCCGCGTTACGGCCGCCTTCCACCACCTCTCGGCGGTCCTCCTCCAGGACGAGTCGATCGAGGAGATCGACACCGACGTGATGGTGCTGGGCGAATCCCGCGCCGACACGGACCTCGTCCAGGCCCTGGCCGCCCGTATCCCCGGCATGCGCGGAGTCTTCGCGGGCCGCCTGCGCAACGCCCACCAGGTCGAGTCCCTGGTCGCCAACCTGATCTCCACCAACCGCCGCTACAAGGCCCACGCGGGCCTGCGCGTCACGGACGTCTGAGCCGGCGCCCGCACGCCGGACGACCCGGGACGACCCCGGACGACCCGGACGACCCGGCCGGCCGGGACGTCCTTACGGCAGCACTGCGGGGCATGGGGGACACTGGACGGGCTCGACCCCGTTCCGTGTTCCCGAGGAGCCCTTCCCATGCCCCGCCTTGCAGTCTTCGCCGTCGTCGTGTGCGTCCTCGCGGTGGCCGCGGCCGTCGTCGCCTTCGTCGACGGCAGCTTCCTCGGGATCATCTGGGTGCTGCTGGCCGGCCTCACGTCCAACATGGCCTGGTACTACCTGCGCAAGGCGAAGGCCGAGAAGGCCGCGCGCGCTTCCTAGGCGGCGCTGGTGCCTCGGCAGGCCTACGGGGCCGTGCAGAGGCCCTCGCCCTCCTGCCAGAAGCGGTAGAGGTCGCGGCCGCAGTACGTCTCCAGGTCCGAGACGCCCAGTCCCGACAGCACGCCCTGCACCACGTCGAAGAAGAACGCGTTGACCTCCGGGATCCACAGCAGCGCGAAGACGGCGATCAGGCCGAACGGCGCCAGCGGCGCCACCTCTCGGCGCACCTTGTACGACAGCCACGGCTCGATGACCCCGTAGCCGTCCAGGCCCGGAACCGGCAGGAAGTTCAAGATCGCCGCCGAGACCTGGAGCAGCGCGAGGAAGGCGAGCGCGTAGCGGAACGCCATCGGCACCCCGTCGAGGGCGTCCAGCCAGAACGGGGCCGTGCAGACGACGGCGAACGCGACATTGGTCAGGGGGCCCGCCGCCGAGACCAGGCTGTGCTTCCAGCGGCCGCGGATCCGGTCACGCTCGATGTAGACGGCGCCGCCGGGCAGGCCCAGCCCGCCCAGGATCACGAAGAGCACCGGCAGGACGATGCTGAGCAGCGCGTGCGTGTACTTGAGCGGATTCAGCGTCAGGTAGCCCTTGGCGCCGACCGAGATGTCACCGCCGTGCAGGGCGGTGCGGGCGTGCGCGTACTCGTGCAGGCACAGGGAGACGATCCACGCGGACGTCACGAACAGGAACACCGCGAGCCCGGTACTCGTCGCGTACCGCGTCCACACCGCCCAGCCGGTGACGGCCATGACGGCGACGATGCCGAGGAATACCGAACTGATCTGCCGCTCGCCGCGGCCGCCCTGGTGACCCATGCCCGGAAACCTATCCCGGAGCCCCGCAGGAAATGGGTTCGGGGCCGGGACCGGGTCCGGTGACAATGGGCCGGTGCGTTACGCGATTCTCGGCACCACCCAGGCCATCCAGGACGACGGCACCACCGTCGCCGTCGGCGGAGCACGCCTGCGGGCGCTCCTGACCGCGCTCGCACTGCGACCGGGGCGCGTGGTCCCGGCGCACCTGCTCGTCGCCCAGGTGTGGGACGGCGACCCGCCGGCCGACGCGGTGGCCGCCCTGCAGGCGCTGGTCGCCCGGCTGCGGCGGGCGCTGGGGCACGCGGCCGTGCGCTCCGCCGAGGGCGGCTACCAGCTGGCCGCCGAGCGGGAGGACGTGGACCTGTACCGCTTCGAGCGGCTGGTCCGGGCCGCGGCCACGGCGCCGCAGCCGACCGAGGCGGCCGCCCTGTACGAGGAGGCCCTCGCCCTGTGGCGCGGCCCGGCCCTCGCCGACCTGCCCGACCCGGCCGCGGAGGCCGCGCGCTGGGAGGCCGTACGGGCGGACGCGCGCCGGGGCCGGCTCGCGGCGGCCCTGGCCCTGGGCGAGGTGGAGCGGTCCCTGCCGGAGCTGACCGCGCTGTGCGCGCAGCAGCCGCTGGACGAGCCGTTGCAGGCGCTGCGGATCCGGGCCCTGCGCGACGCGGGACGCCCGGCGCAGGCCCTGGCCGCCTACGACACCGTCCGCCGCGAGCTCGCCGACCGCCTGGGCGCCGACCCGGGCCCCGCCCTGCGCGCCCTGCACGCCGAACTCCTGAGCCCGCCGCAGGCCCCCGCCTCCGGCGGCACCCCTGCCCTGCACCCCTGGTCCCAGGCCCCAGGCCAGACGACTGCGCCGGCGCGCAGCTGGGGCTCCGCCCCAGACCCCGCGCCTCAACCACCGGCGGGACTGCATGTGGCCGATGCCTCCCGCCGCGCCCCCGGCAACGGCGCCGCAGGCGCCGGCCAGGGAAACCTGCGGGCGCGGCTCACCACCTTCGTCGGACGCGAGGACGACATCCGCGTCATCGGGGACGACCTCGCGCGGGCGCGGCTCGTCACGCTGCTGGGCCCCGGCGGGGCCGGCAAGACCCGGCTGTCCCAGGAGGCCGCGGAGGCCCACGAGGCGCGCGGCGACTGGCCCGACGGGGTGTGGCTCGTCGAGCTGGCCCCCGTGGACGACCCGGAGGACGTGGCCGAGGCGGTGCTCGCCGCGCTCGGCGCCCGGGAGACCAAACTGCGCGGCGCCGCCGCCGAGGAGCTGCGGGCGCTCACCGACCGCGCCGGGGACGATCCCCTGGACCGCCTCGCCGAGCACTGCGCCCGGCGTCGGATCCTGCTGCTGCTCGACAACTGCGAACACGTCATCGGCGCGGCCGCCGAGCTCGCCGAGCGACTCCTCATCCACTGCCCCGGCGTGCAGATCCTGGCCACCAGCCGCGAACCCCTCGGTGTACCGGGGGAGTCGCTGCGCCCGGTGGAGCCGCTGCCCGACCCGATCGCGCTGCGGCTGCTCGGTGACCGCGGGGGCGCCGCCCGCGCCGGGTTCACCGTGGACGAGGACCCGGAGGCCGCCGCCGAGATCTGCCGCCGACTCGACGGTCTGCCGCTGGCGATCGAGCTGGCGGCGGCCCGGCTGCGGCTGCTGACCCCGCGCCAGATCGCGGACCGTCTCGACGACCGGTTCCGCCTGCTGACCAGCGGAGCCCGTACCCTCCTGCCCCGCCAGCAGACCCTGCGGGCCGTCGTCGACTGGTCCTGGGACCTGCTGGACGAGTCCGAACGGGCCGTCCTGCGCCGCCTGTCCGTCTTCGCCGGCGGCTGCGACCTGGCCGCCGCGGAGGCCGTCTGCGCGCAGGGATCCCTCGACGTGGCCGACGTCCTCGGCTCCCTCGTCGACAAGTCCCTCGTCGTCGCCACCCCCGGCCCCGACGGCTCCGGCATGCGCTACCGCCTGCTGGAGACCGTCGGCGAGTACGCCGCCGAGCGCCTCGCCGCCGCCGGCGGCGACCGCGAGGACACCGGACGCCGCCACCTCGTCCACTACCGCGAACTCGCCCGCACCACCGAGCCCCTGCTGCGCGGCCACGGCCAGCGGGCCGCCGCCGACCGTCTCGCCACCGAGTACGAGAACCTGCGTACGGCCCTGCGCCGCGCCGTCGCCACCCGGGACGGGGACGAACTGCTCTGCCTCATCCACTCCCTGGGCTGGTACTGGCACATGCACGACCAGCGCGCCGAGGCCCGGCACTGGGCCGACGCGGCCGCGACCCTGGGCCCCAACCCCTTCCTGGCACCCCTGACCCCGGCGGAGCCGGTGTACGAGCGGCTCGTCGACTCGCCCCCGCCCTACAGCGGCGAGCTGCTCGCCGAGGGCTGGCGCGCCGTCCACCTGGTCCGGCTGGCCTCCCGGGACCAGACGAACGCCACCTGGGACAGCCCCGAGGTGCGGATCCAGATCGACGGGGTACTGGCCACCTACCGGCCCGGCCTTCCCCAGACCTGCCGGACCCCCGGCTCCCTGTGGATCTACGCCGTCATGATCGCGGGCGACCCCGGGCTGCTCAAGCGGGTCGTCGACGAGACCGTGGAATCCGCCCGCGCCCTCGGCTACCGCTGGGAACTGGCCTCCGCGCTCCAGCTGCGCGCCAACATCCTGGCCAACCGCGCCGACTGGGCGGGCGACGCCTCCCGTGACGCCGACGAGAGCCTGGCCCTCTTCCGCGAGCTCGGCGACGCCTGGGGCTGCGCCGAGGCGCTCTCCGCCCGCGCCGAGTCCCGGGAGAAGCGCGGCGAGTACGGGCCGGCCGCCCGGGACTACCGCGAGGCGATCGCGTACGCCGAACGCCTCGGCGCCAAGGCGCAGGTGACCGTCCTGCGCGTACGGATGGCCGGGACGCTCACCGAGGCCGGCAGGATGGAGGAGGCCGAGCAGATCCTCACCGAGGTCACCGCCACGGTGCAGCGGTTCGGCAACGAGGCCATGCCCGCCGCCCGGATGTTCCTCGCGGGCATCCTCGGCCGCACCGGCCGGATCCCCTCGGCGCGCAAGCAACTGCAGCTGCTGCGCGACGAGTTCGCCTTCGGCGCGTTCGCGGTCTTCGACGGCTTCCTCCTCGGGACGATGGCCTGGCTGGACAACCAGGAGGGCCGCTACGAGGAGGCCCGCGAGCGGCTGCGGCAGGCGATGACGTCCATCGAGGATCCGATGGCGCGGATGGTGGCCCCGCAGATGCCGGCGGTCTACCTGATGACCGCGGCCGTCTCCCTGAGCTCGCTCGGCGGCCCGCAGCGGGCGTACGACGCCGCCCGGCTGATCGGCGCCTACGGGACCCAGCTGCCGCCCGGGCACTTCCCCGTCACCACGGAACGCGAGGACCGCGCCCTCGCCGAGAAGCTGGCGCGGGCGGCGCTCGGTGACCGCGCCTACGAGGAGGCGTACGCCGAAGGCGGCGGCCTCACGCTGGAGGAGGCCACCGCCCTCATCTGACCCGGCCCCCGGCCGGTGTCCGTCCGGGACGCGATCCGGAACGGATCGGTCCGCGGGTCAGGTCTTCTGGCGGAACTTGCGCACCGCGAGCGGCATGGTGGTCGCCGTGATGGCGACCGACCAGGCCAGGGTCATCCACACCGAGTCCCCGACCGGCGTCCCGTTGATCAGGGCGCGGGCCGCGTCGGCCAGGTTGGACAGCGGGTTGTAGTCCGTGAAGGACTGCAGCCAGGCCGGCATGGTGGTCGGCGGCGCGAAGATCGAGCTGCCGAACTGGAGCGGCATCAGGACGATCATCGCCATGCCCTGGACGGCCTGCGCGGTCTTCAGGGTGAGACCGAGCAGGATGAAGATCCACATCAGCGAGGCGCCGAAGACGGCGGACAGACCGATGGCCAGGAACAGGTCCAGCACCGACCCCTTGATCGACAGACCGAGGATGAAGCCCACCGTGAGCAGGATGGCGATGGCGACCATCATCCGGCCGATCTCGACGACGATCTTGGCGAGGAGCACGGAGGACCGGGCGATGGGCATGGACCGGAAGCGGTCCATCACGCCCTTCTTGAAGTCGTCGTTGACGCCGGTGCCGACCGCCATCGAGATGTTCATGCCCATCATGGCCATGAGGCCGGGGATCACGTAGTTGACGTACGCGTCCTGGTTGCCCTTGCCGGAGATCGCACCGCCGAAGACGAACACGAACAGCAGCGTGAAGATGATCGGCATGAACAGGACGTCGAACATCGACTCCGGGTCCTGCTTGATCTGCAGGGCGTTGCGGCGCACCAGGGCGCCGATGTGCCGCAGGTTGGCCCGCAGGCCGATCCGGCCCTCGCCGCCGCCGGCGGCCACCGGGGCCGGACCGGGCGCGGTGGGAGCGGGCTTCGTCGTGGTTACGGTGCTCATGCCGCGACCTCCTCGGTCTTCTCGGTGGGGACGAAGTCCTCGACGGCGGTGGGCTTCTGGCCGGTGATGGACAGGAACACCTCGTCGAGGCTGGGCAGGTAGGTGCCGAGGTCGGCGATCGCGTACCCGCGGGCGGCCAGCAGACCGACCACGGCGGTCAGCTGCTCGTCGCTGAGGATCGGGACCAGCAGCACGCCCTCGTCCGGTACGGCCTGGGTGCCGGCCACGCCGTCCAGTCCGGCCTCGGACAGTGCGCGGGCCATGCCCGGCAGGTCGGCAGAGGCCACCGGCCGGATCCGCAGGGTGCGGCCGCCCACGCGCGCCTTCAGCTCGTCGACCTTGCCGTTGGCGATGACCTTGCCGCGGTCGATCACCGTCAGCTCGCTGGCGAGCTGCTCGGCCTCCTCCATGTACTGGGTGGTGAGCAGCACGGTGGCGCCCTCGGCGACCAGCCGCTGGACCTCGTCCCACACCTCGTTACGGGTGCGCGGGTCGAGACCGGTGGTCGGCTCGTCCAGGTAGAGCACGGCCGGGTTGCCGATCAGCGAGGCGGCGAGGTCGAGCCGGCGCCGCATGCCGCCGGAGTAGTTCATCGCGGCCTTCTTGGCCGCCTCGGTCAGGGAGAACCGCTCCAGCATCTCGTCCGCGCGGCGGCGGGAGTCCTTGCGGGAGAGGTCGAGCAGCCGCCCGATCATGTAGAGGTTCTCCCAGCCGGAGAGCTTCTCGTCGACCGAGGCGTACTGGCCGGTCAGGCCTATGGTGCGGCGCAGCTGCCGCGGCTGGCGGACCACGTCGTAGCCCGCGACGGTCGCGGTCCCGGCGTCGGGAACGATCAGGGTGGAGAGGCAGCGCACCAGCGTGGTCTTGCCGGCCCCGTTCGGTCCGAGGACCCCGAGGACCGTGCCCTCGCGGACGTCCAGGTCGACCCCGTCGAGGGCCTTGGTCTCGCCGTAGTGCTTGACCAGCCCCCGTACTTCAACGGCGTTGGGGTTCTTGTCGTTTCGCGTCATGTCCACCATGGGAACACCCGCCACCGACAAAGCACCGACAGCGGACCGACAGCGGACCGACAACCGGCTGACAGCCACCTGACGAGGGAGCGGCGAAGGAGCGGCGAACGCCGGCAGCCCGCCGACGCGGAGTCGACGGGCTGCCGGGGCTTACGGGGCCCAGGGGGCCCGGTTGCCTCAGTGGAAGGCGTGTTCCGCCTGCGGGAACGTTCCGCCGACCACGTCCTCGGCGAAGGCCTTCGCCGCGTCGCCCATGGTCGCGCGGAGGTTCGCGTACTGCTTGACGAACTTCGGCATCTTCCCGCCGGTCAGGCCCATCATGTCGGTCCACACCAGTACCTGCGCGTCGCACTCCGCGCCCGCACCGATCCCCACCGTCGGGATGTGCAGGGACCGGGTGACCTCGGCGGCCAGCTCGGCCGGCACGAGCTCCAGCACCACGGCGAAGGCACCCGCGTCCTGCGCCGCCTTCGCGTCGCGCAGCAGCCGGTGCGCCGCCTCGTCGCCCCGGCCCTGCACCCGGTAGCCCATGGCGTTGACCGACTGCGGGGTCAGGCCCAGGTGGGACATGACGGGGATGCCGGCCTGCACGATCAGCTCGGTCTGGGCCAGCGAACGCTCGCCGCCCTCCAGCTTCACCGCTCCGACCCCGGCCTCCTTCACGAGACGGGTGGCGCTGCGCAGGGCCTGCACGGCGCCTTCCTGGTACGAACCGAACGGCATGTCGCCGATCACCAGCGCACGGCTCGTGCCGCGCACGACGGCCGCCGAGAGCATGGTCATCTGGTCCATCGTCACCGGGACGGTGGAGTCGTAGCCGAGGTGGCAGTTGCCCATCGAGTCGCCGACGAGGATGACCGGGATGCCGGCCTCGTCGAACACGGACGCGGTCATCGCGTCGTAGGCGGTGAGCATGGGCCACTTCTCGCCGCGTTCCTTGGCGAGGGTCAGGTCGCGGACGGTGATGCGCCGGGTGCCGGTGCCTCCGTACAGGGTGCGGGGGTCCGACGGAGATGCTGCTGCGGGTTCGCGGGCAGGCGAAACGGCATGCGTCATTGCAACTGCTCCTTGTGTCATCTCGAGGCGCCCTCACGGCGTCCCCGGACTCACCCACCATGGTGGCATCCGCGTGGCCGAAGGCGGAAGTGCTGGGGAGCGCGCGCCCCGCCACACGATGCAATGTGCGCGTTTCGTGACAAGCGGAACCCGTGGCGTACGGCCGTTCGTCCTCCCGGACGTACGACCGTGAAGGACGGTCGTGACGTACGGCACGTAAGGCTTCGTCGATCGCCTAGGGTCAAGGGGCGGGGACGGAGCGCGAGCACGGCAGTGAGGGCAGTGGCATGGCACAGGCGTACATGACGGAGTCGGGGAACGGCGGCTCGGACCCCGAGCCCTCCGCGTCCCGCTTCCGACGCCGGCTGGCCGACCTGCGCAAGGACCCCGGAATCTGGCGCCGCGGATGGGTGCTGGCGGGGATCGCCGCCCTGATCTCGCTGATCATGATCTTCCATGCCGACCTTCCCAACGACGTGGGCAACCTCGGCAGCCTCACCGAGACCTTCCTGCCCTGGCTCGGCGTGGCCGTCCCGGCCCTGCTGGCCGGGGCCGTGGTCCGCAAGTCCGCGACCGCGCTCATCGCGGTACTGCTGACGGCCGCGGTCTGGGCGAACCTCTTCGGCGGCCTGGTCACCGACAAGTCCGGCGCCGGCGGCAACCTCGTCGTCGCCACCCACAACGTGGACGCCGACAACCCCGACCCGCGCGGCACCGCCGAATCCGTCGCCCGGTCCGGCGCCGACGTCCTGGCCCTGACCGAGCTCAAGGGCAGCGCCGTCCCCGTCTACGAGAAGGCACTCGCGGCCACGTACAAGTACCACTCGGTCGAGGGCACCGTCGGCCTGTGGAGCAAGTACCCGCTGAGCGCCAGCGCGCCCGTCGACATCAGGATGGGCTGGACCCGCGCCATGCGCGCCACCGTCGACACCCCCCAGGGGAAGGTCGCCGCCTTCGTCGCCCACCTCCCCTCGGTCCGGGTCAAGCTGAACGCCGGCTTCACCGCGAACCAGCGCGACGACAGCGCCGACGCGCTGGGCGCCGCGCTCGCCGCCGAACCGCTGAAGAAGGTCGTCCTGCTCGGCGACCTCAACGGCACCATGAACGACCGCGCGCTGTCCGAGGTCACCTCGCAGATGCGCTCCACCCAGGGCGCGGCGGGCGACGGCTTCGGCTTCAGCTGGCCCGCCGGGTTCCCGATGGCCAGGATCGACCAGATCCTGGTCCGCGGGATCCGCCCGGAGGCCTCCTGGACCCTGCCGCGCACGGGCAGCGACCACCTGCCGGTCGCCGCCCGGCTCACCGTCAAGCCGTAGACCAGCCAGGGCGGCTACGCCCGCTGCCCTGCGGCTACGCCCGCTCGCGCCAGCCGTTCGTGATGGGCAGCCGGCGGTCCTTGCCGAAGCCCTTCGCGGAGATCTTCGTGCCCGGCGGGTACTGGCGGCGCTTGTACTCCGCCGTGTCCACCATCCGCAGCGTCCTGGCGACCAGCTCCCGGTCGAAACCGGCCGCGACGATCGCCTCCATGCCCTGGTCCCGGTCCACGTACAGCGCGAGGATCGCGTCGAGGACCGGGTAGTCCGGCAGCGAGTCCGTGTCCACCTGCCCCGGGCGCAGCTCGGCGCTCGGCGGCTTCACGATCGAGTTCTCCGGGATCGGCGGGGTCTCGCCGCGCTCGACGGCGGCCCGGTTGCGGTAGTGGGCCAGCCGGAACACGTCCGTCTTGTACACGTCCTTGATCGGGCCGTACGCGCCCACCGAGTCGCCGTACAGGGTGGAGTAGCCGACGGCCAGCTCCGACTTGTTGCCCGGGGCCAGCACCAGGTGGCCCTCCTGGTTGGACACCGCCATCAGCATGGTGCCGCGCAGCCGGGACTGGAGGTTCTCCTCGGCCAGGCCGGTGAGGCCGAGCGATCCCATGTACGCGTCGAACATCGGCTCGATGGGCACGGTCCGCAGGTGCAGCCCGGTCCGCTCGGCCAGATCGGCCGCGTCGCCCCTGGAGTGGTCCGAGGAGTACTTCGAGGGCATCGAGACGCCGTACACGTTCTGCGCGCCGATTGCGTCGCAGGCGATGGCGGCGACGAGCGCCGAGTCGATGCCTCCGGAGAGCCCGATCAGGACGGAGCGGAACCCGTTCTTCTTGACGTACGCGCGCAGGCCCACGACCAGCGCGTCGTAGACCTCCTCGTCGTCGTCGAGCCGGTCGGCGTACCCACCGGGGACGACCGGCTCGTACGGCTCCACCGGATCCTCGGAGAGGATCACGCGGTCGATCCGCAGCCCGTCGTCCACCACGCCCTCGGGCGCGTCGGCGCGCGCCGCGGGCAGGTCGAGGTCGACCAGGACGCAGCCCTCGGAGAACTGCGGTGCGCGGGCGATGACTTCGCCGGCGGAGTCGACAACGATCGAGTCCCCGTCGAAGACCAGCTCGTCCTGGCCGCCGATCATCGCCAGGTAGGCGAGCGTGCAGCCGGCCTCCTGGGCCCGCTTGCGGACCAGCTCCAGGCGCAGGTCGTCCTTGTTGCGCTCGTACGGGGAGGCGTTGATCGAGACCAGCAGCCCGGCCCCGGCGGAACGCGTGGCCGGGACCCGGCCGCCCTCCTGCCAGAGGTCCTCGCAGATGGCCAGGGCCACGTCGACGCCGTGGACCCGGATCACCGGCTGGGTGTTGCCCGGTACGAAGTACCGGAACTCGTCGAACACGCCGTAGTTGGGGAGGTGGTGCTTGGCGAAGCGCAGGACGACCTGCCCGCGGTGCAGCACGGCGGCCGCGTTCTCGGGCGAGCCGGCCGGGCGGCCGAGCCGGGGCGTGGCCTTCTCGGTGCGGTCGAGGTAGCCGACGACGACCGGCAACTCGCCGAGCCCCTCGGCCGCCAGCCGCTGGGCGAGCTCGCGCAGCGCGGTGCGGGAGGCCTCGACGAAGGACTCGCGCAGGGCGAGGTCCTCGACGGGGTAGCCGGTCAGCACCATCTCCGGGAACGCCACGAGGTGGGCGCCCTGCTCGGCGGCGTGCCGGGTCCAGTGGACGACCGAGTCGCAGTTGGCCGCGATGTCGCCGACGTGCGAGTCGATCTGATTCAGAGCGAGGCGTAGTTGAGGCACGGGGCCCAGTCTAATCGTCTTTCTGACGCGATGTCCTGGGCCCCGGCTCTCTCACGGGCCGCGTCAGCCGATCGGGCCGCCGAACTTGGCGGGGGCGAGCAGGGTGGCCGGACTGATGTCCGCACTGATCTTCGTCGTGCCCTCGGGGACCTCGTAGGCGACGACGCCGCTCGCGGACGCGCCCGGCAGGATGTCGCCCCTGATCATCTTCGGCAGGTCGCCGTCGAAGACGATCTTGCCGGTCATGCCGTTGTCGTCGCGGACGTTGGGCATCGCGTAGATGACGTTCAGGGTCTTGTCGGAGTCGTTGGTGATGGTGACGGTCATCTGGACCGCGTTGCCCACCTTCAGGTACTCGCTCTTCGTCACGTACTTCTTCGGCACGCTGATGCTGACCTTGACGCCGCTGGGGTACGTGAACGTCTCGCCGAACGCCAGCGCGCTGGTCATGCCCGGGACCTGGGAGGGCGACGGGGACTTCGAGGGGTACGAGGGCTTCGACGGATACGGGTACGGGGTGGCCGACGGCCACGGGTCGCCGCTGGGGTACGGGCCCAGCTCCATCTGCTCCTCCTCGATCTTCCGGTCGATGCGGTCGACGACGCCGACGGTGAGGAAGAAGCCGACGGCGGAGGCACCGAGGCCGAGCACGCCGAGGACGGTGCCGAGGATGGCCAGCGGCTTGTGCGGCCCGCCCTTGGAGGCGCGGACGAGGGCGCCGATGCCCAGGCCGATGCCGACCACGGCGGTCAGGGCGCCCGCCCAGAAGAGGAAGGGGATGAAGCCGAAGACGATGCCGAAGCCGCCGACGATGAGGGCGGCGATGGCCAGGCCGTTGGTGGCCGCCGGACCACCCTGCGGGTACCCGGGGTACGGACCCGAGCCATAGCCGTGACCGTGGCCGGGCTGGGCCCAGACGTTGCCGGGGGCACCGGGAGCGCCGTGCGCGCCCGGGACGCCGTAGCCGCCTGCGGGCGGGGCCGGGGCGGCGGGGGCGGCCGGGGTGGGCGGGGCGAACGGCGTCGCGACGGTGGCGGGGGACGGGGCGGGCGGGTCCGCGGGGGCCGCCAGGGCCGAGTGCAGCGGGACGGTCGCCGGTTCGGTGGGCTCCACCGCTTCGGGGGCGCTCGGGGCGGGCTGCAGCGGGACGGTTGCCTCTTCCGACGCCGGGTCCGGGGCGGGGGCCGGTTCCGGGGCCGTGGCCGGGGTCGCCGGGGTCTTCTCCAGCGACAGCGCGGGCGCGCGCGTCGGTTCCGGCGCCGGCTCGGGGGAGATGGGCTCGGGCGTGGGCTCCGGTATGGAGGCCGTCTCGGGAACGGGCGTGCCCGCAGGCTCCGTCGGCGGACCGGCGGGGGTGCTGGGCGGGTTCGGCGGAGTACTCATACCGGCGGGGTCGTCCTTTTGTCGCAGCAGCTCTGATCACCGCAAGAGTGCCATGCCGACGGCCCGCCCCCGTCCGAATTCCCGTGCGGTTCCGGTCCCCGGCCGGAACCGGAACCGCACGGACGGGCCCGGCGCTCGCCAAGAGCCCGTCAGGCGCCCGTCAGAGCTGGTAGCCGAGGACCGCCATCATCCCGGACTCCGAGTGGTAGACGTTGTGGCAGTGCATCATCCACAGCCCGGGGTTGTCCGCGTCGAAGTCCGCGGTCAGCCTCTTGCCCGGCAGGAGGATCGCGGTGTCCTTGCGGGCCCCGCCCGCTCCGCCGCCCAGCGCGAAGGTGTGCCCGTGCAGGTGTACCGGGTGCCACATCGCCGACTGGTTGCTGAACTCCAGCCGGACCCGCTCGCCCGCCTTCACGGGGTGCCGCTGGTCCGGTGTGTACGGCTTGCCGTCGAAGGCCCAGTTGTACCTGGCCATGGTGCCGGTGAGCCGGATCCGCACCGTACGGTCCGGCTCGCGCGGCGCCAGTACGGCCGGCCCCGCCGCCTTGAGCGCGTCCGCCATCAGCGGCCGCACGTCCAGCTCGGCCGGCCGGGTCGCGGCGGTGGGCGCCGTCCCCGACCCGGTGCGCAGCACGGCGAGCGCCGACCGGCCCTTGCCCTCGGCCAGCGCGGTGAGCGGGAACACCCCGTCCTGCGCGGTGACCAGGACGTCGTACCGCTCGCCCATGCCCAGCAGCAGCGAGCTCGCCTTCGCCTGCTCCACCGGAAACCCGTCGGTGTGGGTGACCGTCAGTTCGTGGCCGCCGAGGGCGATCCGGAAGGCGGTGTCCCCGCCGGCGTTGATGATGCGCAGTCGGATCCGGTCGCCGGGGCGGGCGGTGAAGACCGACGGGTCGTCCGCCACCCGGCCGTTGATCAGGTAGTGCGGGTAGACGACGTCCCCCGCGTCCCCGCCGAGGAGTTCGCTGTTGCCGCCCATCATCACGTGGGAGCGCCCGCCGCCGGCTCCGGCCCCACGGGTGCCGGCGGGTGCGGGCGCCCGGCCGTGGGCGTGCCCGCCGCCCGCCGCGGTCATGCCCTGGCGGAGCTCGGCGAGGACGGCGTCGGGCGTGGCTCCGTCCACTCCGTCGATCCAGTCGTCGAGGACCACGACCCACTCCTTGTCGTAGGAGAGCGGCTCCTTCGGGTCCTCGACGATGAGCGGGGCGTAGAGGCCGCGGTCCTGCTGGACCCCGGTGTGCGGGTGGAACCAGTACGTGCCCGGGTGCGTGACGGCGAACTTGTACGCGAAGGATCCGCCCGGGGCGATGTCCCGCTGCGTCAGCGCGGGGACCCCGTCCATGTCGTTGCGCAGCGCGATGCCGTGCCAGTGCAGGGAGGTGGCCTGCGGGAGGTTGTTGGCCAGGGTGAGGGCGAGGGTGCCGCCCGCGGTGGCCCGTACCTCCTGGCCCGGCAGCTTGTCCCCGTACGCCCAGGAGCGGACGGTGTGCCCGCCGCCGAGGTCGAGCGGGGTGGCGGTGGCGGTGAGCTTGACCTCGGTGAGCGGTCCGGTGGCCTTGCGGGCGGCCTCGGCGGCCTTGACCTCGGGCCCGGCCGGGTCGACGTAGCCCGCCGGGCCGTCGGCGAGGGAACCGCCGTGGTTCATGGAGCCGTGGTCCGCGCCGGAGGAACCGGAACGGGAGCCGGAAGAGGATCCGGAACCGGAGCAGGCGGAGAGCAGTCCGGAGCCGAGGACGGCGGCGGACGCGCCGAGGACGGCGCGGCGGGTCGTCGGACGGGTGGGAAGAGAGCGCATGGGGGCACCTCGTGCGTGTGGTGGTACGGGTTCAAGGGCGCGATCCGGGGCCGCCCCACGGCCGTGCGCACAGGAAGGCGCGCGGACGTGCGGGCCTGCGGGCGCGGGGGCATGGGGGAGGGAGGGGGGCGGCGGCGAGGCGGCCTATACCCGCAGAACCGCCAGCCGGGTGAGGAGTTCGCGTGGTGACGACGGGCCCGGGCCACCGGACCGGCCGGGTATGCGGGCCGCGCCCCCGAGCGGCGCGGTGTCGCGGGAGCCGGCCGGTCCGGCGCCGAGGTACAGCAGGACGAGCCCGGTGAGTACGGCGAGGCACACGGACAGGGGGTCCATGCCGGTGCCGGTGCCGGTGCCGGTGCCGGTGGCGTTGCTGATGCCGACGGCGGCGGCGGGCAGGGGCGCCCCGGCCACCGGTATCGGGTCCTGCGCGTGCCCCTGGGCCTGCCCCTGCGCGTGCACCCGTTCCGCCCCCCGGGCGTGACCGGCCGAGGCAACGGAGCGGCCCGCGGGCGCGTCCTCCACGGCATGGGAGTCAGCCGGATGGCCCAGGGAGTGCATGGTGACGATGCCCAGCAACAGCGCGGCGAGCAGCAGCAGCCGGGCCCCCGGGCCTGCTCGCTCGCCACTGCGCGTCATGCGCGGAACCCTACCCGGGGTGGGTATCCGATCATAGGACCGACCCTGGATCTGCCTAGGATCAGTCACACTATGTCCCGCCATGGTCTCTCTCTGCGGACCGCCTGGCCGGTCGCCGTCCTCATCGGCCTCGCCGGCGCCGCCTACACGGCGTGGGTACTCGAAGTCGTCCTCTCCACGGGCCTCAACCCCATCGAGACGTACGTCAGCGAGCTCGCCGCCCAGGACCAGCCGCTCGGCGGCCTGTTCCGGGCCACCGACTTCACCGCCGGCCTGCTCGCCTTCGCCGGGGGCCTGCCGGCCCTGCTGGGGCTGCTGAGGCAGGCCGCGTCCCGCCGCCCCTGGGCGGTCGTCGGCTGGGCCGGGGTCACCCTCTTCGGCGCGGCCACCGCCGCCGACGCCTGGCTGCCGCTGAGCTGCACGCCGACCGCGGACCCCGTGTGCGCCGCGCGGGAGACCGCCGGGCTCGTCCCCGCCACCCATCAGGCGCACGCCATCAGCAGCAGCCTCGCCATGACCGGAGCCCTGACCGGGGTGGTGGCCCTGACCGTGGCCGCGCGCCGCTACGGCTGGTTCGCCCCGCTCGCCCGCTACGGTCCCGCGCTCGTCGTCCTCGAACTGCTCGCCACGGTCTGGACGCTGTCCGCCATCGCGCTGTTCACCGCCGGGCGCGGGACCTGGGCCCTGGGGGCCGGACAGCGGCTCCAGGTGCTGTTCGTGGCGCTCTGGCTTGGCCTGCTCGCGTATTCGGTCCACAAGGAACGCCGCACACGCGTCCACGACGCACGCCGACCGCCCGTCCACGAGGAACGCCGACCGCGCGCCCACGAGGAACGCCGGCCGCGCGCCCACGAGGAACGCCGGCCGCGCGCCCACAAGGAGCACCGCAGGTGACCCGCACCGGCCGGTTCGTGCGCGTGGACGGGACCGCGCTGCACGTCCTCGTCGAGGGCCGGGGCCCCGTGTGCGTGCTCAGCGCCGGGCTGGCCCTGGCCTGGTTCGACTGGGACCCGGTCGCCGCGCTGCTCGTCGCCCGGGGCCGTACCGTCGTCCGCTTCGACCGGCCCGGACACGGCCTCAGCGGTCCGGCCACCGTGCCGCCGACCACCGTCGGGGAGGCCCGCCGGATCGCAGGCCTCCAGGACGCGCTGGGCCTCACCGGCCCCGTCACCGTCGTGGGGCACTCGATCGCCGGGTTCCACGCCGAGGCCTTCGCCCGCCTGTACCCGCAGCGCACCGCCGCCCTGGTGCTGCTCGACTCCAGCGTGGAGGAGACCCCCCGGGCCCTGCTGCCCGCAGGGCCGCGCACCGCAGCCGCCCGGGCGCTCGGCCGGGCCGTGACCGCCGCGGGCCTGCCGGCCGCGCTGGGGCCACCGGTGCGACGGGCGGCCGTACGGGCCTCGCGCGCCGGCGGCTCCGACCCGGCCGCGCGTGACCTCGTACGACGCTGCTACCGCACGGGCCGCGTCTGGCGCGGCGCCCTGCTGGAGAACGCCCGCTACCCGGACATGGCGGCCGAGCTGCTCGCACTGCGCGCCGCGCACCCACTGGCCGCACCCGCCACCGTCCTCGCCGCCCACGACGGCTCCCGCGGCCGGTGCGCGCTGCGCTGGCCGGCCCGCCAGGCGGAACTCGCCGCACGGCTCGGCGCCCGCTTCGAGGTGGCCGAGCCCGCCGGACACCTGGTCATGCTGGACCGCCCGGACCAGGTGGCCCGGGCGGTCCTCGCAGCGCGGGAACCGGGTCAGCGCCTGGCGTAGACCTTCTCGACGAAGCCGGCCAGCTGGTCCTCCGACAGGTGCTGGGCCAGGTCGGCCTCGCTGATCATGCCGACCAGCTTCTTGTCCTTGATCACGGGGAGTCGCTTGATCTGGTGGCTCTCCATCTCCTCCAGCACTTCGGAGACGTCCGCGCCCGCGTCGATCCAGCGCGGGGTGCCCTGGGCCATGTCACCGGCGGTGGTCTTCGACGGATCGTGGCCCTTGGCCACGCAGCCCACGACGATGTCGCGGTCGGTCAGGATGCCGCACAGCCGCTCGTCGGCGTCACTGATGGGCAGCGCGCCCACATTGAGCCGGCTCATGAGCTCTGCGGCCCGGTCCAGGGTCTCCGTGGCGGGGATCCACTGGGCCCCCTCGTGCATGATCTCTCCGGCGGTGGTCATCGCGTCAACCTCCTGAGCGCCGTGTGCGGCGGGCCCGGGCGGGCCCGCCTCGGCGCCCTCCTGGTCATGCGGCCTGGTCATAGGGCCGCCGGGCCGTCCGGCGTACGCGACCCCCAGGGGGAGTACACGCCCGTACGGGTGAGAGGGCGCCTCCCACCACCGTACGAGCGTGTCCCGTCACCCGCGCGGCGCGGCCCCGCGCTGCTTGAGCATGTCCGCCATCAGGGTGAGCTCCGAGCGCTGGGCGTCGACCATGCCCTGAGCCAGCGCCCGCTCGACCGGGGTCTCGCACTGCCGCGCGCAGCCCTCGGCCATCGCGACGCCGCCCTGGTGGTGGTCGGTCATCAGCTGGAGGAAGAGCACCTCCGCGTCCCGGCCCTCGACCGCGCCCAGCCGGGCCAGCTCCTCCTTGGTGGCCATCCCGGGCATCAGCGCGCCGGGCTTGGCCGCGCCGTGGCCCGCGTGCCCGCCGTGGCCGCCCGAGGCCCCCATCCAGGACATGGGCGGCTCGTCGGCCACGACCTTCGGCAGCCCCCACAGGTCCAGCCAGCCGAGCAGCATGCCCCGCTGGTTGGCCTGGGTGTTGGCGATGTCGTAGGCGAGGGTGCGGACGGCCTCGTCCTGGGTGCGGTCCCGCACGATGAAGGACATCTCCACCGCCTGCTGGTGATGCACTGCCATGTCGCGGGCGAAGCCCGCGTCGGGGGAGTGGAGCCCGGGCGTCCGGGCCGCGGCGCTGCCGTTACCGCTGCCGCTGTCGTTGCCAGTGCCGTTGGCGGCGGACACGGTGGCCGCCGCCGCGAACAGCAGGGCCAGCAGGACGGCCGCGCCGGCGATCCAGTACGTACGCGGGACGGTGGCGCGGGGGAGCGGGCGGCTCACTTGCCGGCCACCCCGCTCGTGCAGGCCGCACCCGGCTCGGGGGTCTGCTCACCCTGCACGTACTTGGTGAAGAACTGCGCCACCCGGGGATCGTCGGCGCTGTCCACGGTCAGCTGCTTGCCCCACGCGCTGAGCATGATCGACCCGATCTGCTCCTTGACCGGGCTCATCAGCGAGTACGGGGTCTTCTCCACCCGCGCGGAGAGCTTGTCGAGGTCGGCCTTGGGCGCCTTCTCGTTGTACGTCACCCACACCGCCCCGTGCTCCAGCGAGTGCACGGCGTTCACCTCGGGCACCGGGTTCGTGTAGACGTCGCCGTTGCAGTTCATCCAGCGGGGGTGGTGGTCACCGCCGACCGGCGGGTTCATCTCGTACTTCACCGGCGTCTCGACGTGATTGCGGCCGAACTTCGTCGCGTCCCACAGCTGCTCGCCCTCCACGGGCTTCTTCCGGAGCTCCTGCTGCTCCTTGAAGAGCTTCACCGCGGCGTCCTTCTTGCGCTGCTCGGTCTGCTTCTGGTCGATCAGCACCCACGCGCCGAAACCGACGAGCCCGACGACGACGGACGACGCGACCGTGATCGCGATGGCCTTGTTGCGCCGCTCCCGCACCTGGTCGGCGCGGCGCATCTCGGCTATGCGCGCCTGGCGGGAGTGCGGGTCGGTGTGCTGGGGGGTCCTGCCGGACTTGCTGGCCATGTGCCCTGGTTCCTTCTGCTGAGGGGGGTGGACGGAACGCGAAACCAAACCGGACCCGTCAGGTCCGTAGCACCTGGAGGGCATGCAGATCCGGGGCGCGGGCCGCACGCTCGGGCGGCCGGACCCGTCCGGCCCCGGCGGCCCGCGCGACGGGCGGCGGGTCGCCGCCGGCCACGGTGACGGCGGGCGGCGGCGTGGGCAGCACGCCCGGGGTCACGTGCTCCAGGGACGAGCAGCCGGGCAGGTCGTACGGGGACGCGCAGACGGCGCGGGCCGCGCGGCGGTCCGGGGCTCCGGCGCCGGCCTGTGCGGTGGTGGTGGCGCCGGCCTGTGCGGTGGTGGTGGCGCCGGCCTGTGCGGTGGTGGTGGCGCCGGACTGTGCGGTGGTGGTGGCGCCGGCCTGCGGGGCGGCGTGCGGCTCGCCGGCCGGGCGGGCACAGAGGAACAGCACGCCGATCAGTACCTCGAGGACGGGCACCAGCAGGGCACAGCGGAGCGCGAGACGTCCACGACGCCCCTGCTGCCCGCGACGCCCCTGCTGCGCGTACCGCTGCGTGTACTGCCGGCCCCCCATGGGCGCAGATGGTAATGCTCATGACGGGACCGAGGTCAGAGCGGGGGTGTCACGACCTTTGCGGGGTGCGTAATGTGGCGGAAACCACCGCTGGCGATACTGGTCCGCCCCCAGCTGTGCGCCGGGCGCCCCGCGGCGGTGGTGCACAGGCCGTCTGAACTGCGAGGATGAAGGCATGGACAAGCAGCAGGAATTCGTCCTCCGGACGCTTGAGGAGCGCGACATCCGCTTCGTGCGCCTGTGGTTCACCGACGTGCTGGGCTTCCTCAAGTCCGTCGCGGTCGCCCCAGCGGAGCTGGAGCAGGCCTTCGACGAGGGCATCGGCTTCGACGGCTCCGCCATCGAGGGCTTCGCGCGGGTCTACGAGTCCGACATGATCGCCAGGCCGGACCCGAGCACCTTCCAGATACTGCCCTGGCGCGCCGAGGCCCCCGGGACCGCCCGGATGTTCTGCGACATCCTGATGCCGGACGGCTCCCCGTCCTTCGCGGACCCGCGCTACGTCCTCAAGCGCATCCTCGCCAAGACCTCCGACCTGGGCTTCACCTTCTACACCCACCCGGAGATCGAGTTCTTCCTGCTGAAGGACAAGCCGCTCGACGGCACCCGGCCCACCCCCGCCGACAACTCGGGCTACTTCGACCACACCCCGCAGAACGTCGGCATGGACTTCCGCCGCCAGGCGATCACCATGCTCGAATCGATGGGCATCTCGGTCGAGTTCAGCCACCACGAGGGCGCCCCCGGCCAGCAGGAGATCGACCTGCGCTACGCCGACGCGCTCTCCACGGCCGACAACATCATGACCTTCCGCCTGGTGATGAAGCAGGTCGCCCTGGAACAGGGCGTCCAGGCCACCTTCATGCCGAAGCCCTTCTCCGAGTACCCCGGCTCGGGCATGCACACCCACCTCTCCCTCTTCGAGGGCGACCGCAACGCCTTCTACGAGTCGGGCGCCGAATACCAGCTCTCCAAGGTCGGCCGCTCGTTCATCGCGGGCCTCCTGCGGCACGCGGCGGAGACCGCGGCGGTCACCAACCAGTGGGTCAACTCCTACAAGCGCATCTGGGGCGGCTCCTCCCGCAGCGCCGGCGCGGGCGGCGAGGCCCCCTCGTACATCTGCTGGGGCCACAACAACCGCTCGGCCCTGATCCGCGTCCCGATGTACAAGCCGGGCAAGACGGGCTCCTCCCGCGTGGAGGTCCGCTCGATCGACTCGGGCGCCAACCCCTATCTCACCTACGCCGTCCTCCTGGCGGCGGGCCTCAAGGGCATCGAGGAGGGCTATGAACTCCCGGCGGGCGCCGACGACGACGTCTGGGCCCTCTCGGACGCCGAACGCCGCGCGATGGGCATCGAACCCCTCCCGCAGAACCTCGGCGAGGCGATCGCCCTGATGGAACGCAGCGAACTGGTCGCCGAAACCCTCGGCGAGCACGTCTTCGACTTCTTCCTGCGCAACAAGAAGCAGGAGTGGGAGGAGTACCGCAGCGAGGTCACGGCCTTCGAACTCCGCAAGAACCTCCCCGTCCTGTAGGGGCAGAGCGTCCGATACTCCGGGCCGGTGGTCGATGACCGCCGGCCCGGAGCCGTTCCGGCCCCCGGCCCAGGGGGCGCACACGGGGGCGCGCGTTGTCGAAACGATTCTGCCGCGGGCATTGGAGTGAACTGTCGTTCCCCTGGGTGCTTCCAGGCGTTGGACCGGCCGACGTGCACATCGACCAGCTGCGCGTCGTCGTTCCACAGATCCTTAGGGGAGTCATGCGTATTCGTTCTGCTGTCACCGCGTCCGTCCTGGCCGCCGGCATCCTGCTGGGCGGGGCCGGCGCGGCTCTGGCCAATGACGGGGTCGACACCGACTACTTCTCCGGCGGTCGCGCGGGCTTCACGTCGACCTGCTCCTCGCTCGCCGCGGTGCCCGCCAGCCGCCCGGGGTTCACGGGCCCGATCTACACCTCCAGCTGCCTCACGGACGGCGAGCTGGAGTGGGCGCAGGGCCACCACCAGGGTGCCTGATCCGGCGGCCCGCGCCGCGGGGGCGGACCGACGGCGACGTCGCTCCGCCCCCGCGGCGTGCCTGGCCCCGGGCCGCCACACCCGCGGCCCCGGCCGGCACGAAACATCGCCGCACCCGCCGCCGCTGCAAGGCTGAGGCCAGCAGCGGTGCGTCAGTGGACCGCGCGGTGCCAGGTGGGGCGGGTGCGGGTGGCCGGGGCGGTGGAGGTGTGGAGTTCGGCGTCCAGGCCCAGGACCGCCGTGGTGGTGGTGCCGCTGGGTTCGAGGACGGCCGCCGGGGCGCCCGCGAAGAGCATGCGGGATTCCGTCCACGCGGGCGGGCCGCCGAGGCCCGTGGTGCTGATGGTGCCGCTGTCCGCGCGGCCCGCCACCACGCGGCCCGCGGCGCCCACCGCGCCGTAGCCGGCCCGGCCGCCCGCCTCCGCGATGCTGGAGACCTGGGGCTTGGCGGCGGAGCCCGCCGTGACCAGGGCCGTGCGGACGACGCCCGAGTCCGGGCGGCGGAAGTAGAGGCGCACGCCCGCGCCGTCCGGGGACGCCGAGAGCGGGACCGTCGTGGCGGGCAGGCCCGTCGGGGCCGGTCCCGCCAGCGGGGCGCCGGGGCCGGGCTGGATCCAGGCCAGGATCGACTCGGTGGTCGTGGCGTAGACGTGGCGCCGTCCGGCGGCGTCGACCGCCGTCACCGGGTCGCTCTGCAGGTCCTCGCCGCCCAGGCGCTGCCACGGGGAGAAGCCGCCGTCCGGCTGCTGGGTGGTGGCGCGCAGGGTGCGGCGGGAGTCGCGGAGGTAGACCGTGAGGCGGCCGTCCGCGTCCACGGCCGCCGCAGGTGCGCTGATCGCGGAGGTGCCGTCCTCGTCGGACGTCTCGGGGGTGCCCAGTGACTGCCACGGCCCGAAGGGGCCGTCGGGCACGGACTGGACGGCGTACACGACCTCGCGCCGGTAGTCGGTGGGGGCGGGGCCGAAAGCCGTACGGGTGGCCAGGACGGCGACGCGGCCGTCCGGGAGGCGGACGGTGCTCGCCCCCGGGTCGATGCCCGTGCCCGGCAGGAGGGTCGGGCCCGCCCAGGCGCCGCCGGGGGCCCTGGTCCAGTACGCGCCCTGGCCGTCGAGCGTGGCGAACGCCCAGAGGCGGCCCGGGGTTCCCTCCGTCAGCCAGGCGGTGTGGTCGGCGCGGGTGTAGCGCAGCGACTGGGCCCAGTTGCGCCCGGTCGGGTTGCCCGCCACCTTGCGGTCGCCGCAGCCGGAGGGGGAGCCGCAGTAGTCCTGGTGGTCCTGCCAGGCGTAGGTCCGCAGGAAGCCGGTCTTGGTCTCGGCCGTCTGCGGGTCCAGCGCGTGCGGGAGGGTGCTGTTGTGGTAGCCGAGGTAGCTCTGGACCGAGAACCGCGGCCGGTCCCGGACCTGGCCGGCGTAGGTGGCGGTGGCGGCCTGGACGAAGCGCGCGCCGTACATGTGGTCCTGGTGATCGGTGTAGCGGCCGTTCTCCCCGTACCGGCCCGGCGTCGGGTCCTGCATCCGTATCGTCGTCGGCCGGTACCGCTCCAGGACCCCGGCTATCGCCTGTATCAGCTGGTCCTTCGTGTACGTGAACGGCTGCTTGACCGGGGTGCCGGAGGTCAGCTGGGACTCCAGCGCGGGTATGCGGCCGTTCCACAGGCCGCGCAGGCTCTCGGGGGTGTCCCCGGCGGTGCTGCGGGCCTCGCGCAGCATCAGCCACACCAGTTTGACCTGCGGTTTCGCTATGAGCACATCGAGCTCGGCCCGGCCGCCGCCCGCGGTGGATATGACCGTGCGCTTCCACGCGCTGGTGCGGTCCCCGGTGGCCATCTGGGCGTAGGCGGAGCGGATGCCGTTCTGGCGGGCCTCCGCGTAGTGGGTGCGGTCGGCGGGCTGTTCGGGGTCCTGGGCCGCGCCGCCGCGGGCCTCGTTGCGGCCGTCGGACTCGCCGGAGGTGAGGTACGCGGTGGTGACCTGGGTACCGGACAGCAGGGAGCGGCTGAGGTCCGGGTTCATGAAGAAGAGGTCGTCGTCGGGGTGCGCGACGACCTGGACGACCGTCCCGGCGGTGACGCTCGCGGGAAGGACGACCGACGGGTTCTCCTGAGTGGCCTCGGCCGAGGTCTGCTGGCCGGAGGCCACGGAGAGCACGCCGGTGGCGCCGGCTGTCAGCACGGTGAGCAGAGCCGCGAAGCGGCGGCGGGTCACGGGCATCGGGTCACGCCTTGGTTCGTTCCGGGCGGGGAAAACCGCTGAGCAGTCAGAGAGAGGCGAAATCGCGGGACTTGGTTCACCGCTTTCGCCGATGACTCCTGCTTCTTCCCGCCCGGGCCGATCGCCTCAACCGACCGCTACGGAGCCCCGTTGCGCGGGCCCACCGGCTGCCACGGCGCCAGGTGCGCGTCCGGGGCGTCCGCCGAAGACGTCACGTACAGGCGGGCGTCGAGCCCCACCACGGCCAGGCTGACCATGTTCCTGCCGGTCATCGTGGAGGACGGGGCGCCGACGAACATCAGCGGCGACCTCTCCCACGGCCGGCCCGACCCGACCTCCGAACCCAGCTGCCCGCCCGCCGCGCGGCCCGCCAGTACGTGCCCGCTCGCCGTCACCGAGCCGAAGCCGCTGAGCCCGCCCAGGTCGGTCAGGTTGTTCACCTTCAGGCCGTCGTCGCCCGTCACCAGGGCGGTACGGACATTGCCCGAGCCGGGCTTGCGGAACCACAGCCGCACCCCGCCCTCGCGCCCCTGCGCGGTCAGCGGGAGCGTGGTGTCCGGCAGCCCGGTGGCCGTGACCGGGCCGAGCGGGGCGCCCGGCTTCGGCTGCGCCCAGCCCAGCACCGTCTTGGACGTCGCGCAGAACACCATGCGCCGCCCGGCGCCGTCGGTCGCGGTGGCCGGGGCGCCGTGCAGGTCGGCGCCGCCGTACTTCTCCCACGGCCCCCAGCCCCCGTCCGCCTGTTGCACCCGGCCGCGCAGGGAGCCCGCGCCGTCGCGCACGTACGCCGCCAGTTGCCCGGCGCCGTCGACGGAGACGGCCGGCGCGCTGATGTCGGAGGTCCATGTCTCGTCCGTGGTCTCCGGGGTGCCGAGCGACTGCCACTCCCCGAACTCCGCCGCCCCCGGGCCCTTCTGGACGGCGTGGACGACCTCGCGCTTGTAGTCGGCCGGCCTCGCTCCGAAGGAGGTGCGGGTGCCGAAGGCGGCTATCCGGCCGTCCTTCAGGGTGACGGTGGACACGCCAGGGTCCATGCCGGTGCCGGGCAGCAGGTCCGGCCCCCGCCACGGACCGACCAGACCCCGCCGGTGCCAGACGGCGACCTGGCCGTCGAGCACCTTGAAGGCCCACAGGCCGTGTTCCTGGTCGGAGGTGAGCCACGAGGTGCTGTTGCCGCGGGCGTAGTTGATGGCGTCCGACCAGCGGTTGCCCGCCGGGTGGTCGGCCACCTTGAGGTCCCCGCAGCCGGCGTCGCTGCCGCAGTGGTTCTGCCGGTCCAGCCAGGCGTAGGTGTCCAGGATGTCGAGCTTCTCCTTGGCCTCGTCCGGGTCCAGGGCGCTGGGGAGGTAGCCGTTGAAGTAACCGAGGTAGTTCTGGAGGGCGAAGTGCGGGCGGTCCTGGACGTCCTTCGCGTAGGCGGCGGTGGCCATCTGAACGAAGCGGGCGCCGTAGAAGTGGTCCTGGTGGTCGGTGTACCGCTTGGTGTCGGCGAACCGGCCGGGGGTCGGGTCCTGGGAGCGGACGGTCGTCGGCTTGTACTGCTCCAGGACGCCGACCAGGGTCTGGACGACCTGGTCCTTCGTGTACGCGTACTTCTGCTTGACCGGGGTCCCCGAGGAGAGCATCGCCTCCAGGCGGGGGACCTTGCCGTCCCACAGCCCGTGCAGGCTGTCGGGGACGTCGGCGTAGACGTTGCCCGCCTCGCGGAGCTGTAGCCAGACGAGGCTGACCTGGGGCTTGGCGAGGAGGACGTCGACCTCGGCCTGGCCGCCGCCCTTCGTCGGGACGGCGGTGCGCTTCCAGGGGCTGCTGCGGTCGCCGGTGGCCATTTTGGCGTAGGCGGCGCGGATGCCGTTCTGGCGGGCCTCGGCGTAGGCGGGCTTGTTGGGCGCGGTGGTGGTCTCCTTGGCGGCGCCGGCGTTGATGCCGTCGGCTTCGCCGGAGGTGAGGTAGACCGAGGTCACCGGGTGGCCGGTGGATATGGAGTAGCGCAGGTCCGGATTCATGAAGTAGAGATCGTCATCGGGGTGCGCGACGATCTGGAGCACCCGGCCCGGGTCGGGTGCGTCGGCGGGGGCCGCGGGGGCGCCGGCCTTGCTGTCGGGGGCGGCGGGAACGCCGAGGCGGCCGAGGGCTTCGCTCCCCCGGAGCATGAGCATGCTGGCGGCGACCACGGCCGCGCAGAACGCCACGGCTTTGACGAGTCCGGCCCGGCGCAGACGGGCGCGCGGGTCGGGTTTTGGCTGGTGGGGTTCGGGCTGGTGGGGGGCGCCGGCCCTGCCGCTGCCGTTGCCCTTGCGGTTGCCGTCGGCCCGGCGGCGCCCGCGCCGGCCGCCGCCGCTGCGCTCGGCCTCGCGGGCGAGCCGCGCGGCCTTGCGTCCGCCGGTGGGGAGTTGGGGCTCGGGGGCCCGGTCCCGGTCGGCCGACGGGTCGTATGGGGGCGACGGGTCGTACGGGACCCGGGCCTCGGCCGGGGTGGACGGCGGGGCTTCAGCAGCCTGCCGGACGGGGTCGGCTGACGCCCCGTCGGAATCGGCTGGGGTGAACGGCCGCGGCGGGTACGGCCCTTGCGGGTACAGCCCCTGCGCGGCCCAGGCTTCAGCGTGGGCGGACGGCCAGGCTCCGGCCGCGGGGTCGGACCGGGGAGCGGTGTGATCGTGCTGCAAGGGGTGGTGGCCCGGGGCGGGTTCGGGCGAGGGGTCGTGCGGGGCCGACGGGCCCTGCGGGTACGGGCCCTGCGCCGCCCAGGCCCCGGTCTGGTCGGCCGCCCAGGCCCCGGTCTGGTCCGTCCAGCTCCCGGCCTGGTCGGCCCGGTCGGTCCAGCCCCCGGTCTCGGCGGTCCAGCCCCCCGGTGCCTGCCGGGCGGGGCCGGAGTGGGGGTGTCCGTCGGACATGGGGGTGGGCTCCTCGTGGCCGGTGGGCGGGGAGCGGGCCCCATCACGCGATAAGTATTCGGATAATCCGATAATCCACGTCATGGTACGTGCCTGTGGACAGGACAACTGCTCGGCCCCGGCCAGCCCGTAAGCTCAGTTCAGGCACGCCAGGGCAGTGGCAAGCGACGACCGCGGGAGGTGCGGGATGACAGTCCCAGGACGCAGGAGCAGCACCTTCAGCAGGCTGCTGCGCAGCGGCTTCACCGACCCCTCCGCCGCCGCCCGGCTGCTGGACGCCCCCGCGCTGGCCGCCGTACGCGCCGATCCGGTGCTGCTGGACGCCCTCGGGGCGACCGCCGACCCCGACCTCGCCCTCCTCGGGCTCGTCCGGCTCGCCGAGGCGCAGCCGCCGCACGAGCTGCCCGGGCTCCTCGACACCCTCGTCAGCGCCAAGCCGCTGCGCGACCGGCTGCTCGGCGTGCTCGGTGCCTCCGAGGCCCTGGGCGACCACCTCGCCCGCCACCCCCGCGACTGGCAGTCCCTCGTCACGTACGAGGCCGCCGATCTGCACCCCGGCCTCCCCGAGTTCGAGCGCGGGCTCGCGGACGCCCACGAGCCCGTCGCCCTACGCGTCGCCTACCGCCGCTGCCTGCTCTCCATCGCCGCACGCGACGTCTGCGGCACCATCGACGTCGTCGAGACCGCCGCCGAGCTCGCCGACCTCGCCACCGCCACCCTCCGCGCGGCCCTGCGGATCGCCTCCGCCGCCGCCCCCGAGGACGCCGCCCGGTGCCGCCTCGCCGTCATCGCGATGGGCAAGTGCGGGGGCAACGAGCTGAACTACGTGTCCGACGTCGACGTCATCTTCGTCGGCGAGGCCGCCCCCGGCACCGACGAGGCCAAGGGTCTGCAGGCCGCCACCCGCCTGGCCTCCCACCTCATGCGGATCTGCTCCGAGACCACGGTCGAGGGCACCATCTGGCCCGTCGACGCCAATCTCCGCCCCGAGGGCCGCAACGGCCCCCTCGTGCGGACCCTCGCCTCCCACCTGGCCTACTACCAGCGCTGGGCCAAGACCTGGGAGTTCCAGGCCCTCCTCAAGGCTCGCGCCGTCGCCGGCGACCGCGACCTCGGCGCGCAGTACGTCGAGGCCATAACGCCCCTGGTCTGGCAGGCCGCCGAGCGCGAGAACTTCGTCGCCGACGTCCAGAAGATGCGCCGCCGCGTCGTCGACAACATCCCCGCCGCCCAGGTCGACCGCGAGCTCAAACTCGGCCCGGGCGGCCTGCGCGACGTCGAGTTCGCCGTCCAGCTGCTCCAGCTCGTGCACGGCCGCAGCGACGCCACCCTGCACTCCCGCACCACCCTCGACGCCCTCCAGGCCCTCGCCGCCGGCGGCTACGTCGGCCGCGCCGACGCCGCCCAGCTGCACGACGCGTACCGCTTCCTGCGCGCCATGGAGCACCGCATCCAGCTCTACCGGCTGCGCCGCACCCACCTCGTTCCCGAGGACGAGAACGACCTGCGGCGCCTGGGCCGTTCCATGGGCCTGCGCACCGAACCGGTCGCCGAGCTCAACAAGGCGTGGCGCCGGCACGCCTCCGTGGTCCGCCGCCTCCACGAGAAGCTCTTCTACCGGCCGCTGCTCGACGCCGTCGCCCAGCTGGCCCCCGGCGAGACCCGGCTCTCCCCGCGCGCCGCAGGCCAGCGCCTCGAAGCCCTCGGATACGCCGATCCGGCCGGCGCCCTGCGCCACCTCGAAGCGCTCGCCTCCGGCGTCACCCGCAAGGCCGCCATCCAGCGCACCCTGCTGCCGGTACTCCTCGGCTGGTTCGCGGACTCCGCCGACCCGGACGCCGGGCTCCTCAACTTCCGCAAGGTGTCCGACGCCCTGGGCAAGACCCCCTGGTACCTGCGCCTGCTGCGCGACGAGGGCGCCGCCGCCGAGAACCTCGCCCGCGTCCTGTCCGCCGGACGCCTCGCCCCCGACCTGCTGCTGCGCGCGCCCGAAGCCGTCGCCCTGCTCGGTGACCCCGAGGGCCTGCAGCCCCGTGCGCACGAGGCCCTCGAACAGGAGGTCCTCGCCGCCGTCGGCCGCGCCGAGAACCCCGAAGCCGCCGTCGCCGCCGCCCGCGGGGTGCGGCGCCGCGAGCTGTTCCGTACCACCGCCGCCGACATCATCGGCTCGTACGGTACGGAGGACAGCCCGGCCGAGGAGGACCACGGAGCCCTGGTCGACCGGGTCGGCGGCGCCGTCTCCGACCTCACCGCGGCCACCCTCGCAGGCGCCCTGCGCGCCGCCGTCCACAGCCACTTCGGCGACACCCTGCCCACCCGCTTCGCCGTCATCGGCGTCGGGCGCTTCGGGGGCCACGAGCTGGGCTACGGCTCCGACGCCGACGTCCTGTTCGTCCACGAACCCCGCGAGGGCGTCGGCGAACAGGAGGCCGCCAAGGCCGCCCAGACCGTCATCGCCGAGATGCGCCGGCTGCTCCAGCTGCCCAGCACCGACCCGCCGCTGCTCATCGACGCCGACCTGCGGCCCGAAGGCCGCTCCGGGCCCCTGGCCCGCACCCTCGGCTCCTACGCCGCGTACTACCGGCGCTGGTCCCTGACCTGGGAGAGCCAGGCCCTGCTGCGCGCCGAGCCCGTCGCGGGCGACATGGAGCTCGGCGGGCGCTTCATCGAGCTGATCGACCCGCTGCGCTACCCGGCGGAGGGCCTCGGGGAGGACGCCGTACGGGAGATCCGCCGGCTCAAGGCCCGCATGGAGTCGGAGCGGCTGCCGCGCGGGGCCGACCCGACCCTGCACACCAAACTCGGCCGCGGCGGCCTCAGCGACGTCGAGTGGACCGTCCAGCTGATGCAGATGCAGCACGCCTGGTCGGAGCCGGGCCTGCGCACCACGCGTACCCGTCAGGCCCTGGCCGCCGCCCACGCGGCCGGGCTGATCCCGACCGAAGAGGCCCAGATCCTGGACGAGGCATGGGTACTGGCGACCCGCGTCCGCAACGCGGTCATGCTGGTCCGCGGCCGCGCCGGCGACACCTTCCCGCCCGAGGCCCGCGAGCTCGCGGCGGTGGGCCGCTACCTCGGCTACGCGGAGGGCACGGTCGGCGAGATGCTGGACGACTACCGCCGCATCACCCGCCGTGCCCGGGCGGTGGTGGAGGAGCGTTTCTACGGCGCGTAGCCACGGGCGTCACGCGCGCAGTGCCGCGAAGACGGCTCTGGCGGGGGCGCCGGACGCGTCGTGCCAGGTGGCCGACACGTGGGTGTGCGGGTCCGCCGGGGCGTGGGGGTGCAGGACGCGGGTCACCGTCACGGTGGGCCCGGTCTCGCCCGGGACCACCACGACCGTGGGGTCCGGGGTGTCGCTCGCGCTCTGCGCCTGCGGGACCGCCTCGCCGCGGAGGAGCGCGCGGAGTTGGGTCAGCAGTACGGGGTCCTGGGCGCCGTCGTAGATCCACCGGGTGCCCAGGACCCCGTGCTCCGAGGTGCCGACGAGGGCGTGCTCGGCGCCGGGGAGCGGGGCGCCGCGGTAGGTCAGCGGCACGTGGTAGGCGACCGGGCCGCCCGGACCCGCGGTGTCGGTGACCACCATGAACTCGATGCCCACCTCTCCCTCCGGGTCGTCCAGCCGGAAGCCGCCCGCCCTGGCCAGCTCCGGGGCCCGGCCGGGCAGGCCCTCGTACCACGGCTGCTCCGGCAGCCATGACGCCACGAGCTCCAGCTTTCCGGGGGACATCGTGGTGCGGTGGACGACGGCCATGGGACGGACCTCCAGGGGTGGTTGACGTTTCCCGAAGCCTAGATCCTCTCCCCGGCAGCCCCCCGGCATCAGATCCCGGCGGTGGCCAGGCGGCTGCGGAGCTGCTCGTCCGAGAGGTCTTCGAGGTGGGTCAGGAACACCCACATGTGCCCCGAGGGGTCCTTGAGGATGACGGTGCGGTCCCCGTGGAACATGTCGGTCGGCGGCTGGAGGATCTCCGCCCCGGCGGCCTGCGCGCGCTCCGCCAAGGCGTCGACGTCGGCCACGAAGACGTGCAGGGTGACGGAGGTGCCCCCGCCGAGTGCGGCCGGGGAGGCGAAGGAGGCCTGCTCGGCCGCCTCCACGCTGGCGTCGCCCAGCATCAGGACCGACGGTCCGATGCTGATCTCGGCGTGCAGGACCCCGCCGCCCGGGGCGTCGATCCGGAACTCCTCCCGGGCGCCGAACGCCCGCTGGTAGAAGTCGATCGCCGCGGCGGCGTCGTCGACCATGATGTGCGGAATCACGGCGTGGCGGTAGCGCTCGGGGATGTGCAGCTCGGGGGCGTGGGGCTCGGCGTGGGCAGTGCGCTCGGTCATGGCGAACCTCTCGGGAAGCACCGCCGGTCGTTCCGGCGGCCTCTGAGAGCGACCGTAAAAGCTCAAGTTTGGTTCAGGTCAAGCTAAGGGCGCGCGCGAAACCTGTTCAGTACGGCCGCCGTCACCGGGTGCGGGGACGTTTCCAGGGGACGGCGCGGCAGGTGGTGGGGGAGCGAGCCGAACCAGCCGCGTGACACGGTGTAGCCGAAGGTCAGGCACAGGAGGCCGCCCACCGCGTCCAGCCAGAAGTGGTTGGCGGTGGCCACGATGACGACGAGGGTCACCGTCGGGTAGAGCAGGCCCAGCATCCGGGCCCACGGGGCCGAGGCGACCGCGAAGATCGTCAGCCCGCACCAGAGCGACCACCCTATGTGCATGGACGGCATGGCGGCGTACTGGTTCGACATGTGCTTGAGGTTCCCGGAGGCCATGGAACCCCAGGTGTGGTGGACCAGCACCGTGTCGACGAAGTTCTGCCCGTTCATCAGGCGGGGCGGCGCGAGGGGGTAGAAGTAGTAGCCGACGAGCGCGACGCCCGTGGTGGCGAAGAGGACCAGGCGCGTGGCCGCGTAACGGCCGGGATGGAAACGGTAGATCCACACCAGCACGCCGATGGTCACGACGAAGTGGAGCGTGGCGTAGTAGTAGTTCATGCCCACGATCAGCCACGTCACGGAGTTGACCGCGTGGTTGACCGACTCCTCCACGGCGATGCCGAGGCCCCGCTCCACGCGCCAGATCCAGTCGGCGTTCGCGAGGGCGGCCGTCTTCTGCTCGGGCACCGCGTTGCGGATCAGCGAGTACGTCCAGTAGCTGACCCCGATGAGGAGGACCTCGAACCAGATCCTCGGCCTGCGCGGGGAGCGCAACCGGGAGAGGAGGGCGCGGTCCGACCTCGGGCGGGTCGCCGTCTCGGTCACGCTGGGCGACGAGACGTCCGTCCGGGCTTCCAGTGTCTTCACGCTCGCTTCACCCATGGGGAGAGAGTCTGCCAGATGCGTTCTCGCCTCCGATCATCCCTCGGGACGGTCTTCGGCGCAGCCGCTCCCCCTCAGGGACGACCCCGGCCCCGACCCTGTCCGGGGCCCGAGGCCGTGGAACCGCGCACCACCAGCTCGGGCAGGAACACGAACTCGCTGTGCGGCGCCGGCGTACCGCCGATCTCCTCCAGGAGCGTGCGCACGGCCGCCTGCCCCATGGCCTGCACGGGCTGCCGGATGGTGGTCAGCGGCGGATCGGTGAACGCTATGAGGGGGGAGTCGTCGAAGCCGACCACCGACACGTCCTGCGGCACCCGCAGCCCCTGCTGGCGGGCGGCCCGGATCGCGCCGAGCGCCATCATGTCGCTCGCGCACACCACCGCCGTGCACCCCCGCGCGATCAGGGCGGCCGCGGCGGCCTGACCGCCCTCCAGGCTGTACAGGGAGTGCTGGATCAGCTCCTCGACCTCGGCCTCGCCGAGCCCGAGCCGCTCCTTCATCCCCAGCCGGAAACCCTCGATCTTGCGGAGCACCGGCACGAACCGCTTCGGTCCGACCGCGAGCCCGATCCGGGTGTGCCCCAGCGCGGTGAGGTGGGTGACGGCGAGCTGCATCGCGGCCCGGTCGTCGGGGGAGACGAAGGGGGCCTGCACCTTGTCGGAGAACCCGTTGATGAGGACGTACGGGACGCCCTGCCCGCGGAGTTGGTCGTAGCGGCCCATGTCGGCCGTCGTATCGGCGTGCAGGCCGGAGACGAAGATGATGCCGGAGACCCCGCGGTCGACCAGCATCTCGGTCAGCTCGTCCTCGGTGGACCCGCCGGGCGTCTGCGTGGCCAGCACCGGCGTGTACCCCTGCCGGGTCAGGGCCTGACCGATGACCTGGGCGAGCGCGGGGAAGATGGGATTGTCCAGCTCGGGGGTTATCAGCCCGACGAGGCCGGCGCTGCGCTGGCGCAGCCGCACGGGACGCTCGTAGCCGAGTACGTCGAGCGCGGCCAGCACGGACTCGCGGGTGCCGGCGGCCACACCGGGCTTGCCGTTGAGCACGCGGCTGACTGTGGCTTCGCTGACCCCCGCCTGGGCTGCGATGTCGGCTAGCCGTGCGGTCACGGGATTGGACTGTACCGGTCCCGGGTTCACAATGCCCACCACGTGCACGAATCCGGGGGAAGCCGGACGGTGCGCCCGTCCGTCTCCACGGGCGCGCTGGAGAGTACGGGTCGTCCGGGCGCGGGAAGCTCCACCGCGGCGGGGCGGGTGTTGAGCGTGCAGGCGAAACCGGGGCGGGTGAAGAGGAGCACGCCGTCGGGCGCGGGGAGCCAGGTCAGCGGGCCCGCCTCCAGGGCGCCCAGGCCCGGCAGGGCGCGGCGCAGTTCCAGTGCGGCGCGGTAGAGCTCCAGCGTGGAGTGCGGGTCGCCGGTCTGCGCGGCCACGCTCAGCTCGCCCCACCCCTCGGGCTGCGGCAGCCAGCTCCCGGCCGGGCCGAAGTCGTACGGGGGCTGCGTGCCCGACCAGGGCAGCGGCACCCGGCACCCGTCGCGCAGCCCGTCCTGGCCGGCCGCCGCCTCGGGTGCGGCCTGCGCGTCGCCGGCCGGTCCGGTGCCGGTCCCGGTCTGCGTACCCGTACCCGTACCGGCGTCGGCCCCGGCTCCGGCCCCGGCTCCGGCCCCGGCGTCGGCCCCGGCTCCGGCCCCGGCTCCGCCCCCGGCCCCCAGCGCCTCGCCCCGGCGGCGCCCGCGGCGGAACGCCGGGTCCTGGCGCACCTGGTCCGGGAGGTCGGTGACCTCCGGGAGGCCGAGTTCCTCGCCCTGGTAGACGTACGCCGATCCGGGCAGGGCCAGCATGAGCAGCGCGGCGGCCCGCGCCCGCTCCAGGCTGCCGTAGCGGGTGCGGTGGCGCACGACGTCGTGGTTGGACAGCACCCAGGTGGTGGGGGCGCCGACCGAGCTGGTGGCGGCCAGTGACTCGTCGATCACGGTGCGCATCGTGGCGGTTTCCCACGGGCAGTTCAGGAAGCGGAAATTGAAGGCCTGGTGCAGCTCGTCGGGCCGGACGTACAGGGCGAGCCGCTCGGAGGTCGGGGCCCAGGCCTCGGCGACGCCGATGCGCGCCCCCTCGTAGGAGTCGAGGAGGCGGCGCCAGGCGCGGTGGATCTCGTGGACCCCGTCCTGGTCGAAGAAGGGGAGCGGCTCGGTGCCGATGAGGGTGGCCTGGGCGCCGCGGCCGATGTCCGGCATCCCGGGGGCCTTGACCATGCCGTGGGCCACGTCCACGCGGAAGCCGTCGACGCCGAGGTCGAGCCAGAAGCGCAGCACCGACGTGAACTCCTCCGCGACCTCGGGGTGCTCCCAGTTCAGGTCGGGCTGCTCGGGGGCGAACAGGTGCAGGTACCAGTCGCCGTCCGCGACGCGGGTCCAGGCGGGCCCGCCGAAGACGGACTCCCAGTCGTTGGGCGGGAGCTCCCCGCCGGTTCCCCGTCCCGGGTGGAAGTGGTAGCGGGCCCGGGCGGCGGGGTCGCGCAGGGCCGCCCGGAACCACGGGTGCTCGGCGGAGGTGTGGTTCGGGACGATGTCCACGATGATCCGCAGCCCGAGGGCGTGCGCGGCCCGCACGAGCTCGTCGGCGTCGGCGAGGTCTCCGAAGAGCGGGTCGACGGCCCGGTAGTCGGCGACGTCGTAGCCGCCGTCCGCCTGCGGGGAGACGTAGAAGGGGGTGAGCCACACGGCGTCGACCCCGAGGCGGGCGAGGTGGGGGAGGCGGGAACGCACTCCGCGCAGGTCCCCGACGCCGTCGCCGTCGCTGTCCGCGAAGGACCGTACGTAGACCTGATAGATGACGGCATCGCGCCACCACTCGCCGCTCGCGGTCGCGTTGCTGGAAGCGCTTGCAAGCCGGGATGCGGTCAGCTCATGGGTCATATCGGGGTCAACGCGGCTACATGGCCCGTGGTTGCGGGCCCGGACAGTCGAAGGTGACGCGAACTAACAGCAAGCTGCGGCAACCGTACGGACACACGGATGTAACGATCAACCCTTCTTGCAGAAAATTGCCGCAAGCTCTTTCGGACGGCTTTCAGGCTTGTTACGTTCCCTGCAACTCGGGACCGCGAGGGCGCGGCCGGGATCATCGAAGGAGTTCATATGCGGCGTGGCATAGCGGCCACCGCGCTGGTCGCGACCCTGGCGCTCGCGGCTACGGCTTGCGGCGGTGACACCAAGGGCGACGGTGGCGAGACGAAGGCCGGCGGAGAGCTTTCCGGCACGGTCACGTGGTGGGACACCTCGAACGACGCCGAGAAGGCCAGCTTCCAGAAGATCGCCGAGGCGTTCACCGCGAAGCACCCGAAGGTCACCGTCAAGTACGTCAACGTCCCCTACGGTGACGCGCAGAACAAGGTCAAGAACGCCTTCAGCAGCGGCTCCGACGCCCCCGACGTCATCCGGGCCGACGTCGGCTGGGTCGCCGACTTCGCCTCGCTCGGCTACCTCGACGAGGTCCCGGCCGAGACGGCGAAGAAGGTCGACGCCGAGTTCCTCGCGCAGGCCGCGGCCAGCGGCAAGTACGATGGCAAGACCTACGCCGTGCCGCAGGTCATCGACACCCTCGGCCTCTTCTACAACAAGAAGATGCTCGCCGACGCCGGCGTCCAGCCCCCCAAGACGCTGGAAGAGCTGAAGACCGCCGCCGCGGCCATCAAGGAGAAGACCGGCAAGGCCGGTCTCTACCTGCGCGGCGACGACTCCTACTGGTTCCTCCCGCTGATCTACGGCGAGGGCGGCGACCTCGTCGACGCCAAGACCAAGACGGTCACCGTCGACAACGCGGCGGGCGTCAAGGCCTTCAAGACCGCTCGTGACCTGGTCACCTCCGGTGCGGCGATCACCAACGCCACCGACGGCTGGAACAACATGCAGACCGCCTTCAAGTCGGGGCAGGCAGCCATGATGATCAACGGCCCGTGGGCGGTCGCCGACAGCTACGCCGGCGAGCAGTTCAAGGACAAGGCCAACCTCGGCATCGCCGCGGTCCCGGCCGGTTCGGTCAAGGCGGGCGCCCCGCAGGGCGGCCACGACCTCGCCGTCTACGCCGGCTCCAAGAACACCGCCGCGGCGCACGCCTTCGTCGAGTACATGACCTCGCAGGAGGTCCAGGTGCAGTCCGCCAAGGAGCTGAGCCTGCTCCCCACCCGTACCGCCGCCTACGAGCAGCCGGACGTCAAGAGCAGCGAGATGGTCCAGTTCTTCAAGCCGGCCGTGGACAAGGCCGTCGAGCGGGCCTGGATCCCGGAGAACGGCTCCCTCTTCGAGCCGCTGAAGGTCGAGTACACCAAGGCGATCACCGGGGCGTCGAGCCCGGAGGACGCCGCCAAGTCGGCCGGCGTCGAGTTCCGCAAGATCCTCAAGGGCTGGAAGTAACGAAACCATGGCTGCTCACACCAGCCAGTCGGTGGCGAAGGCCGCGGGCGACGAAGCCGGTACCCCCGGTGTCGCCCGCGGCCGGAGCCGCAGGACTGACAGCGGGAACGGGAACACGGGTGGACTGAGGCGCGCCCTCGCCACCCACTGGTACGCCTGGGCCATGGTCGCCCCCGTGGTGCTCGTCCTCGGCGTGATCATCGGCTGGCCGCTCGTCCGCGGCATCTACCTGTCGCTGACGAACGCCAACGAGCGCAACGTCGCCCGTGACATCGGCGCCCGGCACATCGACGCCACGTACGAGTTCGTCGGACTCGACAACTACGCGGCCGTGCTCAGCGACCCGGTGTTCGTGCAGCGGCTGGTGTGGACGGTGGTGTGGACCGTCGCGTGCGTGTCCGTCACCTTCACGCTCGGTCTGATCCTGGCCAACATGCTGAACCGGGAGTTCCGGGGGCGCGCCGCCTACCGGATGGCGCTCATCCTGCCCTGGGCCGTCCCCGGCTTCGTCTCCGTCTTCGCCTGGCGGTTCCTCTTCAACCGCGACAACGGCATCCTCAACAAGATCCTCGACGGCGGCGGCATCGCCGCCATCCCGTGGCTCGACGACCCGACCTGGGCCAAGTTCTCGGTCGTCGCCGTCAACGTCTGGCTCGGCGTCCCCTTCATGATGGTCGCCCTGCTCGGCGGCCTGCAGTCGATCCCCGGCGAGCTCTACGAGGCCGCCGAGATGGACGGCGCCGGCCCCTGGCAGCGCTTCCGGCACATCACGCTGCCCGGCCTGCGCGCGGTGAGCATGACGGTGATCCTGCTCTCCACCATCTGGACCTTCAACATGTTCCCGGTGATCTTCCTGCTCACCCGCGGCGGACCGGGCGACTCCACCGAGATCCTGGTGACCCAGGCCTTCCGCGAGGCCTTCATCACGAGCCCGCGCGACTTCGCCGTCTCCGCGACGTGGGGCGTACTGATCCTCGCCCTGCTCATGATCTTCGCGCTGGTCTACCGGCGCTCGCTGCGCAAGCAGGGAGAGGTGTGGTGACCGTGACCACTACGCGTACGAGGGGCAGCCGATCCCCGCTCGCCTCCGTCGGCCTGCACACCACCCTGGTCATCGCGGCCGTGATCGCCGTGTTCCCGGTGCTGTGGATCCTGCTGACCTCGCTCAAGCCCCCGCAGCACGCGATCACCACGGACTTCGTCAAGGAGCCCACCCTCTCCAACTACCGCTACCTGCTGGAGTCCAGCCACTTCTTCAGCTGGTTCGGCAACTCCGTGCTGGTCGCCGGCGTCACCACCGTCCTCGGTGTGTTCATCGCCGCCACCACCGGATACGCGGTCAGCCGCTTCAAGTTCCCCGGCATGCGGCCGCTGATGTGGACCCTGCTCATCACGCAGATGTTCCCGATGGCCATCCTCATCGTCCCGCTCTACAACCTGATGGGACAGCTCGGGCTGCTCAACCAGCCCCTCGGTCTGATCATCACCTACCTCACCATCGCCGTGCCGTTCTGCGCATGGATGATGAAGGGCTTCTTCGACACCATCCCGGTGGAGATCGACGAATCCGGCCGCGTCGACGGACTCAACCCCTTCGGCACCTTCTGGCGGCTGATCCTGCCGCTGGCCAAGCCCGGCCTCGCCGTCACCGGCTTCTACGCCTTCATCACCGCCTGGGGCGAAGTCGCGTACGCCTCCGCCTTCATGGTCGGTGAGGAGAACCTCACCCTGGCCGGCGGCCTGCAGACCTTCGTCACGCAGTACACCTCCAACTGGGGTGCCATGAGCGCCGCTTCGGTCCTCATCGCGATCCCCGCGGCGATCTTCTTCGTCTTCGCCCAGCGTCACCTCGTCGCCGGAATGACCGCAGGCGCCACCAAGGGCTGACCACCCGCCGCCCGCTCCTTACCCACCGGCCCGATCTCTTCAAGGACGACATGACCCAGCACCTCGCCGACGCACGTCCCACCTCCACCGGCACGCAGCCCGGCTGGTGGAGAGACGCGGTGATCTACCAGGTCTATCCGCGCAGCTTCGCCGACTCCAACGGAGACGGCATGGGGGACCTCGAAGGCATCCGCAGCCGCCTGCCCTACCTCAAGGAGCTGGGCGTCGACGCCGTCTGGCTCAGCCCCTTCTACGCCTCCCCGCAGGCCGACGCCGGCTACGACGTCGCCGACTACCGGGCCATCGACCCCATGTTCGGCACCCTGCACGACGCCGACGCCGTGATCCGCGAAGCCCACGAACTGGGCCTGCGCATCATCGTCGACCTCGTCCCGAACCACTGCTCCGACCAGCACGAATGGTTCAAGCAGGCACTGCGCGAAGGCCCGGGCACCCCGCTGCGCGAGCGCTTCCACTTCCGCCCGGGCCGCGGCGAGAGCGGCGAACTGCCGCCCAACGACTGGGAGTCCATCTTCGGCGGCCCCGCCTGGACCCGGGTCGCGGACGGCGAGTGGTACCTGCACCTCTTCGCCCCCGAGCAGCCCGACTTCAACTGGGAACACCCCGCCGTCCAGGACGAGTTCCGCTCCATCCTGCGGTTCTGGCTCGACCTCGGCGCCGACGGCTTCCGCATCGACGTCGCCCACGGCCTGGTCAAGGCCCCCGGCCTGCCCGACCTCGGCCGCGACGAGCAGCTCAAGCTGCTCGGAAACCAGGTCCTGCCCTTCTTCGACCAGGACGGGGTCCACGAGATCTACCGCTCCTGGCGCCTGGTCCTCGACGAGTACGCCGGCGACCGCATCGGCGTCGCCGAGGCCTGGACGCCGAGCGCGGACCGCACCGCGCTGTACCTGCGCCCCGACGAGCTGCACCAGGCCTTCAACTTCCACTACCTGAACACCGGCTGGGACGCCGAGGCGCTGCGCTCCACCATCGACGAGTCCCTCGACTCGATGCGGCCGGTCGGCGCGCCGACCACGTGGGTGCTGTCCAACCACGACGTCGTGCGCCACCGCACCCGCTTCGGCAGCCTGGAGCGGGCGCGGGCCGCCGCGCTGCTCATGCTGGCCCTGCCCGGATCGGCGTACGTCTACCAGGGCGAGGAACTCGGCCTCCCGGAGGTCACCGACCTCCCCGACGAGGTGCGCCAGGACCCCTCCTTCTTCAAGGCGAACGGCCAGGACGGGCTGCGCGACGGCTGCCGCGTGCCGATCCCGTGGTCCGGCGACCAGGCCCCGTACGGCTTCGGGACGGGCGGCAGCTGGCTGCCGCAGCCCGCCGAGTGGGCCGGGCTGAGCGTGGAGGCGCAGACCGGAGACCCGGCGTCCACGCTGGAGCTGTACCGCGCGGCCCTGCGGGTGCGGCGCGCGCACCCCGCGCTGGGAGCGGGCGACGCCGTGGAGTGGCTGCCCGCGCCCGAGGGCGTACTGGCCTTCCGCCGCGGTGACTTCGTCTGCACGGCGAACACCACGTCCCAGCCCGTACGGCTGCCCGCGCCGGGCACGGTCCTGCTGGCCAGCACGGACCTCACCGAGCCGGACGTCCTTCCCGCCGACTCCACGGTGTGGTGGCAGGGGTGACTTCCCCGCTGCGGCTGACGGACATCGCTGCGCAGGCCCAGGTCAGCGAGGCGACCGTCAGCCGCGTGGTCAACGGCAAACCGGGCGTCGCGGCCGGTACCCGCCACCGGGTGCTGGCCGCGCTCGACCTGCTCGGCTACGAGCGGCCCGTACGGCTCAAGCGACGCAGCAACGGCTTGGTGGGCCTGCTGATCCCGGAGCTGACCAACCCCATCTTCCCGGCGTTCGCGCAGGTCATCGAGCAGGCGCTCGCCGGGCACGGCTACACCCCGGTGCTGTGCACGCAGACCCCCGGAGGGGCCACCGAGGACGAACTCGTGGAGCAGCTGGAGGAGCGCGGGGTCACGGGGATCGTCTTCCTGTCGGGCCTGCACGCGGACTCGGCGGCGGACCCCGCGCGCTACCAGCGACTGGCGGCGCGCGGGGTTCCCTTCGTCCTGATCAACGGCTTCAACGAGCAGGTCAACGCCCCCTTTATCTCCCCGGACGACCGGGCGGCCGCGGACATGGCCGTGCGGCACCTGGAGGACCTGGGCCACCGCAGGATCGGCCTGGCGATCGGCCCGACGCGGTACGTGCCGTCCGCGCGCAAGGAACAGGGCTTCCTGGCGGCGCTGCCGTCGGCCGACGCCGAAGGCCTGATCCAGCGCACGCTGTTCACGGTCGAGGGCGGCCACGCGGCGGGCATCGCCCTGCTGGACCGCGGCTGCACGGGCATCGTGTGCGGCAGCGACCCGATGGCGCTGGGCGTCATCCGCGCGGCGCGCGAGCGGGGGCTGCGGGTGCCGGAGGACGTGTCGGTGGTCGGCTTCGACGACTCCCCGCTCATCGCCTTCACGGACCCGCCGCTGACAACGGTCCGCCAGCCGGTGCGCGCGATGGCGACCGCAGCGGTCGGAGCCCTGCTGGAGGCGGTCTCGGGCACGCCGGTGCAGCGCACGGAGTACGTCTTCCAGCCGGAGCTGGTGGTGCGGGGGTCTACGGGGCAGGGGCCGGCCTGAACTGGCGTGTGGGGGGTGGCTTCGGGGGCGGGATCCCCTGGGGCGGGATCAGAGACGCGTATGGGGGTTTCCCGTCAGTCTCATCGTCTCTCCGTGTCGGGCCGGTCCCTCAAGGGCGCTCCCTTCGGTCGCGTCGCTGCGCGATGGCCTTCGGCCACCCTTGACCGACCGTCCCGCCCCGGACATACGAAGACTGCCGAGAAACCCCCAAAGGAACGGGCCGGGGGTTCCGGGGTAGGGACGGGGAGAGTCGCGATGCGCGGCCTGGGCGCTGGCCGGCCGGTCCGAGAGGCGGGCCGATCGGGGCATGGGATCCCGGGTCGGGGGCGGGGGCGGACGCGTCAGATCGCTACGCGCTTCTCATCTCTCAGCGTCCGGCGGCCGTCCGGGGCTGGACATAGGCCGCCCACGACCGTCAGAAGTCGCCGAAGACGGCGTCTGACCGCCGTCTGGGGAAGTCCAGCCCCCGGAGCGTGGCTATTCCGAGCTGTATCCGGGTCTGCGTGGGTGGGCGACCGAAAAGGCCGTCGGTTTGCCCCAATTGGGGCGGTCTGTCCACTGGTTTGCGGGAGTGGGGTCGCTCTGATGGGAGTACAGCTCGCCTGAGGCGAGGAATCACCGCCCACGGCCCACAAGCGACCGGCAGTCGCCGTCGACGGGGAGCGTGTAGCGATCTGTGGCGGCCTATTCCCAGCCCCAGACGGCCGCCGGACGCTGAGGATGAGAAGCGCGTAGCGATCTGACGCGTCACCCCCGACCCGGCGTCCGATGCCGACCGGCCCGCCTCTCGGACCTTGCCGCCAGCGCCAGGCCGCGCATCCCGACCCTCCCCGTCCCTTAAATGGAACCCCCGGCCCGTTCCTTTGGGGGTTTCCCGGCAGTCTTCGTATGTCCGGGGGGGGACGGTCGGTCAAGGGTGGCCGAAGGCCATCGCGCAGCGACGCGACGACGAAGGAGGAGCGCCCTTGAGGGACCGGCCCGACACGGAGAGACGATGAGACTGACGGGAAACCCCCATACGCGTCTCTGATGCCGCCCGCGTGGCTCCCGCCCAACCCGAAGCCACCCCGCACGGCCCCACCCCGCCCGCCTGGCCCCACCCCGCCCGCCTGGCCCCACCCCGCCCGCCTGGCCCCACCCCGCCCGCCTGGCCCCACCCCGCCCGCCCCGCCCCACCCCACCCCCCCCAGGACACACGCAAGAAACAATTCTGCAATTTCTTGCGCAAGGTATTGCAGGGGTCTTGGTGGGCCCATACGGTCGCCAGCAATCCCCACCTCTCGGTCGCCCCCACCTCTCCGCCAGGAGGCCCACGTGTTCCCCACCTGCACCCGCACCCGCTCCCGCACCCGCCCCCGCACCGCAAGAACCGGCAGAGCCCTCCTGGCAGCCGGCGCCGGCGCCGCCGCCGCCGCCCTCGGCGCCGCGACCCTGACCGTCGTCGCGCCGCAGGCGCAGGCGGCGCCGCCCGGGGACAAGGACGTCACCGCCGTCCTCTTCGAGTGGAAGTTCGCCTCCGTGGCCGCGGTCTGCACCGGCGCCCTCGGGCCCGCCGGCTACGGGTACGTGCAGGTCTCGCCTCCCCAGGAGCACATCCAGGGCGCGCAGTGGTGGACCTCGTACCAGCCCGTCAGCTACAAGATCGCCAGCCGGCTCGGTGACCGGACCGCGTTCAAGAACATGGTCGACACCTGCCACGCCGCCGGCGTGAAGGTGGTCGCGGACTCCGTCATCAACCACATGGCGGCGGGGGACGGAACCGGGACGGGCGGGAGTTCGTACACGAAGTACAACTACCCCGGCCTGTACTCGGGTTCCGACATGGACGACTGCCGGGCGACGATCTCCACCTACCAGGACCGCGCCAACGTGCAGAACTGCGAGCTCGTCCAGCTCGCCGACCTCGACACCGGCGAGGACTACGTGCGCGGCCGGATCGCCGGGTACCTCAACGACCTGCTGTCGCTCGGCGTCGACGGTTTCCGGATCGACGCCGCCAAGCACGTGCCCGCGGCCGACCTCGCCAACATCAAGTCCCGGCTGACGAACCCCGGCGTCTACTGGAAGCAGGAGGCGATCCACGGCGCGGGTGAGGCCGTCTCGCCCAGTGAGTACCTCGGTAACGGTGACGTCCAGGAGTTCCGGTACGCGCGGGACCTCAAGCGGGTCTTCCAGAACGAGAACCTCGCCTACCTGAAGAACTTCGGCGAGGCGTGGGGGCACATGCCGAGCGGACAGGCCGCCGTCTTCGTCGACAACCACGACACCGAGCGGGTCGGCGACACCCTCACCTACAAGGACGGCTCCGCCTACACCCTCGCCAGCGTCTTCATGCTGGCCTGGCCCTACGGCTCCCCGGACGTGCACTCCGGCTACGAGTGGACGGACAAGGACGCCGGCCCGCCCAACGGCGGCGCGGTGAACGCCTGTTACGCCGACGGGTGGAAGTGCCAGCACGCCTGGCGGGAGATCTCCTCCATGGTCGGCTTCCGCAACGCGGCCCGCGGGCAGTCCGTCACCGACTGGTGGGACAACGGCGGCGACCAGATCGCCTTCGGGCGCGGCTCCAAGGCGTACGTCGCCCTCAACCACGAGTCGAGCGCCCTGTCCCGCACCTTCCAGACCTCGCTCCCGGCCGGCGACTACTGCGACGTCCAGAGCGGGCGCGCCGTGACCGTGAACTCCGGCGGCCAGTTCACCGCCACCCTCCCCGCCGGGACGGCCCTCGCCCTGCACGTGAACGCCCGGACCTGCTCGGGCACGCCGGCCGCCTCCTCCGGCGCGTCGTTCGCCGTCAACGCCACCACCACCCTCGGCCAGAACATCCACGTCGTCGGCGACCGCGCCGAGCTCGGCGCCTGGAACCCCGCCGGCGCCCTCAAGCTCGACCCGGCCGCCTACCCGGTCTGGAAGCTCGACGTCACGCTCCCGGCCGGCACGTCCTTCGCGTACAAGTACGTCCGCAAGGACGCCTCCGGGAACGTCACGTGGGAGAGCGGCGCCAATCGCACGGCCACCGTCCCCACGACCGGCAAGGTCACGCTGACCGACACCTGGCGCAGCTGAGCCGACCAGCCCGAGCCGCCGCGCCCGAGCCCGCCGGCCCGAGCCCGCGCCCCGCGCCCGCAAGCCAGCCCGCGCCCCCCGACCAGGGCCGCCCGGCATCTTCTTCCCCGCCACCGCCGGGCGGCCCTCATCCCTGCGACACGTGACGCGCGCACGACCGGCGTCGCCACGCCGCCCGACCCACGACCCGTACCCAAGGAGAGCCCGCCTTGATACGCCCCGCCGCAGGAGTCCTCGCCGCCGCCCTGGCCGTGACGCTCCTGCCCGCCCTCCCCGCCGCGGCCGCCGCCGCGAGGCCGCCCGCCCCGCCCTCGGACGCGAAGCTGGCCGCCGAGCCCGCCCGTCATGACCTGACCCGGGAGCAGTTCTACTTCGTGCTCCCCGACCGGTTCGCGAACGGCGACCCGGGCAACGACCGGGGCGGTCTGACCGGCTCGCGGCTGGAGACCGGCCTGGACCCGACGGACAAGGGCTTCTACCAGGGCGGCGACCTCAAGGGGCTCACCGACCGGCTCGACTACATCAAGGGGCTCGGCACCACGGCCATCTGGATGGCGCCGATCTTCAAGAACCAGCCGGTGCAGGGCAAGGGGACGGACGTCTCGGCCGGCTACCACGGCTACTGGATCACCGACTTCACCCAGGTCGATCCGCACTTCGGCACCAACGCCGATCTGGAGCGGCTGATCGAGAAGGCGCACGGGAAGGGGATGAAGGTCTTCTTCGACGTCATCACCAACCACACCGCGGACGTCGTGGACTACCGGGAGGCGTCGTACTCCTACCTCTCCAAGGGCGCGTTCCCGTACCTGACGAAGGACGGCGTGCCCTTCGACGACGCCGACTACGCGGACGGGAAGGGGAAGTTCCCCAAGGTCGACGGTGAGTCCTTCCCGAGGACCCCCTTCGTCCCGGACGCCAAGAAGAACCTCAAGTCGCCGGCCTGGCTCAACGACCCGACGATGTACCACAACCGCGGCGACTCCACCTTCGCCGGCGAGTCCTCCGAGCAGGGCGACTTCTTCGGCCTCGACGACCTGTGGACCGAGCGCCCCGAGGTCGTCAGCGGGATGGAGAAGATCTACGAGAAGTGGGTCGAGGATTTCGACATCGACGGCTTCCGCATCGACACGGTCAAGCACGTCAACACCGGCTTCTGGACCCAGTGGGCCACCGCCCTCGACACGTACGCCGCCAAGCGCGGCCGCGACGACTTCTTCATGTTCGGCGAGGTCTACTCCGCCGACACGGCCGTGACCTCCCCGTACGTGACGCGCGGGAAGCTCGACGCCACCCTCGACTTCCCGCTCCAGGACGCGATCCGCGCGTACGCCTCCCAGGGCGCGGGAGCCGACCGGCTGGCCTCCGTACTGGGCGACGACTACCGGTACACCTCGGGGAAGGCCAACGCCTACGAGCAGGTGACCTTCCTCGGCAACCACGACATGGGCCGCTTCGCCACCTTCCTGAAGCAGGACCGGCCGGGGGCGGGGGAGCAGGAACTGCTCGACCGCTACCGCCTCGCGAACGAGCTGATGTTCTTCTCCCGGGGCAACCCGGTGATCTACTCCGGTGACGAGCAGGGCTTCACGGGCGCGGGCGGCGACAAGGACGCCCGCCAGCCCCTGTTCGCCTCGCAGGTCGCCGACTACCTGGACGACGACCAGCTCGGAACGGTGCGCACGCATGCGAGCGATGCTTACGATCCGGAGCACCCGCTCTACCAGCAGATCAGTGCTCTCTCCCGGCTGACGAAGGCCCACCCGGCCCTGCGGGACGGCGTCCAGAGCGCACGTCTCTCCGACGGCTCCGTCCACGCCTTCGCCCGCACCGACACCAAGACCCGCACCGAATACCTGGTCGCCGCCAACAACGCGACCGCATCCCGCACCGTCGAGATCGACGCCCCGGCCGGCGCCCAGTACCGCACCCTCTACGGCGGCACCGCACTCATCCGCGCCTCGGCGGCCGGCAAGCTCACCGTGCCCGTCCCGGCCCTCGGCTCCGTCGTCCTCCAGGCCGTGACCCCCGCCGCCCAGCCCACTGCCAAGCCCGCCCTGACCCTGAAGGCCCCGGCCGCCGGCGCCACGGGCACCGTCGAGCTCAGCGCCGACGTCACCGGAGGCGGCGGCCGCGTCGTCTTCGCCGCCCAGACCGGCAACGAGAAGTGGCAGGTCCTCGGCACCGCCGACCACGCCCCCTACAAGGTCACCCAGCACATCGAGGCGCCCGCCGGCGCCGCGCTGCGCTACAAAGCCGTCGTCGTCGACTCCGCTGGCCGCACCGCGAGCGCCCTCGCGCAGTCCGTCGCCGGACAGGCCCCGCCCGCGGAGGTCCCGACCGCCACCCAGCGCGACTACGCGGTCGTCCACTACAACCGGCCCGACGGCGACTACACCGACTGGCGGCTCTACGCCTGGGGCGACCTCGCCGACGGCGAGGCCACCCCCTGGCCCGCCGGTCACGGCTTCACCGGCCGCGACGCCTACGGCGCCTTCGCGTACGTCCGCCTCAAGCCCGGCGCCTCCTCCGTCAGTTACCTCGTCATCGACAAGGACGGCAACAAGGACGTCGCAGCCGACCGCACCATCGACGTGACGAAGACCGGCGAGATCTGGCTGGAACAGGGCAAGGAACCCGCCCGCACCGACCGCCCCGCCCAGCCGCCGCAGGACACCACGAAGGCCGTCCTGCACTACCAGCGCCCCGACGGCGCCTACGAGGGCTGGGGCCTGCACGTCTGGACCGGCGCCGCGACCCCCACCGACTGGTCCAAGCCGCTGCTCCCGGTCCGCACCGACCCCTACGGCGCGGTCTACGAGGTCCCCCTCGCCGCCGGGGCGACCTCCCTCAGCTACATCCTCCACAAGGACGACGAGAAGGACCTGCCCTCCGACCAGTCCCTGGACCTGAAGGCCACCGGCCACGAGGTCTGGATGCTCGGCGGCAAGGAGAAGTACCTCCTCCCGCAGCCCGCCGGCTCCTCCGCTTCCCTGGACCTCACCACGTCCCGGGCGATCTGGATCGACCGCGACACCGTCGCCTGGAACGCCCCCGCGGGCGCCGCCTCCGTACAGCTCCTCGCCTCCCGCGAAGGCGCCGTCACGGCCGAGAACGGCGCCCTGCACGAGGGCGGCGCCCAGTGGCTGCGCCTGACCGGGTCCCAGCTCACCGCCGCCCAGAAGCAGAAGTTCCCGCACCTGGCCGCCTACAGCGCCTTCACCATCGACCCCCGCGACCGGGACCGGGTCCGGGCCGCCCTGCGCGGCCAGCTCGTCGCGAGCGCCCGCGCCGCGAACGGCGCCGTCCTCGCCGCCACGGGCGTGCAGCTCGCCGGCGTCCTGGACGACCTGTACGCGACGACCGCCGCCCTCGGCCCGGTCTTCAAGGACGGCCGCCCCACCCTCTCCGTCTGGGCCCCCACCGCCCAGCAGGTCTCCCTCGAACTCGACGGCCGCACCGTGCCGATGCGCCGCGACGACGCCACCGGCGTGTGGTCGGTCCGCGGCGAGCGCTCCTGGACCGCGAAGCCCTACCGCTTCGCCGTCACCGTCTGGGCCCCCAGCACCCGCCAGGTGGTCCGCAACCTGGTCACCGACCCCTACTCCACCGCCCTGACCGCCGACTCCACCCACAGCCTGGTCGTGGACCTGGCCGACCCGAAGCTCGCCCCGCCCGGCTGGAAGACGCTGCGCAAGCCCGCGCCCGTGCCGTTCACCTCCGCGCAGATCCAGGAGCTGCACATCCGCGACTTCTCCGTCGCGGACCGCACCAGCGCCCACCCCGGCCAGTACCTGGCCTTCACCGACACCGCCTCGGCGGGCATGCGCCACCTGCGCGGCCTGGCCGCCGCCGGCACCTCCTACGTCCACCTCCTGCCCGCCTTCGACATCGGCACCATCCCCGAGAAGGCGGCCGACCGCACCGAGCCCGCCTGCGACCTCAAGGTGTACGCCCCCGACTCGCAGGAGCAGCAGGCCTGCGTGGCGGCCGCGGCCGCGAAGGACGCGTACAACTGGGGCTACGACCCGCTGCACTACACCGTCCCCGAGGGCAGCTACGCCAGCGACCCCAACGGCACGGCCCGCACGGTCGAATTCCGCAAGATGGTCCAGTCCCTGAACGGATCCGGCCTGCGCACGGTGATGGACGTGGTCTACAACCACACCGTCGCCTCCGGCCAGTCGGACAAGTCGGTCCTCGACCGCATCGTCCCCGGCTACTACCAGCGCCTGCTGGCCGACGGCAGCGTGGCCACCTCCACCTGCTGCTCCAACACCGCTCCCGAGAACGCCATGATGGGCCGCCTGGTCGTGGACTCGGTCGTCACCTGGGCGAAGGAGTACAAGGTCGACGGCTTCCGCTTCGACCTGATGGGCCACCACCCGAAGGCCAACATCCTGGCGGTGCGCGCCGCCCTCGACGCTTTGACGGTGGCCAAGGACGGCGTCGACGGCAAGAAGATCGTCCTCTACGGGGAGGGCTGGAACTTCGGCGAGATCGCCGACGACGCCCGCTTCGTGCAGGCCACGCAGAAGAACATGGCGGGCACCGGCATCGCCACCTTCTCCGACCGGGCGCGCGACGCGGTCCGCGGCGGCGGCCCCTTCGACGAGGACCCGCGCGTCCAGGGCTTCGCCTCGGGCCTGTTCACCGCCCCGAACGGATCTCCCGCCAACGGCACCCCGGAGCAGCAGAGGGCCCGCCTCCTGCACGCCCAGGACCTGATCAAGGTGGGCCTGTCCGGCAACCTCGCCTCGTACGCCTTCACCGACACCTCGGGCCGCCGCATCAAGGGCTCCGAGCTGGACTACAACGGCGCCCCGGCCGGCTACGCGGCCGCCCCCGGCGACGCCCTCGCCTACGCGGACGCCCATGACAACGAGACCCTCGCCGACGCGCTGACCTTCAAACTCCCTGCGGCCACCAGCAACGCGGACAAGGCCCGCATGCAGGTCCTGGCCATGGCGACGGCCACCCTCTCCCAGGGCCCGGCCCTCTCGCAGGCGGGAACCGACCTGCTCCGCTCCAAGTCGCTGGACCGCAACTCCTACGACAGCGGCGACTGGTTCAACGCCGTCCACTGGGACTGCAAGGACGGCAACGGCTTCGGCCGCGGCCTGCCGCCGGCCGCCGACAACGGCCCGAAGTGGCCCTACGCCAAGCCCCTCCTGGCGGGCCCGGCCCCTTCCTGCGCGGACATCACCGCCACCGCGGGAGCCCACCGCGACCTGCTCACGATCCGCACCACCGAGCCGGAGTTCGCCCTCACCACGGCCGAGGCGGTCCAGTCCCGGCTGGCCTTCCCCCTCTCCGGCAAGGAGGAGACCCCAGGCGTGATCACCATGACCCTGGGCGACCTGGTGGTGATCTTCAACGCCACCCCCACGGCCCAAGCCCAGCGCGTCGCCGCCCTCGCGGGCACCTCCTACACCCTGCACCCGGTCCAGGCGGCGGGTTCCGACGCCACGGTCAAGCAGTCCGCCTACGACGCGCAGACAGGAGAGTTCACCGTCCCGGCCCGCACGGTCTCGGTCTTCACACGACGCTGAGCCGGTCCAGCCGCTTCTCCAGCAGGATCACCCCGTAGACCCTGCCGTCCTTCCCCACCTTGTTGGGGAGCTCCCCGACCACCCGGTAGCCCGCACCCTGGTAGTACGCGAGCAGCCGGGGGTTGGTGGAGACGCAGTCCAGCCGCGCCCGCTCCCGCCCGGTCCGTGCGATCCGCCGCTCGGCGTGTTCGAGCAGACGCCGTCCGGCACCCGCGGGCGCGGCTTCCCGCTCCACCATCAGCCGGTGCACGTACCCGGCCACCGGCGGCTGGACGCCCCAGGCGTCCTCGTCGGACCACCACAGTTCGTACGCTCCGACGACCCGCCCGTCGCAGTCCCCGCCGAGCCACACCTCGCCGTCGGCCATCCGCGCGCGGAAGTGGTCGGCGTCCTTGTCGCCCGGTTTCCACTGCTCGATCCCGTGCTTCTGCATCCAGCGGGCGGCCTGGTCGTACAGGCGCACCAGGATGCTCGCGTCCTGGTGCCCGGCCGGCCGGAACAAGATCCCGTCGTCAATGATCACGCGGGCATTATCGATGATCATGGGCAGCCGTGACACGGGGATTCACCGCGGGGCGGGCACGCCGTCCAAGACCTCGTCGGAGACCTCGCCGGGCCCCTCGTCGCCCACCCCGCCCGGAACGAGCGCGACGAGCCGCCCGACCAGCTCCCCGAAGGGCCCGTCGGCGGGCTCGCCGGCCAGGATCCGTACGAGGATCCCCGCCATCTCCGCGTCGTACGCCGCGCTCACGGCGGCCAGCGCCGCGAAGTCGTGCACCAGCTGCAGTTCCAGCTCGGCGCGCGGGATCCTGCGCCCGTCCAGCCAGATCAGCGCGGTGGACTCGGCGAGCGACACCCAGGAGCGCACCACGAGTTCCAGCCGCGCCGGGGGTTCGGCGATCCCGAGGCCCAGGTGCGCCAGGATCTGCTCGTACGCCGCCTGGCGGACCTCGTCGATCATCGCGTTGGCCCGGCTGCTGCCGACCGCCGGCCCGCCCCGCATCAGCGCCGAGAAGCCCGGCCCGTGCTCGTCGACGAAGGTGAAGAACCGCCCCATCACCCGCAGCAGCCGCGCCCCGAGCGGCCCCTCCCTGGGCTCCACGAACAGCGCCGCCAGCTCGTCGGCCGCCCGCCGCAGCGCGGCCTCGTACAGGCTCAGCTTGCCGGGGAAGTAGTGGTAGACGAGCGGCCTCGATATCCCCGCGGCCGCCGCGATCTCGTCTATCGACACATCGTCGGGCGACCGGTGGCTGAACAGCTCCAGGGCAACCCCGATCAGCTGTTGCCGCCGCTCCTCGACACCCATCCTGCGTCGCACTCCGGTCGTCATGCCGACACCCTACTGGGGCGCGTCACAGGTCCAGGACGAGGCGGTTCCCCTTCGCGCGGGAGACGCACAGCAGCATCGAGTCCGCGCGCTCGCCGTCCGTGAGCAGCTCGTCGCGGTGCTCCACCTCGCCAGCCAGGACGCGGTGTTGGCAGGTCCCGCAAAAGCCCTGCTGACACGAGTACGGAGTGTCCGGCAGCTCTCTGCGCACCGCGGCCAGGGTGGTCTCGTCCGCGCCGACCTCCACGGTCCGCCCCGAGCGGCGCAGTTCGACCGTGAAGGGCTCCGCGGGGCCGGGTGCCGCCGCCGGGGCGAAGCGTTCCAGGTGGACCAGGGCCGGGTCCGGGGCGGCGGCCGTGACGGCCCGCATCAGGGGGTCCGGGCCGCAGCAGTAGACCAGCGTGCCGGGCGGGGCCGTGGACAGCCGGGTCAGGTCGGGCCGGCCCGTCTCGTCCTCGGGCAGGACCGTGACCCGGTCCCCGTATACCGCCAGTTCGGCCAGGAAGGGCATCGAGGCGCGTGAGCGGCCCCCGTACAGGAGGGTCCAGTCGGCGCCGGCCGCCGTGGCCGCCTGGAGCATCGGCAGGATCGGGGTGATGCCGATCCCGCCCGCGACGAAGACGTACGAGGACGCCGGGACCAGCTCGAAACGGTTGCGGGGCGGCCGCAGTTCCAGCTGGGCGCCCTCGACCAGCCGGGCGTGCGCCTCGCGGGAGCCGCCGCGGCCCTCCGCGATCAGCCGGATGGCGATCGTGTACCGGCCGCCGTCCGCCGGGTCACCGCACAGGGAGTACTGGCGGACCAGCCCCGAGGGCAGGGTGACGTCCACGTGCGCGCCGGGGGTCCACGCCGGGAGGTCCGGTGACTCCAGGGCCAGTTGCAGCACGCCCTCGGCCGGCTCCGTACGGGAGACGATCAGTGCGCGCAGCCGGCGGCGCGGGGAGTGGCCCGAGACGGGCGTCTCCAGCGCGGGCAGGGGCCACAGCGGGGACGTCCCGATGCGCCGGCTCAGGGCGCGCCGCGCCACCCAGGCCGCACCCGCCACCGCCGTCACCGCGAGGGCGCGCCTCATGCCCGGACCCCGCCGTTCGCGCCGGGGGAGGAGGCGAGATAGGCCACCGCCTGGGCGGTCGAGCCCTCCTGCGAGGGGTGGTAGCCGCGGGAGAGGTACTTCGGGACGGACTTCAGCATCGCGCCCGTGGAGGGGAGCACGCCCTGCTGTCCGGCCAGGAAGAACTGCCCGAAGGACGCCTTGCCGTCCACCAGGTGCGGGTCGTTCGCCATGAAGAAGCGGACCCCGCGCTGCCACAGGAAGACCAGCGCCGAGAAGGCGGTCGCCCAGGTGCGCGCCCGGCGCCGGTAGGTGCCGTCCACGTGCATGAAGAGGTCGAAGGCCACCGCGCGGTGCTCGACCTCCTCGGCCCCGTGCCAGCGCAGCAGGTCCAGCATGGCGGGGTCTGCGCCCCGCCGGTCCAGGGCCTCGGCGTTCAGCACCCAGTCGCCCAGGAACGCCGTGTAGTGCTCGATCGCGGCGATCATCGCGACCCGCTCCATCAGCCACCAGTGCCGCGCCCTGCCGGGCGGCAGGGTCCGGTCGCCGAGCAGCTTCTCGAAGAGCCAGTCCACCTGCGCGGTGTACGGCGTGGGGTCCAGCCCCAGCCGCTTCAGGTGCGGCAGCACGTCGTCGTGGGCGGCGGCGTGCATGGCCTCCTGCCCGATGAATCCGACGACGTCGGCCCGCAGTCGCTCGTCCTCGATGTACGGGAGCACCTGCTTGTAGACGTGCACGAACCACCGCTCACCCGCGGGGAGCAGCAGGTGCAGCACATTGATCATGTGCCCGGCGAAGGGGTCGCCGGGCAGCCAGTGGAGCGGGGTGTCCTCCCAGTCGAAGGACACGTTCCGGGGCTTGAGGTCTATGTGTTCCGACGCCACGGGGGCGGGCGCGAGCGGCCTATTAGACATGGCGTCAATGTACTGAGGGGTAGGGGCGAAGAAAACCCCTCTGCACGCGCTAGCGCAGCGCCCCCGCCTTCGAGCCGTCCGTCAGCTTGCCCGACAGGTCGACCTGCGCACCGGCCGGAGCCTTGACCGCCAGCCGGTTGCCGTTCGCCGAACCGCTCACGCCGCCGCCCGACGCCGACAGCGACGCGAACTGCGCACTGCCCGCGGCCAGTACGTACCACTGCCCCGCCCGCGACTTCCACAGCACGCCCGCCAGCACCCGCGGCTCCCGGGGCCCGCACGCCGGGGACCCCTCGGCCGTGGCCGCCTGCGCCGCCACCGGCGTGCCGGGGGCCAGGAACTGCGCCTGCACCCGGTCCGCCGCGCCCTGCCAGGTCTCGGCCCGCGTACAGAGCCAGGTCGCCGTCCCGTCGCCCTCCGGCAGCGGCTGCTTCGCGTAGGTCCAGGCGTTGACCGTACGCACCCCGTGCGAGCGGACCGGGGGCAGCAGGCACGCGATCCGCGACCACTCCCCGAGATCCGCGGCCTCCGTGACGTCGCGCTCGGCGCCCGGCGCGCCCGAGGTCAGCCGGGCCGGGGTCAGCTCGCCGAGGTCGGTGATCAGCCGGGTGGTCCCGTCGCCGGTCAGGGACAGGGCGTTCCAGCTCGTGCAGTTGCCCGCCGGTGCCGGGCTCGCCACCGGCGGGGTCACCCCGTCCGGGCCCGGCTTCAGCGCCGTCGCCGCGTCGCCGGGCTTGAGCAGGTCCCGCAGGGCCGCACCGGTGACCCACGGCGCCGTGAGGTAGCGGACGTTGCCGTCGACCCGGCTGAGGACCAGCGCGGTGGCGGTGTCCGCCGAGGCGCCGTCGGTGCGCGCGAAGTCGAGGGCGGCGCCGGTGGTCCCGGTGCGCGGTTCGGCGTAGCGGACCACGCGCAGCCCGTCGTACAGCAGGACGACGACGGCCTGGTCGACGGCGCCCGCGAACAGCAGCTGAGCCGGTCCCATCGGCGGCCCGGCGGGGGTCCCCGGGGTCGCGGAGACCACCACGGAGGAGCCGGGCCGCGCCCAGACGGCCAGCGCCCGGCGCAGCAGCGCGGCGTCGTCGGCGCGGTCGCCGCGGGCGGGCCACGTGGAGAAACCCGTACGGGACGACGTGCGCCACAGCGTCGGCGCGGCCCGGACCAGCTTCCCCGGGTCCAGGGCCTGCTCGGCCGCGGCGTTGCGGGAGTACGGCGGGGCGGCGGCCCCGTCCGAGCCCCAGCCCCCGCCGGGCAGCGCGAGCAGCGCCCCGCACACGGTGAGCGCGGCGGCCGCCGCCAGGGCGGCGCGGGTGAGGCGGCGCCGGCGCAACAGGTCGGTGGGCCGGGCCTGGAGCACGCACGGGTCGAACTCGGGGGAGGCGAACAGGGCGTCGTTCGCCGGATCACCGGAGCCCGCCACCGCGGCGGCCGGGTCCGGGATCCCGGCCTCGTCGAGCACCCGGAGCACCTCAGGCTCGGACAGCCGCTCCAGGGCCCGCAGCACACAGGCGGCCCGGCCGGCCCCGTCGAGCGTGGCCAGCCACTGGTCGAGGGCGAGCTCCTCGGCCCCGCCCGAGCGGGGGAACAGCCGCAGCCCCCAGACCTGGGGGAGCGCGGGCGGGAGCTGCGCGCGCCGGGGCAGAGCCCGGAAGGTCAGCGGAATCCCCGCCTCCAGGGCGGCGCGCAGCACGCGCAGCCGGACGTACGCGTAACCGGAGTCGTCCTCGCCGGCCCGCTGGCCCGGCACCCCGCCCTGCACGGCCGCCACGGCGGCCGCCGCGTCCCGCCGGCCGCGCGGCAGCGCCCGCTGGACCAGCGAGTGGGCGGTGAGCACCCGCCTCTTACGGCCGAGGGCTGGCGGCAGCACCAGGTAGGCGAGCCGCACCAGCCGCGGGTAGTGCTCGACGATGGCGGCCTCGGCCTGCTCGACGTCCGGGGGCACGGGAGATACGGGAGGCAGGGAGCGGGTGGCGGTATCCGGCGCAGTCACGTTCAGCAGAACGAGCGAATCGTCGGATGGTCACCCGTCGTCGTATCGCACGTTCGGGTCAATTCGGGTCATGTCGGGGCCGCCAGTCACCGCGGGTGGGCGGTCAGGCGATCAGGCGATCAGGCGGGCGCGCAGTGCCTCGACCGTCTCGTCCGGGACGACGAGCCCCTCGCGCACGTACTTCTCCATGGAGCCGTAGCGCGTCTCCACCTCGTCGAGCGCGGCCTCCAGGTAGGAGGGGAACACGCCGATCAGTGCGAGCGCGATGTCCGGGTCGCCGCCGGCCGCCGTGAAGCCCTCGATCATCGGGGCGAAGGCCTGCTTGACCGCCGGATTGACCGACAGGTACTCGGCCATCAGCGTCTCGTCGTCCGCGCCGAGCAGCGACAGGACGACCGTCGCGCCCCAGCCGGTGCGGTCCTTGCCGGCCGTGCAGTGGAACAGCAGCGGGCCCGACGCGGGGTCGGCGGCCTCGGTGAGCAGCATCCGGTACGCGGCCTGCGCGGAGCCGGAGTTCACGAACGACCGGTAGGTGTCGGCGAACAGCGCCTGCGCCTTGCCGCCGCCCAGGTGCTTCTCGGCCACCGCCGGGTCGGACAGCAGGTTCTTCAGCTGCACCGCGGCGGGCACCTTGCCCGCGCTCAGCTTGTCCGCGAGGACGTCGGCGACCAGCAGCCGGGCCCCGGCGGGCAAGCGGTCGGGGTGGTCGGCGCGCTCGGCGTCGGTGCGGAAGTCGATGACCGTACGCACGCCCAGCGCGTCCACGGCCGGGTCGGTGGCGGGGTTGAGGCGGTCGAGCTGGCCGGAGCGCAGCAGCCGGCCGGGGCGCACGGTGCGGCCGCCGCGCAGCGGGGTGCCTCCGAGGTCGCGGACATTGGCGACGGTGGTGGAGGGGATGGCGGTCATCGTGGCGGCTCCAGCGGGGTGCGGGGTACTGGGTCGTACGGGGTCGGGTCCTGCGGGGTCGGGTGGCCGGCGGGTTAGGCGGTGACCCGCGCGGCGATTCCTGCAATTTTCTGGGCGTTCGTCCCGGAAAGACAATCGGCGGCCACCGAGACCCCGATGCCGACCGCGAGCGCCACCAGGTGTCCGGCGTCCGTGAAGGTCCGCCCCCGCTTGACCACCGGCGCCGCCACGAGCGCCAGCAGGCCCACCCGGGCGGCCGTACGGACCGTCCCGCGCGGCAGGGCCGAGGTCAGTGCGCCGAGTACGGCGTTGAACCCGTAGCTCGTGCCGACGTCCAGGGCGCGCCGGGTGCGCGGGTCGGCGGTCCTGCGCAGCGCGCCGAACACGAGGAGGGTCGCCGTGGTGTGCCCGAAGAGGAACACCGCAGCCGTCCACCAGGCGCCGTACGCGTACTCGGCGTATCCGAGGACCGCGACCAGCAGCAGCGCGTAGGGCAGCGGCATGGGCTCCTCCACGACGAAGGCGCTGCTCAGCAGCGTCTCCCAGCGCCCGGCGGCCAGATTGTCGACATTCGTCGAGCAGGCGCGCAGCAGCCGCTCCCGCTCGGCCGTCCCCATCCGCTCCAGGGCGAGTGCCCCGAGCTGGACCCCGCCGGCGTACACCGCTCCGAGTGGAATTGGATTCACGTGTCCATGATCGGATACGGCCCCCGGGCGGGCTTCACCGGCCCCGTGCGAACATGGCCCGGCCATGTCAGAGCACCCCGCGCCGATGCGCGCCACGCGGGCCGCGGTATTCGCGGCGATGTGCGTCGCTCTGGGTGCGGTGGGGCATTCCTTCATGTCCAGCGCGGATGTTCCCGTTTCTGGTCTTCTGGGTGCTTTTGTGGCGGTCAGCGTGTTGGCATGGTGCGCCGCACGGAGGCGACGGGGGCCGGTGGGCATTACAGCGGCACTGCTCGGCGTGCAAGGGGTGCTGCACCTCGTCTTCTCGGAGAGCCGCCCGGCCGGGCGCTCGCCCGCGCCCTCGCCCGCGCACCACCACATGCCGGGCACGGACATGGACATGAGCGCGGGCATGGACATGAGCGCGGGCATGGACATGGGCGCGGGCGCCGGCATGGCCGGTCACGGCGGCACCGGGATGATCGCCGCGCACGTGCTCGCCGGACTGCTCTGCGCCGCATGGCTGGCGTGGGGCGAAGCCGCCGTGTTCCGGCTGGCCCGGGTGCTGGGAGCCGCCGCGCTGCACGCGGCCCGCCCGCTCTCCCGCGCCCTCGTCCTCGTACGGGCACGGCCGGCCGCCCTGCTGACCCCGCCTGCCTTCCGGGCCCCGTACCACCGGCCGCGCCGCCTGCGCGGGGCCGTGCACGCGCATGCCGTGGTGCGGCGCGGGCCGCCCGCGGCCCTGCTCCTTCGCGCCACGGCCCCCGGCCGTCCTGCCCGCGCCTGACCGGCGCACCTCCCTGGTGAGGGGGCGGCGAGACCTGGGGCCGGTTCCCCATGTCTTCGCCAACACTTAGGACTCCCATGTCCCTTGACGAGATCCACGACGTCCGCACCCCGGACGCCATGCCGGAAGTCATTCCGGACGCCACCCCGGAAGCCGTTCCGGCCGAGGCGCCCAAGCGGCGCGGCGGCTGGGCCGCCGTGCGGCCGCTGCTCCTGCGCATGCACTTCTACGCGGGCCTGCTGATCGCCCCGCTGCTGTTCCTCGCCGCCGCCACCGGGCTGCTCTACGCCGCCTCGTGGCAGGCCGAGAAGATCATTTACGCCGACGAGCTGACCGTCGCCCGCGTCGGCGAGAGCGTCCTGCCGCTCAGCGCCCAGGTCGAGGCCGCCCGGGGCGCCGCACCCGAGGGCAAGGTCGTGTCGGTGTGGCCCGCCCCCGACGAGGAGGCCACCACCCGGGTGATCATGGAGCGCTCGGGGCTCCCGGAGGGCGAGACCCTCACCGTGTTCGTCGATCCGTATACGGCCGAGGTGCGCGGGCAGCTCGCCACCGCCGGTGACGCGCTGCCGCTGCGGGCCTGGCTGAGCGAGTTCCACTCCAGCCTCCAGCTCGGGGAGTTCGGCCGGATCTACAGCGAGCTCGCCGCGAGCTGGATGTGGGTGGTCGCACTCGGCGGACTCGCCCTGTGGATCGGCCGCCGCCGTACGCGCAGGTCGCAGATGCTGCTCCCGGAGCGCGGGGTCACCGGCCGGCGCCGCACCCTGTCCTGGCACGGGGCCGTCGGCCTCTGGGCCGTCGCCGGTCTCGTCGTACTCTCCGCGACCGGCCTGACCTGGTCGAAGTACGCCGGTGAGAACATCGGGCAGCTCCAGGACAGCCTCGGCGGGGCCACCCCCAACGTCTCCGCCCAGCTGAAGCCCGGTGCGGGCGCCGACGGGGCCGACGAGCACGCCGGGCACACCATGGCCCCCGGCGAGGAGATGCCGCCCGCGCCGCCCGCCGTCGACGTCGGCATCGACAGGGCCGTGGCCGCCGCCCGGGCCGCCGGCGCCACCGAGGAGCTGCGCGTGACCCTGCCCGCCCGGGGCAAGGGGTACGTGATCAAGGAGCAGGACAAGCAGGTGCCCGTACACCTGGACGCGGTCTCCGTCGACCCCGCGGACGGCCGGGTCATGGACGAACTGCGCTTCGCCGACTACCCGTTGCTCGCCAAGATGACCCGCTTCGGCATCGACCTGCACATGGGCAAGACCTTCGGGCTCGTCAACCAGATCGCGCTGGCCGCGCTCGCCCTCGCCGTGATGTTCCTGGTCTTCTGGGGCTACCGGATGTGGTGGCTGCGCCGGCCCACGAAGGACCTCAAGCTGTCCGTCGGCCGCGCCCAGCCGCGTGGCGCCTGGCGCAGGCTGCCGGTGACCGTGCTGCTGCCGCTGGCAGCGGTTACCGCCGTCGTCGGCTGGTTCGTCCCGCTGCTGGGGATCAGCCTGGTCGCCTTCCTCGCGGTCGACGTGCTGCTGGGCTTCGTGGGGGGCCGCCGGGCCGCCAAGGTGGCGTAGTCCCGAGCAGCGGCGCGTAGCGCCGTGTAGCGCCTGCGCTCGGTGGGCCCGTACGCGCGGAAGCGGGTACGGGCCCACCGCGTGCTGGGGCCTACTGGGTGCCGGGCGCCAACGGGGCCTGTCAGGGGGCGTACTTGTAGCCCACCCGGCGGACCGTCCGGATCACGCCGCGGTGGGCCGCGCCCAGCTTGCGGCGCAGGCGGGCGATGTGGACGTCCACGGTCCGGCCGTCGCCGACGTGGCCGTAGCCCCAGACCGTGGTGACCAGCTGGTCCCGGCTGTGCACCCGGTGCGGGTGCTTCACCAGATGGGCCAGCAGCTCGAACTCCAGGTAGGTCAGGTCGAGCAACCGGCCGTCGACCTCGGCCGTGCGCTGCGCCGCGTCGATGCGGACGAGGGCGTCGCCGCCCGTGGCGGTCGGGGCGTGCGGGGCGTCAGGTGCCGGGGGCGCCGCCGGGGCGGGCTGCGGCGCGGCCACGGCCTGCGGGGCGAAGGCGATCGGCGGCTGCTGGTCGGCCGGTACGAGGACCAGGTAGCCGACCATCGGAGGCTGGCCCGGCAGCGTCGGGAGGGTGTGCTGCGGTGCGGGCAGCCAGGTGGCGCCGGGCGGGAGGAGGTCCACGACTCGGGCCACTTCGTCTCGGTGCACGGAACGCAGGTGGTGGCGCGCACTGGGCGGGTGGGTCGGGGAAGCGGTCGCAGCGGAGGCGGCGGCGGAGGTGAGGGAGCGGGTGTTCGCCATGAGTGGTCAGCTCTTTCACGCGGAGTGGTCGGCAGGAGACGTGCGTACGTCATCGATGTCGTACCGCGCAGACCGAAGGCCTCGGGCAAGGTCAGAAGGGTGGTCCCGGAGGCTTTAGAGGGCCGGCGCGTTCTTCGCGCGGCAACACTCCCGGTCGAAAACGTGCGCCTGACGGGACGGCCAGAACGGCTCGAGGTCGCTGCGACCTGACGAGGTGTGCGAATGGCTGGCCATGGCCCCATTCAAGCAGAAGTCATGTCTCCGAGGCAGACCCTGTCTCACGTCGTGGAGCGGAATCTCATATTCCGCCCCCACGTCCCCGTCAAACCAGGACAAAGGCGGGTTGTGTCAGTCCAGGTGCAGTCGCTCCCAGGCCGGCCCGGCGTCCCAGTCCTTCTCCTGACGGGCCCAGCCCGCCATGACCTCCACCACTTCGGCCGCGGTGGGCAGATACGCCTGGAAGTGCCGGTCCGCGGCCCCGGCCCGGTGCTCCAGCTGGTAGTCCTCGCCCTCGTCGCGCCACACCTGTATGTAGACGTCCGGGTCCTCGACGAGCCGCTCGACGATGACGAAATGGTCCTCGTCCGCGCCGATGCGCTCCACGAGTTCGGTCAACGTGCCGAGTGCGGGCCGCTCGTAGGACTCGCCGCGCTCCGTCTGGATCCTGATCGCCAACATGGTCCACACCGTGCCAGACGGCACTGACAACGCCCGCCGCCCGCCGGTCCACGGGGGACCGGCGGGCGGCGGGGTGCTTCGAGGGGCGGCGGGTCCTAGACCAGGCCGTCCTTCTCCAGGCCGGTGCAGCAGGTGTCCGTGATGAGGCGGGTCACCACGTACGGGTCCACGTTCGCGTTCGGGCGGCGGTCCTCGATGTAGCCCTTGCCGTCCTTCTCCACCTGCCACGGGATGCGGACCGAGGCGCCGCGGTCCGAGACGCCGTAGCTGAACTCGTTCCACGGGGCGGTCTCGTGCAGACCCGTCAGGCGCTCGTCGATGCCCGCGCCGTAGTTCTTCACGTGGTCCATGGGCTTGCTGCCCTCGCCCAGCGCCTCGCACGCGGAGATGATCGCGGGGTAGCTCTCGCGCATCGCCTTCGTGGAGAAGTTGGTGTGCGCGCCGGCGCCGTTCCAGTCGCCCTTCACCGGCTTCGGGTTCAGCGTCGCGGAGACGTTGAAGTCCTCGGCGGTGCGGTAGAGCAGCCAGCGCGCGATCCACAGCTGGTCGGAGACCTCCAGCGGACCCACGGGCCCGACCTGGAACTCCCACTGGCCGGGCATGACCTCGGCGTTGATGCCGGAGATGCTCAGGCCCGCAGCGAGGCAGTGGTCCAGGTGCTTCTCGACGATCTCGCGGCCGAAGATCTCGTCCGAGCCGACGCCGCAGTAGTAACCGCCCTGAGCGGCCGGGAAGCCGTTGACCGGGAAGCCGAGCGGGCGCGAGCCGTCGAAGAAGGTGTACTCCTGCTCGATGCCGAAGATCGGCTCCTGAGCGGCGAACTTCTCGGCGACCGGACGCAGCAGCGCGCGGGTGTTCGACTCGTGCGGGGTCATGTCGATGTTCAGCACCTCGCACAGCACGAGGAGGTTGTCGCCGCCGCGGATCGGGTCCGGGCAGGAGAAGACCGGGTTCAGCACGCGGTCGGAGGCGTGGCCCTCGGCCTGGTTGGTGCTCGATCCGTCGAAGCCCCAGATCGGCAGCGCGTCGCCTCCCCCAGAGCCTCCGGCCTGGGAGGGGCCCCCATCCAGGATCTTCGTCTTGGAGCGAAGCTTCGCCGTCGGCTCGGTGCCGTCGATCCAGATGTACTCAGCCTTGTAGCTCACGGGCCCCATCCTCAGACTCTGCGGGTGCTGCTGGTCGCTGCTTCATCGCTGCGGTGATGACCGCAGCGTGCCCGCCCGCGATTTCCCTTCCGTTGCCCGTGTGTGAACCCCGTGTTACCGAGGTTTACGCCGCAGGTCGGGTGGGCTGTGCGGGGCGACCGCGGGTTGGTGGCGGCGCGCCCGTCCGGGTGGGGCAGACTGGCCCCGTGAGCATTTCGTCTGATTTGAACCCTGTAGGCGACCCCGGCCCCGGCCACCCCGAAGAGCCCCGCCCCAGGGTGGGGCTGCTGGGGACCGGCCCCTGGGCGCACCGGACCCACGCCCCCGCCCTCGCCGCGCACACCGGGTCCGAGTTCGCCGGCGTGTGGGGCCGCCGGCCCGAGGCCGCGGCGGAACTCGCGCGCGCGCACGACGTGAAGGTGTACGAAGACCCCGACGAGCTGTTCGCCGAGTGTGACGCCGTGGCCTTCGCCCTGCCGCCCGACGTGCAGGCCCCGCTCGCCGTGCGCGCGGCCGCCGCCGGCTGCCACCTGCTGCTCGACAAGCCCGTCGCGACGACCGTGGCCGATGCCCGCGCCGTGGCCGACGCGGTGGCCCGCCACCAGGTCGCCTCCATCGTCTTCCTCACCCTGCGCTTCGCCGAGCCCACCGCGGGCTGGGTCGCGGAGCAGGCCGGACGCCCGGGCTGGTTCACGGCGGCCGCGCACTGGCTCGGCGCCGTCTTCCCGCCCGACGGCACGCCCAGCGCGTACGCCGACTCGCCCTGGCGCAGGGCCAAGGGCGGGCTGTGGGACGTCGGCCCGCACGCGCTCTCCGTACTCATCCCGATCCTCGGCGAGGTCACCGAGGTCAGCGCCACCCGCGGCCCCTCCGACGTGGTCCAGCTGGCCCTGCGGCACACCTCCGGCGCGGCCAGCACCGCCGTGCTCAGCCTGGGCGCGCCGCGGGCGGCCGCCGGGGTGGGGCTGGAACTGCGCGGCACCGAGGGCGTCTACGCTCTGCCGGGCTGGAGCGACGTACCGGGCGCCTACGGGCGCGCCCTGGACGCGCTGCTCACCGCGGCCCGGACGGGCGTACCGGACCCGCGGGGGGCGGAGTTCGGGGCCCGGCTGACGGAGCTGCTGGTGGAGGCGGAGGCGCAGCTCCCGGCTACTTGATCAGGGCGTCCGCCACGATGATGGCGAGGCCGACGGTGGCGTCGGCCAGTCCGATGAGCAGCGCCGAGCGGAGCCGGTAGCCGACCCGGATCGCCACGAGGGACCCCCAGGCGAACAGCAGCGCGGTGTTCAGGCCGAGCCCGACGGCCGTCCCCCGGTGGGAGTCCCAGCCGGCGAGCCCGGCGACGATCAGCAGCAGGACGGTGGGAAGAGCGGCCGCGATGATCGGCCACTCGTTCCACAGCGCCCCCGCCAGCAACCGCCACCGGTGCCCGACGGAGCTCCGCTGGTGGCTGCTCATGTGGTGCGAGTAGCCGTGCGCGAGCGCGGCGGTGGCCGCGGTGACGAGCACCCAGCTGGCGTCGTAGTACGGGGTGTAGTCCCCACCCTCCCGCTCCAGCGCGGCCAACAGCCCACTGGCCAGCACGGTCCCGTACACCCCGCCGAACATCCAGTCGGCGCCATGGTGGGGCGGGGGGAAGGTGGGGGTGGGGTCGGGGTTCGGGGTGGGTGTGGGTTGTGGCTGCTGCTCGTTCACCGGGGGTCCTTGAGGTCTTTTGGTGCTATACGTCCCTTTTGGTAATGGGGTCACCCTACGAGGTGGTGGGGGCGGGAGCCTCTCGGGCGGCCGGGATGCACGGGCTGGGCGCTGGCGGCGGATCTCCAGAGCGGACCCACTTCCGGCAGTCGAGAGTGCTTAGCATCGGGTATGCCTCAGCTCCAGCTGCTCCGTTTCGACCATGCACCGGCGCTTCTCGCATTCGAACAAGAGAACCGGGCTTATTTCGCTGCGTCGGTACCCGACCGTGGCGATCACTACTTCGCTCATTTCGACGCCCGGCACCAGGGTCTGATGGCTGAGCAGGCAGAGGGACTGTGCTTCTTCCATGTCCTGGTGGGCAGCGGTGGGGAGGTGCTGGGAAGGGTCAACCTCATCGACGTGGAGGACGGTTCGGCCGAGCTCGGGTACCGGATCGCCGAGAAGGCCGCAGGGCGGGGGCTGGCCACCGCTGCCGTGCGTGAGGTGTGCGCCCTGGCTGCAACGGAGTACGGGCTGACCGCGCTGCGAGCTGTCACGACCGTCGACAATCCCGGTTCGCGGACCGTACTGGCCCGCACGGGATTCGTCTCCACCGGAGAGATCCGAATCGACGGCCGTCCCGGCTTCGCCTTTCTGCGGAACCTGCGGGAAGCGGCTGTGTGACGACTACGGCTTCACCCCGTGGATGACCTCCGCCAGCGCGTCCACGGCTCGGGTGAACGACGTGTTCGGTGGGGAGGCGTAGCCGACGACCAGGCCCTCGCGGGGTGGGGTGCGGGAGGACGGGTGGTGGTAGGAGGAGAGGCCGTCCAGGGCGAGGCCTGCGGCGCGGGCGGCCGCCAGGGTGGGGGCTTCTTGGCCCGGGGGGAGTTCCAGGACCGCGTGCAGGCCTGCCGAGATGCCCGTCACCCGGATGTGCGGGGCGCGGGCTGACAGTGCGGAGACCAGGTGGTCGCGGCGGGCGCGGTAGCGCAGGCGCATCCGGCGGACGTGGCGGTCGTACGCGCCGCACTCGATGAAGTCCGCCAGTGCCAGTTGGTCCAGCGCGCTCGACCAGGACTCCCGCAGGCCCTTCGCCGCCAGGACCTGGTCGACCAGGTGGTCCGGGAGGACCAGCCAGCCGAGGCGGAGCGCGGGGGAGAGGCTCTTGCTGAGCGAGCCCGCGTACACGACGTGGCCGGGGGCGAGCCCTTGGAGGGCGCCGATGGGTTTGCGGTCGTAGCGGAATTCGCCGTCGTAGTCGTCCTCTACGATCACGCCGCCGGTGCTGCGGGCCCATTCCGCGGCGGCGGCGCGCCGTGAGGGGAGCAGGCGGGCGCCGGTGGGGAACTGGTGCGCTGGGGTGAGCAACAACGTGCGGGTCCGGGCGGGGAGTTCCCCGGTGAGCTGGGCGCCGTCCTCGTCCACCGGGACGGGATGCGGGTGGACGCCGGCCGTGTCGAGGATGCTGTGGTGGAAGGGGAGTCCGTAGGCCTCGACCGCCCAGTCCCGGGGACGGATCGCGGCCAGCAGGCGCAGGCCGTTGGCGAAGCCGGAGCAGATGACGATGTTGGCCGGCGTGGTGCGTACGCCGCGCGCCCGGGAGAGGTAGCCGGCCAGGGCCTGTCGCAGTTCGGGGCGGCCCCGCGGGTCGCCCGGTCCGAACGCCTCGGTGGGTGCCTGGGTCAGGGCCCGCCGTGCGCTGGTGGCCCATGGGCCCCGGGGGAAGGATGCGGGGTCGGGCTTGCCCTGGAGCAGGTCGTGGCGGTGACCTGGGGGCGCGGATGTGGTCGTCGGGGCCGGGGGTCCGGCGGCGGCGACGCCCTCGGCGACGTGGGTGCCGGAGCCCTGGCGGGCGGTGAACCAGCCTTCGGCGACGAGCTCGGCGTACGCGTCGGCCACGGCGTTGCGGGCCAGCCCGAGGTCGGCGGCGAGCGTCCGGTACGGCGGTAGGCGCGTCCCGCCGGCCAGTCGGCCGGTGCGTACGGCGTCGCGCAGGGCTTGGGCGAGGGCGGTCCGCCGGGCGCCTTCGGCGGGGAGGTCCAGGTGCAGGTCGGCGCCGGAGTCGGGGGCGGTCATGCGGCCGGCGGGGTGAAGACGGTGTGGGTGGCCGTCAGGAAGCGGCGGACGGTGTCCCGTTCGGCGGGGTCGAAGGAGTCCAGCACCGCCAGGACCCCGTCGATCAGCGGGCCGAAGAACTCCCGGCCCAGGCGGATCGCCTCCGGCTCCACGCGCAGCAGGATCCGGCGCCGGTCGCGGTCGTCGCGGACGCGGGCCACGTAACCGAGCCGTTCCAGCCGGTCGATCACGGCGGTGGTGCCCGCCGAGCCCTGTCCGAGGCGGGCGCCGAGCAGGCCCACCGTGGCGGGTTCGCCCGCGCGGGCCGCGTCCAGGAGGCAGATCAGGGCGCGTACGTCCGTGGGGTGCATGCCGTTGCGTGCGGCGAACTCCGCCTGGCGCAGGCTGAATTCGATGCTCACCGCTCGCAGCAGGTGCACCAGTTCAAGGTTCTCGGGTTCCGGCCTGTCGTTCATGTCGCCTAGTATCTCTCGCTGAGCGAGATTATCGCCTGGCGAGGCATTGGGGTCTGTCATGTTCTCTGCTTCTTCCTTTCGCGCCGCCTACGACGAGGTGCTCGGGCAGTGGCCGCGCGCTGAAGCCGTCGACCTGGCCACGCCGTACGGGGTCACCCGCGTCAATATGTGGGGCCCGGCCGGTGCGCCGCCGTTGGTGTTGCTGCCCGGTGGCGGGGCCACCTCCACCGTGTGGGGCGCGTGCGTCGCCGCCGGGCTCGGCCGTGATCACCGGGTGCATGCCGTGGATCTGGTGGGGGAGCCCGGGCTGAGTGTGCCCGCGCCGGGGCGGGCGGTGCGGACCACCGGGGACCTCGTCGGCTGGCTCGACGCCGTCCTCGACGGGCTGTGCCCGAACGGGCCGGTCGGGCTCGGCGGGCACTCGTACGGGGCATGGATCGCCGCCCACTACGCCGCGCGGCGTCCTGCCCGGCTCGGCCGCCTCGTGCTGCTCGACCCGACCCGGGTTTTCGCCGGGCTGCGTCCTGGCTATGTGCTGCGCGCCGTGCCCGTGCTGGCGCGGCCCACGCCGCAGCGGATCCGCTCGTTCCTCGCGTGGGAGACCCGCGGGGCCGCGCTCGATCCGGCCTGGCTGCGGCTCCAGGACGAGAGCGTCGGGTTCCCCGCCGTCCGGCCGGTGACCGGTCCGCGCCCGGACCTGACCGGGCTCGGGATCCCGGTCCAGGTCCTGTTCGCCGGGCGTGCCCGCTGCCACGACGCGGACCGCGCGGCCCGGGCCGCGCGGGGGGCGCTGCCGGGGGCGCGGGTCGACGTACTGCCCGGCGTCGCGCACCACGCGCTGCCGCTGACCGCGGCCGGGGAGATCGTCCGTCGGCTCACCGGGGCCGTCTGAGAGGGCCCGGTGGGAGCCGGCCTCAGGCCTTGCGGGACAGGGCCTCGCGGACGGCGTCCTCCGAGCGGGCGACCACGGCCGTGCCGTCCTCGGCGGTGATGATCGGGCGCTGGATCAGCTTCGGGTGGGCGGCCAGGTGGGCGATCCACAGGGCCCGGGCCGCGTCGGTCTCCTCGCGCGGCAGGTCCCGTACGCCGGTCTCCTTGGCGAGCGGGTCGGACGTACGGGTGATGTCCCACGGCTCCAGTCCGAGCCGGCCGAGCACCTCGCGGATCTCGTCCTCGGAGGGCACGTCCTCCAGGTAGCGGCGCACGGTGTAGTCGGCGCCCTCCGCGTCCAGCAGGGTCAGCGCGCTACGGCACTTGGAACAGGCGGGATTGATCCAGATCTCCATGGCGCCCCACTCTAACGAGGACGGTGTGCGGGTGCCTCGGGGCGTCGTCCGGCCAGGGCTTTTGTCAGTGCCCCCCGGTAAAATCGAGGGAGAACGACGGGACGCCAACTACCGTTTGGGAGGCTGTAGATGGCCACTGCCACCACCATCCAGCACGTCAAGAAGAAGCCACTGCCGGCGGGCCTGCCCCGCGAGTGGTACGAGAGCCACAACCGCCGCCTGAAGGCCATGCGGCTGGCGATATCCCTGCTCGACTCGGGGACGTACGACGCCCGGCGCGCCACCAACCGGAAGATCCGGACGATGGCCGTCCGGACGGGGATCCACCGGCCGTCCAATGTCACGTGCAAGATGGTGCGCGCCTTCATCAAGGAGTCATGAGGCGTCGGCTCGTCATCGTGTGCCGGGGGCCCGGCCGGCCGGAGTGGTCGGGCCCCCGGTGCACCGCGCGCCGTCCGTCAGGGTGACGGCGGCGCCCCGTCCACCGAGAGCAGCAGCAGGGCCACGTCGTCGCGCGGACCGCCGTCCGTGAAGGCCGCCAGGTCCCGCCACACCGCGTGCACCAGACCCGCCGGGTCCCTGGCCAGTACGGGCACCCGGGCGGCCAGCGGGTAGAAGCTCCCCGTCGCGTCCCGGGCCTCGGTCACGCCGTCCGTGTGCAACAGCAGCCGGTCCCCGGGCAGCAAGGGCAGCTCCGCCACCGCGGGGGCCGGCCCCGAGAGCCCCAGGCCCAGCGGCGGGCCCGGCTCCACGGCCACCTCCGACACCGCGAAGCCGCGCAGCCGCAGGGCCGACGGATGCCCGCACGACACGATCCGTACGAGGTCCAGCCCGGGCGGGAACTCCAGCAGCACCGCCGTCGCGAACAGCTCCGGATGCTCGACGGGGGCGAGCGCCGAGTCGGCCAGCAGCCGCCGGTCCAGCCTGGCCGCGACCGCCGCCAGCCCGGCGTCGTCGAGCACCGCCTCGCGGAAGGCGCCCAGCAGCGCGGCCACGGTGGCGACCGCCGCCAGGCCGTGTCCCTGGACGTCCCCGACCAGGGCCCGCACCCCGTACGGGCCGGCCCGTACGTCGTACAGGTCGCCGCCGACCAGGGTGCCGCGCTGCGCCGCCCGGTAGAGGCCCGAGCAGCGCACACCGCCCACCCGGTGCGGCACCGGCGGCAGGACCGCCAGCTGGGCCGCCTCCGCCACCGTGCGGACGCTGACCAGCTGGGCGTCCCGGCGCCGCCGTACCCAGGCGATCACCACGCTCAGCAGCCCGACGGCGGCCACCGTGGCCATGTCCGTCCCCCGGGCGTGGGCGATGCCGAGGTCGGGCACCCACAGCAGCAGGAGGACGACGACAGCGAAGACCGCGGTCCCGGCCGCGCCGTACGCGAAGGCGGCCACCGGCGGCAGACCCGCCAGGAAGAACCCCAGCTCGACATCGGCCGGGGTGGCCCGCTGGGCGAGCACCAGCCCGACCAGGGCCACGGCGGGCGCGATCCGGGCCCAGCGCGGCGGTGGCTCACCGCGCAGCCACCCGGGCTCCTCGCGTCCGCGTCTCACACCTCCACCCTGGTACGCGGTCCGGTCCCGCGCACCCCGGACCGGCCCGCCGGGTGGCCTCGCGGGGCCGGTGCCGGGACAGTGGTGGCGTGACAGGTGACGAGGGTGCGGTGGGCCGGGGGCCCGGTCGGGCGCACGTCGAGGCGCACGGCGCGGGCGCGGGCTCGCAGAGCGCGGGGATCAGCACCCGGCTCAACTGGCTGCGCGCGGGGGTGCTCGGCGCCAACGACGGGATCATCTCCACCGCGGGCCTGGTGGTCGGCGTGGCGGGGGCGACGACCTCGCGCGCGGCGATCCTGGCAGCGGGTGTCGCGGGGCTGCTGGCGGGCTCGCTGTCGATGGCGGCGGGGGAGTACGTCTCCGTCAGCTCGCAGCGGGACTCCGAGCGGGCCGCGCTCGACCTGGAACGGCGGGAACTGGCCGAGGAGCCGGAGGCCGAGCTCGACGAGCTGACCGACCTGCTCGCCGCGCGGGGGCTGAGCCGCGGGGTGGCCCGGGAGGCGGCCGAGCAGCTGACGGAGCGGGACGCGCTGCGGGCGCACGCCCGGGTGGAGCTGGGGATCAATCCCGACGAGCTGGCCAATCCGTGGCACGCGGCCTTCGCCAGCCTCGTCGCCTTCACGGTGGGGGCGGTGCTCCCGCTGCTGGCGATCATCCTGCCGGGGCCCTCGGCGAGGGTGCCGGTGACGGTGCTGGCGGTGCTGGCCGCGCTCACGCTGTGCGGGGTGCTCAGCGCGCGGCTGGGCGGGGCGCCCGCGGGGCGCGCGGTGCTGCGGAACGTGGGCGGGGGCGCGCTGGCCATGGCCGTCACCTACGCGGTGGGCACCTGGCTGGGGACCGGCTGAGCGAATTCAGCCCCGCCGGCTATTGAGGCGCGAGGCCGGTTCGGGCCGGGGGCTGCGCGCCGCACACGCCGACCGGGCCGGATGGTCGCGCCGCGCGGCCACGGCACCGGCAGGATGGGGACATGCGCATCGCGGTCACCGGATCGACCGGGCTCATCGGCAGTGCACTCGTGCGGTCCCTGCGGGCGGACGGGCACGAAGTGGTGCGGTTCGTACGGCGGGAGCCCGCGGCCGCCGACGAGGCGCGCTGGGATCCCGTGCGCGGGTACGTCGACCCCGCGGGGCTGGCCGGGTGCGGGGCCGTCGTGGGGCTGGCCGGGGCCGGGGTCGGCGCGCACCGGTGGACCGCCGCGTACAAGAAGGAGATCCGCGACAGCCGGGTGCTCGGCACCGCCGCGCTGGCCCGGGCCGCGGCCGCGCTCGACGAACCGCCGCAGGTGTTCGTCGTGGGGTCCGCCATCGGCTACTACGGGGACACCGGCGACCGGGCCGTGGACGAGACGGCCCCCGCCGGGCACGGCTTCCTGCCCTCCGTCTGCGTGGAGTGGGAGGCGGCCGCCGCCCCCGCCCGCGAGGCCGGGATCCGGACCGCGTTCGCCCGCAGCGGCCTGGTCGTCGCCCGGGAGGGCGGAGCCTGGGGGCGGATGTTCCCCCTCTTCCGCGCCGGCCTCGGCGGACGGCTCGGCAACGGCCGCCAGTACTGGTCGTACATCTCCCTCCGGGACGAGATCGCGGCCCTGCGCCACATCATCGACACCCCCGGCCTCGCGGGCCCCGTCAACCTCACCGCCCCCGAGCCGCTGACCAACCGCCAGATCACCGCCGCCATGTCCCGGGTGCTGCGCCGGCCCGCCGTGCTCCCCGTACCGGCCGTGGCCCTGCGCCTGGTGCTCGGGGAGTTCTCCTCCGACGTGCTCGGCAGCCAACGGGCCCGTCCCGCACGGCTGCTGGAGTCCGGCTTCGTCTTCCGCGACCCCGGCATCGAGCAGGCCATTCGCGCCGCGCGCTGAGAGGCCCGCATGCTCCATGTGAACCGCGTGCGACCGGCGTGCGACCGTTCGTGACCCGGATGCGACCGTCGTGCGACCGGATCTGACCGTAATACTGAGCCGAACTCGGGTTCCCCCGCAGCCCCTTGAGGGAAGGAGGATCCCCACACAGCCGCGCCGACCTCGGGGAGGGGCACGTGCTCAGCAGCGCACACCATGCCGCACACCATGCGGACGTCGTCATCGTAGGAGCCGGAGTCTCAGGACTCGCGGCCGCGCACCACCTGATCGCAGCCGGGGTCACGGTCACCGTCCTGGAGTCCGCGGACGACCCCGGCGGACGGATGGCCACCGAGTCGGCCGACGGGTTCCGGCTGGACCGGATCGGCCAGCTGCTCAACACCTCGTACACCGAACTCACCCGCACCCCCGCCCTGCGGACCCTGACCCTGCGCCCCTTCGCGCCCGGGGTCCTGGTCCACACCGACGGCAAACAGCTCCGGGCCGGGGCCCTCACCCCCGCCCGCGCCCTGGCCAGCGGCTCCCTCGACCAGGCCCGGCTCAGCGCCGCCCTCGGCCGGCTCGCCGCCGTGCCCGAGGACAAGCTGCTCGCCCGGCCCGAACGCACCGCCCACGCCGCCCTGCGCACGCGCGGGCTGCCGGCGCGCACCCTGGGCGGGGTGCTCCGGCCCCTGCTCGCCACCCTGCTGCGCGACCCGGAGCTCACCACCTCCAGCCGGGTCGCCGACCTGGCCCTGCGCACCTTCGCCCGCGGCCGGCTCGCCGTGCCCGAGGGCGGAGCGGCGGCCCTGCCCGACCTGCTCGCCGCCGGCCTGCCGCCCGGGACCGTACGGACCGGGGTGCGGGTGCGGTCGGTGGCCATCAACCTCGTCACCACCGAGGAGCACGGCGACTTCAGCTGCCGCTCCGTCCTGCTGGCCACCGGCGCCCGCGCCGCCGCCGAGCTCCTGCCCGGCCTGCGCGTACCCGCCTTCCACCAGGTCACCGTCCTGCACCACGCCACCACCACCCCCCTGCCCCGGGACGGCTCGCTGGTCCTGGACGGCGACCCGGACTGGCCCGTCTGCCACACCGCCGTGATGAGCGCGGTCGACCCGACGCGGGCCCCCCGCGGCCGGAGCCTGGTCACCACCACCGTGCTCGGCCCGCCGCCCCCCACCCGTACGGTCGCCTCGCGCCTCGCCCGGCTCTACGACACCACCACCCGGGACTGGGAGCTGCTGGCCGTCCACCACACCCCGGAGGCCGTCCCCGCCATGCCCCCGCCCTACGACCTGCGGCGCCCCGTACGGGTCCTGGCCGGGCTGTACGTGTGCGGCGACCACCGCGACACCAACACCGTCCAGGGGGCCCTGCACTCGGCCCGCCGGGCCACCGGCGCCGTCCTGCGCGACTTCGGCATCCCGCTCCCGGCCACCTCGGAGCACGCCCTTCCGGTGGCGGCCTGAGAACCACCCAGTCCGCCGGCGGGGCCGCGTCCGCAGCCCCGCCGGCACCGGTGCGCCCCCGCCGTCCACGTGCGGGTCACGACAAGGCGGCCACCCGGTCCCGGTACGTCCGCACGGCGGACGCGTCCCGGTAGGGCTCCAGCCGCCGCTCGAAGTCCCGTACGTACTCCACCGCGCGCACCGACCGCATCTCCATCGCCTGCTGCGCCGCCTCCGCGCCCAGCGCGCACGCCTGGTCCAGCTCGCCCAGCCCCAGCCGGGCCGTGGCCAGCACCACCCGGCAGAACAGCCGGGAGCGGGCGTACGCCGGGGACCGCAGCTGCAAGGACCGCTCCGCGTGCTGCGCCGAGGCCCGGTACTGCTGCAGGTCCCGGTGGCAGTGCCCGAACTCGGCCGCCAGCTGCGCCTCGTCGTAGCAGCGCGCCCAGTGCGGCACGTCGTCCCCCGGCCGGGCCGCGCCCAGGGCCCGCTCGGCGCGCGCCAGCGACGCGGTGGACGCCCGGACCTCGCCGAGCACCGCGTGCCCGCGCGCCTCCGCCGCGTGCAGCAGCGCCTGCACCACCGGCGGCGGGCCGGAGCCCACGCCCTGCTGGGCGACGCGGGCCAGCTGCACCGCCTCCCGCCCGTGGCCGAGGTAGACGGCCTGACGGCTCATGGTGACCAGGACGTACGAGCCGTAGGGCCGGTCCCCGGCCGCCTGGGCCAGCCGCAGGGCCTGCACGAAGTACCGCTGGGCCAGCCCGTGCGCGGCGATGTCGTACGAGGTCCAGCCCGCGAGCCGGGTCAGATCGGCCGCGGCCGCGAACAGCCGCCGCCCGGTCGTCTCCCCGTAGGTCCCGCGGAGCATCGGCTCGGCCTCGTGCTCCAGGTACCGCACCAGCGCCTGCCGGGCGTGCCCGCCGCCGTAGGTGTGGTCCAGGGTGCGGAACAGCTCGCTCACCGAGCGCAGCGCCGCGATGTCCCCGCTGGTGACCCGCTGGCCGGGGCCCCGGTCGATCTGGCGCTGGCGGGGCACGGTGGCCCGGCCCTGCAGGGGGACCCGGACGGCGGCCTGATCGGCGCCCCGCCCGACGCGTTCGTCGGCCCGTCCGATCAGCCAGTCCCGGCTGGGCACGACCAGTCCGGCCGGCGTGAAGGCGATCTTCCGCAGCTCGGCGTGGGATCCGGAGTCCTTGCGCCACAGGCCGCTCGCGATGTCGACGGCCTCTTCCGGGGTCGCCGCGAACTCCAGCCCGGCGTACACGGGCGCGCAGGCGTCCAGGCCCAGGTCCTGCGCGGACAGGCGCCGCCCGAGGCGCCGGGTGAAGACCTCGGCGATCAGCGCGGGGGTGGTCCCGCGCGGCTGCTGCCCCCGCAGCCACCGGGTCACGGAGGTCTTGTCGTACCGCAGGTCGAGACCGTGCTCCAGGCCGAGCTGGTCGACGCGCCGGGCTAGCCCGGCGTTGGAGAACCCGGCTTCCGCGATCAGCGCCGCGAGCTGCCGGTTGGGGACGCGCTGGGCAGGTCGTTCCGTCATCGGCTCCACGGTTTCCTGACGTGACGGACCGGAGTCCCGGCCCTGTGAACGGCGTGAATGTAGCGGCGAACTCCGCTCATGCCGCCCTCTCTGCCCCACATTCATCCGATCGTGTGCCGAATGGGTAGGGCGCTTTACGGCCCGTCCCCCTCTGCCCGCGTACGCTGCGGGCCATGACCCCTCGGCCCCACCGGGCGCACCTCCCCGAGGAGCGAACCGAATCCACCGTTCCGCTGCCGCCGCCCGAGCTGACGGAGGCGGAGTGCCGCCGCTGCGGCACCTACATCGCGGGGCTCGACGGGCGGTACGCCTGCGGGGTGTGCGGCTGGGTGAACGACCATTCGGAGGGGCACCGCAGGCTGCCGCGCGCGGACGAGGACCCCGACCGGCCGCCCAGGGGCCGGCGCCGCCGGCCCTAGGTCGCCTCTTTGGGATCTTGCCGGGCTCCTGAAGGGGCCCGCGGGGGCCGCCGTACCCTTGCTCCGTGGGATACGTGCACACAGCAGGTTCAATGAGGAGGCGCTGCGGTGGCTGAGCTTGGGTTTGTCCATCTGGGCTTCGGGCCGGAATCCGTCGAGTACACCCACGCCTGGGAGGAACAGCGCAGGGTGCACGCGGCCCGCTTCGCGGACGAGATCGAGGACACCTGCCTGCTGCTGGAGCACCTGCCGGTCTACACCGCGGGCCGGCGCACCGACCCCAGCGAGCGCCCGCTCGACGGCACTCCGGTGGTCGACGTGGACCGCGGCGGCAAGATCACCTGGCACGGCCCGGGCCAGCTGGTCGGCTACCCGATCATGAAGCTGCCCCGCCCGGTGGACGTGGTCGCCCACGTCCGCCGCCTGGAGGAAGCGCTGATCCGGACCGCCGCCGAGTTCGGCCTGGAGACCACCCGGGTCGAGGGCCGCAGCGGCGTCTGGGTGCTCGGCGACCCCGTCGAGGAGCGTCCCGCGATCGGCGGGCTCTCCCTCGACCTGGACCCGCGCCTGCACGACGACGAGTTCGACGCCCGCCTGAACGGCCCCGAGTACGCCCCGTCCAACGCCGGCCAGCGCCGCGAGGACCGCAAGCTCGCCGCCATCGGCATCCGCGTGGCCAAGGGCGTCACCATGCACGGCTTCGCGATCAACGTGAACCCGGACAACACGTGGTTCGACCGGATCGTGCCCTGCGGCATCCGGGACGCCGGTGTGACCTCGCTCTCGTACGAACTGGGCCGCGAGATCACCATCGCCGAGGTGCTGCCGGTCGTCGAACGGCACCTGAAGGACGTGCTGGAGCACGCGGAGCTGCTGCCCCGCGAAAGGGAGCAGGTCGCGGGCGCCTAGCGCGGCGGCGCCCCGGAGACGTCCCGGTGGACGGCCGGGGACGGCCGTGGGGCGGCCGGGTGGCCGCGCGGGAATGCGGTCGGCCCCTCGCAGGTTGGCCGACGTAAGAGCGTACGAATTTACGGGCGTACCCTGGTGGACGCCCGAACAATCGAAGTCACAGGGAGCCGGTCGTGTCCGCAGTCGCACCCGACGGACGCAAGATGCTGCGCCTGGAGGTCCGGAATGCCCAGACCCCCATCGAGCGCAAGCCCGAGTGGATCAAGACCCGGGCGAAGATGGGCCCCGAGTACACCAAGATGCAGGCCCTGGTGAAGGGCGAAGGACTGCACACGGTGTGCCAGGAAGCCGGTTGTCCGAACATCTACGAATGCTGGGAGGACCGCGAGGCCACCTTCCTCATCGGTGGCGACCAGTGCACCCGGCGCTGTGACTTCTGCCAGATCGACACGGGCAAGCCCGAGGCGCTGGACCGTGACGAGCCGCGTCGTGTGGGCGAGTCCGTGGTCACGATGGACCTCAACTACGCCACCATCACGGGCGTCGCGCGCGACGACCTGGCCGACGGCGGCGCCTGGCTGTACGCGGAGACCGTGCGCCAGATCCACCAGCAGACGGCGGGCCGCGCGAGCGGCCACACCAAGGTCGAGCTGCTGGCCCCCGACTTCAACGCGGTCCCGGAGCTCCTGGAGGAGGTCTTCGCCTCCCGCCCCGAGGTCTTCGCGCACAACGTCGAGACGGTGCCGCGGATCTTCAAGCGGATCCGCCCCGGCTTCCGCTACGAGCGCTCGCTCGACGTGATCCGGCAGGCCCGCGCCTACGGCCTCGTCACGAAGTCGAACCTCATCCTCGGCATGGGCGAGGAGCGCGAGGAGGTCAGCGAGGCGCTGAAGGACCTCCACGAGGCCGGCTGCGAGCTCATCACCATCACCCAGTACCTGCGGCCCTCGCCGCGGCACCACCCCGTCGAGCGCTGGGTGAAGCCGGCCGAGTTCGTGGAGCTGGCGAAGGAGGCCGAGGAGATCGGCTTCTCCGGTGTGATGTCCGGGCCGCTGGTCCGTTCCTCGTACCGCGCGGGTCGTCTCTACACCCAGGCGATGGAGAAGCGCGCCGCGTCCGTGTGAGGTCGCGCACAGAACCTTACTAGCGGGTAACCCTGCGTCGATGCGGCCCCTAGGCTCTTCCAGTGAGGAAGTGCCCGGCGGGCCGCGTCAATCTTTCATCACGTTTGACCGGCCGGTCATGCGCTGGTAACACCAATCAGTGACGCTAGGTCCACGCACCGCACACGGTGCACGCACCTCACGCACCGCCCACGGGGCTCCGTGAAAGGGAAGGGATCGACATCATGCAGGCCGCGCCCGTACGCGCCATCGCCATCCCGTCCGTCTCCGACGCCTTCCGGGGCTTCGAGTCCCTGCTGATGAGCGGCGCCCGCCGCAACGCCTGGGCGGCCGTCCTCGAAGACCGCCGCAGGGCCAAGGACCGGGTCGAAACCGAACACGTACTTGAGGCCGCGGCGACCCGGACCCCGCAGGCCACGTAAACTTCGCTCTATGGCGAGGAAGTCAAACGCAGAGACTGCTGCGAACCCCGGGCGACTGAAGCAGATCGCCCTGACGTACAAGATGACGCGCAAGGCCGACCCGAAGGTCGGTCTGATCGTCGCGGGCGTGGGAATCGTCACCTTCGGTGTCTTTCTTGCGATCGGCTTCCTGATCGAGCACCCGGTCTACCTGGGCATCCTGGGATTCCTGGTGGCGTTCCTCGCGATGGCGATCGTCTTCGGACGACGGGCCGAGCGGGCTGCCTTCGGGCAGATGGAGGGACAGCCGGGTGCGGCCGCGGCCGTACTGGACAACGTGGGGCGGGGCTGGACCACCACCCCTGCCGTCGCGATGACCCGCCAGCAGGACATCGTCCACCGGGCCGTCGGCAAGGCCGGTGTCGTGCTGATCGCCGAGGGCAACCCCAATCGGGTGAAGCCGCTGCTCGCGAACGAGAAGAAGAAGCTGGCCCGGATCATGCCGGACGTGCCGGTGCACGACTTCATCGTGGGCACGGGCGAGGGCGAGGTGCCGCTCAAGAAGGTGCGCACCACCCTGCTGAAGCTCCCGCGCGTGCTGGCCGGCCCGCAGATCACCCAGGTCAACGACAAGCTGCGTGCCATGGGTGACCTCATGAGCAACATGCCGCTGCCGAAGGGCCCGATGCCCAAGGGCATGAAGATGCCGCGCGGCGGAAAGATGCGCTGACGGTGCGCTGAGCCGTCCACCTGATTTTCGTATACGACGTTTACGACGTACACGTACGACACAGGGGCGGGAGGAGGGGGGGGGGGGGGGGGGGGGGGGGGGGGGGGGGGGGGGGGGGGGGGGGGGGAGAGGGGTGGGCGGGGAGAAA
>NZ_JBWKJU010000018.1:111077-142612 GCF_056432025.1 Streptomyces sp. NPDC045695
CCCCCCCCCCCCCCCCGCCCCCCCCCCCCCCCCCCCCCCCCCCCCCCCCCCCCCCCCCCCCCCCCCCCCCCCTCCCCCCCCCCCCCTCCCCCCCCCCCCCCCCCCCCCCCCCCCCCCCCCCCCCCCCCCCCCCCCCCCCTCCCCGCCCCTGTGTGCGGTGTCAGCTGTGCGCCTCAGATGCTTGCCGGGGCCTCAGATCCGTACCTGGACGGCGCGCGCCAGCCGGTCGTGCAGGCCGCGGCCGTCCCGGTCCCAGATCAGCGCCGGGACGACCAGGGCCAGCAGCAGCGTCCGCACGACCACCCGGCCGACGCCGAGGCGGCCGCCGGTCTCCGAAATGACCCGGAGGCCTACGATCCGCTTGCCGGGGGTGAAGCCCACGGTGGCGAGCGTCAGGATGCTCAGGGCGATGAAGAGCCCGAGGGTCCAGTTGCCCGCCGCGGCCACGTTTCCGCCGGTGATCAGCCCGTACGCGATGAGCTGGCAGCCGAACCAGTCGATGGCGACGCCGCCGAGCCGGCGCCCGAAACGCGCGACCGAGCCGGGCCCCTGCTGCGGCAGACCGAGCCGCTGGCCCGGATAGCCGAAGTCGACGCCCATGTCCTCGGCCGCCGCGCGGGGGCCGGAGAGCCAGGATCCGATTGCCTGTCTGTTGTCCACCCGACCACGGTACCGGTGGCGCTCCACGCGGCTCCGACGGGACCCTGGTTAACTTGTGCGAAACAAATGGGTCATGCTTGGGAAATCCCGTCTGCTTATGGTCGGGTCAGCGTGCGGCACCGCACTGACGCACCACGAGCTATAAAGCCCGTCCCTGCCCCGGGGCCGGGAGTAGGAGGAGTTGGATGTTCCAGAACGCCGACGAAGTGAAGCAGTACATCGAGGAGAACGACGTCAAGTTCGTTGACGTCCGCTTCTGTGACCTGCCTGGTGTGATGCAGCACTTCACCATCCCGGCTCGGGCATTCGACCCGGCGGAGGAGCTCGCCTTCGACGGTTCGTCGATCCGCGGCTTCCAGGCCATCCACGAGTCCGACATGGCTCTGCGTGCCGACATCACCACCGCGCGTCTCGACCCGTTCCGCAAGGACAAGACGCTCAACATCAACTTCTTCATCCACGACCCGATCACGGGCGAGGCCTACAGCCGTGACCCGCGCAACATCGCGAAGAAGGCCGAGGCGTACCTCGCCTCCACCGGCATCGCCGACACCGCGTTCTTCGGCCCCGAGGCCGAGTTCTACGTGTTCGACAGCGTGCGCTTCGCGACCTCCGCGAACGAGGGCTTCTACCACATCGACTCCGAGGCCGGCGCCTGGAACACCGGCTCCGAGGAGAACAACCGTGGGTACAAGGTCCGCTACAAGGGTGGTTACTTCCCCGTAGCCCCGGTCGACCACTTCGCCGACCTCCGCGCCGAGATCTCCCTCGAACTGGACGCCCAGGGCCTCCAGGTCGAGCGTCAGCACCACGAGGTCGGCACCGGTGGCCAGGCCGAGATCAACTACAAGTTCAACACGCTGCTCGCCGCGGCCGACGACCTGATGCTCTTCAAGTACGTCGTCAAGAACGTCGCCTGGCGCAACGGCAAGACCGCGACCTTCATGCCGAAGCCGATCTTCGGCGACAACGGCTCGGGCATGCACGTCCACCAGTCGCTGTGGGCCGGCGGCGAGCCCCTCTTCTACGACGAGGCCGGCTACGCGGGCCTGTCGGACACCGCCCGCTACTACATCGGCGGCATCCTCAAGCACGCCCCGTCGCTGCTCGCCTTCACCAACCCGACGGTGAACTCGTACCACCGCCTGGTGCCGGGCTTCGAGGCGCCGGTCAACATGGTGTACTCGCAGCGCAACCGCTCCGCCGCCATGCGCATCCCGATCACGGGCTCGAACCCGAAGGCCAAGCGCGTCGAGTTCCGCGCGCCGGACCCGTCCTCGAACCCGTACCTCGCCTTCTCGGCGCTGCTCCTCGCGGGCCTCGACGGTATCAAGAACAAGATCGAGCCGATGGAGCCGATCGACAAGGACCTCTACGAGCTCTCGCCCGACGAGCACGCGAGCGTCCCGCAGGTCCCGACCAGCCTCGAGGACGTCCTCAAGGCCCTGGAGGCGGACCACGAGTACCTCCTGGCCGGCGGTGTCTTCACTCCGGACCTGATCGAGACCTGGATCGACTACAAGCGCACGCACGAGATCGCCCCGATCGCGCAGCGCCCGCACCCGCACGAGTTCGAGCTCTACTTCGACCTCTAGAAACGCCTGACGGAAGGCCCCCGCCGCACTCCACGGAGAGCGGCGGGGGCCTTTCCGCGTTGACAGGTCGGCGGGGGCGAGTGACGGTGGAAGTGACCCTAAAGGCCAGATAAGCGATACATGTTCGGAGGTGCATGGATATGCGCCGCAGGATCGTTGCCGCAGTACTTGCCGGAGCCGCCGGGGCCGCCCTCGGAGTGCTGCCGGCCACCGCGGCCTCCGCCTCGGTCACCGGTGGGGGATCGGGATCGTGGAGGTGCTCCGAGGAGCGCTGGAACGACTGGCGCCGCTGGGACGAGTGCTGCAACCGCGACTGGCGGGACCGCCCCAGTTGGTGCTGGGACGACGACGGAGTCGGCGGGAACGGGGGCAACGGCCACCACCACGACTGGGGCAACTGGAACTGGAACGACTCCAACTGGCGTGACGCGGGCTGGAACGACGGCCGGGGCGGGAACGGCGACTGGGGCAACGGCCACTGGGACAACGGTGGTCGCGGCGGCGACGGTGACTGGGGCTGGCGGCAGTAGCGCCCCAGTAGCGCGTCCGGAATGAGTCCGGCCGCCACGCGGCTCACGCGCCGCCATCCCCTCGTGCGGGTGGCGGCGCGCGCGCCGTCGCCCGGCGGTACGGGGCAGTTCTAGCGGAGCAGGGGCATCGCGCCCGTGAGATCGCGCAGGCAGCGGACCGCGAGTTCCGCGGGGGAGCCGGGGCCCGAGACCGGGGTGTCCGTGGCCGACCACAGTTCCAGGGAGATCCGGATCGCGTCCGTGGCGGCCGCGGCCAGCAGGCGGACCTCCAGGGGGTCGGCGTCCGCGCCCGCCAGGCGGGCGATCACCGGGACCAGTTGCTCCTCCGAGTCCTGGTTCACGCAGTACCAGACCGCGCGCAGGGACTGGTCGTCCGCGGCGGCGCACAGCAGACCGCGGGTCACCTCCAGGCCCTCCTCGACCGCCTGCCGGCCGCTCAGTGACCGGATGACCGCGCGTTCCAGCGCCTCGCCGAGCGGGGTGCCGGGGTCCTCCTCGGCCAGCAGCGCGCGCCAGGCGTCCCCGCCGCCCGCGAGCAGCGGGGCCACGGCCTCGTGCTTGTTGCGGAAGTAGCGGTAGAAGGTGCGCAGCGCCACCCCCGCCCGCTGCGCGATGGCCTCGGCGGTGGTGGCGTCGGGGCCCTGCTCGGCGAACAGCGCGCAGGCCGCGCGGGCGATGTCGAGCTGGGTGGCGGCCTTGCGGCGCTCGGTCAGCGACGGGGCTCCGGCGCCGGGCTGGGCGGTGTGCGGGCGGGGGGACCGGGGGGATCTCACGAGGTGAAGCGTACCCCTCGCGGGGCGGCTAGGTGGCATGTGTTGTCGTCATGGCAAAACGTGTCACCGAGGCGTACGCTCACGCCCATGAACCGTTACGAAGGACGTCGCGTCCTCATCACCGGCGGCGGCTCCGGCATCGGCCGGGCCACCGTTCACCGCATCCTCGCCGAGGGCGGCCGCGTGCACGCCGTGGACGTCAGCGAGGCCGGGCTCCAGGCCACCGCGGACCAGGCCGCCGCCGCGGGCCACGCGGACCGGCTCACCACCGCGCTCCTCGACATATCCGACGAGCGCGCCGTCCAGGAGGGGGTGGCCGCCGCCGTCGCCGCCCTCGGCGGGATGGACGTACTCGTCAACGCCGCGGGCATCCTGCGCTCCGCCCACACGCACCGGACCACGCTGGACCTCTGGAACACGGTCATCGGAGTCAACCTGACCGGCACGTTCTTGATGATCCGCGAGTCGCTGCCCGCCCTGCTGGAGGGCGACCAGCCGGTCGTCGTGAACTTCAGCTCGACCTCGGCGTCCTTCGCGCACCCCTACATGTCCGCCTACGCGGCCAGCAAGGGCGGCATCCAGTCCATGACCCACGCGCTGGCCGCCGAGTACAGCAAGCAGGGCCTGCGCTTCGTCGCCGTCGCGCCCGGCTCCATCGAGAGCGGCATGACGACCGGGGACGGTCCCGGCCTGCCCGAGGACACCGACTGGTCCCTCTTCACCAAGCTCGCCCCGGCGCTGGGCCAGGGCTTCGCCGGCCCCGAGACCGTGGCCGGCGTCGTCGCGATGCTCGGTTCCGAGGACGGCGCCTTCATCACCGGTACGGAGATCCGCATCGACGGCGGCACGCACTACTGAGCAAGTGAGCTGTTGAGCAGCTGATCAGGCGCGAAACCGTTCCCAGAGCCGGGGGAAGCGTTCCGCCAGCACGGCTTCGTCCTCGAAGTCCAGCGGGCGGCCCTCCGGCTCCTCCGGCTGGAGCGGAATCCCGAGATCCGGCGCCACCGCCCCGGTCAGCTGCTCGTACGCCTCGTCGGCCGCGTACCCCAGCTCCTCGCCGTCCCCGTCGACCTCCTCGTCGAACTCGTCCAGCAGCTCGGCCAGCTGGTCCGGATCGTGCACCGCTCCCTCGAAGACCTCCCGCCCCTGGCCGATCAGCCAGCACCGGAAGTAGTCGAAGGCGTCGTCGCTCGCCCCGTCGAGCAGCACCCAGGCGGCGCCCCACAGGTCCCAGGTGTACGCGCGGTTGTACCGCGACTCGAAGTGCCGGGCGAAGTCCAGGACGGAGTCCGGATCGAGCTGCGCGAGCCGCTCCACGAGCAGCTCGGCGTGTTCCTCGGGGTCGCCCTCGGCGGCCTCGCGGGTACGGTCGACGATCTCCCAGAACTCCGTCTCGTCCATCACCGCTCCAGCATCACGGGTCGGCCCCCGCGCCGCCACCGCGCATACGGCGAAAGGCCGGTGCCCGACCCCCCACAGGGTGGACACCGGCCTTTCGGACACGGTCACGCGGTCATTCATGCGGTCACGCGGTCACACGCGGCGCCGCGGCTCGCGCGGCTCAGAGGCCGTAGCGCTCCCGGGCCTCCTTGACGGAGGACGCCGGCACCTCGCCGCGGCGGGCGAGCTGGGCCAGCGCGGCCACCACGATCGACTGGGCGTCGACGCCGAAGTGGCGGCGGGCGCCCTCGCGGGTGTCGGACAGACCGAAGCCGTCCGTACCCAGCGAGGTGTAGTCCTGCTCCACCCACTGGCTGATCTGGTCCGGGACCTGCCGCATCCAGTCGGACACCGCGAGGACCGGGCCGGGGGCGCCCTCCAGCGCGCGGGTCACGTACGGGGTGCGCAGCTCGCCGCGCAGCAGCGCCTCGTCGCACTCCAGCGCGTCGCGGCGCAGCTCGCCCCAGGAGGTGGCGGACCAGACGTCGGCGGCCACGTTCCAGTCGGCGGCGAGCAGCTTCTGCGCCTCCAGCACCCAGTGGATCGCCGTCCCCGAGGCCATCAGCTGGATCTTCGGGGCGTCGGCGGCCGGGGCCGCCTCCGCGAGGTCGGCGGCCGTGTTGAAGCGGTAGAGGCCCTTGACGATGCCTTCCTCGACGCCCTCGGGCATCGCGGGCTGCACCTTCGGCTCGTTGTAGACCGTCAGGTAGTAGAAGACGTCTTCCGGCTTCTCGCCGTACATCCGGCGCAGACCGTCCTTGACGATCACCGCGATCTCGTACGCGAAGGCCGGGTCGTAGTTGAGCGACGCCGGGTTCGTGGACGCGATCAGGTGCGAGTGGCCGTCCGCGTGCTGGAGACCCTCACCGGTCAGCGTGGTGCGGCCGGCGGTGGCGCCGACGATGAAGCCCTTGCCGAGCTGGTCGGCGAGCTGCCACATCTGGTCGGCGGTGCGCTGCCAGCCGAACATCGAGTAGAAGATGTAGAAGGGGATCATCGGCTCGCCGTGCGTCGCGTACGACGTGCAGGCGGCGATGAAGTCGGCCATGGCGCCGGCCTCGGTGATCCCCTCGTTGAGGATCTGGCCGTCCTTGGCTTCCTTGTAGTACATGAGCTGGTCGCGGTCGACCGGCTCGTACGTCTGACCCAGCGGCGAGTAGATGCCGGCCGACGGGAAGAGGGACTCCATACCGAAGGTACGGGCCTCGTCGGGGACGATCGGCACCCAGCGCTTGCCGGTCTCCTTGTCCCGCATCAGGTCCTTGACGAGCCGGACGAAGGCCATGGTGGTGGCCATCTCCTGCTTGCCGGAACCCTTGAGCAGCGGGGCGAAGGACCGGTCCGCCGGGGCGGGCAGGGCCACGTGCTTGACCTTGCGGGCCGGGGCCGGGCCGCCGAGCGCCGCGCGGCGCTCGTTCAGGTACTGGACCTCGGGGCTGTTGGCGCCCGGGTGACCGTACGGGACCACGCCGTCGGCGAAGGCGCTGTCCGGGATCGGGAGACCGAGGAGGTCCCGCATGTCCTTGAACTCGTCGATCGTCAGCTTCTTCATCTGGTGGTTCGCGTTCTTCGACTCGAACCCGGCGCCCAGCGTGTAGCCCTTGACGGTCTGCGCGAGGATCACCGTCGGCGCGCCCTTGTGCTCCAGGGCGGCCTTGTACGCGGCGTAGACCTTGCGGGGCTCGTGGCCGCCGCGGGAGCTGTGGAAGCACTCGGCGATCTTCGCGTCGGAGAGCACGCCGGCCAGCTGCACGAGCTCGGCGTTGGCGCCGAAGAAGTGCTGGCGGATGTAGGCCACGTCGCGGGTCGCGTACGTCTGGAACTGCGCGTCCGGTACCTCGCGCAGGCGGCGCACCAGGGCGCCGGTGGTGTCGAGCTGGAACAGCTCGTCCCAGGCGGAGCCCCACAGCGACTTGATGACGTTCCAGCCGGCGCCGCGGAACTGGGCCTCCAGCTCCTGGACGACGCGGAAGTTGGCGCGGACCGGACCGTCGAGACGCTGCAGGTTGCAGTTGATGACGAAGGTCAGGTTGTCGAGCTGCTCGCGGGAGGCCAGGGCCAGGGCGGCGGTCGACTCGGGCTCGTCCATCTCGCCGTCGCCCAGGAAGGCCCAGACGTGCGAGTTCGCGGTGTCCTTGATGCTGCGGTTCTGCAGATAGCGGTTGAAGCGCGCCTGGTAGATCGCGGAGAGCGGGCCGAGGCCCATGGACACCGTGGGGAACTCCCACAGCCACGGCAGGCGCCGCGGGTGCGGGTAGGACGGCAGGCCGTTGCCGCCGGACTCCTGGCGGAAGTTGTCGAGCTGCTGCTCGGAGATCCGGCCGTCGAGGAAGGCGCGGGCGTAGATGCCGGGGGAGGCGTGGCCCTGGATGTAGAGCTGGTCGCCCGATCCGTCGGCCTCCTTCCCGCGGAAGAAGTGCTGGAAGCCGGTCTCGTACAGCCACGCGGCGGAGGCGAAGGTGGCGATGTGGCCGCCGACGCCGTACTTGGAGCCGCGGGTCACCATGGCGGCCGCGTTCCAGCGGTTCCACGCGGTGATCCTGGCTTCCATCGCCTCGTCACCGGGGAACTCCGGCTCGGCGGCGGTGGGGATGGTGTTGACGTAGTCCGTCTCCAGCAGCTTGGGCAGGGCGAGGCCGGCGGCCTCGGCGTGCTGGAGCGTGCGGCGGAGCAGGTATTCGGCGCGGCGCGTACCGGCGGCCTTGGCGACGGCGTCGAGGGAGGCCGCCCATTCGGCGGTCTCCTCGGTGTCGCGGTCCGGGAGCTGGTCGAGCTCGCTCGGAAGCTTTGCTACGGGGTCGGACATCGGTGTGCGCCGCCTTCCGGGTAAAGGAGAGGTGGTGAAAAAATCCCTGACGGGCAGGACAGGGTCGATGGACCTGGTTGAGGTCCGCGACGACTGTAAATCGCTGATCGATGATCGATCAAATAAATGTGACAAAGAAACGTCGATATGGCAAAAGTCGGCACCGGGTGCCAGTGAAGCGGGCACCCGGTGCCGGGCAAAACAGGGCAATACGAGCGGTCATGCGCGCGGAGCGCACCCCAGCACATGCCGCTTCACGAGCAGCCCGATGTCCGGATCCTGATGGCGGAACGCCTCCACGAGGGCCTCGTGCTCCTCGGCGTAGGACTTCTGCACCGTCCCCAGCCAGCGGATGGACAGGGCCGTGAACACCTCGATGCCCAGGCTCTCCCAGGTGTGCAGCAGCACGCTGTTCCCGGCCGCCCGCACCATCTCCCTGTGGAAGCCCACCGTGTGCCGGACCTGCGCCGTACCGTCCTCGGTGCGGTCCGCCTCCCACAGCGCGGCCACGTGCGGCTCCAGGGCCGAGCAGTCGGCCGCCAGGCGCGGCGCGGCCAGTTCGGCCGCGATCTGCTCCAGGCCGGCCCGGACCGGGTAGATCTCCTCCAGGTCCGCCGCCGAGAGGTTGCGGACGCGCACGCCCTTGTTCGGCGCCGACTCGATCAGCCGCAGCGTCTCCAGCTCGCGCAGGGCCTCCCGTACGGGCGTCTGGCTGACCTCCAGCTCCACCGCGATCCGGCGCTCGACGATCCGCTCGCCGGGCTTCCAGCGCCCGCTGACGATCCCCTCCACGATGTGCTCGCGGATCTGCTCGCGCAGCGAGTGCACGACGGGTGGGGTGATCATCGGGCTTCATCTCCTGTAGGGGCATGCATCGCTTCGATGCGTAGACAATACGGCGGAGTGGACCGGCCCGATGCGTTCCAGGTCAGGGACGCCGGGTGAGGCTGGTTACAGGAAACGCCGACGACTGCGCTGCTCAGGGCGCTGAAGCCGGCCGCGGGCCCCGGTCGCTGCGCGGTCGGCGCCTGGCGGTTGTGCGGCGCCGGCGCCGTGATCGCCGGGGGCCGGCCCGGCGCGGCCGGTGAACTCCCGTCCGTGCACGTGCTGTTCGAGCGTACACAGGCTCGCCGCCCCTCCGGAACAGCCACGGCGGGGGCGCAACGACGACGGCGCCCCCGCCCGGAGGGAAATCCGGGCGGGGGCGCCGTGTGCGGCAGTCGCTGCCGCGGTGAGCCTTGGAGGCCTTAGAGGCCGAGCTCGACCTCGAACTCGCCGGCTTCCAGGATCGCCTTGACGGCCGAGAGGTACCGGGCCGCGTCCGCGCCGTCCACCAGGCGGTGGTCGTAGGACAGGGTCAGGTACGTCATGTCGCGGATGCCGATGTTGGTGCCCTCGGCGGTCTCGATGACCACCGGGCGCTTCACCGTGGCACCGATGCCCAGGATGGCGACCTGGTTCGGCGGCACGATGACCGTGTCGAACAGCGCACCGCGCGAGCCGGTGTTGCTGATGGTGAAGGTCGCGCCCGACAGCTCGTCCGGCGTGATCTTGTTGCCGCGGACCTTGGAGGCCAGGTCGGCGGTCGCCTTGGAGATGCCCGCCAGGTTGAGGTCACCGGCACCCTTGATGACCGGGGTCATCAGGCCCTTCTCGGAGTCCACGGCGATGCCGATGTTCTCCGAGTCGAAGTAGGTGATGGTGCCCTCGTCCTCGTTGATCCGGGCGTTGACGACCGCGTGGGCCTTCAGCGCCTGGGCAGCGGCCTTGACGAAGAACGGCATCGGCGAGAGCTTGACGCCCTCACGGGCCAGGAACGCGTCCTTGGCCTTCTCGCGCAGCTTCATGATCTTGGTGATGTCCACCTCGACCACGGAGCTGAGCTGAGCCTGCGAGTGCAGGGCCTTCATCATGTTGTCGCCGATGACCTTGCGCATGCGGGTCATCTTGACCGTCTGACCGCGCAGCTCGGACACCGCGGCGGCCGGAGCCTTGGCGGCGGCCGGGGCGGCGGCCGGGGCCGGGGCGGCAGCGGCAGCCTTGGCGGCCTCCGCGGCGGCCAGGACGTCCTGCTTGCGGATACGGCCACCGACACCGGTGCCCGACACCTGCGACAGGTTGACGCCGGACTCCGAGGCGAGCTTGCGCACCAGCGGGGTCACGTACGCGCCCTCGTCACCGGCGGAAACCGGGGCGGCGGGAGCGGCAGGGGCGACCGGAGCGGGGGCGGCGGGCGCGACCGGAGCCGGAGCGGCCACCGGAGCCGGAGCGGCCACGGGGGCCGGAGCGGCCACGGGGGCCGGGGCGGCGGCGGGGGCCGGGGCGGCCGGAGCCGGAGCCGGGGCAGCCGGGGCCGGAGCCGGGGCAGCCGGAGCCGGAGCGGCGGCCGGAGCCGGAGCCGCGGCCGGAGCGGCAGCAGCCGGAGCGGCACCCGCCACGCCGATGACGGCCAGACGGGCGCCGACCTCGGCGGTCTCGTCCTCGCCGACCAGGATCTCCAGCAGCGTGCCGGAGACCGGCGCGGGGATCTCGGTGTCGACCTTGTCGGTGGACACCTCCAGCAGCGGCTCGTCCGCCTCGACGGACTCGCCGACCTGCTTCAGCCAACGGGTGACGGTGCCCTCGGTGACGGACTCGCCCAGGGCGGGGAGCACGACATCGGTGCCCTCGGCGGAACCGCCGCCGGCGGCCGCCTCGGCCGTCGGCGCGGGAGCCGGGGCCTCGACCTCGGTGGACGGGGTGGCCTGCGGGGCCTGCGGCGCCGGAGCGGCAGCGGGCTCGGCGGCGGCCGGAGCCGCGGCCTCGGCCGGGGCGCCCGAACCGTCGTCGATGACGGCCAGCTCGGCGCCGACCTCGACGGTCTCGTCCTCGGCGACCTTGATGGAGGCCAGGATGCCGGCGACGGGCGACGGGATCTCGGTGTCGACCTTGTCGGTCGACACCTCGAGCAGCGGCTCGTCGGCCTCGACGCGCTCGCCCTCGGCCTTCAGCCAACGGGTGACAGTGCCCTCAGTGACGCTCTCACCGAGCGCCGGAAGGGTTACGGAAACCGACATGGTTTCTGTTGCTCCTAACGAAAGTGCGGAAGTGGTCGTCGCGCCCGGTGACGATTAGTCGTGTGCGTGCAGCGGCTTGCCGGCGAGCGCCAGGTGGGCCTCGCCCATCGCCTCGTTCTGCGTCGGGTGCGCGTGGATGAGCTGCGCGACCTCGGCCGGCAGGGCTTCCCAGTTGTAGATCAGCTGGGCCTCGCCGACCTGCTCGCCCATCCGGTCACCGACCATGTGGACGCCGACCACGGCACCGTCCTTGACCTGGACGAGCTTGATCTCGCCCGAGGTCTTCAGGATCTTGCTCTTGCCGTTGCCCGCAAGGTTGTACTTCAGTGCCACGACCTTGTCCGCGCCGTAGATCTCCTTGGCCTTGGCCTCGGTGATGCCGACGGAAGCGACCTCGGGGTGGCAGTAGGTGACGCGCGGGACACCGTCGTAGTCGATCGGGACGGCCTTGAGGCCGGCCAGACGCTCCGCGACCAGGATGCCCTCGGCGAAGCCGACGTGCGCGAGCTGGAGGGTCGGGACGAGGTCACCGACGGCCGAGATGGTCGGCACGTTGGTCTGCATGTACTCGTCGACCAGGACGTAGCCGCGGTCCATCGCGACGCCCTGCTCCTCGTAGCCCAGGCCCTGGGAGACCGGACCGCGGCCGACGGCGACCAGCAGCACCTCGGCCTCGAAGGTCTTGCCGTCGGCCAGCGTGACGCGCACGCCGTTCTCGGTGTACTCGGCCTTGTCGAAGAAGGTGCCGAGGTTGAACTTGATGCCGCGCTTGCGGAAGGCGCGCTCCAGCAGCTTCGAGCTGTTCTCGTCCTCGACCGGCACGAGGTGCTTGAGGCCCTCGATGACGGTGACCTCGGAACCGAAGGACTTCCACGCCGAGGCGAACTCGACGCCGATGACGCCGCCGCCCAGCACGATCGCCGACTCGGGGACGCGGTCCAGGACCAGCGCGTGGTCCGAGGAGATGATGCGGTTGCCGTCGATCTCCAGGCCCGGCAGCGACTTCGGCACGGAGCCGGTCGCCAGCAGGACGTGGCGGCCCTGGATGCGCTGGCCGTTCACGTCGACGGAGGTCGGCGAGGAAAGGCGGCCCTCACCCTCGATGTACGTGACCTTGCGGGAGGCCACCAGACCCTGCAGGCCCTTGTACAGGCCCGCGATGATCTCGTCCTTGTACTTGTGGACACCCGCGATGTCGATGCCCTCGAAGGTGGTCTTCACACCGAACTGGGCGCCTTCGCGCGCCTGGTCCGCGATCTCGCCCGCGTGCAGCAGTGCCTTCGTGGGGATGCAGCCGTTGTGCAGGCAGGTGCCGCCGAGCTTGTTCTTCTCGATCAGGGCAACGTCCAGACCCAGCTGGGATGCGCGCAGCGCTGCGGCGTAACCGCCACTGCCACCGCCGAGGATCACTAGGTCGAAAACGGTGCTGGCGTCGTTCGCCACGTCACGTCCTCCATGCATGTGCGCCGGGCACCGGTCCTCTGTGACCGGGCGGCGGCTGGTATACGGCCGCTTGTTTCTTCGGCCCTGTGGTGGGGGCCCTGTCCTGCCGAGAACCCATCTTCGCATTTGTCGGGGGAACGCGGGACGCCGGGCCCGGCATGTGGAATGCCGTTCTGTCCGAAGCGAGGGTTACCGCTGCGTAGAAACCTACGTATTCCTTGAAGTTTCGTTGTGAGCTGAACACACCCCGGGCCCTGACCGCCATGCGATCAGGGCCCGGGGTGCTACGTGTCACACGCGGAGCGTCAGCCCAGGTCGCCCGTGGCCGTGCGCTCGGCCAGCCGCACCAGGGTGCGCACGGCCGAGCCGGTGCCGCCCTTGGGGGTGTAGCCGTAGGGGGCGCTCTCGTGGAAGGCCGGACCGGCGATGTCGAGGTGGGCCCAGGTGATGCCCTCGCCGACGAACTCCTGGAGGAAGAGGCCGGCCGCCAGGCCGCCGCCCATGCGCTCGCCCATGTTGGCGATGTCGGCGGTGGGGGAGTCCATGGCCTTGCGCAGGTCCGCGGGGAGCGGCATCGGCCACGAGGCCTCGCCGACCTCCTCGGCGATCTCGTGGATCGAGGTGCGGAAGGCGTCGTCGTTGGACATGACGGCGAACATCCGGTTGCCCAGGGCCAGCACCATGGCGCCGGTCAGGGTGGCGACGTCGACGATCGCGTCCGGGTTCTCCTCGGAGGCCCGGGTCAGCGCGTCGCCCAGGACCAGGCGGCCCTCGGCGTCGGTGTTGAGGACCTCGACGGTCTTGCCGCTGTACATGCGCAGCACGTCGCCCGGCTTGGTGGCCGAGCCGGACGGCATGTTCTCGGCGAGCGCGAGCCAGCCGGTGACGTTGACCTGGAGGCCCAGCTTCGCGGCGGCGACGACGGCGGCGAAGACGGCGGCGGCGCCGGCCATGTCGCACTTCATCGTCTCGTTGTGGCCGGCCGGCTTCAGGGAGATGCCGCCGGAGTCGTAGGTGATGCCCTTGCCGACGAAGGCGAGGGTCTTCTCCGCCTTGGGGTGGGTGTAGGAGAGCTTCACCAGGCGCGGCGGGTTCTCCGACCCCTTGCCGACGCCCATGATGCCGCCGTAGCCGCCCTTGATCAGGGCCTTCTCGTCCAGCACCTGGACCTTGATGCCGTTCTCCTTCGCGGTCGCGGAGGCGACGGCGGCGAAGGCCTCGGGGGTGAGGTCGTTCGGCGGGGTGTTGACCAGGTCACGGGCGATGTTGACCTCGGTCGCGACGACCGTGGCGCGCTCGGCCGCGGCCTTGTGCTCCTTGTCGCGCGGCTTGGCGCCCAGCAGGGCCACCTCGGCGAGCGGCTGCTTGGGGCCGCCGTTCTTGCCGCCGTTCGCGGCCTTCTTCTCGCCGCCCTGGTAGGCGGTGAAGGCGTACGCGCCCAGCAGAGCGCCCTCGGCGACCGCGGTGACGGCGGAGGCGTCGTCCAGGGGGAGGGCGAAGGCGGCCTTCTTGGTGCCGTGCAGCGCGCGGGCGGCGGCGCCGGCGGCGCGGCGCAGCACCTCCTCGTCGAACGACTCGTCCTTCTCGGGGACGGAGCCGAGCCCGACCGCCAGCACGACCGGGACCTTCAGGCCCGCCGGGGCCGGCAGCTTGGTGATCTCGCCTTCGGCGCCCGAGGCACCCATGGCGTCGAGGACTCCGGCGAACTTGCCTTCGTACGCCTCGTCCACGGCCTCGGCGCCCGGCGCGAGAACCGGGCCCTTGGGGCCCTTCGCGACGCCGACGACGAGGGCGTCGGCGCGCAGCGTCGCCGCGCCGGCAGTGCTGAGAGTCAGAGCAGTCACGGTGGTGAAGTCTCGCTTCCGTTTGTATGTGTGGGCCGAGTGGGTGGACGGCCATCCGTAGCGATCGTATTCGGGCCCGACGGCCGCCAGAAATGACCCTACGCGCAGGGCCCCCTCCGCACGGCACTCGAAGGTTTGTCAAGTTGTTCGATCAACAGGTCATCAGGTTCACCCATCTGTGGACTCTGCTCCAGGTTTGCCTCGTAGACCTGACGATGTCCGAGAGACTCGGTCCACTCTCGCAAGGGGACGCGGGGTTCCTTTGCATGATTTCCACAGAGCCTCCCCGGCCCGGCCTACCGCCAAGGGCCGAGTCGAGGGACGCCTGCGGGGGGAAAGGCCGAAATGGTCAACAAGAACCGGATGAACAGGGTCGCCGCCGCCATGGCCGCGGCAGCTCTGGTGTCCGTAGCGGTACCTGCGGCGTCCGCGCACGCGGCGGAGACGCCGCGGATCGACCTCAAGGTCCTCGTCGTCGACGACGGCGGCAGCTCGGTCGAGGCGATCACGGCGGAGCTGCGGGACACGGGCGTGCCGTACACCCGCGTCGAACTGGGCAGCGCGGGCCGCCCGGTCATCGACGCCGGCTTCCTCAGTGACACGCTCGACGGCCGGCCGCGCGCCAAGTACCAGGGCGTCGTCCTGCCGAACGAGAACCCCTTCGGGGAGGGCTCGGCCGAGATGGCCGCGCTCGCCGCGTACGAGACGGCGTACGGGATCCGCCAGGTGGACGCCTACACCTGGGCCCACCCGGGGGTCGGGCTGGAGTACACCGACAACGGGGGTTACAGCGGCCAGCTCGACGGCACCCAGGCCGCGGTCACCGCCGCCGGCAAGACGGGTCCCTTCGGCTACCTCGGCGGGCAGGTCGCCTTCGAGGACAACTCGGCGCTCGTCCCCGAGAGCTTCGGGTTCATGGGCAAGCCGCGGGCCGGCTACACCAGCTACCTCGACGCCCCCGTGGAAGCCGGACGGGCCTCGCTCGTCGGTGAGTACGCGCACGACGGGCGCAGCGAACTGGTCGTCACCTTCGGCTACAACCAGTACCAGCAGCAGTTCCGGCTGCTGGCCCGCGGCATCGTCGACTGGCTGACCCGCGGGGTCCACCTCGGCCAGAGCCGCAGCTACTTCGCGGTCCACGTCGACGACGTCTTCGCCCCCGACGCCCGCTGGAGCAAGGAGCTCAACTGCACGCCCGGCGACTACGCCTGCCCGGGCGGCGAGGGCAAGGAGAGCACCATCCGGATGACCGCCGCCGACGCCGTCTACGCGGTGCAATGGCAGCAGTCCAAGGGCTTCAAGCTCGACATGCTCTTCAACGCGGGCGCGGGCGAGGAGTGGAAGGCGGAGAACGGCGGTACCGACGCGCTCACCGCGCAGCTCGTGGCCGACCGGGCCAAGTTCCGCTGGATGAACCACACCTACACGCACCCCTTCCTCGGCTGCGTCCAGGACACCACCACCATCCCCTGGAGCTGCACGAAGAACGCCCTGGGCACCATCAACTGGATGAGCCGCGCGGAGATCTCCGCGCAGATCCGCGACAACAACAACTGGGCCGCGTCCAAGGGGATCACCACCGACCGCAGCGAGCTGGTCACCGGCGAGCACTCGGGGCTCAAGACCCTCCCGCAGCAGCCCCAGGACAACCCCAACCTGGCCGGGGCGCTCGCCGACAACGGCGTGAAGTGGGCGGGCAGCGACAACTCCCGCGAACCCTCCCAGCGGCCGGTCGGCGCCGCCCTCACCGTCCCGCGCCACCCGATGAACGTGTACTACAACACGGGCACCAACGCGGAGATGGCCGACGAGTACAACTGGATCTACACCAGCCGCGCCGACGGCGGCAGCGGCGTCTGCGAGGACAACCCCGCGACCTCCACCTGCCTGCCGGAGCCGCTCGACGTCACCACCGGCTACCTCCAGCAGATCGTGCCGCAGGAGGCCCGGACCGCGCTGCGCCACGTACTGGCCAACGATCCGCGCCCGCACTACGTCCACCAGTCCAACCTCGCCGAGGACCGCACCCTCTACCCGGTGCTCAACCAGGTCCTCGACACCTACCGGGCCCTCTACGCGCCCAGTGCCCCCCTCGTCAACCAGACCATGAAGGAAGCCGGCGTCGAGCTCGGCCGTCGCGCCGCCTGGGACAAGGCCCTCGCCGAGGGCAAGGTCAGCGCCTACCGCATCGGCACCACCGTCACCGTCAAGGCGCCCGCCGGAGTCGTCGCCCCGGTCACCGCCCCCACCGGCACCAAGAAGCAACTGCTGCTCGGCACCACCGACTTCGGCACCGCGTACGCCGGAACGCGCTCCACGTGGACCGCGCCCGAGCTGCTCCAGAGCGCCGTCACGCTCCGACTGCCCAGCTGACCGCAACGGGCCGACCAGCAAGCCGTCACGCGTAACACACTGCGCCGGCGCTCCGCGAATCCACGGGCGCCGGCCCCTTTTCCGTCCTGGGGGGACACACCGCATGAGTCATGGGCGTCACGTCACCATGCTCACCGAAGGCACCTACCCGCACGTCCACGGGGGCGTCAGTACCTGGTGCGACCAGCTGGTGCGCGGAATGCCGGAGGTCGACTTCAACGTCATAGCCCTGACCGGCTCCGGACGAGAGCCGGTCACCTGGGAACTGCCCCGCAACGTCTACCGGCACACGGCCGTTCCGCTGTGGGGGCCGCCCCCCGGCAGGGGCCGCCGTTCGGCCCTGCGCGGCAAGGCCCACCGCCGCTTCACCGAGGTCTACGAAAGCTTTCTGCTCTCCCTGCTCGACCCTCCCGCGGCCCCCGCCACCGCCCCCGCAGGGGCCGCCCCCGTCTCCGGGGCGTTCTCCGCGGCCCTGCGCGAACTGGCCGCCCTCGCCCGGTCCGGGAAACTCGCCCCGGCCCTGCGCTCCGAATCGGTTCTGCGCCTGCTGATGCGGGTATGGACCCGCCCCGGCCTCAGCACCGCGGCCGCCGCGCCCACCATCCACGACGCACTCACCGCCACCGACCTGCTGGAACACGCGCTGCGCCCGCTCGCCGTCCGCATTCCGCGCGACAGCGTCGCGCACGCCGTCAGCAGCGGCCTCGCCACCCTCCCCGCCCTCGCCGCGAAATACCTCGACGACGTCCCCTTCCTGCTCACCGAGCACGGCATCTACCTGCGCGAGCGCTACCTGGGATACCGCAGCGCCGAGCAGCGCTGGCCCGTCAAGGCGCTGATGCTCGGCTTCTACCGCGAGCTCAACACCGAGGGCTACCGGCAGGCCGACCTGATCACCCCGTGCAACCAGTACAACCGCCGCTGGGAAGAGCGCGGCGGCGCCGACTCCGAACGCATCCGCACCGTCTACAACGGCGTCGACCCGCACCTCTTCCCCGACGCCGGCCCCGAACCCGAGGTGCCCACGCTCAGCTGGTGCGGCCGCATCGACCCGATCAAGGACCTCGAAACCCTCATCCGCGCCTACGCCTTCATGCGCGAGGAGATGCCCGCCCTGCGGCTGCGGCTCTTCGGGCCCGTCCCGGCCGGCTGCGAGGAGTACCGGCTCCGGCTGGAGAAGCTCGCCGCCGACCTCGGCGTGAGCGACGGGATCACGTACGAGGGCCGCATCGATCAGGTGGCCCGGGCCTACGCGGCGGGCTCCGTCGTCATGCTCTCCTCCATCAGCGAGGGCTTCCCGTTCAGCATCATCGAGGCCATGTCCTGCGGCCGCACCACCGTCTCCACCGACGTCGGCGGAGTGCGCGAGGCCGTCGGCGACACCGGCCTCGTCGTCCCGCCGCGCGAGCCCGAGACCATGGCCCGCGCCACGCTCGCCCTGCTGCGCGACGACGAACGCCGCGCCGAGCTCGGCCGGATGTCCCGCGAGCGGGTGGTGGAGAAGTTCACCCTCCACCAGTCCGTGGACGGCTTCCGGCACATCTACCGGGAACTCTCCGGTCCGCCCGTCCTGCCCGTCCAGGCGGGCGAGGGATGGATCCAGCGGATCGCCGACCCCTGGCACCGGGAACTGGCCGCCGACGGGAGCCTGTGGTGAGCGGATCCCTCTGGCTCAGGCCGCCCGGCGGCGCCCCCCAGACCCTCCTGGCCGTCCCCCGGCCGCGCACCGAGGACCCGGCCGCCGACCCCATGGACGAACTCGCCGAGCGCCTCGACGTGTGCATCGCCGCGGCCGTCCACCCCGACGAGATCGCCGCCGTCCTCGAATCCGACGGCATGAACGACGAGTACATCCGGCTCACCTACGGCCGCCACGACTCCTTCTCCCTCGCCGAGGAGCTCTACGCCCGGGTGCCGCGCGCCTTCCCGGAGCCGGCCGAGACCCCCGACCCCTGGAAGGTCTCGCTCACCGCCTGCCTGCTCCGCGGGGTGATCTTCGCCCTGCCCGGCCTGGCCTACCTCCTCGGCGCCCCCCTCCTCGAAGGCCCCCAGGACCGCCTCGGCCTGCCCGCCGGGACCCTGACCCTGCTCGCCGGGGCCCTCATCGGCTGGGTCTGGGACCAGACCCTGTCCCACCGCGCCTACTCCTGGCTCGGTCTCGGCGACCGGGCCGCCGCCGGACGGACCCTGCTCGTCGGCGCCCCCGCCGGATCCCTGCTGGGCACGGCCGCCGCGCTGGCCGTGCCGGGTGGGCCGCCCTTCTCCTACGCCTTCGCCGCCGGACAGGCCCTCTACGTCGGGGCCGCCACCGTCCTGCTGGTCCTCGGCCGGGAGCGGCTGCTGCTCGCCGCACTCGGCCCGATGGCCGCGGGGGCCCTGCTCGCGCTCTTCGTGGACCTGCCCGTGCCGGTCCGGGTGACCCTGCTCGCGGTGTCCCTGCTGGCCGCCTGCACCCTGGCCGTACGCGAACTGCCCCTGGCCGACGGGGTACGGGCCGCCTTGCTGCGCGTCCGGGGCTGGACGGCGCGCCGCCCCGGCAAGGGCCCCGTGCGCTGGCGGATGCTGCGCGGCGCCGAGGAGGAGTTCGCGCCGCGCGGACCGAGGCTCGGGGACTCCGTGCCGTACGGGGTCTTCGGCCTGGGCACCGGCCTGCTCGTGCTGTACGCCGCCCTCGGCGAGGTGCTCGCCGGCGGCCCCGCCGAGGCCGTGGCCGCCCCCTCGGCGGTGGCCCTCACCCTGAGCATGGGCCCGGCCGAATGGCTGCTCCACCGGTTCCGCAGCGGCAGCCTCAGCGGGCTGCGGGGGGCCCGCTCGCCGCGGGCCTTCCGGCGGCGGATGCTGGTGACGCTGGGCCGCTGCCTCGCCGTCTACCTCGTGGTCCTCCTGGCGCTCGGGGTGGCCGGAACGCTGCTCTGGCCGGACGCCCCCGGCCTGACCGGGGTCCGCGTCGCCACCCTGCTGCTGCTCGGCGCGGTGATGTGGACGGGGCTGCTCCTCCAGTCCTTCGGGGCGGTCCGGCCCGCGGCCGTGGTCTGCGCCTCGGCCGCCGTCGCGCAGAGCCTGGCCCTGCTGACCGGGCTGGGCCAGCCGCGGGTGGTCCAGCTGGTGGTGGCGGGCACGGCCGCCGCCCTCCTGGCCGCCCTGGTCTGCCTGCTCCTCGGCCGTGCGACCGCCCACCGATGACGACGTACGAGAGGCAGGACCCCATGCTGCTGGTGCCCCTGTACGAGCACCCCGCCGACCGGCCCGAGGCCTGGGACCGGCTCATCAGCTCCGCCGGCCGGCTCCACTCGGTGGTGCTCAACCCCGACAGCGGGCCCGGCGCCGCCCCCGACGAGCGGTTCGCCCTCGTCGCCCAGCGCCTGCGCGACGCCGGGGTGCCCGTGCTCGGGTACGCCGACACCGACTACGGGCGCCGCCCGCACGCCGCCGTCGTGCAGGACCTGCTGCGCCACCGCGACTGGTACGCCACCGACGGGGCGTTCCTCGACCAGGCCTCCGCCGAACCCGAACTGCTCCCGCACTACGGACGCCTCGCGGTCGCCGCCCGGTCCGCGGGCGTGCGCACCCTCGTCCTCAACCACGGGGTCCACCCTCACCCCGGCTACGCCGACCTGGCCGACCTGCTCGTCACCTTCGAAGGCCCGTGGGACGCCTACCGGGAGGCGGCCCCCGTACCGCCCTGGACCGCGGACCACCCCGCCCAGCGGTTCTGCCACCTCGTCTACGCCGTCCCGCCGGGCGCGCTCGCCGCCCGGCTCGCCGAGGAACTCGCGGCCGCCCGGGGGGCCGGGGTGCACTGCGCGGTCCCCGGCAGCGGCGCGCACCCGTGGGGGACGCTCCCGTACGCACTGGAGGCCGCGGGATGAAACGGCTGAGGCTCCTGCTGCTCCTGCTGCTGCTGCTGCTCGCCGCGTGTACGGCGGGGCGGGACGCCGACGACGGCGCGGACGACGGCCCGTACCCGTGGCCGGAGCTGGCCCCGGGGGAGCACTGGCAGCCCCGGCCCGGTACCGGCTGGCAGTGGCAGCTCACCGGCAGGCTCGACACCTCGGTGAAGGCGGCGGTGTACGACGTCGACGGGTTCAACACCACCAAGGAGCAGGTCGCCGAGCTGAAGAAGGCCGGGCGCAAGACCATCTGCTACCTCTCCACCGGCGCGTGGGAGGACTTCCGGCCCGACGCGGGCGACTTCTCCAAGGCGCTGCTCGGCGAGGGCAACGGATGGGAGGGCGAACGCTGGCTGGACGTCCGGGCTCTGGCCGCGCTGGAACCGCTGATGGGCAAGCGGTTCGACATGTGCCGGGACAAGGGCTTCGACGCGGTGGAGCCGGACAACATGGACGGCTACGCCAACGACTCGGGCTTCCCGCTCACCGCCGACGACCAGCTCCGCTACAACCGGCTCATCGCGAAGCTCGCGCACGACCGGGGCCTGGCCGTCGGTCTGAAGAACGACCTCGACCAGATCCCGCAGCTCGTGGGCGATTTCGACTTCGCGGTGAACGAGCAGTGCGCGCAGTACGACGAGTGCGAGCGGCTGACCCCGTTCGTGGAGGCCGGCAAGGCCGTGTTCCACGTGGAGTACGAGCTGGGGGTGGACCGCTTCTGCGCGCGCTCGCGCGAGCTGAAGCTGAGCTCGATGCAGAAGCACTACGACCTGGACGCCTGGCGCCGCACCTGTCGCTAGACCGTGTCGGCGCGGCCCGTCAGGCGGCGTGACCCAGGGCGAGGACGATCAGGGCGGTGGTCGCCGCGGTCTCGGCCAGGGCGCCGAAGACGTCGCCGGTGACGCCGTCGAAGCGGCGTACGCAGCGGCGCAGCAGCAGTTCCGCGACGAGCAGGGCGGCCAGGACCGCGGCCGCGTGCCGGGCAGCGGCCGCGGGGCCCAGCGGCAGGGCGGCGGCCGTGGCCGCGGCGAGGACGAGCACGGCGATCGCGGCGGCCGCGGGGCGCGGCACCACCCCGGCGACCGCGGCCCCCAGCCCCTCGGGGCGGGCCGGCGGGACGCCCTGGCGGGAGGCCGAGGTGAGGGCGAGGCGGGCGGTCACGGCCGCGACCACCGCGGCGAGGGCGCCGCGCACCCAACTGTCGGCGTAGGCGTCGGACAGGGCCGCCACCTGCGCCAGGAGCACGAGCACCAGGGTCACGACACCGAACGGGCCGATGTCGGACTGCTTCATGACGCGCAGCGCGTCCTCGGCGGGTTTGGCGCTGCCGAGGCCGTCGGCCGTGTCCGCGAGCCCGTCCAGGTGCAGACCCCGGGTCAGCGCGGCCGGTACGGCGACGGTGACGACCGCGGCGAGCAGCGGACCCCCGCCCAGCAGCAGGAGGAGCACCCCGGGTACGGCGGCCAGCAGGCCCACGACGAGCCCGGCGAGCGGGGCGCACACCATGCCGGCGCGGGCGGCCGGGCGGTCCCAGCGGGTGACGCGGGCGGGCAGCACGGTGAGCGTGCCGAAGGCGAAGCGGACGCCGTCGAGGAACGAGGCGCGCTCCGGGTGCGTCGACGGCGCCGCCGGCGACTGGTGCGGCGACGGATGCGGCGACGGGGGCGGATCTTCGAGCGAATCTGGCATCGGCGCGAAGGCTACCCGCTCGGGGTGACCTGTAAATTGCCCATTACGTTCCAAATAGGGAGTCAGTGGGATGGGTCACTGGTGGTATCGGAACATCGTCGAACCGGGGAAACTGCCCCTTCTCCTCGCCCTGCTCTCCTTCGTGCTGTCGTTCCTGGTCACCCGCGTGATCACCCGGCTGATCCGGGCCGGCCGGGGCCCGTTCAAGAACGTCACCCCGGGCGGTATGCACGTCCACCACGTCGTCCCCGGCGTGGTGCTCGTGATCATCGGCGGGTTCGGTGCGGTGGGCAGTGACCGGTACGGCTTCGGGGCCTGGCTCTCGGCCGTCCTCTTCGGGCTGGGCGCGGGCCTGGTCCTGGACGAGTTCGCGCTGATCCTGCACCTGGACGACGTGTACTGGAGCGAACAGGGCCGCAAGAGCGTCGAGGTCGTCGTCCTCACGGCCGCGCTCGTGGCGCTGGTGCTCGGCGGCTTCGTGCCGTTCGGGGTCGACGACCTGACCGCCGAGGAGCGCCAGAGCCGCGGACTGGTCGCCATGAACGCGGCCACCAACTTCTTCCTCGCGCTGATCGCCCTGTGGAAGGGCAAGGCGCGCACGGCCGTCTTCGGCGTGGTCATCCCCTTCGTGGCGCTGATCGGCGCGATCCGGCTGGCCCGGCCCGGGTCCCCGTACGCGAAGCGGTTCTACGCCAACCGTCCGCGCGCCCGGGCCAAGGCCGGACTGCGCGCCTTCCACCACGACCGGCGCTGGGCGGCCAAGCGCCGCAGCTTCGAGAACTTCATCGGCGGGACACCCGACGCGGAGCCGGCCGTGTCCCTGGAGAAGCCGCCCGAGCACTGAAGGCGCGGGCCCGGGCGCGCGCACGACGACGGGCCCGCCCCCTTGAGGGGGAGGGCCCGTCGTGGTGTCGGTGTGCGTCCGCCGCCCCGGCGGGGGCCGGGGCGTCCGGGCCCGGGATCAGCCCGGGATCAGCCCGTCGTCGCGGAGCATCGCCCGGACCTCGTCCAGGCTCGCGTCGGGCGCGGGCAGGATCAGCTCGGACGGCTCCAGCGCATCGTCCGGGAGCGGCCGGCCGAGCCGCCGTACGGCTTCGAGGAGCGCGCCCAGCGTGCGCCGGAAGCCCTCCGCGTCGCCGCTCTGCATCTCCGCGAGCAGCTCGTCGTCCAGCCTGTTGAGCTCGGCGAAGTGGCTGTCGGCCAGCTCCACCTGTCCTTCCCCCATGATGCGGACAATCATGACGGGCCCCGTCCTACTGCTTGTCGAACCGGTGCTGGGTCTGCGACGGCTGGCCGGTGCCGGGGGCGCCGCCCTCGATGGCCTGCTGCTGCGCGGACGGGCCTCCGGCCAGCTCGGCCTTCATGCGCTGGAGCTCCAGCTCCACGTCCGTGCCGCCCGACAGGCGGTCCAGCTCGGCCTGGATGTCGTCCTTGGAGCCGAGCCCGCTCTGGTCGTCGAGCGCGCCGGAGGCCAGCAGCTCGTCGATCGCGCCGGCGCGGGCCTGCAGCTGGGCGGTCTTGTCCTCGGCCCGCTGGATGGCCAGGCCCACGTCGCTCATCTCCTCGGAGATGCCGGAGAAGGACTCCGCGATCCGGGTCTGCGCCTGGGCCGCGGTGTAGGTCGCCTTGATGGTCTCCTTCTTCGTACGGAAGGCGTCCACCTTGGCCTGGAGCCGCTGGGAGGCGAGGGTCAGCTTCTCCTCCTCGCCCTGCAGCGTCTGGTGCTGCACCTCAAGGTCGCTGACCTGCTGCTGGAGCTGGGCGCGGCGGGACAGGGCCTCACGGGCCAGGTCCTCGCGGCCCAGGGCGAGGGCCTTGCGGCCCTGGTCCTCCAGCTTGGCCGACTGCCCCTGCAGCTGGTTCAGCTGGAGCTCCAGGCGCTTGCGGGAGGTCGCCACGTCGGCGACTCCGCGGCGCACCTTCTGCAGCAGCTCCAGCTGCTTCTGGTACGAGTAGTCGAGGGTCTCGCGCGGGTCCTCGGCCCGGTCCAGGGCCTTGTTCGCCTTCGCGCGGAAGATCATCCCCATACGCTTCATGACACCGCTCATGGGCTTCGCGCGCCCCCTTCTAGACGGACTGTGGTGCAGGTCACCGACAGGACCCACAGTACGGGCCCTGTCTCCATTACCGCACTGTTCAGGTGCGGATGCGCTCCTCCTCCAGGACGACTGCGCCCGCGCCGTATCAGGCGTAGGGAGTAGGTGCGTCCCGGACGGACCACGCACTGGGAAGACGCCCGCCGTTGCCGGATCGTTCCCCATCGGGGTGGGGGCCATGCCCGCAACCACGTAGGCTTGGGTTTTGTGTTTGGTAGCCGCTCCTCCAAGGAAGAGAAGGCCGCCGCCACCGACAAGGTGAGCGCCGACCTCTCGCAGCCCCGTGACCCGCAGGCCCCCAAGGGCCGCCCTACGCCGAAGCGTGCTGTGGCCCAGTCGCAGCGCAAGGCCGTGGTGGCCTCGACCGGCAATCGCAAGGAGGATGCCAAGCGAGCGCGTGAGCGCCGCCGCGTAGAGATGGCCAAGCAGCGCGAGGCGCTGGCCAGTGGCGACGAGCGCTATCTGCCCACCCGCGACAAGGGCCCCGTCCGCAGGTTCGTCCGCGACTTCGTGGACTCCCGCTTCTCGGTCGCCGAGATGTTCCTGCCGCTGGCCGTGATCATCCTGGTGCTGAGCATGGTGCGCCAGCCGACGATCCAGAACATCGCGCTGCTGCTGTGGCTCGGCGTGATCGCCCTGATCATCGTGGACTCCATCGGTCTGGTGTTCCGCCTGCGCAAGGCGCTGGTCCAGCGCTTCCCGAACGAGCCCCGCCGCGGCGCCGTGGCGTACGGCCTCATGCGCACCCTCCAGATGCGCCGGCTGCGCCTGCCCAAGCCGCAGGTCAAGCGCGGGGAACGGCCCTGAGCCGAGCAAAGCCCGGCACGTCGGGGGAAGGCTTCGCCGAAGGGGCCCGGCTCTGGCTCGAAGGCCTGGGGGGACTGCGCAACGCCGTCCGCCAGGAACTCGTGGGCCGGCAGGTCGACGAGCAGATCGCGCACCGCTTCCCGGTCGGGCAGCGGCTGCGCGTGCTCGACGTCGGCATGGGCCAGGGCACCCAGGCGCTGCGCCTCGCCCGCGCCGGGCACAAGGTGACGGGTCTGGAACAGGACCCCGGGATGCTGGCCGTCGCCCGTGAGGCGCTCGCCGCGGAACCCCCCGGGATCCGCGACCGGGTCCAACTCATGGAGGGCGACGGCCGCGAGACGGGCGCGCACTTCCTGCCGGGCAGCTTCGACGTGGTGCTGTGCCACGGGGTGCTGATGTACGTGCCGGAGCCGGACGCCATGCTCGCCGGTCTCGCCCGGATGCTGGCCCCCGGCGGCCTGCTGTCCCTGCTGGTGCGCAACGGCGACGCCCTGGCCATGCGGCCCGGTCTGGACGGCGACTGGAAGGGCGCGCTGGCCGCCTTCGACAGCATCGACTACACCAACCGGCTCGGCCTGGACGTACGCGCCGACCGGCTGGCCGGGCTGACGGCCACGCTGTCCGGGATCGGTGCGCCGCTCCAAGCCTGGTACGGCGTACGCGTCTTCACCGACGGCACCGAGGCCGGCGAGTCCCTGCCGCCCGACGAGGAGCTGGAGCGGCTGCTGGCCGCCGAGGACCGTGCGGGGCGGACCGACCCGTACCGCGGTGTCGCCGCACTGCTGCACCTGTGCGGCGTCCGGGGCTGAGCCCGCGGCGCGGGGGCCACGGGGGCCCGGCTCCCGCACCCCCGCACCCCTCGCGCCTCAAGAACGCCAGCAGTGCCCCGTGCCGGCTAGGCGTCCAGAGCCTCGCGCAGGCTCATCGTGTAGAGCTCGGTGCCGCCGTCGTCGGACAGCTTGACCTGCTCGACACCGCCCTCCAGCAGCTCCTTCCAGTACTCACCGATCCACGACTCCGCGTCGCCCTGCGTGGTGAACTCCTCGGGTACCACCGACGGCCTCGCCTCGGTGCCGTCGGCCGTCTCGAACCGCCACGTCCACGCCATGTCCGCCTCCGTTGTCCGTCCGCTGCTCTCACGCTTCTCGCCTTGAGTGTGCCCGCAGAGTAACCGGGCGCGCAGCAGTCTCGGCGACGCGGGAGGATCATCCTGTGGAACTCACTCTGCTCGGCACCGGCACGCCCGAGGGCCTGCCCCGGCCCGGCTGCCCCTGCGCGGCCTGCGCCGTCTCCGTCGGCGCGCGGTCCCGCGCCGCGACGGCCGTCCTGGTCGACGGGGCGCTGCTGCTCGACCTGACCCCCGGGGCGGTGCTGGCCGGGGCCCGGGCCGGGCATTCGCTGGGCGGCGTACGGCAGGTCCTGCTGACCCACCCGCACGACGGACCGGCCGTGGAGCTGCCGCCCGGGCTGCCGGCGGCCGGGCGGGTGCCGGACGGGCGGGAACTCGCGGTGATCTCCGGGCACCGGGTGCGGGCGGTGGCGATGGACTCGCCGGGCACCGGGTACGAGGTGACCGGCCCGGACGGCGTCCGGCTGCTCTACCTGCCGCCGGGCGGGGCCCCGGCCGGCACGAACGGCGGGCCCGGGCAGCGTCCGTACGACGTGGTCCTCGGCGATGTGCTGGGCCGGCCCGAGGCCCTGGCGCGGCTGCGGGCGAGCGGCGCCGTCGGCCCGGCCACGGACGTCGTCGCCGTCCACCTGGACCACGACACCCCGCCCGGCCGCGAGCTGGAACGCCGGTGCGCGGCCGCCGGGGCCCGGGTGGTGCAGGACGGGACCACCGTGATCGTCGGCGAGTACCACGCGGCGCCGGACCTGCCGCGCCGGACCCTGGTGCTGGGCGGAGCCCGCTCCGGAAAGTCCGTCGAGGCGGAGAGGCGGCTGGAGTCCTTCCCCGAGGTGCTCTACGTGGCCACCGGCGGCGCCCGCGACGGGGACGCGGAATGGGCCCAGCGGGTCGGTCTGCACCGGGAGCGCCGGCCGGCGAGCTGGCGGACGGAGGAGACCTGCGAGCTGGTCCCGCTGCTGGCCGCGGAAGGACCGCCGCTGCTGATCGACTGCCTGGCGCTGTGGCTGACGGACGCGATGGACGGGGCCGGGGCCTGGGACGACGCCGTCTGGGCCGAGAGCGGGCAGCGGCGGCTCGGCGAGCGGACCGCCGAGCTGGTGGCGGCCGTGCGCGCGACCCGTCGCCGGGTGGTGCTGGTCAGCAACGAGGTGGGCTCGGGCATCGTCCCGGCGACCGCCTCGGGCCGCCGCTTCCGCGACGAACTGGGCCGGCTGAACGCGCGGGTCGCGGGCCAGTGCGAGCAGGTGCTCCTCGTCGTCGCGGGGCAGGCGACCGTACTCAAGGAATAGCGACCGCGCCCGGCACGGCCCGGTGTCCCGCGGCCCGCCCCAACGGACCGCAGGGGCCTGGTCCCGAGGCCTGAGGGAGGGCCTTACCGGCTGTACTCTCTGGCAGATGAGCACGCTGAATCTCGACGACTTCTCCGATCTGATCGAGCGCCCGGACGGGGGCGTGCGACGCGATGCCGAGGAACGCCGTGAGCGCCTCGCCGTGCCGCCCGGCGCGCTGGGCCGGCTCGACGATCTCGCCGAGTGGCTCGCCGCGGCGCAGGGGCGGGTGCCGGTCAAGCCGATCGAGCGCCCGCGCGTGGTGCTGTTCGCCGCCGACCACGGGATCGCCTCCGCTGGCGTCTCCGCGCGGGCCGCGGGCACCGGCCACGAGCTGGTGCGGGCCGTGCTGGAGGGGGCCAGCCCCGTAGCGATCCTGGCCGGCCGGCTGGGCGCCACCGTACGGATCGTCGACGCGGGACTCGCCTGCGACCCCGGCCTGCTGCCCGAGGACGTGGTCAGGCACCGCGTCCGCAGCGGCAGCGGCCGGATCGACGTCGAGGACGCCCTGACCGTCGAGGAGGCCCAGGAGGCGCTGCGGCTCGGCATGCGGATCGCCGACGAGGAGGCCGACTCCGGGACGGACCTGGTCGTCCTCGGGGACCTCAGCGTGGGCGGCACCACCGTCGCGGCGACCCTCGTCGCCGCCCTGTGCGGAACCGATGCCTCCGTGGTCACCGGCCGCGGCGGAGTGCCCATCGACGACCTGGCCTGGATGCGCAAGTGCGCGGCGGTCCGCGACTCCCTGCGCCGGGCCCGCCCCGTCCTGGGCGACCAGGTCGCCCTGCTGGCCGCGGTGGGCGGCGCCGACGTCGCCGCCATCACCGGCTTCCTGCTCCAGTGCGCCGTGCGCCGTACGCCGGTCATCCTCGACGGGGTCGTCTCGGCCGCCTGCGGGCTGGTGGCCCAGCGCGCCGCGTTCCGCGCGCCCGACTGGTGGCTGGCGGGGCAGGCGAGCGGCGAACCGGGCCAGGCGAAGGCACTGGACCGGATGGCACTCAACCCTGTGCTCGACCACGGCGTCACTGTGGGCGAAGGCACCGGGGCGTTGCTGGCCCTGCCCCTCGTCCAGGCGGCCGCCGCACTCGCGGCGGAGCTGCCCGAGCGGGTGGCGCAGGAGCCGACTGAATGAGCCGCCGGGGCCCGCGGTCCTGACCAGGTCGTGGTCTCCGACGCGCCCAAGGACGGGCGGCGGCGCCCCATATGATCGCTTTTTATGGGAGAGGTCCGTTTGACCAGCGCAGAGACCGACCGTACCGCCGCATCGGCGACCGGTCCGTCATCCGGCAGGAAAGAGACCGGCGGCGATCCCGCCGGCAAGGCGGCAGGGGGCAGCCGGGAGACCGGACGAGAGGCCGGGCGGGGCAGTGCGCGCTCACGGCGCGGCGCCGCGTTCGCGGTCTGGTACCTGCGCACCGTCACCTTCGTCAACTTCTTGAGCGCGGTGTGGGTTTCCCTCGGGCAGGACCTGCGACGCCACAACGCCGACAACTTCTACACCCCGTACCTGCTCACGGCCGGCTTCGCCTCCGGGCTCTTCTGCCTGCTGCTCGCGGTCACCATGGGCCGCCGCAAGCGGGCCGCCTGGATCCTGAACCTCGTGGTGAGCGGGCTGCTGCTGCTCGCCTTCCTCAGCGCCGCCCTCGTCCCCTGCTCCTGGGGGGCCGACGTCTGCTACCCGGAGTTCCGCGACCACGCGCAGAACTGGGTCTCGCTCGCCCTGACCGCCGCTTTCGTCGGCGCCCTGCTGCTGGGCCGGCGCGAGTTCTACGCCAAGGGCGACCGCTCCAACCCCGCGCTGGCCACGGCCGTCGCCGCCGTCGGCCTGCTGCTGGGCTCCCTGGTCGCGGCCCTGCTCGTCGGCGCCACCAACACGCATGCCGCCGCCGCCGACGCCACGTTCACCGACCGCTGGCGCTACGGCGTGATGCGGCTGATCACCCTGGCACCGGACGACCGGGTCTCCCGGGTGATCACCACGCCCGGCTGGGTGGACGTCTTCATCAACGTCATGTCGATGCTGCTGCTCCTCGCCGTCCTGTTCGCCGCCTTCCGCTCGCGCCGCGCCGTCGACCCGCTCACCCCGGACGACGAGGAGCGGCTGCGGGCCCTCCTCGCCCGGCAGGGCGACCGGGACTCGCTGGGCTACTTCGCGCTGCGCCGCGAGAAGTCCGTGATCTGGTCGCCCACCGGCAAGGCCGCCGTCACCTACCGCGTCGTCGGCGGGGTCTCGCTGGCCTCCGGCGACCCGATCGGCGACCCCGAGGCCTGGCCGGGCGCCATCGAGCCGTGGCTGGCCGAGGCCCGCGAGCACGGCTGGATCCCGGCCGTCAACGGCGCGAGCGAGGAGGCCGGGCAGATCTACGCCCGGCACGGCCTGGACGCGCTGGAACTCGGTGACGAGGCGATCGTCGAGACCGCCGAGTTCACCCTGGACGGCCGCGCCATGCGGACCGTCCGTCAGGCGTTCAACCGCGTCAAGCGCGCCGGCTACACCGTCCGCATCCGCCGCCACGGCGACATCCCGGCCGAGGAGATGGACGAGCTGGTGCGCCGCGCCGACGACTGGCGCGACGGCGCGACCGAGCGCGGCTTCTCCATGGCGCTGGGCCGACTGGGCGATCCGGCCGACGGCCAGTGCGTGATGCTGGAGTGCACCGACGGCAACGGCGATCTGCGGGCCCTGCTGTCCTTCGTGCCGTGGGGACCCAAGGGCCTGTCGCTGGACCTGATGCGCCGCGACCGGGACTCCGAGAACGGTCTGATGGAGTTCATGGTCATCGAACTCCTCGAACGCTCCAAGGAGATCGGCATCACCCAGGTCTCCCTCAACTTCGCGATGTTCCGGTCCGTCTTCGAGCGCGGCTCCAGGCTCGGCGCGGGTCCGGTGCTGCGGATGTGGCGCTCGCTGCTGAGCTTCTTCTCCCGGTGGTGGCAGATCGAGTCCCTCTACCGGGCCAACGCCAAATACCGGCCGATCTGGGAACCGCGGTTCATGCTCTTCGAGAAGAGTTCGGACCTGCTGCGGATCGGCATCGCGGCCGGTCGGGCCGAAGGGTTCCTGGAGGCCCCCGGCCTTCCGAAGTGGCTGCACCGCAGACACCTGGAGACCCGCCGTTGACAGCGTGGCACACCACCTCCGCACGGCGGTTCGCCCGCCGTGAGTGGGGGCCCGTGTTCCGGACCGTCCGGGACGGGCTGGTCCGCGACAGGTGGCGGGCGCTCCCGATGACCCTCGGCGCGGTCTGCCTGACCTCGCTGTTCCAGATCGTGCAGAACACCTCCTGGGGCTTCCAGCCGGTCCAGAACCTCGGATCGGTCAAAGCCGCCGACCCGCTCTGGCTGGCGCTGCTGCGCACCCCGCTGTCGTTGTTCGTCCCCGCGCTGGACCTGCCGGTGTGGGGTGCGCTCGCCCAGATCCTGCTCGTCTTCGGGATCGCGGAGATCTGCGTCGGCTGGTGGCGCACGCTGCTGGTCGCCTACGTCGCCACCCTCGCCGGGACCACGTACGCCCGGATCGGACTCGCGCTGGGCCCCGACCACCCCTTCGGCCTGCCGGTGTCCGACCGGATCGTCAACGACACCGGACCCTCGGCGGCGGTGGTCGGGCTCGCCATGTACGTCTGCTGGCGCTACCGGGCGTACCTCACCGGCGGCCTGGTGATCCTGCTGATGATCGGCGAGGTGCTGATCAAGAACAACCTGGCGGGCAAGGAGCACCTGGCGGCCATGGCCGCGGTCATGGCGGTGTGCGTGGTCCGCGCCCAGTGGGGCCCGCGGCGCACACGCACCCCGCAGGGGCAGCGGCACCAGCACCGGCACCAGCACCCGGCGCGGGCCCGGCCCGGCCGGCCGGGCAGGGGCTAGGTGTATTGACCCGCAGCGTTGTTCACGCGGCTGATGGGCGGGTGTCCGCCCAGTGCGGTGTGGCAGCGGTGGTGGTTGTAGGTGTGGAGGAAGTCTGCCAGGGCCGCTGTCCGCTCGTCGTTCGAGGTGTAGGGCCGTAGGTAGGCCCATTCCTCGAGCAGGGTGCGGTTGAAGCGTTCGACCTTGCCATTGGTCTGGGGCCGGTAGGG
>NZ_JBWKJU010000019.1:0-142114 GCF_056432025.1 Streptomyces sp. NPDC045695
TACCCCACAACCCCCGACCCCCCCCCTCCCGTTGTTGTGGGGACCCCGGATCGCTCCCCCCCCCCCCCCCCCCCTCCGCCTTGAGATGCACGGCACCGGACACCGCGGGCCTGACCGGCGCTACTTTGACGACAGCGCCTAGCTAGGCGCCGTCTAGATTGCCCCCATGGCGAAGAAATACGCGGCGCTGCTGCGCGGGGTCAATGTCGGCGGGAGCAAGAAGGTCCCGATGGCGCAGTTGCGCTCCGTGCTGGAGGGGCTCGGCCACGGCGACGTGCAGACGTACCTCCAGAGCGGCAACGCCGTCTTCAGCAGTGCCCAGCAGGATCCGGTGGCGCTCGCCCGGGAGCTGGAGGCGGCCGTCGAGGCGCACTTCGGCTTTCCGGTGCGGTGCCTGGTCGTCGACGGGGCGTACCTGAGCGCCGTCGCCGACGCCTGTCCCTTCCCCGCCGCCGAACTGGAGGGCAGGCAGCTGCACGCCACCTTCTTCTCCGAGCAGCCCGGCGCGGAGCGCTTCGCCGCGATCGACCCGGCCGCCTACCTCCCCGAGGAGTACCGCCTCGGCGACCGCGTCCTCTACCTCTACGCGCCGAACGGCCTGGGCCGCTCCAAACTGGCCGAGGCCCTCGCCAAGCCCGCGGTGATCAAGGGCATCGACGCGACCACCCGGAACTGGAACACCGTGGCCAAGCTCGTGGAACTGACGCAGGGTTGATCGGGGGGCGCGCCCTGGTGGTTCTGGTCATTCTCCCGGTCCGCGGGTGGCGGTGACGGCCGCAGGCGGCGGGAAGCGGGCTGTTGGGGGAGGCGGGCAAGGGCGGGACCGTACGCGGAACCGGCCAGCGAATGCGGTCGGAGGCCGTTGGCCGTATCGCACCCTTCCTGGCCCCCTCTCCTCATGATGGCATGTGCATGTCCAATACAAGCGCCGGTCCGCATGAGGGAGAAATGAAGATGTTGCTCCGCAGACTGACCGTCGGTGCGGTGGCGGCGGCTTTATCGGCCGTGGCCGCACCCGCGCACGCCGATGTCTCCTCCCCTGTCGCCTCCACGCCTCCCGGGAGAATTACGGTCGACGTGGTCGGAGTCAACGGCTCGGGATGTGCGCAGGGGACGGCCGATGTGGCCACGGCCTCCGACAACACCGCCTTCACCGTCACCTACAGCAACTACCTCGCCCAGGTGGGAGCCGGCGCGGGTGGCACCGAGTTCCGCAAGAACTGCCAACTCGCCCTCCGCATCCACGTGCCCCAGGGGTTCACCTACGCCATCGCCCGCGCCGACTACCGCGGGTTCGCACACCTCCAGCGCGGGGCCTTCGGCCAGGAGCGCGCGAGCTACTACTTCCAGGGCTCCGCGCAGACGGTCCGCACGACCCACCAGTTCCACGGCCCCTACACGGACAACTGGCAGGCGAGCGACCAGACGGAGTACGCCGACCTGGTCTGGGCGCCGTGCGGCGAGGAACGCAACCTCAACGTCAACACGGAACTGCGCGTTCATGCCGGAACGTCCAGCCCGCAGGCCCTGAACTTCATGAGCATGGACTCGGCGGACGGCAGCGTCAGCACGGTCTACCACTTCGCGTGGAAGGACTGCACGGCGGTCTGACACCGTCCGGCACCGAGTGAGTGCAGGAACCCGACTCATGGTCAGGAGTGACAACGATGTCTCATGCCCTGTCTCGCACCCTGTTCGCCATCGGCGCGGCCGCCGCGCTGGTCGCCACGGCGGCGCCCGCCGGAGCCGCCGGCCCCGGCCCGCTGATCACGGCGCCCCCGGACAAGATCGTGATCGAGCTGGCCACGGTGAACGGATCCGGCTGTCCGGACGGCACCGCCGAGGTGGCCGTCGCGCCGGACAACACGGCCTTCACGGTCACCTACAGTGAGTACCTTGCGCAGGTCGGCCCCGGCGCCCCGCCCACGGCGTTCCGCAAGAACTGCCAGCTGAATCTCCGCGTTCACGTACCGTCGGGTTTCACCTATGCCATCGTCCAGGCGGACTACCGCGGATTCGCGTCTCTGCAGCCCGGCGCCTCGGGCCAGGAACGGGCGAACTACTACTTCCAGGGAATGCCCCAGACTTCTCGGCGCACCCATCAGTTCAACGGGCCGCTCAACGACAACTGGCAAGCGACCGACAAGACGGAGTACGCCGATCTGGTCTGGGCGCCGTGCGGAGAAAAGCGCAACTTCAACATCAATACCGAACTGCGCGTGAATGCGGGCACGTCCAACCCGGCGTCCACCAGCTTCATGGCCATGGACTCCACGGACGCCAGCGTCAGTACCCTCTACCACCTCGCCTGGCAGGTGTGTCCGACCCCCTAGGCCGGGCCGCCACGCACGGCGTGCGGCCACGCTCAGGCGAGAGCGTCCAGCAGCGCCAGGTCCCGCTGCGTGAGGTGGATCGTCGCCGCGTCCAGGTTCTGGGCCAGGTGGGCGGGGGAAGAGGTGCCCGGGGTGGGGCACAGGACGGGCGAGTGGTGCAGCAGCCAGGCCAGGGCGATCCGGCCCGGGCCGACGCCGTGGGCCGCGGCCACCGAGGTGACGGTGGCCGCGCCCTCGCGGGTCAGGGCGCCGCTGCCCAGCGGGTAGTACGGGAGGAAGGCGATCCCGCGCGCCTCGCACAGCGCGAGCACCGGCGCCGAGCCGCGGTCCAGCAGGTTGTAAGGGTTCTGGACCGAGGCGATCGGGGCCGACTCCAGGGCCGCCCCGAGCTGCCCGGCGGTGACGGTGTCCAGGCCGATGTGCCGGATCTTGCCCTGCGCCCGCAACTCGGCCAGGGCGCCCAGCTGTTCCGCCATCGGCACGGCGGGATCGAAGCGGTGCAGCTGGTAGAGGCCGATGCGGTCCACGCGCAGCCGCCGCAGGCTCGCCTCGCACTGCTCCCGCAACTGCTCCGGGCGGCCCGCCACGTGCCACTGATCGGGCCCGGTGCGCACCACCCCGCCCTTGGTGGCGACCACGAGCCGCTCCCCGTACGGGTACAGGGCCTCCGCGATCAGCTCCTCGGCCAGCTCGGGGCCGTAGTTGTCGGCCGTGTCGATGAGGGTGACCCCGCGCTCCACCGCGGTGCGCAGCAGCCCCCGGGCCGCGGCGCGCTCGCCGCGCGGACCCCAGTAGCCGGGGCCCACCAGACCGCCCGTGCCGAAGCCGAGCCGCCGGACGGGCAGCTCCCCACCGATGTCGAACACCTCGTTCACCATGCCCCGACCGTAACGCGGTCAGCGGGATGTGCCAGGCTCGTCGGTATGCGGTACATCATCATCGGCGCGGGCGCGGTGGGCGCCACCATCGGCGGACGGCTCGCGGAGGCGGGCGGCGAGGTCGTGCTCGTCGCCCGCGGCGCGCACGCGCAGGCCCTGCAGGCCGACGGGCTGCGCCTCACGACGGCCGACGGGGAGCGGGTGCACCGGCTGCCCGTGGTCACCGGACCGCAGGAGCTCGGCGAACTGCGTCCCGACGACGTGCTGTTGCTGACCGTGAAGACCCAGGACGCGATCGCGGCGCTCGACGCGTGGGGCGCCGCCGAGGTCGCGGGCGGCGGTACGGCGGCCCAGCGGCTGCCGCTGCTGTGCGCGCAGAACGGCGTGGAGAGCGAACGCCTCGCCCTACGGCGCTTCGCGCGCGTGTACGGGGTGTGCGTATGGCTGCCCGCCACCTTCCTGGAGCCGGGCGTGGTCTCGGCGCTGTGCGCGCCGCTGACGGGCATCCTGCACCTGGGCCGGGCGGCGGGCGGCGCGGACGCGGTGGCGCGGGCCGTCGCGGCGGACCTCGGGAAGGCGGGCTTCGAGGCGCCGGTGGTCGAGGAAGTGATGCGGTGGAAGTACGCGAAGCTGCTGGGGAACCTGGGCAACGCGATCCAGGCGACGACCGGGCCGCAGCCCCACCCGGCCAAGGCCGCGCTGCTGCTCCGGGCCGTCCGGGAGGGGAAGTCGGCCTTCGCGGCGGCGGGCATCGCGTACGCGTCGGAGGCGGAGCAGGCCCTGGCGCGCGACGGCAAGGTGAACCCGCCGGAGGGTGTGCGGGGCGGGTCGTCGTGGCAGAGCCTGGCCCGGGGAACCGGCTCGGTGGAGACGGACTACCTCAACGGGGAGATCTCCCTGCTGGGCCGCCTGCACGGGGTCGCGACGCCGGTGAACGACGTACTGCGGCACGCGGCCAACATCTTCGCGCGGGAGGGCCTGCCGCCGGGCGCGATGTCCATCGCGGACCTGACCGCCCTGGCGGACGAGGCCGCGGCCCGCTCGTAGCGGCGCCGTTGTCGGGGGCGCTGCCCCCGCACCCCCGCGCCTCAAACGCCGGCGAGGCTGAAATACCGGGGCTCCGCCCCGAACCCCGCTCCTCAAACGCCGGAGGGGCTGAAATACCGGGGCTCCGGAAACGGCGGGTCAGGCCGTCAGGGCCGGGAGCCGGGTCGGGGCCGAGACGGCCGCGTCGTAGCGGCGCAGCAGGAGCCGGGCCAGTTCAGGGGCCGCGCCCAGGACCTCTGCCAGGACGTCCGCGCCTGCGGATTCCGCCCCCGCCGCGATGCGGTCCGGAAGGCGGCCCGGCGCGATGACGTAGGGGGCCACCGCCACGCGTGCGAAGCCCTCGGCGCGCAGGGCCCGTACGGCGTCCTCCGTACGGGGCAGGGCAGCGGAGGCGAACGCAGGCCGCACGGCGCACCAACCGGTGAGCCGCCACTCCCGCGCGGTTTCAGCGATCACTGCGATCGCCTCCGGGTCTGTGGAGCCGGCGGACGCGAGCACCACCGCGGTGGTGGCACGGTCCGCCGGGGTGAGGCCGGCTTCGGCGAGCCGGCGCTCCAGGGCGGAGAGGAGGAGCGGGGACGGGCCGAGGACGTCGGCCACCCGCACCGAGAGCCCCGGCAGGCGCGCGGCCGACTCGGCCAGCGCCGCCGGGATGTCGGACTTCGCGTGGAAGGCCCGGGTGAGCAGGAGCGGCAGCGCTACCACGTCCCGTACCCCGCTGAGGTAGAGGGCGGACAGGGCCTGACCCACCGACGGGGTGGTGAAGTCCAGATAGGCCGTCTCCACCCGCAGTCCGGGCCGCAGCGTCCGTGCCCGCGCCACCAGGGCGTGCACGGTCGCGGCGTGCCGCGGGTCGCGGCTGCCGTGGGCTATGACCAGGAGTGCGGGGGCGGGGGACACCGGGCTCAGCTCTTGACCAGCAGGCCGCGGGTGCGCAGCACCCACCGCTCGATCGGGCTGAAGATGAGCAGGTCGATGGCGATGCCGACCACCAGGATCAGGATGATCGCGAGGAACACGCCGGGCAGGTCGATGTTGTTGCGGCCGTTCTCCAGCAGCTGGCCGAGGCCGAGGCCCAGGTCGGGGGAGCTGGCGATGATCTCGGCGGCCATCAGGGAGCGCCACGAGAAGGCCCAGCCCTGCTTCAGGCCGGCCAGGTAGCCGGGCAGCGCGGCCGGCATGACGATGTGCCGGGCGCCGCTCAGGCCGGTGGCGCCCAGGGTGCGGCCGGCGCGCAGGGTCAGCGGCGGGATCTGGTCGATGCCGGAGACCAGGCCGTTGGCGATGGACGGGACGGCGCCCAGCAGGATCACCGTGAACATCATCGCGTCGTTCAGGCCGAACCAGAGCACCGCCGGCGGGACCCAGGCGACCGAGGGCAGGGACTGCAGGCCCTGGAGGATCGGGCCGATCGCCGCGCGCACGAACTTCACGCGGGCGACCAGCAGACCGAGCGGGGTGCCGATGGCCAGGGCCAGGAGGAAGCCGAGCAGGCCGCGGGAGACGCTGGTCCAGATGACCTCCAGCAGCGTGCCCTTGAGCCACATGTCGGACAGGCTGTCCCAGACCGCGGACAGCGCCGGGAGCTTGGTCTGGTCGGTGACCTCCGCCGCGACGAGGATCTGCCAGACCGCCAGCACGAGGCCGACGGCCAGCACCGGGGGCAGGACCTTCTTGACGAGGACCTCGCGGACCGGGGTGCGGTGGGTCTGGACCGCGTCGAGCGCGTCCAGGCCCGCCTCCAGCCCCGCGAGGTCGTCCGTGCCGTCGGCCTTGCCCTTGGGCTTGATGTCAGTGCTGGCCATGGCGGCGGATCTCCCCACGCAGGTGTTCAGTGATCTCAAGGGACAGTTCCGCGACGTCCGCGTCCTCGATGCGGCGCGGCTGCGGGATGCCCACGGTCCATTCCTTCGCGACCCGGCCGGGCCGGGACGAGAGCAGGACCACGCGCTGGGCGAGGCGGACGGCCTCGCGCACGTTGTGGGTCACGAAGAGGACGGACAGGTTCGTCTCTGCCCAGATCCGGGTGAGCTCGCCGTGCAGTACGTCGCGGGTGATGGCGTCGAGCGCGGCGAACGGCTCGTCCATCAGCAGCAGCTGGCTGTCCTGGGCGAGGGCCCGGGCCAGCGCCACGCGCTGGCGCATGCCGCCCGACAGCTCGTGGACGCGCTTGCCGTACGCGCCGCCGAGGCGGACCAGCTCCAGCAGCCGCTCGGCCTCCGGCCTGCGGTCGGCCTTGGCCACCCCGCGCAGGCGCAGGGCGAGTTCGATGTTCTTGCCCGCGGTCAGCCACGGGAAGAGGGCGTGCTCCTGGAACATGAGCGCCGGACGGCCGCCGGGGGTCTCGATGGACCCCGCGGACGGCTCGTCCAGACCCGCGACCAGGTTCAGCAGGGTGGACTTTCCACACCCCGAGGCGCCCAGGATGGTGACGAACTCGCCGGGAGCGACATCGAGGCTGATGTCGTCCAGGACGAGCTGCGATCCGGCCGGGCCGGAGAAGGACTTCGAGACGTGCGCGATGCGGGCGGCGTGCGTCAGCTCCGCTACGGTGCCCTCGGCAGCCTTGGCGAGCGTGGTGGCCATGGTCGTCACCTCCTGGATTGCGGGATTACGGGGTTACTTGACGCCGAGACCGGCGTCGGAGACCTCGGACTTGCCCGCGGCCTTCAGGACCTTGTTCAGGAGAGTCAGGTCGTAGATGCCGGTCAGGTCGGGCTGCTCGATGAGCTTGGCCTTGACCGCGTAGTCGGCCTGCGTCTTCAGCGTCGCGGCCAGCGGGTCGTCGGTGACCGAGAAGCTCGGCCACGCCGGGTCGATGACCTTCGCGTCGAGCGGCTTGCCGCCCTCGGCCGCGAGCTTGGCGTTCGCGGAGGCCTTCGCCTTGTCCTGGTTGGCGTGGATCCACTCGTTGGTCTTCACCGTGCCGCGCAGCACGGCCTCGACCACGTCCGGGTGCTCCTTGAGGAACTTCTGCGACACGATGACGTTCGTGATCACGAACTTCTTCTCGGGCCACAGGTCGGTCTCGTCGAGGAGGACCGCGGCTCCTTCGGAGACGAGCTTGGAGGCCGTGGGCTCCGGCACCCAGGCGCCGTCGATGGAGCCCTGCTTGAAGGCGTCCGGGGTGACCTTGTTGTCGGTGCGGACGACGGAGACGTCACCCTTGCCGGACTCCGGGTCGACCTTCCAGCCCTTCTCGGCGATCCAGTTGAGGAAGGCGACGTCCTGCGTGTTCCCCTTCTGAGGGGTGGCGATCTTCTTGCCCTTGAGGTCGTCCAGGGTCTTGATCTTGTCCGGGTTCACGACCAGCTTGACGCCGCCGGAGGCGGAGCCGGAGATGATCCGCAGGTTGGTGCCCTTGGACTTCACGTAGCCGTTGATCGACGGCGAGGGGCCGATGAAGCCGATGTCGAGAGAGCCGCCGTTGAGGGCTTCGATCTCGGACGGACCGGCGTTGAAGGCCTGCGGCTTGATCGCGGTGCCGCCCAGTTCCTTCTGGATCAGGCCTTCCTGGAGGCCGACCAGCGCGGTGGCGTGGGTCAGGTTCGGGAAGTACCCGATGCGGACCTCGGAGGCGGAGAGCTTCTTGTCGGTCGCGGCGGCGTTGGCCGTCTTGTCCTCGGTCTTCTCGGCCTCGGAGCCGTAGCCGCAGGAGGCGAGCACGCCGATCAGGAGCGGCAGGGCGGCGGCGGCGACAACGCCACGGCGCAGGGTCTTACGGGTCGTACGGGTGCTGGCGTTGGCAGGCACGGGAGGACTTCCTCTCGTGACGCGGTCATCTCATGACGCACGTCTTCGTTTGCGGAGCAGGGGCGGGTACGGCTCGTGGGGGGTGTGGGCGCGCAAGCGGTGCGCGTACGTCATCGCGCACATCGCGCCACCCCTCCCTGGCCGCTGCCGAGGGCGCCGCTGCCGACGCGGCCGCCCTCCTTCGCGAAGGTGGAGTAGAGATCGGCGAACATGTCTAGAAGTCCCACCCTTCCTCGTCCGCCTGGACGGTGGTCTCGGCCTTGGAGGCGAAGGACTCGCCCGCCATGCCGGCCGCCAGGGTCGTACCGTCGGCCGGGTCGATCAGCAGGAAGGAGCCGGTGCGGCGCGAGTCGGCGTACGCGTCGAGCGCGAGGGGCTCGGCGGTACGGACGACCACGCGGCCGATGTCGTTGGCCACCAGCTGGCCCGGGTTCGGGTGCTGGGACAGGTCGTCGAGGGTCAGCCGCGAGGGGATCTCCTTGACGATCGCCTTGACCGTGCGCGTCGTGTGCTTGAGCAGCACCCGGGCGCCGACGGCCAGGGGCTGGTCCGCGACGTGGCACACCGTCGCCTCGACGTCCTGCGTGGTGGCCGGGGCGCTCGCGGACGGCGCGATCAGGTCGCCGCGCGAGATGTCGATGTCGTCCGCGAGGCGCAGCGTCACCGACTGGGGGGCCCAGGCGATGTCGACGCTCTCGCCCAGCCCGTCGATGCCGACGATCGTGCTCGTACGGCCCGAGGGCAGCACGGTCACGGCCTCGCCGACGCGCAGCACGCCGGAGGCGATCTGGCCCGCGTAGCCGCGGTAGTCGGGGTGCTCGGCGGACTGCGGACGGATCACGTACTGCACCGGGAAGCGCGCCGGGCAGGCCGTGAGGTCGTGGCTGACGGGGACGGTCTCCAGGTGCTCCAGCACCGTCGGGCCGCCGTACCAGTCCATGTTGGCGGAGGGCTCCACCACGTTGTCGCCGGCCAGGGCCGAGATCGGGATCGCGGTGATCTCCGGGACGCCCAGGTCCGAGGCGTACGCGGTGAACTCCTCGGCGATCGCCGCGAAGACCGACTCCTCGTAGCCCACCAGGTCCATCTTGTTGACGGCCAGCACGACGTGCGGGACGCGCAGCAGCGCCGCGACGGCCGCGTGCCGGCGGGTCTGCTCGATCACGCCGTTGCGGGCGTCGACGAGCACCACGGCCAGGTCGGCGGTGGAGGCGCCGGTGACCATGTTGCGGGTGTACTGCACGTGCCCCGGGGTGTCCGCGAGGATGAACCGGCGGCGCGCGGTGGCGAAGTAGCGGTACGCGACGTCGATGGTGATGCCCTGCTCCCGCTCGGCCCGCAGGCCGTCGGTGAGCAGCGCGAGGTCTGGGGCCTCCTGGCCGCGGGCCGCGGAGACCGCCTCGACGGCCTCCATCTGGTCGGTCAGGACCGACTTGGAGTCGTGCAGGAGCCGGCCCACCAGGGTGGACTTGCCGTCGTCGACGGATCCGGCGGTCGCGAAGCGCAGCAGGGTGGTCGCTGCGAGGTCGGCCAGGTTGGCGACCTGATCGGTGGTGCTGGTCATGTCTAGAAGTACCCTTCGCGCTTGCGGTCTTCCATCGCGGCCTCGGACATCTTGTCGTCGGCGCGGGTGGCACCCCGCTCGGTGAGGCGGGAGACGGCGATCTCGGCGATCACGGCGTCCAGCGTGGCGGCGTCGGAGTCGACGGCGCCGGTGCACGACATGTCACCGACGGTGCGGTAACGGATGAGACGCGTCTCGGGCGTCTCGCCCTCCTTCGGCCCGCCCCACTCGCCGGCCGTCAGCCACATGCCGTTGCGGAGGAAGACCTCGCGCTCGTGGGCGAAGTAGATCTCCGGCAGCTCGATGCCCTCGCGGGCGATGTACTGCCACACGTCCAGCTCGGTCCAGTTGGAGAGCGGGAAGACGCGCACGTGCTCGCCGGGGGCGTGGCGGCCGTTGTAGAGCTGCCACAGCTCGGGGCGCTGGCGGCGCGGGTCCCACTGGGAGAACTCGTCGCGCAGGCTGAACACCCGCTCCTTGGCGCGGGCCTTCTCCTCGTCGCGGCGGCCGCCGCCGAAGACGGCGTCGAACTTCAGCTGCTGGATCGCCTCGGTCAGCGGGACGGTCTGCAACGGGTTGCGGGTGCCGTCCGGACGCTCGCGCAGCTTGCCCGCGTCGATGTAGTCCTGCACGGACGCCACGTGCAGGCGCAGTCCGTGCTTCGCCACCGTGCGGTCGCGGTACTCCAGCACCTCGGGGAAGTTGTGGCCCGTGTCGACGTGCAGCAGCGTGAAGGGCACCGGCGCCGGCGCGAACGCCTTCAGCGCCAGGTGCAGCATGACGATGGAGTCCTTGCCGCCGGAGAAGAGGATCACCGGCTTCTCGAACTCGCCCGCCACCTCGCGGAAGATGTGCACGGCCTCGGACTCGAGGGCGTCGAGGTGCGACAGCGCGTACGGCGCGGAGCCCTCTTGATTGTCCGCAGCTTCGTGCAGGTGGGCGACCGTGGTCATGCCAGACCCCTCTCGGTGAGCAGCGCGTGCAGGGCCGAAGCCGACTCCTGCACGGTCTGCGTGTGCGACTCGATACGGAGGTCCGGGGACTCCGGTGCCTCGTACGGGTCGTCGACCCCGGTCAGACCGGAGATCTCGCCCGCCGCCTGCTTGGCGTACAGGCCCTTCACGTCACGCTCGGAGCAGACCTCCACCGGGGTGGCCACGTGGACCTCCAGGTAGTTCGTCTCCGCGGCCGCGTGCCGCTTGCGGACGGCCTCACGGCTGTCCGCGAACGGCGCGATCACCGGCACGAGCGCCTTGACGCCGTTGCTCGCGAGGAGTTCGGCGACGAAGCCGATCCGCTGCACGTTGGTGTGCCGGTCCTCGCGGGTGAATCCGAGGCCGGCGGAGAGGAACTCGCGGATCTCGTCCCCGTCGAGCACCTCCACGCGGTGGCCCTCGGCGCGCAGCCGCTCGGCCAGCGCGTAGGCGATGGTGGTCTTGCCCGCGCTCGGCAGCCCGGTCAGCCACACGGTGGCGCCCTGGTCGCTCACGCTCATCTGCTTCGTCTCCGTACGTTCTTCGCTCGTCGTCATCAGCCGTGCAGTCCGCACTCGGTCTTGCCGCGACCGGCCCAGCGGCCGGCCCGGGCGTCCTCGCCCTGCGCCACGCGGCGGGTGCAGGGGGCGCAGCCGACCGAGGCGTACCCGTCCATCAGCAGCGGGTTGGTGAGGACGCCGTGCTCGGCGACGTAGGCGTCCACGTCGTCCTGGGTCCAGCGGGCGATCGGCGAGATCTTGACCTTCTGCCGCTTCTCGTCCCAGCCGACCACCGGGGTGTTCGCCCGGGTCGGGGACTCGTCGCGGCGCAGGCCCGTCGCCCACGCGTCGTACGCGGTCAGGCCCTCCTCCAGCGGCTTGACCTTGCGCAGCGCGCAGCACAGGTCCGGGTCGCGGTCGTGCAGCTTCGGGCCGTACTGCGCGTCCTGCTCGGCCACCGTCTGGCGCGGGGTGAGGGTGATGACGTTGACGTCCATCACGGCCTCGACCGCGTCGCGGGTGCCGATCGTCTCCTCGAAGTGGTAGCCCGTGTCGAGGAAGACCACGTCCACGCCGGGGAAGGCGCGGGAGGCCAGGTGGGCGACGACCGCGTCCTCCATCGAGGAGGTCACGGCGAACTTCTTCCCGAAGGTCTGCGCCGCCCAGGTGAGGACCTCCAGCGCGGAGGCGTCCTCCAGGTCCCGGCCGGCCTGCTCGGCCAGGCTCTTGAGCGTCGCGGCCCGGGCGGCCGCGGCGCTCAGACCGGCGTCTTGAGTGGTGGTCATATCTCGTCCCCTCCAGCGGTGTCGGACCGAACGCCCCGGGCCAGCAGCCCGAGGTACTTCAGCTGGAAGGCTCGATTGCAGGCCCTGCATTCCCAGGCGCCGTGACCCGTCTCGTGGGGAAACAGGTCCTCGTCGCCGCAGTACGGGCAGTAGAACGGTGCGGCGCGCTCGCTCACGACAGGCTCTTCTCGTCCGCGCGGGCGACCCAGGACGCGAAGCGCTCGCCGTCCTCGCGCTGCTCCTCGTAGCTCTTGACGACCCGCTCGACGTAGTCGGGCAGACCGGCGGAGGTCACCTTGAGGCCGCGGACCTTGCGGCCGAAGCCGGCCTCCAGGCCGAGGGCGCCGCCCAGGTGGACCTGGTAGCCCTCCACCTGGTTGCCGTCGTCGTCCAGGACCAGCTGGCCCTTGAGACCGATGTCCGCCACCTGGATACGGGCGCAGGCGTTCGGGCAGCCGTTGATGTTGATGGTGAGCGGCTCGGCGAAGTCCGGCAGGCGGCGCTCCAGCTCGTCGATCAGCGAGGCGCCGCGCGCCTTGGTCTCGACGATGGCCAGCTTGCAGAACTCGATGCCGGTGCAGGCCATCGTGCCGCGGCGGAACGGGGACGGCTTGACCCGCAGGTCCAGCGCCTCCAGGGCCGCGACCACCGAGTCGACCCGGTCGGCCTCGATGTCGAGGACGATCATCTTCTGCTCGGCGGTGGTGCGCAGCCGGCCGGAACCGTGCTGCTCGGCGATGTCAGCGATCTTGGTCAGGGTGGCGCCGTCGACGCGGCCGACACGGGGCGCGAAGCCGACGTAGAACCTGCCGTCCTGCTGCTGGTGCACGCCGACGTGGTCGCGCCACTGGCCGGTCGGCTGCTCGGGCGCGGGACCGTCGGTCAGCTTGCGCCCCAGGTACTCGTCCTCCAGGACCTGGCGGAACTTGGCCGGGCCCCAGTCGGCGACGAGGAACTTCAGGCGGGCGCGGGTGCGCAGACGCCGGTAGCCGTAGTCGCGGAAGATCGAGATGACGCCCTCGTACACGTCCGGGACCTCGTCGAGCGAGACCCAGGTACCCAGGCGTACACCGAGCTTGGGGTTGGTGGACAGGCCGCCGCCGACCCAGACGTCGAAGCCGGGACCGTGCTCGGGGTGGTTCACGCCGACGAAGGCGATGTCGTTGATCTCGTGCGCCACGTCGAGCAGCGGCGAGCCGGAGACGGCGGACTTGAACTTGCGGGGCAGGTTCGAGAAGTCGGGGTTGCCCACGATGCGGCGGTAGATCTCGTCGATGGCGGGGGTGCCGTCGATGATCTCGTCCTGGGCGATGCCGGCCACGGGCGAACCGAGGATGACGCGGGGCGTGTCACCGCAGGCCTCGGTGGTGGACAGGCCGACGGCCTCCAGGCGGCGCCAGATCTCCGGGACGTCCTCGATCCGGATCCAGTGGTACTGCACGTTCTGGCGGTCGGTGAGGTCGGCGGTGCCGCGCGCGAACTCCTCGGAGATCTCGCCGATGACGCGCAGCTGCTCGGTGGTCAGCCGGCCGCCGTCGATGCGTACGCGCAGCATGAAGTACTTGTCGTCCAGCTCCTCCGGCTCCAGGATCGCGGTCTTGCCGCCGTCGATCCCGGGCTTGCGCTGGGTGTAGAGGCCCCACCAGCGCATGCGGCCGCGCAGGTCGTTGGGGTCGATCGAGTCGAAGCCGCGCTGGGAGTAGATCGTCTCAATGCGCGTCCGCACGTTGAGACCGTCGTCGTCCCTTTTGAACTGCTCGTTGCCGTTGAGGGGCGTGTGGTGGCCGACGGCCCACTGGCCCTCGCCGCGGTGACGGCCGGTCTTGCGGCGCGCGGCGGCAGCGGCTGCGGGCGTTTCGGGGGTGGCGGCCATGGCGGATACGTCCTTCTTCAACGGCTCAAGGGGGCAGGGGGGAGCGGCGGCGCGCCCCTGTCACGCGGGAGTCTCTGAGTAGGTGCGGCTGATTTCCGCCCTTATGTCGGGGTTACCGGCATGCGGGGGCGGTGTTCGGCCTTCAGGGGGCTTTGCGGATGACCGACGCGTCCGCGGCGGCGGGGACGACGTCGATGTGCGGCGTGGCTGGTTCGTTCAGCGGGCCGGACAGATGGCGCTGGACATGCGGCCGAGGTCGACGTGCCGCCGACTCACCAAGGCAATTCCAGCTCCATTCATGGCGGAAGCGTGTCATGGGCGTCTTGGAGGAGTCCACTACTGTCCACGATCCGGACGAAGTCGTCCCGGATCGTGGGATGGGTGACGGCGGTCACACGTCTTACGCGCCGGGCCAGGGTCCCGGGGTCGGGGCGGCTTCCTTCTGGGAGGTCTCCGTCCGGAAGAGCTTGAAGCCGCGCTTGAGGTAGTTGTCCATCGCCGTCGGACCGTCCTGGCTGCACGTGTGGAGCCACACCCGGCGGGTCGGCTCCCGCTCGGGCCAGCGCTCCGCGAGGGACCAGGCGCGGGCGACGCCCACCGACAGCAGGTGCCCGCCGATCCGGCGGCCGCGGAAGTCCGGGATCAGCCCGAAGTACATGATCTCCACCACCCCGGCGTCCTGCGGGTCGAGCTCGACGTAACCCGCCGGCGTGCCCCGGTCGTACGCCACCCACGTCTCCACCCCCGGCCGGCCCAGCTGCTCCACCCACTGCGCGCGGGTCAGCGCGAGCCGGTCCGTCCAGTGGATGTCACCGCCCACGGACGCATACAGGAAGCGGCTGAACTCGGGGGAGGGGACCTCCGCCCGGGAGATCGTGACCTCCGGACCCGGCGGGACCGCCGGGACCAGCTCCGCCGGGGAGGTCATTTCCAGGGACCAGGTGGTGAGGGTGATGGTGCTCATGCACTTCAGGGAACCATGCCCGGCCCCCCGTACCCCAGGCGGGCCCGGACCACCGCCGGGGCGGTGGAGTGCGGGAGCAGCGCGGCCGGGTCCTGGGGGCGGATCAGCTCCACCTCCACGTCCTGGGCGAAGCGGTACGGCCGGTGGGCCAGCACGCCCGCGAGGTGGCGGCGTACGCGCGAGAGCTCCGCGCGGACCGTCACCGTGCGCGCCGGATCCCCGAACAGCTCCGTGGCCAGCTCCGCCGCCGAGCGCCCCCGCGGGCTTTCCGCCAGCAGGAACAGCAGCTCCGCGTGGCGCGGGCTCAGCTCGTGCGCCCAGCTGCCGGAGGCCCCGTACACCGTCGCCGACCAGGAACCCGGCCGGCTCAGGTCCAGGACGATCCGGGTCGCGGCCGTGCTCGTACGCTCCTGCGCGACCCGCAGCAGCCAGCCGCCGGGCAATGGCTCCACCACGCAGTGGCCGAGCCGCGGCACCCACACCCGGCCCGGCCCGAAGGTCTTCGGCAGCGGGATCCGGTCCGCGGGGGCCAGCCCCGTCACCGCCGCCGTCCAGCCGTTCGGGTCCACGACCAGCGCCCGCCCGGGCAGCCGGGCCAGCAGCGGGGCGGCCGTCGCCCGCAGCCGCTCCAGCGACTCCAGGTGACGGATCCGCAGCTCCCGCTCCGCGAGCCGGGCCACCGAGGTCACCCACGCCAGCGTCGCCGGATGCATGGTCGCCAGCGGCCCGCTGACGTCGACCACGCCCAGCAGCCGCCCGTCGCGCGGATCCCGTACCGGCGCCCCCGCGCAGGTCCAGTCGTGGTGGCTGGAGACGAAGTGCTCCGCGGAGAACACCTGCACGGGCCGCCGGGCCACCAGGGCGGTGCCCACCCCGTTCGTACCGACCACGGCCTCGTTCCAGTCGGCCCCGACGCCGAAGCCGAGCCGGTCCGCCTTGCGCAGGATGGCGCGGTGGCCCTCGCGCCACAGCAGCCGCCCGTCCGCGTCCGCGACGACCATGATGTGCAGCGTCTCGTCCAGCGCGGGCAGCAGCCCCTCGCGCAGGACCGGAAGGATCTCCCGCAGCGGCGACACGTGCCGCCGCTCCTCGGTCTCGGCGGCCGACAGCATCCGCGAGCGCGCGTCCCGGTCCGGGTGGACCCCGCCCGCCATCATCCGGCGCCAGGACTCGGCGATCTCCGGTCTCGGCGCGGCCGGCGGGCGGGCCCCGGCCAGCGCGGCCGCCCGTACTCCCTTGAGCAGACGCGCGGCCTCCCGCGCGTCCATGGCCGAGATGCGTGCCACACCGGCCGTGCTGCCTGTGGTATCGGCCACCGGAACCTCCCCGTGCGAACAGGACGTACGACGAAAGCCGCCCGGCGGTCCGTGTGCACCGCTTCCCCTGGCACCCCGACGGGCGGCAGCCGACTCACAGGTTGCAACGGTACGCAACTCTCGCCAAGTCCAGGCCGGGCGACCGAAACTGTGCGGACGCCGCTGAGCGGCGTGACAGCTCCTCCTCGGGGCTTCACGGACCAGGGGTGGTGCCGAGTCGGCGCGGCGCCACCCCTGCTCCAGGTCAACGGGCCCGGATCGGGGCCGGGAGCGGTGTGGGGACCGCCGACCGCAGTGGGAAAGCGGGGTGCCCGGCGGCCCCCGGGCAGCCCTGCCGCCCCTCCCGCCTAGCCCGAGATCCGCGCCCGTTCCACCACGGCGCCCAGGTCGAGGCTGTGCGGCAGCGTGCCGAAGGCCGCGCCCCAGTCACCTCCCAGGCGCGAGGCGCAGAAGGCGTCCGCGACCTCCGGCGGAGCCCACCGCACCAGCAGCGAGCCCTGCAGCACCAGTGCCATGCGCTCCACCACCCGGCGGGCGCGGGCCTCCACGCCCTCCAGGTCGGCGAGCTCGGTCAGCAGGCCCTTGATGGCCGAATCCAGCCGGTGGTCGGCGCCGCGCGCCAGGCCGACCTCCTGGAGGAAGGCGTTCAGCGCCTGCGGCTCCCGCTGGAGCGCGCGCAGTACGTCCAGCGCCTGTACGTTGCCCGAGCCCTCCCAGATGGAGTTCAGCGGGGATTCGCGCAGCAGTCTGGGCAGTCCCGACTCCTCGACGTAGCCGTTGCCCCCCAGACACTCCAGGGCCTCCGCCACCATCGGCGTACAGCGCTTGGTCACCCAGTACTTCGCGGCGGGCACGGCGAGGCGCAGGAAGGCCTTCTCCTGCTCCGTCCCGGCGTCGTAGGCGGCCGCCAGACGCAGGGCGAGCGTGGTGGCCGCCTCCGACTCCAGGGCGAGGTCGGCGAGCACGTTGCGCATCAGCGGCTGGTCGATGAGGGGTGCTCCGAAAGCGGAGCGGTGCTCCGCGTGGTGCACCGCCTGCGTCAGCGCCTGCCGCATCAGCGACGCCGAGCCGACGACGCAGTCCAGCCGGGTCGCCGCGACCATCTCGATGATGGTCCGCACCCCCCGGCCCTCCTCACCGACCCGCTGCGCCCAGGTCCCGTCGAACTCCACCTCGCTCGACGCGTTCGACCGGTTGCCCAGCTTGTCCTTCAGCCGCTGGATCGCGAAGACGTTGCGCGTGCCGTCCGGCAGCACGCGCGGCACCAGGAAGCAGGTCAGCCCTCCCGGCGCCTGCGCCAGCACCAGGAAGCCGTCGCACATCGGCGCCGAGCAGAACCACTTGTGCCCGGTCAACAGGTACTCGCCGGGCGCGTCCAGCGCCACCGCCGTCGTCGTGTTCGCCCGCACGTCACTGCCGCCCTGCTTCTCCGTCATGCCCATGCCGAAGAGCACACCGGCCTTCTGCGCGGGCGGCCGCAGCCCCTCCTCGTACACGTGAGAGGTCAGCCGGGGCTCCCACTCGGCGGCCAGGTCCGGATCGGCCCGCAGCGCCGGCACGGCGGCATGCGTCATCGAGACGGGGCAGCCGTGCCCCGCCTCGGCCTGCGACCAGACGAAGAATCCGGCGGCGCGGCGCAGATGACCGGCCGGACGCCCCCAGGCGTCGGTGAGCCCGGAGGTCACCGCGTGGCCGAGCAGCCGGTGCCAGGCGGGGTGGAACTCCACCTCGTCGATCCGGTTGCCGTATCGGTCATGTGTGCGCAGCTTCGGCGGGTTCTCGTTCGCCTGCACCCCCCATCCCTGGGCCTGCTCCGATCCCGCGGCCCGCCCCATGGTGGTGAGCTCGCCCCTCACCTCGTCGAGGAGCTGCGGATCCGCGGACGCCAGGTGACGCTCGACGCCCTCGGTGAGGGCCCGGTCGCCGTCGTAGGCGTTGTAGCCCACGAGGGGCGGGGGCTGGTTGCTGACTGTGTGGGTGGTGGCTGCCATACGGCTACCGTAAGGACGTGCAGCCAGCAAAAGAAGCAGCCGAGCGGATCCCGGGACCCCCTGGACGGCTCCACCGGGCCCGCGCCCTCTACCGCAACGTCTCCAAGCGGAAGATGGGCTGGCTGCTGCTGAAGGACACCGTCAACTCGTGCATCGAGTACCGGATCCTCGGTCTCGCGGCCGAGGCGGCCTTCTTCACGCTGCTCTCGCTGCCCCCGCTCTTCCTCGGCCTGCTGGGCCTGCTCGGCTACGTGGACGGCTGGACGGACACCCGCACCGTCGAGAGCATCGAGGAGAACATCCTGCGCGCGGTCGGCACCGTCCTGTCCGACCGGGGCGTCAACGACATCGCGCGGCCCCTCCTGGACGACGTCACCGGGCGCGGCCGCCCCGACCTGATCTCGCTCGGTTTCGCCTTCGCCCTGTGGTCCGGGTCGCGCGCCGTCAACGTCTTCATCGACACCATCACCGTGATGTACGGGCTCGACGGGCACCGCGGCATCGTCAAGACCCGGCTGCTGGCGTTCCTGCTCTACGTCATCGCGCTGCTGATCGGCGCGATCGTGCTGCCGCTGATGGTGGTGGGGCCCGATGCGGTCGTGCGGCTGGTGCCCTGGGGCACCGAGGTGATCGCGGTCCTGTACTGGCCGACGGTGACCCTGCTGTCCATCGCCTTCCTGACGACGCTCTACCACGTGTCCGTACCGGTGCGCTCGCCGTGGATCGAGGACGTGCCGGGCGCGCTGGTGGCCCTCGCGATGTGGGTGCTGGGCTCGTTCCTGCTGCGGATCTACCTCACCAACACGGTGGAGGGCCCGACGATCTACGGCTCGCTGGCCGCCCCGGTGGCGGTGCTGCTGTGGATCGGCATCTCGGCCTTCGCGGTGCTCGTCGGGGCGGCCGTCAACGCCGCGATCGACCGCGTCTGGCCGTCGGTGGCCACGGCGGCGGCCCGCGAGGCGAACGAGCGGGCCCGCGAGGCGGAGGCCGCGCAGCTGATCGCGCGGGCCGCGGCCTGGCGGGCGATGGCGGAGGGCGAGTCGGAGGACGACGAGGACGAGGGCATGCCGTCGGAGTTCCCCGAGCGCTGGTCGAAGTTCCTGCCGCCGGAGGACTACTCCGCGCGGCTGCGCAAGCACTGACCGGCGCGGACCACCGCCCCCGCTACCTCACCCCGGCAGGGGTACGGGCCGTGCGGGCCGCGACCACGGCCAGGGCCACCGCCAGCGGCAGCTCCGCTCCCGCCGCCAGCAGCAGCGCCGTCGTCTGTCCGTCGCCCCCGGCCGAGGTGGTGACGTCGAACCAGGCGTCCATCAGCAGCAGTGCGGCCGTCGCGGCCGCCAGGGGGGACACCCGGGGGTCCCGTTTGCGCAACAGCGCACCCGTCCCGGTCAGTCCGGCGGCCAGCACCAGGTCCAGGCCGATCCACGCGGTGGCCCAGTGGGAGACCCCGGTGGTCTGCGGCACATTCCGCGCCAGCACCAGTACCCACGGCACCAGCGCCACCCCGGCCGCCGTGAACACCGCGGCGAGCCGGCCCGCGGGGAACCGGTCCACGCGGAACCGGTCCGTGCGTGTCTGAGGGCCGCGCATCTGACGGGCGCGGATCTGCGGAGCGACAAGTGCCATGGCCGCGGGTCTCCTTCCGGCCCGGCGGTCCGTCCGCCGGGCACCCCCTCAGCCTCGTCTGCCCGGCCCCCGCGATCAGTAGCCCCACGGTCCCAACCGGGGGTGGCACCAGCTACACCCCGGCCCGGGCACCAGCGTGATGGCAGCCCTCCGACCAGTGCGATTACCGTACGGGCATGGCATTTCACGGCGCGCTGAGGCGTTCGTACACCTGGACCGCCGCCCACGCGCCGTGGTCGCCGTGGACCCGGCGCAACACCGCCTTCACGGTGGCCGCGATCCCGGCGGCGCTGCCCGCCGTCCTCGCGCTGGCCTCCGCGGGCGCGGCGCCCGCGCGCAGTCCCGTCCCGCTGCTCCTGCTCCTCCCCCTCTGCCCGTTGCTCACCGCGCTCCAGCGCAGCCGCTTCTGGTCCCTGCTCGGCCTCGACGTCCCGGAGGTCGTGCGCAAGGAGCGCTGGTGGAGTCACCGCGGGCTGCTGGAACGGGTGCGCTCCGAAGCGACCTGGCGCCAGTACGCCTACCACCTCCTGGCCGGCCCGCTCGGCGCCGCGGCCGGGGCGCTGGTGGTGCTCGTCTGGACCCTCGGCGCCGCCTGCGCCACCGTGTACGGGTGGTCCTGGGCCCTGCCGCGCTCCGACTGGCTCCCGGACCAGGACCTGTTCACGGTCGGCGGCGCCCTGCTGCTGCTCGCCGCGCCCTGGCTCGCCGCGCTCTTCACCCGCCTCGACGCCTTAGCGGCGGCCGCGCTCCTCGGCCCCAACCGCTCCCGCGAGCTGGCCCGCCGCGTCGAGGACCTCGCCGAGAGCCGGGCGGGCGTCCTGGACGCCGCCGACCTCGAACGCCGCAGGATCGAGCGGGACTTGCACGACGGGGCCCAGCAGCGCCTCGTCGCGCTCGCCATGAACCTGGGCATCGCCCGTGCCACCCTCACCGACCTGCCCCCCGAGGCCAAGGCCGTCATCGACGAAGCCCACCGCGAGGCGAAGGAGGCCATCGAGGAGCTCAACAACCTCGTACGGGGCCTGCATCCGGCCGTACTGGAGGACCGCGGGCTCGACGCGGCCCTGTCCGGGATCGCCGCCCGGGCCCCGTTCCCCGTCGAGCTGGCCGTGGACATCGGCGCCCGGCCCGGGGCCACCATCGAGGCCGTCGCCTACTTCGTGGTGTCCGAGGCCCTGGCCAACGTCGCCAAACACGCCCGGGCCGACCGCTGTCGCGTACGGGTCGAGCGCGTCCCCGGCGGCCCGGGCGACCGGTTGCGCCTGACCGTCACCGACGACGGCGTCGGGGGAGCGGACCCGGCGCGCGGCACCGGACTGGTCGGCCTGCGCAAACGCGTAAGGTCGGTCGACGGAACCATCCTGATCAGCAGCCCCCTCGGGGGCCCGACCGTCATCACCGTGGAGCTGCCGTGCGGGCTGTGATCGCCGAGGACTCCGTCCTGCTGCGCATAGGACTGGTCAAAGTCCTCGACATGGCCGGATTCGAGGTGGCCGCCGAGACCGGCGACGCCGAGGGTCTGCTCGCGGCCGTCGAGGAGCACCGCCCCGACCTCGCGCTCGTCGACGTACGGATGCCGCCCGGTTTCACCGACGAAGGCGTCCGCGCCGCCCTGATGATCCGTCAACAGTGCCCCGGCACGGCGGTCCTGCTGCTGTCCCAGTACGTGGAGGAGCGCTACGCCGCCGACCTGCTGGCCACCCGCAGCGGCGCCGGCATCGGCTACCTGCTCAAGCAAAGGGTGGCGGACGTCGAGGAGTTCATCGACGCCCTGCGGCGCGTCGCCTCCGGCGGCACCGCGCTCGACCCGCAGGTCGTCGCCCAGCTCCTGCTGCGCCGCGGCGGGGGACCGGATCCGCTGGAGCGTCTGACCCCGCGCGAGCGGGAGGTGCTGGCCCTGATGGCGGAGGGCCGCTCCAACGCCGGCATCGCCGCCCGGCTCGTGGTCAGCGAGAGCGCCGTGGCCAAGCACATCAACAGCATCTTCGCCAAGCTGGACCTGCCCCCCGCCGACGGCGACCACCGCAGGGTCCTCGCGGTGCTCCGCTTCCTGGACGGCACGCCGTGACCGCGCTCGGCGCCCGGGAGCCCGCCGACGGGACCGGTTCGCCGCCGCGCCGCACGCACCGCCGCGCCTGGATCGTCGCCGCGGTGCTCGGCGCGGTCCTCGTCGTGACGCCGGTCGCCTGGCAGGCGTGGTCGTACGGGACCAGCCGCAGCAGCACCCTGACCGGCGGCAGCGACGGCCGCCCCGTCAGCGCGCTGGAGATCGTGGGCGGCGACGCGAACGTCACCGTCAGCCCCCGCGCGGACCACGAGGTCGGCTACCGCGCCGTCGTCAGCTGGTCGCTCAGGGCGCCCGTCATCGAGGAGAGCTGGCTGGGCGACACCCTGCGGCTGACCCCGCACTGCCCCGGCGGGGGCTTCTGGCTGACCGGCGGGGGCGGCTGCTCGGTCGAGCTGGGAGTGAGCGTGCCCGTGGGCCTCCCCGTGAAGGTGACGGCCGGGTCCGGGCTGGTCTCCCTCAGCGGACTGGCCGGCCCCGTGGACGCGCAGGTCGACTCCGGCCGGATCGAGGCGACCGGCCTGCGCGGCGCCCTGCGCGCCGAGGTCGCCTCGGGCCGCCTGCGGGCCACGGACCTCGCCTCGCCCCAGGTGGACCTCCGGGTCGGCTCCGGCCGGGCCCACGCGGCCTTCACCACCCCGCCCGACCAGGTCACCGGCCAGGTCGGATCCGGCAACCTCACCGTCACCGTGCCCGCCGCCACCCGCTTCCGGGTCCACTGCGAGGCGGGCAGCGGCCGCTGCGAGGTCCCGGACGCGCTGCGCGACGCGGGCTCGCCCCGCGGCCTGAACCTGCGGGCGGCCTCGGGCCGCGCGGAGGCCTCGTACCCGGCCGGGCCCGGGGCGGGCGCGGGGCCGGACTGGCGGCAGCCGTAGGGCGCACACAGACTGGATGCGGGGGAGCGTCCGGCGGTAGTCCGACCGGGAGGAGACTCCGGTGTTCGGCCAAGTGCGATCAGTCACGGACAAGAGTCCGATTTTCATGATCAAGGTCAGTGTCTACGACGGCGATCTGAAGGAGATCGATCACGTGTTCACTGACGAAGAGGGCCGGTACAGCGTGGCCGTCGGCGAAGGGGAAACGGTCACCGTACGGTTCGACACGCACCACTCGCTCACCAACGCCAAGGACTGGCAGCCCTCGGTGGTCACGAATGTGACGACCAGTGACGGGACTCCCCTGGACCGCTCCCTGCTGCCCACGGGGCACGGGTTCGACGAGGTGACGAGCATGGACGCCCTGAACGGGTACGTGATCGCGGCGGCCGTGGGTGAGGTCGAGGAGTACGCCCCCACGGCGTCGTTCCGCCTCGCGATGCTCAAGCAGACGTCCCTGGTCCTGCAGAGCCTCCAGCAAAGGCTCCTGGACCACTTCAGCGATCCGCCCCGGGACGGATAAAGAAGTAGCGCGCGCCTGGGGGGACTTGTTACGGTGGGTCCGCTCCCGCCGACCGGTGGGGAACCGTCAGCACGTGCATGATCCGGAGGTGAGCCAGTTGATGACTGTCGCGCAGGGCGCTGCCCGCACTCAGAAGACCATCAATGTCACTTCCGTGGTCTCCGGCTGACCTCACACCACTTCGCGCGCCACGCCGAGCGAGCGCGCGCTGCCGGGGCCACCCTGTGAAGGGTTCCCCTTGTCTTTCTCTTCTTTCCCGCAGGCTCCGCTCTCGCACGCCCTCACGCCGTACGGCTGGGACGAAGCGTGGGAGGCCGAGTTCACCCCGTACGCCGAACAGGGCCTCCTGCCCGGCCGGGTCGTCCGCGTCGACCGCGGCCAGTGCGACGTCATGACCGCGGACGGCCTCGTCCGCGCCGACACCGCCTTCGTCACCCCGCACGACCCGCTCCGGGTCATCTGCACGGGTGACTGGGCAGCGGTGGAGGCGGCGGGCAACCCCCGCTACGTGAAGGCGTACCTGCCGCGCCGGACCGCCTTCGTACGGTCCACCTCCTCCCAGCGGTCCGAGGGGCAGATCCTCGCCGCCAACGTCGACCACGCGATCATCGCCGTCTCCCTCGCCGTCGAGCTCGACCTGGGGCGCATCGAGCGCTTCCTGGCGCTGGCCTGGGAGTCGGGGGCGCAGCCGCTGGTCGTCCTCACCAAGGCGGACCTGGTCCCGGACCCGGTCACGCTCGGGCACCTCGTCCAGGACGTCGAGACCACCGCGCCGGGCGTCCAGGTGCTCACCGTCTCCTCCGTCACCGGGGAGGGCACCGACGTCCTCGCCGCCGTCGTGGGCGACGGCACCAGCGTGCTGCTGGGCATCTCAGGCGCCGGCAAGTCCACCCTGGCCAACGCGCTGCTCGGCGCCGAGGTCATGGAGGTCCAGGAGGCCCGCGCGGTCGACGGCAAGGGCCGCCACACGACGACGACGCGCAACCTGCTCGCCCTGCCGGCCGGCGGCGTCCTGATCGACACGCCCGGACTGCGGGGCGTGGGCCTCTGGGACGCGCAGGCCGGAGTCGGTCAGGTCTTCTCGGAGATCGAGGAGTACGCGGCGCGGTGCCGCTTCCACGACTGCGCGCACGAGGCGGAGCCGGGGTGCGCGGTGCTGGCCGCCGTGGACTCGGGCGAGCTCCCGGAACGCAGGCTGGAGAGCTACCGCAAGCTCCTGCGGGAGAACCAGCGAATCGTGGCGAAGACGGACGCGCGGCTGCGGGCGGAGATCCGCCGTGACTGGCGGATGAAGTCGGCGGTGGGCCGGTCCAACTACGCCGCGAAGCGGGGCGGCAGGGCCTGACGCCACCCCGCGCGGCGCGCCGCCACTACCAGGGCGCGCCGCCCCCGGCCCCGCCCGCCGGCGGGGCCGGTCCCGGGGGTGTCTGACGACACACTTAGGTCCTGTCGTCAAAGTGGCGCGGGCCAGGCGGGACTTTGACGACAGGGCCTAGGCCCCCGCCGCCACCGCGCCCACCCACGCGCCCACGACCAGCAGGCACGCGAAGAGCTCCACCAGCACGCTCGTCCCGACCGCCCGCATCACCCTGCGCACCGACGCCCGGGCCTCGCCGTGCGTGCCGAGGCGGAGCCGTTCGCAGAGGTAGACCCCGCCCACGAAGCCAGGGACCGCCCCCAGGACGGGGATCAGGACGAAGCCCAGTACCGCTCCGGCGCCCGCGAACACCGCCATCCGGGGCGTGATGCCCAGTCCCCGCAGCCGCCGGGGCGGAAGCTGCCACTTCACCACCTGGACGACCAAAAGCAGGGCCGTCGCCGCGACCAGCAGGGACCACGCCAGCGCCGACCGCTGGTGCAGGGCCCACCACATCAGCCCCGCCCACACCAGCCAGGTCCCCGGCACGCCGGGAACCAGCACCCCCAGCACCCCGAGCAGCAGCACCACCCCCACCAGGAGCAGCTGCGGCAGATCCATCTGCTCAGCGTGACCGACCGGGGGCTACCGGGCCACCCAGCCCCGTTCGTACGCGTGCCAGCCGAGCTGGAGCCGGGTGGTGACCCCGGACCGTTCCATCAGACCCTTGACCCGCCGCTGCACCGTACGCAGGCCCAGCTCCAGGTGCTTCGCCACGCTCGCGTCCGTCATGCCCGCCAGGAGCAGGGACAGGATCTCCAGGTCCGTGGCGTCCGGGCAGCCCTCCGACTCCTCCGCCGTGCCGGCCGCGCCCAGCCGCAGCGGCAGGGACTCCCGCCACTCCGCCTCGAACAAGCCGGTCAGGGATTCCAGCAGTCCGGACGTGTGCACCACCAGCGCCGCCGGCTCCGGGCCGCCCGCCGTCAGCGGGACCATCGCGAGGGTGCGGTCCGCGATCACCAGCCGCGTGGGGACCTGCCCCGTCACCCGGACCTGCTCGCCCCGGGCCAGCGCCGAGGACGCCTCGCGGATCCCGCCCGGCAGGGTCAGTGCCTCGCGCTCGATCACCACCCGGTGGGCGACACCGCGTACGCGGGCCCGTTCCCCGGCCTCGTCGTCCGTGCCGGTCGCCCCCTGCTGCCGGCCGCTGACCAGCACGCACACTTCCTTCTGCGCGCCGAGCCGCACCTGGTGGAAGCGGTGCGCCACCGCGCTCGCGCCCTGTACCACCTCGACGAGGTCGTGCACCTGCGGCTCCGCCGCCCGCGCCCGGTACTCCTGCGCCAGCAGCGCCGCGGCCCGCTCGGCCTGCTCCAGCTCGTGCCGCTGCCGCGTGAGCAGGGCCTCCAGGGCGACCCCCGGCGGGGCCGCCACCCAGCGGCCCGGGCGGGCCGAGGACTGAGCCGCCAGTCCGTGGCGCTCCAGGTGGCGTACCGCCCGTTCGGTCTGCGGCACCGGCAGGTTCAGCCGGTGCGCGAGGTCGGGTACGTCCGCCGCCCCCAGCGCCACCAGGACGCGGTAGGCCGACTCCTGGCCCTCGTCCAGGCCTATCGCACCCAGCAACCCGCCCACCCCACCTCTCGACACAGCGCCTGGCGGAAAGCGGCCACGGCGCGAACCCGCCGCGGACATCATCGCCGTATCCCCCGGCTCCCTGTAAAGGTCCTGCCCTCGCGGTCGCGCGGGCGTGCGACGTCCGGCCGGTCCGTTCGGGTCGCGGGGGAGCCGGTCGGCGGGGCGGCCGGTCCGGTGGACCCTTTTCGCGCATTCCGCGTTTTCCGTCCGCACGGCGGGCCGAGAATGAGGGCATGAGTCAGCGGGGCGCGGACGACTGGTGGCAGAAGCTGTACGAGGTTCCGGACGCGGGGCCGGAGCCGGACCCGGGGGACACCCTGGACCACCGGTTCCGCTCGGCGGCGGGCCTGACGGAGGACACGCCCCCTGCGCCCGAACCACCTCAGCCCCCACCGCCGCGCCAGACCCCGCCCGCACCGCGCCGGGCCCCGGAGGAGCCCCGCCAGTCCCGGGAGGAGCCGTGCCAGGCGCCGGACGAGCCGCGGCAGTCCCGGGAGGAGCCGCGTCAGGCGCCGCCCGCACCGCCCGCACCGCGCCGGGCCCCGGAGCCGTCCCCGCCCGAGCCTCCGGCGCCGCCCGCGGACCCGCCCGCGCCGGGGGGTGGTCTGCCTGCCTACCCGGCCCTGCCGGGGGAGTACGCCGCCTCGGCGGAGCCCGCGCCCGCACCGCCGACGTACCCGCCTGCGCCCGGCCCCCCGCCCCCGCCGGGGCCGCTGCGCGGACTGGTGCCGGGCCCGCGCAGCGCCCCCGAACCCCTGGAGGACACGGAGCCGCCGCATCCCCCGCACCCCCCGGAGGGGAACGCCGCGCCCCGGGATCCGAGGGCCGGGGGAGCCACCGGGTACGCGCTCGGGGACGTGGACGTACCCCCCGCGCCGCCGCCGACCCCCGTGCAACCGCCCGCGCAGCCGTCCGGGCTGCCGGCCCGCAGCCGGCAGGCGCCGCGCGGGGACGCGCCGGCCGAGGAGGTGCCCGGGCCCGGCCCCGTACCGCAGCCCGGTGCCCCGCGGCCCCCGGCGGCGGAGCGACGGCCCGAGGTGCGTCACCTCGGCGACCGCGCCCCCACGTACGCCGCCGAGCCGGGCGCGCTGCCGACGGCCGATCCGGCCGCCCTGGACGCGCTGGTCCCCGATACGGCGCTGGAGGGGGCCCGCTACGGCACCTACACCCTGCGCGCCGCCTCCGTGCGCGGGGACTCCGCCCGCTTCCGCGGCGAGTCCCGCCGGGACTTCCTACTCACCGCGCGCTTCGGCAGCGGCGACGACGCCCTGGTCCTGGTGGCCCTCGCCGGCGGGGACCGGGCCGCGCCCGGCGCCGCCGAGGCCGCCGCCGAGCTGTGCCGCATGGTCGCGGCGGCCGTGGGGCGGAGCCAGGGCCGGCTGGCCGAGGACATCCGGACCGGGCGCCGCGACGCGCTGCGCTCGGGTCTCCAGCGGCTCACCGACCGGGGCTACGGGCGGCTGCGGACCCGCGCCGCCGAGCTCGGGCTCGCGGAGGCGGCGTACACCGCGGGCCTGCGCGGCCTGCTGCTCCCGGTGGACCCGCAGTGCCGCACCCGGGTGTGCTTCGGCGCCGGCGCGGGCGGGCTGTTCCGGCTCCGGTCGGGCCAATGGCAGGACCTGGAGCTCCCCGGGCCGGCCGCCCCGGCCGCGAGCCCGGCGCCGGACGAGGACACCGAGGGCGGCTTCCGCTTCCGTGCCTCCGTGGCCCGTCCGGGGGACACCCTGCTCCTGTGCTCCGGGGGCCTCGCGGAGCCCATGCGGGAGGAGGCCGCCCTTCCGGCGGAGCTCGCCGCGCGCTGGGCCGAAGCGCAGCCGCCCGGCCTGGCGGCCTTCCTCGCGGACACCCAGTTGCGCCTCAAGGGGTACGCGGACGACCGCACGGCCGCCGCGGTCTGGGAGGCGTAACCGGCGTACACGTGGCTGGATGGGAGACATGGCCAAGCAGAACATCGCGGAGCAGTTCGTCGACATCCTCGTGCGCGCGGGCGTGCGACGGATGTACGGAGTCGTGGGGGACAGCCTCAATCCGGTGGTGGACGCGATCCGCCGGACGGACGGCATCGACTGGATCCAGGTCCGGCACGAGGAGACGGCCGCCTTCGCGGCCGGCGCGGAGGCCCAGATCACCGGCCGCCTCGCCGCCTGCGCGGGCTCCTGCGGCCCCGGGAACCTGCACCTCATCAACGGCCTGTACGACGCCCACCGCTCGATGGCGCCGGTCCTCGCGCTCGCCTCGCACATCCCCTCCAGCGAGATCGGCCTCGGCTACTTCCAGGAGACCCACCCCGATCAGCTCTTCCGCGAGTGCAGCCACTACAGCGAGCTGATCTCCAATCCCCGGCAGATGCCCCGGCTGCTGCAGACCGCCGTCCAGCACGCCGTCGGCCGCGGCGGGGTGAGCGTCGTCGCGCTGCCCGGGGACATCGCCGACCTGCCCGCGCCGGAGAAGGCGGTGGAGCACGCGCTCGTCACCGCCCGCCCCTCCGTGCGGCCCGGCGAAGGCGAGCTCGAGAAGCTCGTCCGCCTCGTCGACGAGGCGGACAAGGTCACCCTCTTCTGCGGCAGCGGTACGGCCGGGGCGCACGCCGAGGTCATGGAGTTCGCCGGCCGGGTCAAGGCGCCCGTCGGGCACGCCCTGCGCGGCAAGGAGTGGATCCAGTACGACAATCCGTACGACGTCGGCATGAGCGGGCTGCTCGGCTACGGGGCGGCCTACGAGGCCACCCACGAGTGCGACCTGCTGATCCTGCTCGGCACGGACTTCCCGTACAACGCCTTCCTCCCCGACGACGTGAAGATCGTGCAGGTGGACATCCGCCCCGAACACCTGGGCCGGCGCTCCCAGCTGGACCTCGCGGTCTGGGGGGACGTACGGGAGACCCTGCGCGTGCTGAACACGCGGGTGCGGCCCAAGACGGACCGGCGCTTCCTGGACCGGATGCTGAAGAAGCACACGGACGCGCTGGAAGGGGTGGTGAAGGCCTACACGCGCAAGGTCGAGAAGCACACGCCGATCCACCCCGAGTACGTGGCCGCCGTCCTCGACGAACTGGCCGACGAAGACGCCGTGTTCACCGTCGACACGGGCATGTGCAACGTGTGGGCGGCGCGCTATCTTTCCCCGAACGGCAAACGGCGCATCATCGGCTCCTTCAGCCACGGCTCCATGGCCAACGCCCTCCCGCAGGCCATCGGGGCACAGTTCACCGACCGGAACCGTCAAGTGGTGTCGATGTCGGGCGACGGCGGTTTCTCGATGCTGATGGGAGATTTCCTCACCCTGGTGCAGTACGACCTGCCCGTCAAAGTGGTCCTCTTCAACAACTCATCGCTGGGAATGGTCGAGTTGGAGATGATGGTTTCCGGCCTGCCCTCCTACGGCACCACGAACAAGAATCCCGACTTCGCCGCGATCGCCCGCGCGGCGGGCGCGTACGGGGTGCGCGTGGAGAAGCCCAAGCAGCTCACGGGCGCTTTGAAGGACGCTTTCCGGCATCGGGGACCGGCCCTGGTGGACGTGGTGACGGACCCCAACGCCCTGTCGATCCCACCGAAGATCAAGGCCGAGATGGTGACCGGATTCGCACTGTCCGCCAGCAAGATCGTGCTCGACGGCGGAGTGGGCCGGATGATCCAGATGGCTCGATCCAACCTCCGTAACGTGCCCCGCCCCTGAGCCCGCAGGAGTGCGGACCGGCTCGGGGGGCATGCATCCCGTAGACCAGCTCGATCGTCAGGGTTACGGGGGAGGGCATCGCCGTGCGGGTGGGGGCGAAGAACGGAAAGCCGTGGAGGAGGGGGCGGCCGGTGCCGCGCGAGCCGTCCGCGGGCGAGGACGGGGAGGCGGTGGACACGCTGCGGATCACGCGGAGCGTGCGCCGGGCGGACCTGAAGGCCGTGGGCGAAGTGCGCCGGGCCCTGCGGGAACTGATGCGCCACCGCTGCCGGGCCGAGGCGGCCGAGGTGGCCGAGCTGCTGGTCACCGAGCTCGTCACCAACGCCCTCGTCCATACCGACCGGGGCGCGGAGGTCAGCGCGAGCCTCGCCGCCACCCGGTTACGGGTGGAGGTCCGGGACTACGCCGCACGCAGGCCCCGGCCGTACGTACCGACCGCCGACGACGGTACGCACGGCCGGGGCCTGGTCCTGGTGCAGGCGCTCGCCGACGACTGGGGCGTGGACGCGCTCGCCCTGGGCAGCGGCAAGGTGGTGTGGTTCGAGCTCGACGGGTACGGCGACGCGGGGTACGACGCGTCGCCGTACGACGTGGGGCCCGCCTGAACGGGCGGGCCCCACGGGGTCGTTCCGGCTCGTCGGGGATCAGCCGAACTGCTGCTCCATTTCCTTCAGTTTGCGCTCCAGCGAGTCCAGCCGGGGAATGGTCTGGGTGTCGTCCTCGGCGGTGAGGTCCACCGTACGGGTGCCGGAGACGTCAGTGGATTCGGTACGGTTCACGGCCTGCAGGGAGGGCCGGCGGCGCCAGGGCAGTTGCTCCGGTTCCGGTATGGCCGGCTCCGCGCCGACCGGCGCGGAGCCCGCTCCCTGCGTCAGTTCCGGGAGCTCGACCTGACGGCCGCGCGATCGGCCGAACGCCCGGTTCTGCCGGCCCAGCGCCTTGATGCGGGCCCGGTCCAGCCGGTTCTGATCGCGCCTGCGGTGCCGGTCCTGCTCCCGCTCCTTCTTGTCCTCGCGCACCTCGTCCACGGCCTCGTCGAGGGTGCGCACCCCCTCCAGCAGCATGAGCGACCAGGCGCCGAAGGTCTCCCGGGGGGCGCGCAGCCAGCGGACCATCCGGATCTGTGGCAACGGGCGCGGGATCAGGCCCTGTTCGCGCAGCGCGGCCCGGCGGGTCTGCTTGAGGGCGCGGTCGAAGAGGACGGCCGCCGAGAGCGACATCCCCGCGAAGAACTGCGGGGCCCCGTCGTGACCCATGCCGCGCGGGGCGTGCACCCAGTTGAACCAGGCGGCCGCGCCCGCGAACAGCCATACCAGCATGCGCGAGCCGAGGGCCGCGTCACCGTGGCTGGCCTCGCGCACGGCGAGCACCGAACAGAACATGGCGGCGCCGTCGAGGCCGAAGGGGACCAGGTACTCCCAGCCCCCGGACAGGTTGAGGTTCTGGCGGCCGAAGCCGACCAGCCCGTGGAAGGAGAGCGCGGCGGCGACCGCCGCGCAGCAGAAGAGCAGGACGTACGAGGCGGTCCCGTACACGGCTTCCTTGCGCCGCCGCCGCTCCTCGCTGCGCTCCCAGCTGTCGTCGGCCGCGGCCTTCTCGCTCTCGCGCTTGCCCCGGGCCAATACCGCAACTGCCGCAAGTACGCCCAGGATCAGCAGGCTGCCGGGCAGCAGCCAGTCCAGCGATATGTCGGTCAGTCTCATGCGGATGTCCCTTGCCTCGCGTCTGCGGCCGTGCGGCTTTCCGGGCGCCATAGTGGCGTAGCCGGTGCGCCGTGCACGCGGGTTTCGGGGCAAGTGGACGCCATCGGGGGGCGGGGCCCGCCGGATAGGGTGTTGTAGCTCGAACTGGCGCCCGTACGGGCCGAGTTGTGTTCGAATGCGGCCACCCCTGCGGGTGGGTTCAGGCGGCGGGGGCCGCCGCGAGCCGGGCGATGCGGTCCGCGTCGCAGGTCCGGGGGCAGGTGACGCAGGTGTCCTGCGGCCGGACCGTGTAGAAGAGGCAGCAGCTGGCGCGGTCCCGGGTGGGCAGCTCGCGGCCGTCGGGGCCGGTGAGCGTACGGAATCCCGCCCCCCCGGTGTACGGGGCGGTCGAGCCGGGCAGCAGCGCCTCCAGTTCGTCCGTGGCCCGGTGCTCCTCGCCGAGGAGGTTGCCGAGGTACCAGAGGCTCTCGACGACCTCGTCGGTGGCCGTGCCCCACAGGGCGCGGCGGCCGCGCCGCATGCGCGGGGCGAAACCTTCCAGCACGGGTGCCAGGTGCTCGGCCACCGCCGCCCGCACCTCGCCGCGCAGCGCCTCCTCGTCGGGCAGGACCCGGGCCCCGCGGAGGGCGGCCGCGGGGTCGTCCGGCAGGCAGGCGAAGGAGGTGACGCGCACGGCCATCCTGCCGAGGGTCCGGTGGAAGGCCACGTCGGCGACGGGGAGCCGGGGGACCCGCCGGTGCAGGAACCAGGGGAGGGTGATCAGCAGGCAGGCGGGCCACGCGTACCGGTGCAGCCCGAAGCTCGCGATCACATCGGGGCGGGCCTGGTGGCCGTAGTCCTTCAGGACCTGGGCCTCGTCCCAGGCGAGGAAGGCGTCGAGGGCCGGACCGCCCGCCGCGAGCTCGTCCGCGCCGACCCAGCCCGCACCGCGGGGGGCGGGCTCGTGCGCGGTGCGCTCGATGACGCGCAGTCCGCTGTAGACCTCGGCGAGGCGCGCGTACGCCTCCGCCACGGGGGAGCCGGGCGGGGCGGGTGGCGCGGCCGGGGCGGCCTGGGCGGGCTGGGAGGCGTTGACGGCCATGACGGTCATGGGGGACCACCGAATCACACGATCGTTAACAGGTAAGCCTTACCTTACCCGCCGTGGTCGGAACGTATCGCTCGGTGGCGAGTCGCATATTCTCGGGACCGGTCGAGACCTGGGAGGAGGACCGGTGCCGTTGATTCCGGAGCAGAAGACCACGGGGAAGGTGTTGCGCCATTCGGTGCGCGGGCAGGTCCTCGACGCCCTGCGCGCGGCGCTGGTCGACGGTGAGCTGGCGCCCGGCGAGATCTACTCGGGCCCGGCCCTGGGCGAGCGCTTCGGGGTCTCGGCGACGCCCGTGCGCGAGGCGATGCAGCAGCTGGCCCTTGAGGGGGCCGTGGAATGCATGCCGAACCGCGGCTTCCGGGTCCTGTCGCGGACCCCGGGCGAGCTGGCCGAGCTGGCGGAGGTGCGGGCGCTGCTGGAGGTGCCCGTGATGCTGCGGCTCGCGCGGGCGGTGCCGACGGACACGTGGGAGGCCCTGCGCCCGGCCGCGGCCGCCACCGCGGCGGCCGCGGCGGCCGGTGACCTGCCGGGCTACGCGGAGGCGGACCGGGCCTTCCACGGCGAGGTGCTGGCGCTGGCGGGCAACGCGCAGCTGGTGCGGGTGGCCGCGGAGCTCCACCGGCGCTCGCAGTGGCCCCTGCCGGGCGCTCCGCGGGTTCGGCGGGCGGATCTCGTCGCGGATGCGGCGGAGCACTCGGCGCTGCTGGAGGCGTTGATCGCCGGCGATCTGTCGGCGGTGGAGACCCTCGTGCGGGAGCACTTCGCCGGATCGGCGACCTGAGCCGGAGCCCCGCCGGCCCGCCCTGCGGCTCCGCCCCGGGCCCCGCGCCTCAAACGCCGGCGAGGCTGGAAGAGCGGGGCTCCGCCCCGGGCCCCGCGCCTCAAACGCCGGCGGGGCTGGATTGGCGGGGCCCGGGGGTTAGGCCGCGGGGGATGACGGGGTCGGGTGGAGTTGGTCCGCCAGCCAGGTGGGGATGCCGCCCAGGAGGTGGAAGAGGCGGCGGGCCTCCGCGCGCAGGCGGGCGGCTTCCGGTTCCGGTTCGGCCTCCGCCAGGGCGGCCAGGGCCGGGGCCGTGCCGATCAGGAAGCCCAGGTCCTCCCGGATGCGCAGCGACTCCATGAAGCCCTTGCGGGCCTCGGCCACCTCGCCGTCCCGCAGGGCCAGCGCGGCCAGGTGGCGCCAGGTGAACGACAGCAGCAGGGTGTCCCCGTGGGCCTCCGCCCCCGCGTGGGCCCGGTGGTACGCCGGACGGGCCGACTGCGGGGCGTCCGCCAGGTGCTCGGCGACCAGGCCCCGGCGGAAGTCGAGCAGCGGGCGGGTCCGGGACCCCGGCGACAGCAGGGCCGCCGCCCGGCCCAGCGCGGAGCGGGCCTCGTCGGCCCGGTCGCGTACGCCCAGTACGGTGGCGGCGTACGCCAGATGGCCCCGTTCGCAGGCGGCCGCGCCCCGGTCGTCGTCGTCCTGCGCCACCGCCTCGGCGGTCCGCAGCGCGTCCTCGGCCTCGGCCCAGCCCTGGCCCGTGAACAGGCACCGCTCCACCAGCAGCGCGGTCCGCTGGACGGCCGCCCCCGCATGGTCCAGGTGCGGCGTCAGCAGGGCCGCCGCGTCGGTCCAACAGCCGCGCGAGCGCAGCCGCCATATCGCCCGCTGGAGGGGGTCGTCCCCTCCGGTCGCACCGGCACCCGACATGGCGGTATCCGCCACATTGCCCTCCCCAAAGCAACCAAGCAGCACATCGTTGAGCCCTGGGGCGAAATGAGAGCACGGATCGACGGCATCGGCCAAGGGGTCGGGTGAACTCTTTCACAAAGTCCGGACGGATCATCAGCCGTCCCGCGGGCGGGTCCGTCCGGCCGCGGGGCGGATCTCCTCAGCTCATCCGCAGTGCGAGGAAGAAGTCGAGCTTGTCCTCCAGCCGCGACAGGTCCCGCCCCGTCAACTGCTCGATGCGTCCGACCCGGTAGCGCAGCGTGTTGACGTGCAGGTGCAGCCGCGTCGCGCAGCGGGTCCACGAACCGTCGCAGTCGAGGAAGGCCTCCAGTGTCGGGATGAGCTCCGCGCGGTGGCGCCGGTCGTAGTCCCGCAGGGGATCGAGGAGGCGGGCGGTGAAGGCGCGGCGGACGTCGTCCGGGACGAACGGCAGCAGCAGCACGTGCGAGGCGAGCTCGTGGTGGCCCGCCGCGCAGACCCGGCCCGGGCGGGCCGCGGCGACCCGGCGGGCGTGCCGGGCCTCCTCCAGCGCCCCGCGCAGCCCCTCGGCGGAGTGCACGGCCGCGCTGACGCCCAGGGTGAGCCGGCCGTCGTCGGCCAGACCGGCCGCCAGGGGGTCCCGTACGGTCGCGAGCAGCTCGTCGGCGTGCAGGGCCGAGTCCGGGCCCTTGTCCTCCCCGGCGTCCCCGGCGAGCGAGGGCAGCGGTACGAGGGCGATGGCCTCGTCACCCGCATGGGCCACGGCGATCCGGTCGGAGGGCTCCGGCCCCGAGACCGACGGGTCGACGAGGATCTCCTCCAGCAGGGACTGGGCCACCGGGCCGCCGGGGATGTCCCCGTTGTCCCAGTCGACCCGGGCCACCACGACCTGCCAGTGCGGGGCGGCCCCAAGCCCGGGCAGCAGGACCGGGGCCGCCACGCGCAGGCGGGCGGCGATCTCGGCGGGCGGTGCACCCGTCTGGACCAGTTCCAGGACTTCCTGTGCCAGGCGGCGGCGCACCGTACGCGCGGCGTCGCGCCGGTCGCGCTCCACGGCGATCAGCTGGGTGACGCCCTGGAGCAGGTCAAGGCGCTCGGCGGGCCAGTCGCCCGCGTCCGCCTCCACGGCCAGCAGCCAGTCCGACAGCACGGTCTCGCGGACGTCCCGGGCGGCCGGACCGGCCGCGCCGCGCCCGTGTCCCCTGATCGGGAAGAGCGAGTAGGTAATACCCTGAATGGAGATCCGGTGCGGCCCCCTACGGCCCGTCCGGACCGCCGCAAGGTGCTCGCTCGCCAGTGCCGCGCACACGCCCGGCGCCAGCGGCTCTCCCGCCCCGGCGATCTGCCGACCGGTGGGGGACAGCACCCAGGCCCGGAGGTCGAGGTCGGTGGTGAGCAGATCCAGCACCACGTCGGGGCCGCCGCCGGCCGGACCCGAGGTCATCAGACGGCGGTGGCGGTCCACGACGGCCGCGAGGTCCCCGGCGCGCTCGCCCGAAACCTGCCGCACGACGTACTCGGTGATCGTGGCGAATGCAACGTTCTCGTTCACGGCGAACAGCGGCAGGCGGTTGCGCAGACAGGCCGAGACGAGATCGTCGGGGATGTCCCCCAGCTCCGCCTCGCCCGCCGCGAGGCCCGCGACACCGGCGCTCGCGAGGATTCGTACGAACGGCTCGGAATCGGCTGAATTTCGTCTCCATGCCAGGCCGGTGAGGACGAGTTCACCCCCGGTCAGGTATCGGCTGGGATCGCGCAGGTCGGTCGTCATGACCCCGCGGACCGTCCGGTCGAGCTCGTCCTCGCCGCCGAGCAGCCGCAGCCCCAGCGCCTCGGTTTCCAGCAGTGCGCGCAGCCGCATGATGTCGCCGCCGATCTGTCTCGATTGTTGCCGTTGGAAATCGGGCAGGTCGTTGCATCCTGCCTTTCATACGAATCTACAAGACGAGGGAGGCCGTCAGCCAACTCCTTCATGGTTTCGGTGACTGCACCCGGGGGACGCGCGGCTTGTGTACTGAGTCCGCACCGCGTTAACAGCACGTGAACGACCAGTCGAGGGCCCCTAGGCCGCCTGGCTTGAAGTGAACGACACGATGAAGAAGAAGAGAGCCGCTCATGGACTTCCTTCGCCCCGCCAGCTGGGAGGAGGCACTCGCCGCTAAGGCCGAGTTCCCCACAGCTGTGCCGATTGCGGGTGGCACCGACGTGATGGTCGAGATCAACTTCGACCACCGGCGGCCGGAATACCTTCTGGACCTGAACCGCATCGGTCTGCTGCGGGAGTGGGAGGTCGGCGAGGACGTGGTCCGTCTGGGCGCCTCCGTCCCGTACACGCAGATCATGGAGAACCTCCGGACGGAGCTTCCGGGTCTCGCGCTCGCCTCGCACACGGTCGCGTCCCCGCAGATCCGTAACCGCGGCGGAGTCGGCGGCAACCTCGGTTGCGCCTCGCCGGCCGGTGACTCCCACCCCGCGCTGCTCGCGGCGGGCGCCGAGGTCGAGGTGGAGTCCGTACGCGGCTCTCGACTGATCCCGATCGACGAGTTCTACACCGGTGTCAAGCGCAACGCGCTCGCCGCCGACGAGCTCATCAAGACCGTCCACATCAAGAAGGCGGACGGCCCCCAGCAGTACTCCAAGGTCGGCTCCCGCAACGCGATGGTCATCGCCGTCTGCGCCTTCGGCCTGGCACTCCACCCCGAGACCCGCACGGTTCGCACCGGCATCGGTTCGGCCGCGCCGACCCCGATCCGAGCGAAGGCCGCCGAGGAGTTCCTGAACGCCGCGCTCGAAGAGGGCGGCTTCTGGGAGTCCGGCAAGGTCATCACCCCGTCGATCGCCAAGCAGTTCGGTGACCTCGCCTCCGGCGCGGCCAACCCGATCGACGACGTCCGCGGCACGGCGAAGTACCGCCGTCACGCGGTTGGCATCATGGCTCGCCGCCAGCTCGTCTGGACCTGGGAGCAGTACCGCGGTACCGGCAACGGCCGCTCGCTTGAAGGGGCTGCGTAATCATGCGCGTCAATTTCACTGTCAACGGCCGTCAGCAGGAAGCCGACGACGTCTGGGAGGGCGAGTCCCTCCTGTACGTCCTGCGCGAGCGCCTGGGCCTGCCGGGTTCGAAGAACGCGTGCGAGCAGGGTGAGTGCGGTTCCTGCACCGTCCGTCTCGACGGCGTGCCGGTCTGCTCCTGTCTCGTCGCCGCCGGCCAGGTCGAGGGCCGCGACGTCGTGACCGTCGAGGGACTGGCGGAGTTCGCCAAGCAGCGGGACGAGCACGGCCACGGCGGTGCCTGCGGCACCGGCGGCGGCTGCGGCAGCAAGGGCGTCTCCCTGGACGCGGCCAAGCAGTGGTCCGCGAAGGGCGCCGACTCCCAGACCGGCGAGGGCGTGGAGCTCTCCACCATCCAGCAGGCGTTCATCGACGCCGGCGCCGTCCAGTGCGGTTTCTGCACCCCGGGCCTCCTGGTCCAGGCCGACGCGCTGCTGGAGGAGAACTCCTCCCCGTCCGACCAGGACATCCGTGAGGCCCTGTCCGGCAACCTCTGCCGCTGCACGGGCTACGAGAAGATCCTCGACGCGGTCCGCCTGGCGGCCGCCCGTCAGGGAGAGGCGGTCTGACCATGGCCCAGAACACCCGCACGGCGCCCGCCGGTGCGCCGACGAACGTCAGCCAGAAGCACAACAAGGGCGGCATCGGCGAGTCCACGCTCCGCCCGGACGGCACCCTCAAGGTCACCGGCGAGTTCGCGTACTCCTCGGACATGTGGCACGAGGACATGCTGTGGGGCCAGACCCTGCGCAGCACCGTCGCCCACGCCGAGATCGTCTCCATCGACATCTCCGAGGCGCTCGCCATGCCGGGCGTGTACTCGGTGCTGACGTACGACGACCTGCCGGCCGAGATGAAGAACTACGGCCTGGAGATCCAGGACACCCCCGTCCTCGCCAACGGCCGCGTACGCCACCACGGCGAGCCGGTCGCCCTCGTGGCCGCCGACCACCCGGAGACCGCCCGCCGCGCGGCCGCCAAGATCAAGATCGACTACCGCGAGCTGCCGCTCGTCACCGACGAGGCCTCCGCCCTCGCCCCCGACGCGCCGCTGATCCACGAGGGCCGCGACGACCACCACTCCGGTCACGTCCCGCACCCGAACATCGTGCACCGCCAGCCGATCGTCCGCGGCAACGTGGAGGAGGCCCGCAAGCGCGCCGACGTCATCGTCGAGGGCGAGTACACCTTCGGCATGCAGGACCAGGCCTTCCTCGGCCCGGAGTCCGGCCTGGCCGTGCCGTCCGAGGACGGCGGCGTCGACCTGTACGTCGCCACCCAGTGGCTGCACTCGGACCTCAAGCAGATCGCCCCCGTCCTCGGTCTCCCCGAGGAGAAGGTGCGCATGACGCTCTCCGGCGTCGGCGGTGCCTTCGGCGGCCGCGAGGACATCTCGATGCAGATCCACGCGTGCCTGCTGGCCCTGGCCACGAACAAGCCGGTCAAGATCGTCTACAACCGGTTCGAGTCCTTCTTCGGCCACGTGCACCGTCACCCGGCGAAGCTCTACTACGAGCACGGCGCCACCAAGGACGGCAAGCTCACGCACATGAAGTGCAGGATCGTCCTGGACGGCGGCGCCTACGCGTCGGCCTCCCCGGCGGTCGTCGGCAACGCCTCCTCCCTCTCGGTCGGTCCGTACGTCCTGGAGGACGTGGACATCGAGGCGATCGCGCTCTACACGAACAACCCGCCCTGCGGCGCCATGCGCGGCTTCGGCGCCGTCCAGGCCTGCTTCGCCTACGAGGCCCAGATGGACAAGCTCGCGGCGAAGCTGGGCATGGACCCGGTCGAGTTCCGCCAGCTCAACGCCATGGAGATGGGCACGATCATGCCCACCGGCCAGGTCGTGGACTCCCCGGCCCCGGTCGCCGAGCTGCTGCGCCGGGTCAAGGCCCGCCCGCTGCCGCCGGAGCGCCAGTGGGAGAGCGCCGGCGAGGGCGCGGACGTCCGCGCGCTGCCCGGCGGTCTGTCCAACACCACCCACGGCGAGGGCGTCGTCCGCGGCGTCGGCTACGCGGTCGGCATCAAGAACGTCGGCTTCTCCGAGGGCTTCGACGACTACTCGACCGCCCGCGTACGCCTGGAGGTCATCAACGGCGAGCCCGTCGCGATGGTCCACACGGCCATGGCGGAGGTCGGCCAGGGCGGTGTCACCGTCCACGCGCAGATCGCCCGTACGGAGCTGGGTGTCACGCAGGTGACCATCCACCCGGCCGACACGCAGGTCGGCTCCGCCGGTTCCACGTCCGCCTCGCGGCAGACGTACATGACCGGTGGCGCCGTGAAGAACACCTGTGAGGCCGTCCGCGAGGCCGTCCTGGAGATCGGGCGCCGCAAGAACGGGTCCTACCACCCGGCGTGGGCGACCGCCGAGCTGCTGCTCGAAGGCGGCAAGGTCGTCACCGACGGCGGCGAGGTCCTCGCGGACGTCGCCGAGATCCTGGAGGGCGAGGACGCGATCGACCTGGAGCTGGAGTTCCGGCACCGGCCGACCGTCCCCTTCGACCTCAAGACCGGCCAGGGCGACGGCCACGTCCAGTACACCTTCGCCGCGCACCGCGCGGTCGTGGAGGTGGACACCGAGCTCGGCCTCGTCAAGGTCGTCGAGCTGGCGACCGCGCAGGACGTCGGCAAGGCGCTCAACATGCTTTCCGTGGTGGGCCAGATCCAGGGTGGTACCACCCAGGGTCTCGGCGTGGCGATCATGGAAGAGATCATCGTGGACCCGAAGACCGCGAAGGTGCGCAACCCCTCCTTCACGGACTACCTGATCCCGACCATCCTGGACACCCCGACCATCCCGGTCGACGTCCTGGAGCTCGCCGACCCGAACGCGCCGTACGGCCTTCGCGGTATGGGTGAGGCCCCGACCCTCTCGTCGACCCCGGCCGTCCTCGCGGCGATCCGGCAGGCGACCGGTCTGGAGCTCAACAAGACGCCGATCCGTCCGGAAGCCCTGACCGGGACCCTCTAGGACGGCGTGGGCCGGGGGCCGCGAGGCCCCCGGACCCCCTCAGACTCTCCGGGCGGCGTGGCTCGGGAACGTCACACTTCACCGCCCGCCGCCCGGAGTACATACGAAGCACCGCACCGCTCGCGGTCCCTTCACCTCGCAGCACCCCTGCAAGAAACCCCCACGTAGTACCAGCGGTCACCCCCGCACTACCCGCAGTACACGCAGTGAACCTTTCGCGTCGCCTCGGGCCGTCACCCCGGGTCGTGCAGCCAAACGCACCATCCCAAATCCCGCAATCTCCAATCCCCAAGCGGGTGCCCCTTTGAACCTTGGGAGTTAGGCACCATGACCCAATCGTCTGTGGAGCCCAAGACCACCGCGGAAGAGGCCGGCGACGGCTCTCGCACCCCCGCCGGGCGCTCTTGGCTCGACCGGTACTTTCACATAACGCACAGAGGCTCCAACGTCGGCAACGAGGTCCGTGGCGGTATCACGACCTTCATGGCCATGGCGTACATCCTCCTGCTCAACCCCCTGCTCCTCTCGGGCAAGGACGTCGCCGGCACGTCGATGGAAGCTTCGGCGATCATCACCGCCACGGCGTTCGCCGCGGCCGTCACGACGCTCCTCATGGGCTTCGTCGGCAAGGTGCCCCTCGCACTGGCCGCGGGCCTGTCCGTGTCCGGCGTGCTCGCCTCACAGGTGGCCCCCCAGATGACCTGGCCGCAGGCCATGGGCATGTGTGTGGTCTACGGTGTCGTGATCTGTCTCCTGGTCGTCACCGGCCTCCGCGAGATGATCATGAACGCGATCCCCCTCGCGCTCAAGCACGCCATCACCATGGGCATCGGCCTGTTCGTCGCCCTCATCGGCCTGGTGAAGGCCGGCTTCGTGGGCCGCGGCCCGGAATTCGGTCCCCCGGTCCAGCTCGGCGCCGTCGGTGAGCTCGCCGGCTGGCCCGTACTGATCTTCTGCGTGACCCTGCTCGCCATCTTCATGCTGCAGGCACGCAAGGTTCCCGGCGCGATCCTGATCGGCATCGTCGGCGGAACCATCCTGGCCGCGATCCTCAACGCCGTGGCGGACATCGACCCGAAGGCCTGGCGCAGCGGCCCGCCGGAGCTCAGCGGCTCCGCGATCTCGATGCCGGACTTCTCCCTCTTCGGCGACGTCTCGTTCGGCGGCTGGGGCGACGTCGGCTACATGACGGTCGGCATGATCGTCTTCACCCTGGTGCTCGCCGGGTTCTTCGACGCGATGGCCACCATCATCGGCGTCGGCACCGAGGCCAAGCTCGCCGACGACAAGGGCCGCATGCCGGGCCTGTCCAAGGCGCTCTTCATCGACGGCGCCGGTGGCGCCATCGGTGGCATCGCGGGTGGCTCCGGCCAGACCGTGTTCGTCGAGTCCGCGACCGGCGTGGGCGAGGGCGCCCGCACGGGCCTCGCCTCCGTGGTCACCGGCCTGTTCTTCGCCGCCTGCCTCTTCTTCACCCCGATCACCCAGATCGTCCCGGGTGAGGTCGCCTCCGCGGCCCTGGTCGTCATCGGCGCGATGATGATGCAGAACGCCCGCCACGTGGACTGGGCCGACAGCGCGACCTCGATCCCGGTCTTCCTGACCGTCGTGCTCATGCCGTTCACGTACTCCATCACCGCTGGTGTCGCCGCCGGTGTCCTCGCGTACGTGGCCATCAAGGTGGCGCAGGGCAAGGCCCGCGAGATCGGTGCCTTCATGTGGGCGCTGACCGGGATCTTCCTGGTCTTCTTCGCCCTGCACCCGATCGAGGGCTGGCTCGGGGTCAGCTGACCCGGACCGGTCGGGCCGGTCCCCCTGCCGTGACCGGTCCGACCGGCCTGACTGGGCCGCCGGCCTGACTGGTCCGACCGGTCAGGCAGGGGCAGCCGCGCACGCAGCGCAACCGTACGGACACCGCACCCTCTCCGTATCCGATACTGGAAATCGAACCTCGCCGAGGAGGCCGCAATGCTGGACATCGCCGAAGAGCTGAACCGGTGGGTCGAGCAGGGACGTGACTTCGCCGTCGCCACCGTCGTCGCGGTCGGCGGCAGCGCGCCCCGCCAGCCCGGGGCCGCGCTCGCCGTCGACGGCGAGGGCACGGCCATCGGCTCGGTCTCCGGTGGATGCGTGGAGGGTGCGGTCTACGAGCTGTGCCGACAGGCGCTCGAGGACGGCGAAACCGTCCGGGAGCGCTTCGGGTACAGCGACGACGATGCCTTCGCCGTGGGCCTGACCTGCGGCGGGATCATCGACATCCTCGTCACCCCGGTGCCCGTGGGCTCCCCGGTGCGGGAGGTGTTCGCGGCCGCCCTGGCCGCCGCGTCCCGCGGCGAGGCCGCCGCCGTGGCCCGCATGGCCGAGGGCCCCGCCGAGCTCATGGGCCGCGCCGTGCTCGTCCGTACCGAAGGCGCCCACGAGGGCGGCTTCGGCGGACACCCCGAGCTGGACCGCACCATCGCCGAAGAGGCCCGCGCCATGCTCGACGCCGGGAAGACCGGCGTACTGGAGATCGGCGCCGACGGCCGGCTCTGCGGAGAGCCGCTCAAGGTGCTGGTCGAGTCCAGCGTCCCGCCCCCGCGCATGATCGTCTTCGGGGCCATCGACTTCGCCTCGGCCCTGGTGCGGATCGGCAAGTTCCTCGGCTACCGGGTGACGGTGTGCGACGCGCGTCCCGTCTTCGCGACGAAGACCCGCTTCCCCGAGGCGGACGAGATCGTCGTCGACTGGCCGCACCGCTACCTGGAGAGCACCGACGTGGACGGCCGGACCGTCCTATGCGTACTCACCCACGACGCCAAGTTCGACGTCCCGCTCCTCGAACTGGCCCTCAGGCTTCCCGTCGCCTACGTCGGCGCCATGGGCTCCCGCCGCACCCACGAGGACCGCAACAAGCGGCTCCGCGAGGTCGGCGTCACCGAGCTCGAACTGGCCCGGCTGCGCTCCCCGATCGGTCTGGACCTCGGCGCCCGCTCGCCGGAGGAGACCGCGCTGTCCATCGCCGCGGAGATCGTCGCGAACCGCCGCGGCGGCACCGGCGCCGCCCTCACCGGGGCGCGCATCCCGATCCATCCCGACGCCGCGAACACCGTGATCGACCGCATCGGGTCCGTCGCTTGAAGAGCTGACCGCCGAACGTGAGAAAAGGGCACGACCCCTAGGGGTTGTGCCCTTCTGGCGTTCCGTCTATTTTTACCGGCCGGTAACAGGAGGCGCCCTCTCCTTCCCTTCCCCCCACCGGAGTTGAGCGGATGATACGTACCCTGCGGACCCTCGGCGCGCTGGCCGCGGCCACTCTGCTCACCGCCTTCACGCCGACCCCGGCCCCGGCCGCCCTGCCCTCCGTCCCGCCCTCCGCCCCGGCTGCCAGCGGCGCCGGCCTGCGCGAGGTGCTCTTCGTCGGGAACAACTGGGAGGGGACCGCCGACGTCCTCTCCTCCACCGGCGACCTCGCCAAGGTCGGCCGGATCAACATGATCCCCGATAAGGCCGAGCGGCTGCACGAGATCTACCTCAACCCCCTCAAGCTCGGCTTCTTCCTCGGCATCCGGGAGAGCGCCGGCGAGGGCCACGACCAGTTCGTGGACGACATGTACACCACCCCGGACGGCTCCGCCGTCGTCGCCTCCCGCCCCAGCTTCGCCGACGTGGTGTCCATCGACGTCGCCTCGGGCCGCATCAACTGGCGCTTCCCCGTAGCCGGTTACCGGGCCGACCACATGGCGGTCTCCCCGGACGGGACCCGCATCGCCGTCTCGGCCTCCACCGCGAACACCGTGCACGTCCTGGACATCGCCACCGGGCAGCAGGTCGGCTCCTTCGCCACCGGCGACAAGCCGCACGAGAACGTCTTCACCGGGGGCGGACGCTACCTGTGGAACAGCGCCATCGGCGAGGTGAACACCGCCCTCGACGCGCCCTGGCTGGACTGGACGAAGGGCGACCGGAAGCTCACCGTGATCGACACGCAGACCTTCCGCACCGTCCGGGTGATCGACATGCGGGAGCGGCTGGACGCCTTCGGCCGCAAGGACCTGTCCGACGCCCTGCGCCCCGTCGCCTTCAGCCCCGACGAGTCGAAGCTCTACTTCCAGGTGTCCTTCTTCAACGGCTTCCTGGAGTACGACGTGGCCTCCGACCGGATCACCCGCCTCAAGACCCTCCCCGTGAACCCGGCGACCAGCACCGACCGCACCAAGTGGGTCAACGACTCCCGTCACCACGGCATGTCCATGAGCCCCGACGGTGCGAAACTCTGCGTCGCGGGCACCATGGACGACTACGCGACGATCGTGGACCGCGCCACCCTCGCCGAAGGCCCCCTCGTGCCCGCGGCCAAGCCGTACTGGGCCACGGTCGACGGCGACGGCAAGGGCTGCGTGATCTCCGAGAGCGGCGCCGACCAGGTCACGGCCATCGACTTCGCCACCGGCACCAAGCGGGTGTCCGTCCCGGTGGGGGACCATCCCCAGCGCGTACGGCTCGGCCACGTCCCCGCGGACTGGACCGGCCCGGCGTCCCAGTGACCGCCCGCGCCGCCCGCACATCACCACATCGGGTAAGTGCGAGGTGACCTGGTCTGCTATGACCGATTAGTCTCGTGATCATGGTGGACATCCGTGACGTGCCCGACGCCGACATCGACCGCGCTCTGGAGCTCGCGTACCTCGTCTTCCACGATCGGCCGGAGAAGGAGGGCCGCGACCGACACCACGCGCTGCTCGTGCGGTGCGACCGGATCGGCGCCTACGACGGGGACGTCCTCGTCGGCTTCATGGCCGCGCACGACTTCCGGCTCTCCGTGCCCGGGGCGGACCCCCGCTGCCCCGGGCTCACCTTCGTCTGCGTCGCCCCCACCCACCGCCGCCGGGGCGTGCTCACCGGGTTGATGAGCGAAATGCTGCGCCGCGCCACGGCCGCCGGCAGCCCGCTCGCCGCCCTGTGGGCCTCCGAGGCCGCCATCTACGGGCGCTTCGGTTTCGGCGGCGCGACCACCGGCGTCACCATCGAGATCGACTCCACCCGGCCGCTGGCCCTGCGCATCGACCCGGACCGGCGGCCGCTCCAGCTCGTCGACCCCGCCGACGCCCCCGCCGTGATCGGGCCCTTCCACGAGGCCGCCCGCACGGTCCGGGCCGGCCGCCCCACCCGCAGCGCGGAGCGCTGGCGCGAGGAGTGGCTGGCCGAACAGGACGAGGAGGACGAGGAGCTGAGCCCGCCGCGGATCATCACCCTGGGCGACCCGGACGAGCCGATCGCCGGATACGTGCTCTACCGCACCAAGCCGGAGAGCGAGGGCGGGTCCGCCCGCGCACACGGCGGCCTGGTCCGCGTCGACGAGCTGGAGGCCGACACCCCGGCGGTGGCCGCCGCCCTGTGGGAGTGCCTGGCCGCCCTCGACCTCACCCACAAGGTCCGCGCGTGGGGCCGCCCGGTCGACGACCCGCTGCTGCACTTCGCCGCCGACCGGGACCAGGTGCGCGTCACCGCCCAGTACCCGGCGCTCTGGCTGCGCCTGGTCGACGTGGGCGCGGCGCTGACCGCGCGGTCCTGGGCCGCGCCGGTGGACGTGGTGCTGGAGGTGCACGACGTACGGTTGCCCGCCAACGCCGGGCGGTTCCGGCTCAGGGCGGGGCCGGACGGGGCGACGTACGAGCACGCGGACGCCGCCGCCGACCTGGCCCTGGACGTACGCGAGCTGGCCGCGTGCTACCTGGGCGGGACCCGGGTCGGCGACCTCGTCGCGGCCGGGCTGGTGCGGGAGCACGCGCCCGGCGCGGCGGCGGCGCTGGACGTGGCCCTGCGTACTCCCGTACTGCCGCACACCGCCGACGAGTTCTGACACCGGGGGCCCCCGCGACCCCTACGCCGGCAGGGAGATCCGGGCCGCCGACATGCCGAAGCCGGAGTCCCAGACGCCGGTCGACAGGGCGCCGGGGATGCGGTGCAGGTCCTCGGCACGGTAACGGCGGATCTTCTGGTGCCAGTTGAGGATCCCGGCGTGCCAGTCCTTGAGCTCGTCCACGTACGCGTCCAGCGCGGTCCGCGCCTCGGCGCTCAGCTTCCAGTCGTCGTAGAGCAGCGGCAGCTGGGTGGCCACGATGTGCTCGAACTCCTCGGTGCGCTGGGTCATCAGCGCGTGGCAGATGCTCAGGGCCTCCCGGTAGCCGATGTCGAAGAAGTTGCGGGTCACGAGGATGTAGTTGTGGACCTCGCCCTCGACCTCCACCTCCTTCTGGTAGGAGTAGATGTCGTTGATCATGCAGGCGGCGTCGGCGACGGCGTTCTCCAGCGAGCGGATGGTCCCCGAGGCGTAGATCTCCTCCGGGATGCCGCGGCCCTGGTGCTGGAGCCGGCACAGGTACATCGTGAGGTAGCTGCCGAAGGTGCGGCGGCGCATCTCGGCGTAGTCGACCGGGTCCGGGATGCGGTTCTGGATCTGGTTGTCCACCTCCCACAGCCAGCTCTCCAGCATGTCCACCAGCGTCGCCCGGAACTCGGTGCGCTGCACGGTGGTCATGGGGGCGCTGGTGCGGACCCACAGATCGCCGAGGGAGCGCTCCATCGCGGTCACCGGCTCGGCCTGCTCCGCGTGGTCGACGGGGATCATCGCGATCAGGCGCGCGGTGGTCGCCTTGGCGGCCGGCAGGTTCTTGGCCTGCGCGAAGACCACGGGGTAGTAGTCGTCACCGTACGTACCCCAGGTCAGCCAGCTCGCGTTGAGGGCGAGCGCCTCCGGCGTGGCGTCCGGATCGATGCCCGCCGAGCAGACCGCGAAGTCGAAGCCGCGCAGCCTCTCCTCGGTCCAGATCGCCGAACCGGGGTCGCCGGGCTGCGGGTCCAGCAGGCCCATGCGCCGGGCCCAGGCCACCGACTCCTCGCGGGCGTGCGCCAGATGGGGGCTGAGAGTGAGCTGGTGCGGCATGTAGATGTCGGGGATGACGGAGGGGCCGGTGTACTCGAAGGGCACGTGGGTGAAGGAGCGGCGGCGCATCTCCATCGAGCGCTGCGTGAAGACGGACCGCAGGTCGAGCGCGGTGGTGCCGAGGCCGGACGGCAGGAAGGGCAGGGTGAGCGGGGCGGTGGCCTGGGCCTCCTTGTTCATGTAGCGGCTGGAGACCATGTGCCACTCGTGGCCGCCGGACTGCCAGTCCTGCAGGCCCTTGGCGTAGGCGAGGACGGCGGCGATCTCCGCCGGGTCCATGGCGTGGTCGGCGAAGAGCTGGGGGAGCTCTACGAGCGCGGTCTGCTCGAACTGCTGGAGCCGCGAGGTGAGCAGGTCGTTGGAGGCGTCGGCGGCCTCCTGGGTGGTGCAGCCGAGGAAGGTCTCCAACACCAGGACGGCGTTGGAGAGTTCGCCTTCGTCGGCGACCTCGCGTTCGTAGGAGAAGATGTCGTTCCTGATGTGCACGGCATCGGAGAACGCGTCGCGCAGGACGCCGAGCGCCCGGGAGTGGGCCACGCGGGCGGGCACCTCGGCGGAGACGTACTCGATCAGGCCGGCCGACCAGGGGGCGCCGCCCACCTTGCGGCGCATCTCGATGTATTCGAGCGGGTTCGCCACGCGCCCGATGTTGATGTTGGCGAGCTCCCACATCGATTCGTTGAGCAGGTTCTTCGTGGACAAGGAGAACCGTTCCCGCCAGTCCGCGGACATCGCGGGGACGGTCCGCTCCCACAGGTCCGCGAGGCCCGCCTCGACGGGATTGGTGGGCTCGGGGAAGCCGTCGGCCAGGTCCATCGGCATGAAGGCGGCGAGCCGGTCGAGGTACTCCTTGGCGCCGTCGCGGTCCTGCGAGCGCTTGTACATCTCCAGGAAGTGGTCGTCGAAGAAGAACACCCACACGTACCAGTCGGTGATGAGCGACAGCGCCTCACTGTCGCAGTCGGGGTGGGTGTACGAGCAGAGCAGCGCGTAATCGTGGGAGTCGAGGTCGCTCTCCTCCCAGACGCCGGAACCTTCCAGCATTCCGAGGTCGCGCGCCCATCGCTTGGTGTGGACCCTCGCGTCCTCGTAATGGGGGTTCAGTCGCGCCGGATAAGGCACGTAGAACTCCGGCAGTTGAAACGGCTGCGTCACGGCAGGGCCGGCCTTTCGTCCAGGGATGCGGGGCCCGTCGTCGTTCCGGCACCCCGCACGAGATCAGCAGTGCCCTACCCCGGGCCGCCGGGGGATAAGGGGCAGTTCACCGCTTCAGGTGACCCAGAGGCCGTTCCGCGCCGCGGGGGCGCGCGGGGGGCTAGGGCAGGGGGAAGAAACGGCGGAGGCCGCCTCCCCGGGCGGGAAGACGGCCTTTGTGTGGTGCGGTGGATGGTTACGGAGTGGGAACGGGAAGGGGCGCCGTACCGAGAAGGGGAACGGTCCAGCGCTGAGCCGGACTGGGATTGCAGTCCCAGAGCCCGAGCTGGGTCCCGGGTGTGGTGTTGAAGCTGCCGAGGTCGAGGCAGCGACCTGAGGCGGGGTGGTAGATGCCACCGTCGGCCCGGGGCAGGAACTGCTGGCTGCCGGCGCTGCCGTCACAGGTGCGGAGCTCGATGAGAGTGCCGTTGGCGACACCGCCGTTGGATGCGTTCAGGCACATGCCCTGGTTGCGGACGGTGCCGTCGTTGGCGACCTGGAACTGCTGGGCAGCGGTCCCGTTGCACGCCGCGATCTGGATCTTGTTTCCGTCCACCAGGCGGTTGAAGTCGTTGTCTACGCAGTGGGCTGCGGACTGGGTCAGATGGATCGGCCCGGCTGCCTGCGGGGCGGTGACGGGGGCGGCGTAGGGGTAGACGGCGAGGTTGCTCATGCCGCCGCTGAACGGGGAGGCGACGTATGCGCCGGAGTCCTTGAAGCGGCCCAACTGGAAGGGGCCGACCGGGGCCGGGCTGGTGGACGCCTTGTGGTGGCCAGTGCCCGCCAGGGTGCCGTTGACGTACAGGCGCATGAGGCCGGTGTTCTCGTCGTAGACGGCGGTCAGCTGCTGCCAGGCGTTCAGCGTGATGGCGCCGGCGCTGTTGACCTCATTGGTCTCGTCGTACGGCCAGGGGTTCGTGTCGCCGTTGGCGATGGAGAACTGCCAGACCCTCTTGTTGTGGTTGGGGAAGAGCAGCAGCGAGCTGTTGCTCCCCAGGTCCTGGCTGAGGGCGACTCCGCCGAGTTCAGTGGCCTTGACCCAGGTACTGATGGTGAAGCTCTTGCGGGTGTCGATGACGGGGCCGGCGGTGCTGGCGTACGAGCCGCTCGCTTTGCTGAACGCCGCATAGGACGAGCTGCGGTAGCCGATGTTCTCGGCTGCGGGGAAGGTGAGATTGGTCGTGGTGGCGGGGAAGTTGCCGACCGCGCTCGGGGTGGAGGTGCCGGTCTGCCCCGTCAGCTTCCACTGCGCCTTGGGCATGTTGAGGTTGCCCAGGGCGACGGGGGTCGTGCTGACGCCGGTGGCGGCCGGGAAGGGCGTCGCGGTGCCAACGCCACTGAAGGCGACGAGCTGCTGGTTGGTGTCGACGGCCCACAGGTCGGGGATGCCGTCGCCGGTCAGGTCACCCTCGGACCCGACCCGCGGGTAGACCTTCGGGTCGATCTTGCCGGAGATGAGGCCCGCGGGCGGGTTGGTGAAGCCGGTGAGGTCGGGAGCCTGGGCCGTGCCCTTGACCGAGAAGGCGTGGAGGCTGCCGTCGGTCTTGGAACGGGCCCACAGGGTCGGGAAGTCGGTGCCCTGGGCCCGGCCGGGGGCGAGCAGGTCGTAGCCGGCCCACTTGGTGTCGTTGGCGGAGAGCAGGACGGCCTGGGGGGCGAGCGCATTCAGTGCACCTGCGGTGCCCAGCCACAGGCGTCCGCTCTCGACGAACAGAAGGGACGTGGCGGGCAGCGTGTCGGCCGTGGCACCCGAGTCACCGATGGGGGAACCCAACGCCGCGATCTGGGTCACCTTGGACCAATTGGCTACGCCGTAGCCGTAGGCCGCGCAGTCGATCGAGGCGCCGGTCGGCGTTACGCAGGTGGCCGGCTTCGTGATCGGCGCATTGGCCTGCCCGTCGAGGCGGCCATAATTGTCATTGCTGTAGAGGTAGAGCTCGGGCTTGCCGGGCTCATGGGCGAAGAGGTCGTCGACGGTCTTGCGCCCCAGACTGCCCCGGTGGCTGATCTGGACGCCGTTCCAGTTGGGGGTGGCTCCTGGCGCCGCCTGGATGATCGCGTTGGGCGCGCCGTACGGGTCCTGGCCGCCTGCGATCGTGCGAAGGTTGCCGGCGGTGTCGGGGAGCAGGACGTCGGGCTTGCGGTCGTTGTCGAGATCACCGAACACGGGCTTGCCCGCGTCGGGGTTGGACGGCGCGTAGTAGCTGTAGACGAACGGCTGCGACATGTTGCCGGCGTTGTCCTGGGTCTGCAGGTAGACGTAGTTGGTGCCCCACTGCTGGGGCGTGACCTTGACGGTGGCCTTACCATCGGTCAGCTTGATCACGCCGGGATCGGTGCACTTCCAGCCGGTGGCGGCCGCCTTCACGGGGTCGGTGGTCCACCGGGCGCAGGCCAGGCCCGAGGTGCGGGTACCGGCCGCCGGGGCGGGATCGGTGCCGGTGAGGGTGAAGGTGCCCTCCTGGCCGGCGAGCTTCGGGTGTGCCCCGATGGTGCCGGAGGCGGGGAAGTCCGTGGAGCTGACGGTGGCGGTCGGCGGGGTGCGGTCGACGCGGAAGAAGCACCATTCACTGTCGGCGCTGGTCAGGAAGCCGTCGGTGTTGCGGGCGTGCCAACCGTACTGGTGTCCGTCGGTCAGTTGACCGGCATCGACGGTGACGGGGCCGCTGCTGCCGTTCCAGCCGGTCTCCTTGAGGTCGCTCTTCCCGCCGTTGTCATCGTCCCAGTAGATGAAGGCCGTCCAGAGCGGGAGGCCCGTGGCCGAGTAGGTGTCGGCCGTGAACGTGATGTTGTTGTTGGCGCCGACCCAGCCCGGGTTGTCCCAGGGGTAGGTGGTCCCGGGGGTGCGGCAGCCGGCGTAGGAGGCTGTGTCCGCGAAGCCGGGCGTTGGGCCGGCGCGGGGTGACGACACCGTGGGCGTGATGTCGTACTCGACCACGATGCGCGGGCTGTTGTCGAACCGCTGACGGTAGTACTTATCAGACTCGTTGTCGGGAGCGAGACCCACGGTGATGGTGGGCCACCTGTACTGGACTGCCTTCTTCACCAGGTTCTTGACGTCGAAGGTGATGGTGCCGGATCCGGACATGGTGATGCCGGCTTCCTTCGAGCAGCCGCCCATGTGCGAGTTCTTGTCGCAGGGCTGCCGGTTCCAGCTGGTCGGGTTGCCGATGGCGCCGGTGGAGTACAGACCCATCGGGGTCGGTGTGCTCGGGCTCGAGGAGGAGACCACGTTCGCCTCGAACCGCGCGCTGAGGACCTCGGTGCCGTAGAGCTGCGTGTTCACGCCGATCTGGAAATAGGCGCGGGTCTTGCCGATGCCGTCGCAGGGTGGGTTGCCCACGTAGTAGCCGCAGTAGCCGGTGGCGGGCCTGTCCTGCCCGTACTGCGTTCCGTTGAACTCGTTGGTGTCCGAGTACGCCTCCTGGACCTGGGCCCACGCCTGGTTGGCGTTGTCCAGGGTGGGTGCCCAGCCCGGATCGATGTACCAAGGGCCGGTGCCCTGACCGAGCAGGTCGGCATTGGGTACGAGCTGGAGGCCGCGGTCGTCGACGGTCGTGGCGACCGGCTTTACGGCGGCGCCTTCGCCGGGGCCGTCGGAGCTCGACGCGGTCGAGGGGGCCAGAGGGATTTCCTCGGCTGGTGCGGACTGCATGGCGAAGGCGCCCGCCGACTTCGATCGGCCGACGTCGGCGGCCGACCCGGAGCGAGCCGAGTCCCACATGACCGGGGTCGGGGCGGTGAAGCGGGCGCTGCCCTGGGCGTCGACCGCCTTGAGGTTGCCGGCAACGTCGGCACTGACCGTCAGGCCGTCGGCCCCGATGGGGAACTGGAGCTTTCTGACGGCGGCGCTGGCGGCGGCCTCGGCGGTGTGAACGATCAGCACCTGCCGCCAGCCACCGGCGGGCGTGGCGGTGAGTTCGAGGTCCACGCCCGGCAGGACGGACGGGTAGAGGGCGCTGTCACCGTTAAGGGTGGGCTTGGGCAGCGGGAAAGGCGCCTTGAGGGCCAGCTTCTTGCCGTCGGCAGTCGTCATGGTCGCCATCGGACCGGTTCCGCCGCCGGAGAAGCCCAGCTGGGAAGGGACGGCCGTCGGAGCCACCGTGCCGTCGGCGGTGGTCCGCAGGGTCGCGTCGACTTTCTGCCAGCCTCCCGATGCGTTCTTCACCCGTTCCGGCGCGAGGGCCGTCTCCGTCGTGAGCGTCCCCTGAGGGGTGGCGAACGTCTGAGAACTGGCTGTCGTCAGCGAGTCGATGACGACCCGCTTGCCGCTGCTCTTCGCCTGAGCCTTGGCGGTGCCGATCGCCGAGGGGGGAGGGGTGGTGGGCATGGGCCAGGACGTGTCGGCCGGTCCGTGGCCGCGGTCTTCGGCGGCGTATGCAGGAGGGCCGGTCAGCAGACCGGCCCCGAGAGCGACCACGGTGGCGCCGGCCAGGGTGATGGTGAGCATGCCGGGGGAGTGGCGTCGGCCGGATTTCCCCGGGTCGGAATGGCGTGAAAGGAATGCAGGCCTCAAGGCGGAGGTCCTCGCTGTCAGCGGTAAATGAAGTGAAGTCAGGGGCACATTTCCTCTCAATCTGAAAGCTTGTCAACAGCCTGTGTGGGTCCTGTGAAGAGGTAATGTCCGGTTCATGTCGCGAAACGCCATGTTGTCCACGGGTGACATTGCTCATGGGGAGATTCTTAGAATCTCATTAGACTTCGAAATTCCCGCTCTATAAAGCGAGGTTAATCCGGACCCAGACGGTCCGGTCTTTTCCTGTACCGGTTTCCTGGGGGGATCCTGTTGTCTCATCGGAGTCGCTTTGCCATGCGTTCGACGCGTGGCAGAGCACGGGTCGCGGTCGTTGCCGCACTCGCCGTTCTGGTTTCTGGACTGGGTCTTCCCGCAGTCCAGGCGGCTGACAAACCGCCAAAGGTGTGGGTGCCACCGAAGACCGCACTGCCCGGCGCGAAGCCGGTCAAGGGCGCGGACGCCAAGTCCTCAAAGGGCACGGCGCCGACTGCCCGGCCCTGGAAGCCCGCGCCGAAGTCGAAGGCCCCGGTCGGGGCCAGCCGGGTCGACGTCGGATCCCGCTCCGCTGCGAAGTCCGCTGCCGGGGCAGGGGCCGTCCAGGCGGCCGAGTTGCCCGTTTGGGTCGCACCCGGGAAGGACGCACAGGGCAAGGGCAAGGCCTTGCAGTCCGGACCCACGAACTCCGCCTCGGCCAGCAGCTCCGGCAGCCTCAGCGTCGAGGTCAAAGACGCTGCCAAGGCACGCGCCGCCGGAGTGAACGGTGCGCTGATCACCCTCACCGAACCCCTCGGCGTTGCCGCGACGGGCAAGGTCGAGGTCGGTCTGGACGTGTCGGCATGGGCGAAGAGTGCCGGCGCCAACTGGGTTGACCGTGCTCGTCTGGTGCAGTTGCCCGCATGTGCCTTGACGACGCCGGGTGCGGCCGGTTGCACCACGCGCACGCCCGTCGCCTCGCACCGGGACGCCTCCGGGCGCCTGGTCGCCCAGGTCGAGGTGGCGAAGAACTCGGCCGCTCCCAGCATGCTGCTGAAGTCGCAGCCGGGCGCCCAGGCCGGGTCCGCGGATGCCCCGCAGGTCATGGCCACCCAGGGCGTGGCCCTCGCTGTGGAGCCCGGCCCGTCCGGCAACCTCGGCGACTACTCCGCGACGCCGCTCCTGCCGTCGGCCTCCTGGCAGGCCGGGGCGAACTCGGCGAACTTCACCTACGGCTACACGGCCGAGATTCCGTCGACGATCGCCGGAGCGGCGCCGAGCATGGTTCTCGGCTACGACTCCTCCTCGATCGACGGCCGTACCGCGTCGACCAACGCCCAGGCCGGTCTGATCGGTGAGGGCTGGGACTGGCACCCCGGCTCGATCTCCCGCTCGTATAAGGGCTGCAAGGACGCCGGCATCAAGGACTCCGGCGACCAGTGCTGGGCCGGCGACATCCTCTCCCTCTCGATGGCGGGCCACGCCGGGCAGATCGTCCGTGACGACACCACCTGCGTGTACCGCCTGCAGGGCGACGACGGCACGAAGATCGAGCGCCTGACCGGCCAGCGCAACTCCGCCTGGAAGGGCGAGGGCTTCCGCGTCACGACCACAGACGGCACGCAGTACTACTTCGGAGCCAACCGCCTGCCCGGCGGTGACGGCACCGACCCGGAGGCCAAGTCGGTCTCCACGGTGCCCGTCTACTTCAACAGCGGCCAGGACAAGTGCCTCGGTGCCGACACACCGGCTAACGGCACCTACCAGCAGCTCGGCTGGCAGTGGAACCTCGACTACGTCGTGGACCCACACCAGAACCTGACCTCCTACCGCTACGAGCAGGAGGACAACTACTACGGTCGTGGCGGCGGCCAGAACAACGGCGACGGCACCCCGACCCTCTACCAGCGCGCCTCCTACCCGACCTGGATCGGCTACGGCCAGCGCCTGCCCGACCAGATCACGGCCAAGGGCAAGGCCAATACCGCCGCCCAGATCTGGCTGCGGTCCGCGGACCGATGCTTCGAAGCGGGCGACGCCTGTGACCCCACGAAGCGCAAGACCAATCCCACGGCCTGGGGTGATACTCCGGTCGACCAGGAGTGCGCGGCCACCGGCCAGTGCCTCAACCTGTCGCCCACCTTCTTCACCACCAAGCGGCTGACGAAGATCGACACCGAGGTCCTGGGCACCGGCGGCTATCGCAACATCGACTCGTACACGCTGAAGCAGCGCTTCGAGGCGCCTGGTGACGGAACCTCCCCCACCCTCTGGCTCGAGTCCATCCAACGGAGCGCTACCAACGCGCGCACCCCGCTGACCGTGCCGCCCGTGCTGTTCGAGCCGCTGCAGATCCCCAACCGCGTCGACGGCGTGGTCAAGCGTCCCGACGGTACCGAGGCCAACACCTCCCGCTACAACCGGCCGCGCATCCAGGCCATCACCACCGAGACTGGTGGCCGCATCAACGTGGTCTACAAGGCCCCGGAGTGCTCGCGGGTCAAGGGCACCGTGCCGACGGCCGACGACACCAACACCATGGCGTGCATGCCGGTCAAGTGGTACCTGCCCGGCCAGTCCTACCCGGACCCGGTCAACGACTGGTTCCACAAAGTCGTCGTCGAGTCCGTCACCCAGCAGGACATGGTCGCCGGCCAGGTCAGCACGGTGACCAACTACGAGTACGGCGGCGGCATCGCCTGGCACCGCAACGACTCCGAGTTCGCCGACCCCAAGACGCGTACGTGGGACCAGTTCCGCGGCTTCGCCACGGTCACCACCCGTACCGGTAGCGGCAACGCGTCCGAGGCCCCGCGCACCAAGTCGGTGGCGACCTTCCTGCGCGGCATGGACGGCGACGTCCTCGCCAACGGCACCAAGCGCAGCGTGAACGTCCCCGACGCGCACGGCGGCACCATCAAGGACGAGGAAGTCCTGTCGGGCTTCGTCCGCCAGACCGAGACCTACGACCGCGACGGCGGCACCGTCGTCAGCGACGAGGTGTCCACCCCGTGGCTCGGCGCCGTCACCGCCACGCGCGCCCAGTCCGGCGGCATGCCCGCGATCATGGCCCGCGCGCTGAACACCGGTAAGGTCGTCGGCCGTGCCAAGCTCGCCAACGGCACATGGCGCACGACCGAGCGCACCTCGACGTACGACGACACGCTCTTCTCGCGGCCCCTCCAGGTCGACGACAAGGGCGATGTGTCCCGCACCGACCAGCGCATGTGCACCACCTTCGAGTACGCCACCGGCCCCGGAGGCGCACTCACCCAGCTCGCCTCCCGCACCCTGATCGTCACGGGCGCGTGCGGTCAGACCCCGAATTCGGCCAACACGGTCGGTGACACGCGCACCTACTACGACGACAAGGCGTACGGCCAGACCGGCGCGACCGCCGACCAGACCGGCACCGAGGTGCTGGAGAAGTACGACGGCGCGGGCAAGCCGGTCTACCGGCTCAACATGACGGCCTCGTACGACCCGTACGGCCGTCTCACCACCAGCACGAACAAGCTGCGAAAGGACGCTGCCCACCCGGACGGCGCGGTCACCAAGACCGAGTACAGGGCACTGCCCAACGCGCTGCCCTACGAGGTCACTCACACCAACCCGCTGGGCTGGAAGACCATCACCACCCTCGACACCGGCCGTTCGCTGCCGATGAAGACGACCGACGAGAACAACCACGTGGCCGAGCGCGGCTACGACGCCCTCGGTCGTGTCACCACCATCTGGCAGCCGGGGCAGGACCGGACCGTCGACCCGCCGGTCCGCAAGTTCTCGTACGCCATGAACGGGACGAACGCGCCGACCAACGTTCTGAGCCAGGCGCTCATGAACGACGGCAGGTACATCAACAGCTACACGATCTACGACGGCCTCGGTCGCGTCCGCCAGACGCAGGCGTACACCCCGTCTGGTGTCTTCGGGCGCATGATCACCGATGCCCTCTTCGACTCGCACGGCTGGCAGGTCAAGACCAGCGCGCCGTACTACAACAACGAGAAGGCTCCCGGCGGGGCGCTCTTCCTGCCCAACGGCGGGGTCAACCCCGACAGCAGGACTCCTTCCCAGACCGTCTCGGTCTTCGACGGTCTCGGCCGGACCACTGCTTCTGTGTTCCAGTCCTACGGGATCGAGCAGTGGCGCTCGAAGACCGAATACCCCGGCGCTGACGAGGTCCGGAACATCCCGCCAACCGGCGGATACGCCACAGCCTCCATCACCAACGGCCTGACGTCCGTGGTGCGCCAGTACAAGGGCAACACGCCCACGGGTGACTACGACGAGACCACGTCCGTCAGCAACACCCAGGGCAAGGAGCTGTCCCGCAAGGACTCCGCCGGCAACGAGTGGACCTTCGCCTACGACCTCCTCGGTCGTACGGTGAAGACCACCGACCCGGACTCGGGCACGGCCGAGACCGTCTACGACGACGGTAGGAACCTCGTCACGGTCAAGGACGCCCGCGGCAAGCAGGCCACGACCGTCAGCGACCTCCTCGGCCGCACGATCGCGACGTACGAGGGCGCGGCAGTCGACCCGGCCAAGCAGGTCGGTGCCTTCACCTACGACACCAAGGCGCTCGGCAAGCCGGACACGACCACCCGCTACGTGGGCGGCAAGGCGGGCAGCGCCTACATCACCGAGGTCACCGGCTACGACAGCGGCTACCGGCCGCTCGGCACCAAGGTCACCATCCCTGCCGTCGAGAAGGAGCTGCAGGGCACCTACGAGACGAAGAACACCTACGACAAGTACGGCCAGCTCAAGACCACGGCCCTACCGGCCATCTCGAAGGCCGGCCTCGGCGCGGAGACACTGACGTACGGGATCAACTCCGTCGGCAGCTTCACTTCGCTCGACGGCACCATCGGTTCTACGATGACGCCGTATGTCGTGGACATGCGCTACGACCCCTTCGGCAGGGCCATCCGCACCACTGTCGGTGACACCGGCCGACAAATCGTCTCGACCGTCGACTACGACGAGGCCACGGGCCGGCCGGTCCGGTCCACCCTCGACAAGCAGACCGCGGCCACGGCGAGCGTCGATGTACTCGACTACACCTACAACCGGGTCGGCCAGCTGACCTCGATCAGCAACACGCAGGACGGCACTGCCCGTGACCTGCAGTGCTTCACGACCGACTACCTCGGCCGGCTGACCCAGGCCTGGACCGACACCGGCACCACCACGACGGCGCCCCAGCCGAGCGTGCGCGGTATCGGCGGCTGCACCAACTCCACAGGGCCCAAGGTCGACGGGACCGGCAAGCCGAGTGTGGGCGGTCCGGCCCCGTACTGGCAGCAGTACGAGTACGACAAGATCGGGAACCGCACCAAGCTGGTGAAGAAGGACGTCACCGGCAACGCGGCCAAGGACACGACGGTCACCCAGACCTTCGGTGCCGGTCCCAACACGCCTTCCTCCGACCCGAAGACGGGCGGCGGCACGGGCGGTCCGCACGCGCTGATGGCCTCCACGCAGACCAGCAGCACGGGCACCATCGTCACCTCGTACACGTACGACGCGACCGGTAACACCGCCTCGATCACCAGCACTCCGGGAACCAAGACCCTGACCTGGAACGACCAGGGCAAGATCGACAAGATCACCGGTACCGGTGAGAGCGGTGGCACCAGCTACCTCTACGACACCGGCGGCAATCAGCTCATCCGCCGTGAGCCCGGTAAGACCACGCTCAACCTCGGCACCGACCAGATCACTCTGGACACCGCCACCACCAATGTCTCCAACGTCCGTACGTACGGTGCGCCCGGCGGCCTGTCCGTCACCCGCACCACGACCGCCGGCGTCTCGTCGCTCGCTTACCAGTCGTCGGACCACCACGGCACAAACGGCGTGCAGTTCAACGCCACGGACCTGGCCCAGGTCCGTCGCCCAGCGGACCCGTTCGGCAACGAGCGCGGCACCCCGCCGACGCCGGGGGCCTGGGCCGGAGACAAGGGATTCGTCGGCGGTACCAAGGAGAAGTCCACCGGCTTCACCCTCTTGGGCGCCCGTGAGTACGACCCCACGACGGGCCGGTTCATCAGCCCCGACCCGATCATCGACGGTGGCGACCCGCAGCAGTGGAACGCGTACGCCTACTCCAACAACGATCCGATCAACAAGTCGGACTCGACCGGCCTCAAGGTCTACTGCGACAACTTCTCCACCTGCGCCACGAACACCCACACGGGCAACACCAACGACGCCGCGGCGACGCAGTACAGCGGAAGCGGCAGCAGCAGCAACTTCAACCCCGTGGAGGAGACCACCCACGAGCTCAACAAGGCCAAGAAGAAGCGCGATGAACTGAAGTACGCCGTGATCGATCTGGTCATGGACCTGATCGGCTACAACGATGCCCGTGACTGCTTCACCAAGGGCGACGTCATGGCGTGCATCAACACGGCGCTCAATGCGGTTCCCTGGGGCAAGCTGGCCAAGGCCATCAAGATCGGCATCAAGGCCTTCAAGATCTACAAGGAGCTCAACAAGGCCTACGACGCGGTCAATGCCGCTGAGCGTAAGGCCTCCAAGGCCATGGAGGCCTTCACCAAGGCCAAGAAGGCCGAGGACGAGGCATCCGCTGCAGCGGCTCAGGCACGAAAGGCCGGGGACCAGAAAGCAGGGACCGAGACAGCCACCGACAGCGCCGGTACAGAATCCAAGGCCGGCAGAGGCGAGGCCGACGCCGAGGCGAGTGGCGGAGGAGCGGAAGCCCGTGCAGCCGACTCCGAGGCCGGAGCCGGGTGCTCCGTCAAGAGGAACAGCTTCCCCACGGGCGCACGCGTCCAAATGGCCGACGGCACGAGCAAGGCCATCGAGGACGTCCAGGTAGGCGACAAGGTCCTCGCCACCGACCCGCAGACCGGTGAAACCGAAGCCAAGACGGTCACGGCCACCATCACCACTCCCGATGACAAGGAGTTCACGGACCTCACTCTTACCGACGACGCGAACCCCCGCGGCCCGCCGGCCACCCTCACCTCCACCTCACACCACCCGCACTGGAGCGAGACCCGCCGCCAGTGGCTCGACGCCGGCGAATTCGCCGAGGGCGAGCAGCTCCGCCAGCCCGACGGCTCAACCCTGACCGTCCGGGCGACCCGCGATTACCCGCTCGCCGTCACCACGCACAACCTCACCGTCGACGACTTCCACACGTACTATGTGCTGGCTGGGGCCACGCCGGTCCTCGTTCACAATTGCGAGCTCAGCTACGGCGAAGCCTCAGAGAAGGCGAACCAGGCACTGGCCGCTAAGCTCGACGAAATGCACTCAACGATGTCTCGCTCCAAGATTCGTGAATTTGCAATGGGGTCTGCCGCTGTCGACCGGAAAACTGGGAACGTAGCAGTCGGCATGAAGAAGACCGGAGATGGCGCCTTCTGCGCGGAGGACATTTGTCGAGCCGATCTTGTCGCCAGAGGCGCGAATCCGGAAGACATCGTCTATAGCGTGCCGCTTCGCCCATTGAAGCGCACCCCTGCCCCTGTGTGTACGCGTTGCGAAAGTCGAACTACTCGTGATCAATTCGCTCCTGGAACCGAATGGGAGAGTGATCTAGGGTGAAATCGTCCGAAGAGTGGGATTGGGAATCCCTCACGACCCTGAGTGTTCCTTCGAACCAGCTTCGACAGCATCTTGGGCGACTGCTCGGGAGTGATGCAGAGGAGCGCAACCGTGCAGGCGGGCTGCTCTACTGTGAGGTCGCTAATCAAGGGCAGCTGTACAGTGCCGCTGCTCCGTGCGTCGACATCATCGCAGAGCACGTAGCATGCGGAGGGGACCTTAATTCAGACTCTGTAGCCTTGCTTGAATCGATCCTCAATGCCAGGTCTCGTGGACTCCAAGCACTAGTTAACGGAGTCTCAGTGGATGTTGCCGATTACTGCAGAAGAAGAATCCTTGATCTCCTTCCGGGGATTCTCCAGAAGGCTGATGGGGAGGATTTTGAGCTGTTCCGAGAGGTCTGCTTCCTGATTCCTCAGCTCGCCGATTCGTCGAATGAGGTTGTTAAGTTCCTCAGTAATTCGATCTCGCGATTCGAAGGTGAATTGCGACGCGTCTCCAGTGAGGCCTTGGAAGAGGCTGAGGAAGTTCTACGCGACGGGCATATGCCCTAATAGTGGCAGCAAGCGATAAGCCCCGCCGGGCATGTCCTGGCGGGGCTTATCCGTGGGGTGACGGCAGTAGCTGACGGCAACGTCAGCAGATGGGGAGAGCGCAGGGCGCCGGGTTGTCACCGTCATCGGGTTGGTTGGTGGTCACGGCGGGGTTGTGGAGTGTGCGGCCGAGGAGGTCGATGGCGTCGCGTTGGAGGCGGAGTCGGACGTGGGCGTAGACGGTGGCGGTGACGCCGATGTGGGCGTGGTCGAGGAGTTCCTTGATCACGACGAGTTCGACCCCCTGCTCCAGGAGCAGGGTGGCGGTGGAGTGCCGTAGGTCGTGGAGCGGATGCGGCGGAGCCCTGCCCGATCAAGGAGGGCGCGGAAGCTGCGATTGTGGTTCGCGGGATCGATCGGCCCTCCTGTCGGCGTGCTGAAGACGAGGCCGTTGTCCCTCCAGTTCTCCGCTGCCGCCTCTCGTTCCCCTTCCTGTACCTCACGGTGCTCCTTGAATGAGTGGATGCACTCGCCGGGGAGGGCGATGCGGGCTTCGGATGCGCGGGTCTGGTGGGCAGGGCGGTCAGCCCGCCGGTCTGGGTGCGCTGAAGGGTGCGGCGAATGCTGGCAATGCCGTTATGGAGGTCGAGGTATTCCCACTGGAGGCCGGGGAGTTCGCCCTTGCGGAGTCCGGCGCGGAGGGCGAGTTCGTACAGCGCGAACAGCCGGTCATTGCGGACAGCTGAGAAGCTGGCGGGCTGCAGGGAATTGGGCTCCCGTGAGGCAGGACGGTGGCGCCGCGTCCCTGGCAGGGGCGGCAGAGCAGGGCGCGGTCGAGAGTTCCGGAAGCGTCGGCGGATTTGGTGGCGTACTTGGCCACGTAGGCGGCGACGGCCTGGTCGGTCAGTTCGGCGTCGGTGCCGAATGCGGCGATCTCGCGTACGTCGAGTTGTTCGCCCCAGGCGAGTTCGTGTTCCCCGTTCGCTCCGACACGACGACTACACGGACGCGGGCGGCAGCAGCCCGGATGGCATCGGCGAGCAGGGTGACGGTGGCGGACGGCGGTGGGGACTGGGTGCCGCCGTTGGAGCCGTCGAGCCGGATGACGGCATGGAAGTGGACCAAGCCGGGCCGATTTCGAAGCGGCAGTGAAACGTCCCCTTCAGTTGACGGACGTTAAATTCCTGACCGTCCGCAGCTCAACGGGTGCTCCGGAAGCGGCATGTCTGTCCTGTCAGAGTGTCCTCGTACGTCGTGGTGCGACAGATCTATCGAGGTGAGAAGAATGCGCGAGCCGGAGATGGAGGAATTTCTCAGCTCGTTCGGCTGGGAGGCGGGTGGGGTGCGTCGTGAAACGGCTTCCATCATGGCAGGTCTGGAGCGTGTGGGCTTTGCCTCTCATGAGGAGTCGAGAAGCTTCTTGGGCGAGTATCTCGGCCTGAAGATCGACCACCTTCCAGCCCTAGTTATCGCTGGAGAGAGGATCTCGAGCTGGACGCATTTCGATCCGTCTGTCGTGTGCACCACCCGTGATTCGGACGTGGCTCGCCGATGCTCAGAGGTAGCTGGCGCGGATCTGTCTCCGATCGGAGTGGACAGCTTTCACCTGACCGTGTATTCGGGAAGTGACGGAAGGTTCTATGCGGGGTTCGATTCATCGGTCCTTCGGTATGGGGAAGATCGTAATGCGATGTTCTCGATGATGAAGGCTGGAGTCCGTCCAAGCCCATTCGGTGAGTGGACGTTGCAGTAAAGGCGATGCGTCGTCACCTTGCTGACCACTCGGTGGCGATGATTCAGAACCCTGAAGTAAGCGCGAGCCCTCATCGAAAGTGATGTCGATGAGGGCTCGCGCCTTTGAGGGCAACGCTGACGGCAACGTCAGCGGACGACGGTTTCGGCGGGCGGATCGTTGGGGTCGTCGTCGTTGGGGCCGAGTGGGTGGCCCAAAGCATCGATGGCTTGGAGGTGGAGTCGAAGTCGGTGGTGGGCGTAGACGCTGGCGGCGACGCCGGTGTGGGCGTGGCCGAGGAAATCAGTGAAGATGACGAGGCGGGCTCCTCGCTCCAGGAGCAGGGTGGCGGTCGAGTGCCTGAAGTCGTGGAAGCGGATGCAGCGCAGGCCGGTCTTGCGGAGGAGCGTGGTGAAGGTGCGGGTGAGGTTGGTCGGGTCAGTCGGTCTGACTGTGCAGTGGTGAACCCGTGCCGCGGTGGTGCCACGTGGTGCCCGCCGTCTCGCGCTCGCCAGCCCCGAGGACGCCTGCAGGGATCCTTTTCTTCGCCCTATGCGGATCTTGTCGAGCAGGCGGGACTTCGGGCTGCTCTCGTATCAATCACCAGCGAACGCCAGACCGACACTGGTGCCACCGCGAAGGGGGGAGAGCTGAGGCTCAGGCGTGGAGCGCGCGACCGTCGTCGACTTCGGGCAGTTGAAGTATGTGCGGTGGGTGCAGGCGCTTGGCGTGCTGTGACGGACCGGCAAGGGGTAGCGGGCCGGTTCGGTCGTGTGCTTGGGGGTGGGGGAGTCGGGCGCATGCGAAAGGCGTCCCCCTCCCCGTGGCGGGTGAGGGGGACGGCCTTGGGATGGTGAGCCGGCTTAGTCGGACTCGCCCTCGAGGTTGCCCTCCGTCTCCAGGTAGACCTGGCGGAGGGATTCGAGGATCTGGGGGTCCGGCTTTTCCCACATGCCGCGGGACTCGGCCTCCAGGAGGCGTTCCGCGATGCCGTGCAGGGCCCAGGGGTTGGCCTCCTCCAGGAAGGCGCGGTTCTCCGGGTCCAGGACGTAGGTCTCGGTGAGCTTGTCGTACATCCAGTCCGCCACCACGCCCGTCGTGGCGTCGTAGCCGAAGAGGTAGTCGACGGTGGCCGCGAGCTCGAAGGCGCCCTTGTAGCCGTGGCGGCGCATCGCCTCGATCCACTTCGGGTTGACCACGCGGGCGCGGAAGACGCGCGACGTCTCCTCGACCAGGGTGCGGGTCTTGACCGTCTCCGGGCGGGTGGAGTCACCGATGTACGCCTCGGGAGCCGTGCCGCGCAGGGCGCGGACCGTGGCCACCATGCCGCCGTGGTACTGGAAGTAGTCGTCCGAGTCCGCGATGTCGTGCTCGCGGGTGTCCGTGTTCTTCGCGGCCACGGTGATGCGCTTGTAGGCCGTCTCCATCTCGTCGCGGGCCGGGCGGCCTTCGAGGCCGCGGCCGTACGCGTAGCCGCCCCAGACGGTGTAGACCTCGGCCAGGTCCGCGTCCGTACGCCAGTCGCGGCTGTCGATCAGCTGGAGGATGCCGGCGCCGTACGTGCCCGGGCGCGAGCCGAAGATACGGGTCGTCGCGCGGCGTTCATCGCCGTGGGAGGCCAGGTCCGCCTGGGCGTGGGCCCGGATGAAGTTGTCGGACGCCGGCTCGTCGAGCGAGGCCGCGAGGCGGACCGCGTCGTCCAGCAGGCCGATGACGTGCGGGAACGCGTCGCGGAAGAAGCCCGAGATGCGCAGGGTCACGTCGATGCGGGGGCGGCCCAGCTCGGCGAGCGGGATGGCCTCGAGGCCGGTCACGCGGCGCGAGGCCTCGTCCCAGACGGGGCGGACGCCGAGGAGGGACAGCGCCTCCGCCACGTCGTCGCCCGAGGTGCGCATCGCGCTCGTGCCCCACAGGGACAGGCCGACCGAGGCCGGCCACTCGCCGTTGTCCGTGCGGTAGCGGGTCAGGAGGGACTCGGCGAGGGCCTGGCCCGTCTCCCACGCCAGGCGGGAGGGGACGGCCTTGGGGTCCACGGAGTAGAAGTTGCGGCCCGTCGGCAGGACGTTGACCAGGCCGCGCAGCGGCGAGCCGGAGGGGCCGGCGGGGACGAAGCCGCCGTCCAGGGCCGAGACCACGTGGGCGATCTCGTCCGTCGTCCCGGCCAGGCGCGGGACCACCTCACGGGCCGCGAAGGTCAGGACGTCCGTCACGGACTGCGGGTGGCCCGCCGTGACGGAGGGCACGGCGTCGAGGGACCAGTGCGCGTCCTCCATCGCCTGGACCAGGGCGCGGGCCTGCTCCTCGATGGCGTCCGCCGAGGTACGGGTGGCCGCGGACTCGTCGAGGCCCAGCGCCTCGCGCAGGCCCGGGAGAGCCGTTGTACCGCCCCAGATCTGGCGGGCGCGCAGGATGGCGAGGACCAGATTGACGCGGGCCGGACCGGTCGGGGCGCCGCCCAGGACGTGCAGGCCGTCGCGGATCTGGGCGTCCTTGACCTCGCACAGCCAGCCGTCGACGTGCAGCAGGAAGTCGTCGAAGCCGTCGTCGTCCGGGCGTTCGGCCAGACCCAGGTCGTGGTCGAGCTTCGCGGCCTGGATCAGGGTCCAGATCTGGGCGCGGATGGCCGGGAGTTTGGCCGGGTCCATCGCGGAGATCTGGGCGTACTCGTCCAGGTGCTGCTCCAGGCGTGCGATGTCGCCGTACGACTCCGCGCGCGCCATCGGCGGTACGAGGTGGTCGACCAGGGTGGCGTGCACGCGGCGCTTGGCCTGGGTGCCCTCGCCCGGGTCGTTGACCAGGAAGGGGTAGATGAGGGGGAGGTCGCCGAGCGCGGCGTCGGGCGCGCAGGACGCCGAGAGGCCGGCGTTCTTGCCCGGGAGCCATTCGAGGTTGCCGTGCTTGCCCAGGTGGATCATCGCGTCGGCACCGAAACCGCCGTCCTGCGCGCCCGCCTGGATCCAGCGGTAGGCCGCCAGGTAGTGGTGCGACGGGGGGAGGTCCGGGTCGTGGTAGATCGCGATCGGGTTCTCACCGAAGCCGCGCGGCGGCTGGATCAGGATCAGGAGGTTCCCGCGGCGCAGCGCGGCCAGGACGATGTCGCCCTCGGGGTTGGCGGAGCGGTCGACGAACATGTTGCCGGGGGCCTCGCCCCAGTGCTCCTCGACGCTCGCGCGCAGGTCGGCGGGGAGCTCGGCGAACCAGCGCTTGTAGTCGGCGGCCGGGATGCGGACCGGGTTACGGGCCAGCTGCTCCTCGGTCAGCCAGTCCTGGTCGTGGCCGCCGGCCTCGATCAGGGCGCGGATCAGCTCGTCGCCGTCGCCGGACACCAGACCGGGGATCTCGGGGACGGGGCCGAAGTCGTAGCCCTCGGCGATGAGCGTGCGCAGCAGCTCGACGGCACTGGCCGGGGTGTCCAGGCCCACCGCGTTGCCGATGCGGGAGTGCTTGGTGGGGTACGCCGACAGGACCAGGGCGATCTTCTTGTCGCGGCGGTCGATGTGGCGCAGGCGGGCGTGGCGTACGGCGATGCCGGCGACGCGGGAGGCGCGCTCGGGGTCGGCCACGTAGGCGGGGAGGCCGTCCGCGTCGATCTCCTTGAAGGAGAACGGGACGGTGATCAGGCGGCCGTCGAACTCGGGCACGGCGACCTGGGTGGCGGCGTCGAGGGGGGAGAGGCCCTCGTCGTTCTCCTCCCAGTTGCCGCGGGAGCCGGTCAGGCACAGGGCCTGGAGGATCGGCACGCCGAGCGCGGCGAGCGCGCCGGCGTCCCAGGACTCGTCGTCGCCGCCGGCGGAGGCGGTCGCGGGGCGGGTGCCGCCGGCCGCGAGCACGGTGGTGATGATCGCGTCCGCGGACTCCAGGGCCTGGATGAGTTCCGGCTCCGGGGTGCGCAGGGAGGAGACGTAGAGGGGGAGCGGCTCGGCGCCGTGGGCCTCGATGGCGTCGCACAGGGCGTGGACGAAGGCGGTGTTGCCGCTCATCTGGTGGGCGCGGTAGTAGAGGACGGCGACCTTGGGGGTGGGGGCGGCCGCGGCTGTGCCGGGTGCGGTGCCTGGGCTGTTGCCCGTGCTGGGTGCCGGGCGGTCCAGGGGGCCCCAGGTGGGGGAGGCGGCGGGCGGCTCGAAGCCGTGGCCGGTGAGCAGGACGGTGTCCGAGAGGAACCGGGCCAGCTGGTCGAGGTTGGCGGGGCCGCCGTGCGCGAGGTAGCCGTGGGCCTCGGCCGCGATGCCGATCGGGACCGTGGAGGCCTCCATCAGCTGGGCGTCCGGGGCCTGTTCTCCGGTGAGGACCACCACCGGGCGGCTCTGGCCGGGGGCGAGGAGGACGTCGAGGCCCTCCTGCCAGGCGCGGAGGCCGCCGAGGAGGCGTACGACGACCAGGTCGACTCCGTCGAGGAGGCCGGGGAGGTCGTCGAGAGGGAGGCGGGAGGGGTTCGCGAACCGGTACGGGACGGGGGCGTCAGCCGTGTTCGCGGCGCGAGCGCTGAGCAGATCGGTGTCGGACGTCGACAGCAGCAGGATCATGCGGCGGCAGGCCTTCCTCGGGGTTTCCGCGCCCCGGGCAGTGAGGACAGCGGGAGTTCCTGACTTGCCCGGCGGTGTGACTCTGCCGGGTTCACAGTGGCGGGACCGCGCCGGAATCTCACCGGGCTTCCTCCCATGTCGCCGTCCTCGGCGACGGCGGGCCGTGTGGTCCGCCGGAAGGTCATCTTAGGGCGTGACTTTGTGCGCCGTTGCCGGGGCTCTGTCGGCGGGGGTGGGGGTGGGGGGCGTGCCTTGGTTGCCGGGGGCTGGGGGGCTTTGGCCGGGGTGGCGCCGTGAGTGTCGGCGCGGCGCCGTTGCCGGGGCTCTGCCCCGGACCCCGCGCCTCAAACGCCGGCGGGGCTGGAAGTGGGGCCCGCGCCCTGGATGCCGGGGGCTGGAGGGGCCTTGCCCGGGGTGGCGCTGTGAGTGTCGGCGTGGCGCCGTTGCCGGGGCTCTGCCCCGGGCCCCGCGCCTCAAACGCCGGCGGGGCTGGAAGTGGTGGGGGGAGGGTGGCGACGGACACAGGTCGGGGGAGGGGAATCGTGGGTATGCTCGCCGCCATGCCCCAGCCCCCCTCCGCCGTATCGCGGGACGAACCCGTCATACGGGATCGCGGTGACGCATGCCCCGGTGCGCTGCGGCTGCACGCGGCGGACGACGGGTACCTCGCGCGCGTCCGGATCCCCGGCGGAGCGCTGACCGCGCGCCAGGGATCCCTCCTCGCGCTGGCCGCCGACCGGTTCGGCGACGGGCACCTGGAGCTCACCTCGCGCGGCAACGTCCAGGTGCGCGGCCTCGCCGAGGGCTGCGGCGTCGGGCTCGGGAAGCTGCTCGACTCCGCGGGGCTGTTGCCCGCGCCCGGTCACGAGCGGGTGCGCAACATCGTGGCCACGCCCGCCTCGCAGGACGTGCTGCCCTGGGTCCGCGAACTGGACCGGCTGCTGTGCGCGAACGCGCGGGTCACCGCCCTGTCCGGGCGGTTCCTGTTCGCCTTCGACGACGGGCGCGGGGACGTGGCCGCCCTGGAGCCGGACATCACCGTGCTCGGCCGGCCGGGGGCGGGGGAGCGGGCGCTGGTGCGCCTGGGGCCGGCCGCCGCCGGCGCCGTGGCCGTCGCCGCGCAGGACGCCCCGCGCGCCGCGCTGCTCGCCGCCGAGTACTTCCTCGACGCCGCTGACGCGGCCGGCACCCGGGCCTGGCGGGTGAGTGAGCTTCCCGGAGAACACGGCCTGGATGAAGGTGAGTTCGGCGAGAGGCTGGCCGCCGCCGGTATCGACGCGACGCGCGAGACCGCGGTGGACTGGCCGTACTGCCCGCCGCCCCAGCCCTGGGGCCGGGGCCCCGGCCCGCGCGGAGCCCTGTGCGTCCTGCCCCCGCTGGGGCGGCTGACCACCGAACAGTGGCGGGTCCTGGTGCGGGTCGCCGGCCACGGCGCCGGGCTGCGGATCACCCCGTGGCGCACCGTCATCCTGCCGGACGCCCCGCTCGGGGAGCCCGTCGACGGCCCGGCCCTGCTGGAGGCCGCCGGGCTGGTCGTGTCCCCCGACAGTCCCTGGCTGTCCGTCACCGCCTGTACGGGGCGCCCCGGTTGCGCGAAATCCCTCGCGGACGTACGCGCCGACGCGCGCGCCCTCGTGGAGCGGGCCCGGGGGCCGCTGCCCGTGCACTGGTCCGGGTGCGAGCGCCGGTGCGGGCACCCGCGGGGGACGCAGTGGGTCGACGTGGTCGCCACCCAGGACGGCTACCGGCTCTCCGCGCACGGGCGGGCCCTGCCGCACCAGCCGCACCTGCAAGACCTGGCGGCCGCCCTGACGGCCGCACGCGAGATCACCTCATCACCTCAGAGTCCGAAGACGCAGTGAAGAAATGAGCGAGTACACCGTGTTCGAGTACGAGAAGGACGGCGCCGCGATCTACCGCCAGTCCTTTGCCACGATCCGCGCCGAGGCGGACCTCTCCGGGCTGCCCGCCTCGGTCGCCCAGGTCGCGGTGCGCATGATTCACGCCTGCGGGATGACCGACCTCCCGCAGGACCTGGGGTACACCCCCGAGGTGGTGCTGCGCGCCCGCGCCGCGCTGGAGGCGGGCGCGCCGGTCCTGTGCGACGTCCAGATGGTCGCGAGCGGGGTCACCCGTAAGCGGCTGCCAGCCGGCAACGAGGTGATCTGCACCCTCTCGGACCCGGCGGTGCCGGAGCTCGCCGCGAAGATGGGCACCACCCGCAGCGCCGCCGCGCTCGAAGTGTGGCGCGACCGCGGCCTGTTGGAGGGCTCGGTGATCGCCGTCGGCAACGCGCCGACCGCACTGTTCCGGCTGCTGGAGATGATCGAGGAGGGCGCCCCGCGCCCGGCCGCCGTCATCGGAGTGCCCGTCGGCTTCATCGGCGCGGCCGAATCCAAGGACGCCCTCGCCGCCCATCCCTCCGGGCTCGACCATCTGATCGTGCGCGGCCGCCGGGGCGGCAGCGCCATCGCCGCCGCGGCCGTCAACGCCATTGCGAGCGTGGCCGAATGAGCAGCGTGACCGGCGACGCCAAGGGGCGCCTCTACGGGGTCGGGCTCGGGCCCGGCGATCCGAACCTGATGACCCTGCGCGCCGTCGAGGTGATCGGCGAGGCCGACGTCGTCGCCTACCACAGCGCCCGGCACGGCCGCTCCATCGCCCGCTCGATCGCCGCGAAGCACCTGCGCGAGACGCACATCGAGGAGCCGCTGGTCTATCCGGTCACCACCGAGACCACCGACCACCCCGGCGGCTACCAGGGTGCGATGGAGGAGTTCTACGAGTCCGCCGCCGCCCGCCTGGCCGTCCACCTGGACGCCGGCCGGACCGTCGCCGTGCTCGCGGAGGGCGACCCGCTCTTCTACAGCTCGTACATGCACATGCACAAGCGGCTCGCGGACCGGTACGAGACCGAGGTCATCCCCGGTGTCACCTCGGTCAGTGCCGCCGCCGCCCGGCTCGGTACGCCGCTCGTGGAGGGTGAGGAGGTCCTGACCATCCTCCCCGGCACCCTGCCCGAGGAAGAGCTCACCGCCCGCCTCGCCGCGACCGATTCGGCGGTCGTGATGAAGCTCGGCCGGACCTTCCCCGCGGTGCGCGCCGCCATGGAGAACAGCGGCCGGCTCGCCGAGGCCCGCTACGTGGAACGCGCCACCATGCCCGGCGAGCGCACCGGCGTCCTCGCCGACACCGACCCCGGCAGCGTGCCGTACTTCGCCGTCGCCGTGGTTCCCAGCCGCATCGGCAACCCGGGCAGCGTGCCGTCCGGTCCCGGCGAGGTCGTGGTCGTCGGCACCGGCCCGGCGGGCCCGCTGTGGCTCACCCCGCAGACCCGGCGGGCGCTGGCCGACGCCGAGGTGCTGGTGGGCTACACCACCTACCTGGACCGGGTCCCGGTGAAGCCGGGCCAGATCCGGCACGGCTCCGACAACAAGGTGGAGTCGGAGCGCGCCGAGTTCGCGCTCGACCTCGCCCGGCGCGGACAGCGGGTGGCCGTGGTCTCCGGCGGCGACCCCGGGGTCTTCGCCATGGCCACCGCCGTCCTGGAGGTGGCCGGGCAGGCCGAGTACAAGGACGTGCCCGTACGGGTGCTGCCCGGGGTGACCGCCGCCAACGCGGCGGCCGCCGCGGCCGGGGCCCCGCTCGGCCACGACTACGCCACCATCTCGCTGTCCGACCGGCTCAAGCCGTGGGAGGTCATCGCGGAGCGGCTGCGCGCCGCCGCCTCCGCCGACCTGGTGCTCGCGCTCTACAACCCCGGCTCGCGCAGCCGGACCTGGCAGGTCGCCCAGGCCCGGGAGCTGCTGCTGGAGCTGCGCTCGCCGCAGACCCCGGTGGTCGTGGCGCGCGACGTGGGCGGCCCGGCGCAGTCGGTACGGATCGTCACGCTCGCCGAACTGGAGCCGTCCGAGGTCGACATGCGCACGCTCCTGCTGATCGGCTCCTCGCAGACCCAGGTCACCGAGCGGGCCGACGGCTCGCGGATCACGTGGACGCCGCGCCGCTACCCGTGACCGGGTGGGGCGTTGCGGGACCCGTGGCCCGGGGCGGTTCACCGCCCCGGGCCACGGGTCCTTCCGCGTCGTCCGGCCTCGCGGGAGTGCGCCGGACCTGGGCGGCCTACGCGGCCTACGCGGCCTCCGCGAGCCAGCGCAGGGCGGCTGGCACCGAGTCCGCCTCCGGTACGCCCTGAGGGACGGGCGGACGGCGTACGACCAGGACCGGGATGTCCGCCTCGCGGGCGGCGGTGAGCTTGGGGGCGGTCGCGGAGCCGCCGCTGTCCTTGGTGACCAGGACGTCGATCCGGTGGCGGGCGATCAGTTCCCGTTCGTCGTCGAGGGTGAACGGGCCCCGGGCCAGGAGGGTTTCCAGGCGCGGCGGCACGGGCCCCGCCGGCGGGTCCACCGAACGCACCAGGAACCAGGTGTCGGTCAGGTGCGCGAAGGTGTGCAGGCCCATCCGGCCGGTGGTCAGGAACGCGCGGGAGCCGAAGCCGGGCAGCAGCTCCGCGGCCTCGGCGAGGGAGTCGGTGAAGGTCCAGTCGTCGCCCGGCTGCGGGCTCCAGCCGGGGCGCCGCAGCGCCAGCAGCGGGACGCCCGTGAGAGCCTCCGCCTCGGAGGCGTGGAAACTCATCCGCTCCGCGAACGGGTGGGTGGCGTCGACGACGTGGGTCACGTCGTGGCCGACGATCCAGCCCGCGAGGCCCGCGATGCCACCGAAGCCGCCGATGCGGATCCCGCCCGGCGGGAGCACCGGCGCGGTGACGCGGCCCGCGAGCGAGGTGGTCACACAGACCGAGGGGTCGGGCGCCAGCGCTTGCGCGAGCTGCCGGGCTTCCGTCGTACCGCCGAGGATCAGCACGTGGCGGGGCGGCCCGGGCTGGGCCCGCCCGGGGTGGGGCTGCACGCGGTGGGGCTGCCCCGGGCGGGGTTCAGCAGACATGCCGGTCCCGCTCGGGGGAGTACAGGTGGCTGTCGCGGAACTGCTCCGCGCCCAGCGTGCGGCCCACCACGATGACCGCGGTGCGGACCAGTCCGTGCTCCTTCACCTGGGCCGCGATGTCGGCCAGGGTGCCGCGCAGGATCAGCTCGTCGGGACGGCTGGCCATCGCCACCACCGCGACCGGGCACTGGGCGCCGTAGTGCGGCAGCAGCTCGTCCACGACCCGGTCCACGTAGCGGGTGGCCAGGTGCAGCACCAGCAGGGCGCCGCTGCGGCCCAGGGTGGCCAGGTCCTCGCCGGGCGGCATCGGGGTGGCCTGCTGGGCGATGCGGGTCAAGATCACCGTCTGGCCGACCGTGGGGACGGTCAGCTCCCGCTTCAGCGCCGCGGCGGCCGCGGCGAAGGCCGGGACGCCCGGGACCACTTCGTACGGGATCGCCGCCGCGTCCAGGCGCCGCATCTGCTCCGCGACCGCGCTGAAGATGGACGGGTCGCCGGAGTGCAGCCGCGCCACGTCCTGGCCCGCCGCGTGGGCCCGTACGCACTCGTCGATGATCTCGTCCAGGTTCAGCTGCGAGGTGTCGACCAGCCGGGCGCCGTCCGGGCACTCGGCCAGCAGCTCTTGCGGGACGAGGCTGCCCGCGTACAGGCACACGGGGGCGGCGGCCAGGGTCCGCGCCCCGCGCACCGTGATCAGGTCGGCGGCGCCCGGGCCCGCACCGATGAAGTACACGGTCATGTCAGAGATCCTTCTCGCTCGTCGACTTCGTCACTGACCACTGGGTGACCGCCATCGCCTGGCGCCAGCCCGTGAAACCGCCGACCGGCACGGCGTGCGCGACCGCCAGTTTCACCAGTTCGCCGCCGTGGCGCCGGTAGCGGTCGGTGAGGACGGCCTCCGACTCCAGGGTGACCGTGTTCACCACCAGCCGGCCGCCGGGGGCCAGCGCCACCCAGGCCGCGTCCAGCAGGCCCGGCGCGGTCAGCCCGCCGCCGATGAACACCGCGTCGGGGGCCGGGAGCGCGCCGAGCGCCTCCGGGGCAGCGCCCACCACCACGCGCAGGCCGGGCACGCCGAGGGCCGCCGCGTTACGGGAGATCCGCGCGGCCCGCTCCGGGACGCGCTCCACCGCCACCGCCCGGCACGAGGGGTGCGTGCGCATCCACTCGATGCCGATGGACCCGGAGCCCCCGCCGATGTCCCACAGGAGCTCGCCGGGGGCCGGGGCCAGTGCGCACAGGGTGGCCGCGCGGACGTGGCGCTTGGTGAGCTGGCCGTCGTGTTCGTACGCGGCGTCCGGCAGGCCGGGGGTCGCGCCGAGGCGCGGTGCGTCGTGGGCCGGGTCCCGGCGGCAGTCGAGGGCCACCACGTTCAGGGGGTCGCCGGGCGCGTGGTCCCAGCTGTCCGCACGGCCCTCGTACGCGTCCTCGCGCTCGGACCCGAGCTGTTCCAGCACCCGCATCCGGCTCGGGCCGAAGCCCCGCTCCCGGAGCAGAGCGGCGATCTCGCCCGGGGACGCCGCTCCGGCGCTGAGCACCAGAACCCTGCGTCCTTCGTGCAGCGCGGCCGCGATCCGGGCCACCGGGCGGCCGACCACCGTGATCACCTCGGTGTCCTCCACCGGCCAGCCCAGGCGGGCGCAGGCGTAGGAGACGGACGAGGGGTGGGGATGGACCACCAGGGCCTGCGGCCCGAGCTCCTCGGCGAGGGCGCGGCCGATCCCGTAGAACATCGGGTCCCCGCTGGCCAGCACCGCGATCCGGCGGCCGGCGTGCTCGGCCATCAGCTTCGGTACCGCCGGGCGCAGCGGGCTCGGCCAGGAGACGCGCAGGCCCGGGCAGGCGTCGGCGGGCAGCAGGTCCAGCTGGCGCGGCCCGCCGATCAGCACGTCGGCCGAGGCCAGCGCGGACCGGGCGGCGGCGGTGAGCCCGGCCCAGCCGTCCGCGCCGAGACCGACGACCGTCACTGGTATGGGGGGCGGTGCGGAGCTCACTGCGCGATACCTCGGGGACGGGAAGGGACAGGTGCGGACCCGCAGCCTACTGGCCTGCACGGACGAGCCCCGCTGCCGCCCCCGCTGCCGCCCCTCGCCGAGACCCGTCTACCCTCGGTAACCACCGCTCGTGAGGGAGTCGCCATGCCCGGCTGGAACGCCACGAACATCCCCGACCAGAGCGGCCGGACCGCCGTCGTGACGGGGGGCAACAGCGGGATCGGCTACGTCACCGCCCGCGAACTCGCGCGGCGCGGCGCCCGCGTCGTGCTGGCCTGCCGCAGCACGGCCCGCGGGAAGGCCGCCGAGGTCCGGCTGCGGGCGCAGGTGCCGGGCGCCGAGGTGGAGTTCCTCCCGCTGGACCTGGCCGACCTGGCCTCCGTACGGGAGTTCGCCGCGGCCTACGCGAAGCGCCGCGCGTCCCTGGACCTGCTGGTCAACAACGCGGGCGTGATGGCCCTGCCGTACGGGCGCACCGCCGACGGGTTCGAGACGCAGTTCGGGGTCAACCACCTCGGCCACTTCGCGCTGACCGGGCTGCTGCTGCCGAGGCTGCGGGCCGCCGGCCCCGGCGCCCGGATCGTGAACGTCTCCAGCGGCCTCCACGTCCTGGGAAGCCTCCGCGGCCACGACCTCGTCGACCCCGAGGCCCTGGGCAGCGGCGGCGGCCCGCACGGCTACCGGCGCTGGGCGGCCTACGGCCGCTCCAAGACGGCCAACCTCCTCTTCACGCACGAGCTGTCGCGGCGCTTCGCCGCCGCCGGCTCCACGATCACCGCCGCCACGGCCCACCCCGGCTACGCCTCCAGCAACCTGCACGCCGGAGCGTCGAAGCTGGAGGGCCCCAGCCTCACCTCGCGCCTGGCGGCGTTCACCAACGCCTTCGTCGCCCAGTCCACGGCCGCGGGCGCGCTGCCCACCCTGTACGCGGCCACCGCGCCCGGGGTCCGGCCGGACGCGTTCATAGGGCCGCGGTTCGGCTGGCGCGGAGCGCCGGTGCGGTCGCGGCGGGCCAAGTGGACCCTCGACGACAGGTCCGGCGAACTGCTCTGGGCCGCTTCCGAGAAGCTCACGGGCGTCTCGTACGGCTCCCTGCCGGGCTGAGCGGGGCTGAGCCGGCTGCTGCCCGTACCGGCTGCCGGACGCGCCCCGCCGGGACTTACTTGGTGGCGCGCTCGTACAGGGCCCGGGCCGCGTCGCCGAAGTAACTGCTGTACGAGGTCTCGTCGTCGCCGCCCCCGTCGCGGCCGCCGATCACCCCGATCAGCGTGCGCCGGTCGGTCAGCACCGGGCCGCCACTGGTGCCGTTGGGGACGTCCGCGCAGTCCAGCCGCACCTGCGTCGGCCCGGCCGCGACGGCGGTGTTGCGGCACTCCAGGGGCTGCTCGGATGAGTTCGAGTAGCCCACGAGCCGCGCCGGCGCGGGCAGTTCGGGCCGGAAGGCGATGGTCTCGGCCCCGGTGACGTCCTCCAGCCGCTGGCCCGGGTACCCGGGGCGGCGCAGCCGGACGAAGGCGATGTCGTGGTCGGGGTCCTGGTCCTCGGTCCAGCGCGGGTCCACGTCGATCCGGGTGGGCACCCAGACGCCGTACGGCGCCACGCCGTCCCGGTAGCCGGGGACGAAGGCGAGGTTGGTGCGGAAACCGTGGCCGTACACGCAGTGGGCCGCGGTGGCGATGAGGTCGCCGGCGGGGGAGTGGACCACGACGCCTGAGCAGTGGTGGTCCGGGTCGCCGTCGGTGCCGGGGGAGAAGAGCGCGCCGATCGCGGGCTCGGCGGCGGCGGGCCGGGCCTCCAGGGGGTCCGAGGGCTGCCACCCGGCGGACCGCCAGTCCACCGCGGCGCCCCCGTCGGCGAAGGCCTGGCCGTCCGTCGGCGGCTCCGCGTCCTCGCGGACGATCCCGTCGAGCACGGCGGCAGCCGTCTTGTCCGCGCGCTCGGGGTCCTGCTGGTAGGTGCCCTGGGACGCATCGCCGTCCGCGCGGTTGGCGGCGATGCCGCGCAGCTCCCAGGCGACGTACCCGGTGCCCGCGAGCACCACGGTGCACAGGAGGCCGAATACGACGGAGCCGCGCGCGGCCCGGCCCCGCTCCCGTCCCCGCCCGTGAACCTTGCTGACCATGTGGCACTCCCACCCCGCAGACACGTCCGACTCCTCGTTCGATGGGAGCGCGCCGTCCCGGGTTCCGGCTACGGGACGTGTCCGTTCTCACAACCCGCCCCCTCGCCCCGTGCACGTCACTGCGCGGCCTTCCGCTCGTCATCCAACTGGCTTACGCTCCACGCGATTTGACGTGCGCATGATCGAGTGGTCCAGCTGGCGGACGGCCACCTGGCTGACGGGAGTCGGATGATGAGAATACGGAACCGGGTGGCGGGCGCGGTGACCGCCGGACTGGCGGCCGTGGCCCTCGCGCTGGGCACGGCCCCGGCCGGCGCGTCGGCGGCCGCGACGGCAGCGGCCGTCGACGGTCTCCCGTACGCGGGATCGACCGGTGTCGGCGTGCACAACGCCTACGAGAAGGCCAAGTACCCCTACTTCGCGGACGCGTTGGACTCGGGCGCGGCCATGCTCGAACTCGACGTGTGGACCAACTTCTTCGGAAGCTCCTGGCGGGTCTCCCACAACAACCCGTTCGGCAACGACAGCAACTGCGAGAACGCCACCACCCCGGCCCAGCTGCGCACCAAGTCCCGCAACCAGAACCTGGCGGGCTGCCTCGCCGACATCCGCAGCTGGCACGACGCCCACCCGGGCCACCGGCCGATCGTCCTCAAGCTGGAGCTCAAGGACGGCTTCGCCGCGAACCTCGGCCGCGGCCCGGCCGACCTCGACGCGCTCGTGACCGGCAAGCTCGGCGACGCCCTCTACCGCCCCGGCCAGCTCGCGGCCGGACACCCCGACCTCGACACGGCCGCCCGCGCCGGGGCGTGGCCCAGCCGCGCCGCGCTGGCGGGCAAGTTCATCGTCGAGCTGATCCCCGGCACCGTGGAGGAGGGGAACAGCTCCGACACCCTGTGGACCGACCGCGAGTACGCCACCCACCTGCGCTCCCTCGCCGCCCAGGGCCGGCTCGGGCAGGCCGCCGCCTTCCCCGCGGTGCACCGGGCCGAGGCGGGCGACCCGCGCGCCCGCTACGCCGACGCCGGACTGCGCCCCTGGTTCGTGGTCTTCGACGGGGACGCGAGTGCGTACGCCGGGGGCTCGATCGACACGGGCTGGTACGACCGCAACCACTACCTGCTGATCGCCACCGACGCCCACAACGTCGCCCCCGCCATCGACGGCACCAACCCGACCGAGGCCCAGGCCCGCGACCGCCTCGCCTTCCTGGCCGGACACCACGCCTCCGTGATCTCCGCCGACTGGTACCCGCTGCCCCAGGTGCTGGCGACTGTGGTGCCGCGCGGTTAGTGCTGTGGCCGGAAAGGTTCACCGCGATGCGGGCGGTCGGGCCGGTCCCGCTCGCAGAGGTTCCGGCAGACCGGGCGCACTCAGCGCAGTACCGCCGCCAGCAGGTCTGTTCCCAGCGCCGTCAGATCGGGCAGGTTGAGGGTGTGGCGGACGTAGCGACCGCGCCGTCGGGCCGTGAGCAGGCCCGCCCGGCGCAGGACGGCGAGGTGGCGGGAGACCTCCGGGGGCGAGAGTTCCCAGGTGTGGGCCAGCTCGCCGGTGGTGTGCGGGCCGCGGGCCAGGGTGCGCAGCAGCCGCAGCCGTACGGGATGTGCGAGTGCCTCCAGCCGGAGTGTGACCGTCTCCAGCGGTACCGGCTCGGACGGACTCGGTTCGGCCACGGGGTACTGGACCACCGGGTGCCACCCGGGCGCGTGCACCGCCACCAGGTGCGGGCGGCCGAAGACACTGGGGATGAAGGTGACCCCGGTGCCGTGGGCGGCGGTCGACTTGTCCTGCAGCTTGTCCACGACGATGCAGTCGCCGTCCGGTGCCAGCGTGACCGCGCCGGAGACCGACGCGAGCGCCGCCCCGACGCCCTGGTGCCTCAACAGGTCGTTCTTCAGGCGCAGGTCGGTGGCGAGTTGCACGGCGACGCCCGCCCAGGCGGCGTCGAAGAAGGCCTCGGCGCACTGTTCGAGGGTCCGGCGCACCCGAGCCCGCACGGCGGCCGGGTCCGCGAGCAGCCGTTCCGCGAAGGCCTCCTGCCGCCCGCCGCGGGCCTGGGCCAGATCCAGGGCCCGCTCGCGCGCCCTCGGGTCGGTGAGCGGCGAGGGCGCTGACGACGGCGTCGACGGTGACGACGGTGACGACGGCGACTGCGACCGGCCGGCGGGATGGAAGCGGCTGCTGCCGCACGTGGTGACGAGCGCGGCCGTCACGTACGTCTCGTCGTCGAGCCGGTCCACGTCGTCCAACTCCTCCGCGAGGGTCGGCCGGGGCCGTGCGGGGATCAGGAAGTCGGCTTGTGAGGAACGCCAGAGGAACTCCGCCTCCCGCAAGCGCTCGGCCAACTCGGGCCGCAACCGGGCCCAGACGTCCCCGGCCCAGCCGGCGAGGTGCGGATGGTGTCCGGGTTCGGCCAGTACGTGCAGCATCGCGGTCAGCTCGGCCAGCGGGGAGGCGGCGAACCGCAGCCGCTCGGACGGCAGCCCGCTGATGTCGATCCTCAACGTCACCCCGTCATCATCACTGACCGGACGGTCGGCGACGGCGTCGGTTGACGATGTCCGTCAACCCACGTGCCCGGTCCGGCGGCCGAACGCACGGTGACGCCATGACCACCACCATCAAGATCCGGCTCGGCGCCCTCGTCCGCGCCTCCGGCGGCTCCCGCTATGCCGTCGCCCTGCTCGTGGACGCCCTCGGCACCGGCCTGCTGCGGCCCTTTCTGCTGCTCTACGGGGTGACGGTACTGAGGCTGTCCGCGCCGGCCACCGGCATCGCCATGACGGCCGGCGTCGTCGTGGGCCTGGTGTGCATGCCCGCGGTGGGGCGGTGGCTGGACCGGGGCGCACGCAGCACGGTCGTGGCAGCGTCGATGCTGGTACGAGTACCCGGCGTGGCGCTGCTGCTGGCCACCCCGGCGGGGCACGTCTGGCCGTTCGCGACGGCTGCGCTCTTCCTCGGCATCGGCAACCAGGCATGGCCGGCCGCCCACGCGGCGCTCGTGGCCACGGTCGCCCACGGCCGCGACCGCGACACCGCTCTGGCGGCGGGCCGCGCCCTGCGCAACGCCGGCATGGGCGCGGGCGCGCTCCTCGCCACCGCCTGCCTGGCGGGCGGCGCCACCGCCTTGCAGGCGCTGGCCGCCGTCACCGGGCTCGCCTATCTCACCGCGGCGGCGTTGGCGTGGTCGGTCCGGCTGCGCGCGCGACCGGCCGCCACCCGGGCCGAGGGGAGGGACGACGAGCCCGCCCCCCGGATGCGCGCGCTGTTGGCCGCCAACGTGGTCTACGCGTTCTGCCTCAACGTCCCCGAGATCGCGCTCCCGCTGGTCCTGGTGACACAGCTGCACGCGTCCCCGGTGTGGTCGGCGGCCATCTTCGCGGCCAACACGGTGCTGGTGGTCACCCTCCAGGTTCCCGTCACCGTCCTGATGTCCCGCTTTTCGCGGCGGACCGTGCTGGCCCTCGCCGGCGTGGTACTCGCCGTGTCCTACCTCGGCTTCCTGGCGGCGACCGCACTGGGACACGGCTGGGGCGCCCCGGCCGTCGCAGCGGTGTCCGTGCTCTGCACCCTCGGCGAGATCGTCTACGCCGGCAGTGCCACCGCGCTCGTCACCGTCCTCGCCCCGGCCCATGTCCTGGGACGCACCCTCGCCCGCTTCGAGCTCTCCACCGGCTTCGGCCTCGCGGTCTCCCCGGCGGTCATCACCGGCCTCGCCCCCCACGGCCCGGCCACGTTCTGGGGCGGCCTCGCGGCCGCGACGTTCCTCTCCGCCGGAGCCGTCGCCACCGAAAGGGATCGGGGAACGCGGCTCGACGGGCACGACCGGCACGACAGGCACGGACACCAGGAGCCCGGCATCCGTGCCGCCGGAGCCAGGCCGTTCCTCTCGGATCACCGGATCGTGGGTTGATGCGTGTCGTTGACTGACGCCCAGTGGGCCCGCATTGAGCCGCTATTGCCGCTCTCTAGCCGCCCGGCTGCGCACCCGGCCCGGGCGCGCGCCGTCGGGTCAGGACGCGGGTGGCGCTGCCGTCCTCCTCCCGCACGTCCCGGACGTGCACGAAGCCGATGCGCTCCAGCAGGGCCAGGGAGCCCGCGTTGGGCGCGGCCACGGTGGCGTGCACCTCGGTCAGGCCTAGGGAGTCGAAGCCGTACGCGACGATCGCCTCCGCGAGCTCCGTCCCGAGGCCCGATCCCCAGGCCTCGGGGGCCAGCGCGTAGATGATCTCGTGGCCGTCGACCTCGTCGGTCCGCTTGATCTCGGCGTGCCCGATCAGCCGGCCGTGGCGGCGCACGGCCCAGACGTCGAAGAGGTCCTCGGCGTAGACCTTCGTGAAGACCCGTCCGAACAGGGCGCGGTCCTCGGCCTCCGTGGTGGGGCCGTCCCCCATCCACCGGGACACGCGGGTGTCCTGGAAGAGGGCCACGAAGGCCTCCTCGTCCTCGGGGACGTACGGGTCGAGGACCAGGCGGGCGGTGCGCAGTACGGGGGTCACGAACGGCGAGGCTACCTGCCAGGCCGCGCGGGGCCCCGTACGGGCCCAGGGCTGAACTCGGCGTTCCGGGTCCCCGGTTCGCCCCGCGGCGCTAGGGTGCCGGGCGGGGGCGACTGCACGAGGGGGGCGGGCCTGCGATGCGTTTTCTCTTTGTCCACGGCACGGGGGTGCGGCGCGAGCGGCACGACAGGCTGTTCGCGCTGGTCCGGGAACGGCTGACGGCCCGGTTCCCCGAGGCGGCCGTCGAATCCTGCTACTGGGGCGACCGGTTCGGCGCGACGCTCGGCGCGGGCGGCCGGTCCGTGCCGGGCCTGCGGCCGCGGCCGCTGCCGCACGGCGCGCCGTACCCCGACGACGCGGGCACGGCGGACCCCGTCGACGCGGAGACGGCCGAGTGGGCGCTGCTGCTCGCCGACCCGCTGTGCGAGCTCAGAGTCCTCGCCGAAGCGGGCTGGGACCGGGCAGGGGGCGGAGCGGACGGCGTGGACGGACCGGACGACGACGCCCACGACGACGGCTTCGCGATGCCCGGCGTACAGCCCGCCGGCCAGCGCGTGCTCGGGCTGCTCGCCGCGTTAGCGCCCGCGCCGCCGCCCGACGGGGACGAGCTCGGCTCCCTGCTGCACACCACCGGCCTCGCGGCGGACTACCCCGCCGCCCTGGAGTGCGCCACCGGCTCCGCCGAAGCCGCCGGGGCCGCGGCCCGCGCCACCGGCGAACCGCAGGCGCGCGAGGTGGCCACCGCGCTCGCCCGGGCCGTCACCGCCGCCGCGCTCGCCCTGGCCGGAGCCGAGGCCGACTGCACCGGCGCCGAACGTGACCGGATCGTCGAGCTGCTCACCACCCGCCTCGGCGGCGACGCCCGGGTCCCCGGCGGCCGCGCGGCCGCCGTCCTCGGCCGGCTCGCCCTGCGGGTCACCACCCAGCCCCTGCTCAACGCCCGGCGCGGCGCCCTCACCGTCGGCGCCACCCCCGCGCTCGGCGACATCCTGCGCTACCAGGCCCGCGGCCACGGCCTGCGGGACTTCCTGCACGAGCGGATCGCCGCCCGCCCGGGGCCGACCGTACTCATCGGCCACAGCCTCGGCGGGATCGCCCTGGTGGACCTCCTCGCCCTCGCCGCCGCCCGCGGCGCGGCCGTCCCCGGGGCGCACCTGCTGGTCACCGTCGGCTCCCAGGCGCCGTTCCTCTACGAACTCGGCGCGCTGACCGCGCTGGAGCCCGGAGAGAAGCTCCCGCACGGCTTCCCGCGCTGGCTCAACGTCTACGACCGCCACGACGTCCTCGCCTACCTCGCCGGGCCCGTCTTCCCCGGCGATCCCCGCGTCAGCGACCACGAGGTCACCAGCCGGCAGCCCTTCCCGGCCTGCCACAGCGCCTACTGGAAACAGGACTCCCTCTACGAGCGGATCGAACAGGCGGTGGCCGAAGCGGAGATCGGGTGACCCCCGCCGACCTGCTGCCCCCGTCCCTCGGGCCGCGGCGCACCTTCGCGCTCGTCGCGGGGGTCGAGCGCTACGACATCAGCCACCGCTGGAACCTGCGCGGTCCGGCCCGGGACGCCCTGCGCTTCGCCCACTGGCTGACCGGGCCCGCCCAGGTCCCGCCGGGCAACGTCCGGCTGCTGCTGTCCCCGCTCGACGCACCCGAGTCCCTCGACTGGTCGCACTCCCCGGCCATGGCGGCCCTGCGGACGGCGCACCGGCCGGCCACCGAGGAGAACGTGAAGTCGGCGCTGCTCGACGAACTCCCGCAGTGCGACGGCGACCTGCTGTGGATCTTCTGGGCCGGGCACGGCTACCTGGGGCCGCGCCAGGAGCTCATCCTGCCCTGCGCGGACGCCCGTCCCGGCCAGATCAGACACCTCAACCTCGATTCGGCGCTGCGCTGGTGGCGGACCGACCTCGTCAAACAGCGCCGCTTCCCGCTCCAGGCCGCCCTCGTGGACTCCTGCCGGGTCGACGCTCCCCGCGACACCCGCTGGAACTTCGGCACCACCGATTACGGCGGCGGCAGTTCGGTCCCCGGACGGCGGCAGTTCCGGCTCTACGCCTCCCGCGAGGGCGAGGCCGCGCAGAACGACGCCGAGCGCGGCGCGGGCCGCTTCACCGAGGCCCTGCTCGGCGAACTGGGGCAGTGCTCCGTACGGGAGAGCGTCACCGGGCTGCCCGGCGCGGCGCGCAGCATCCACCGCACCTTCCAGGAGCGGCGCGAGCGCGGCGAGGGCTGGCAGCTGCCGCAGTTCGTCGTGGACCGGGACTGGGACGCCTGTTCCTTCCTCGGCCTGCCCGGCGAGGATCCGCTCGGGGCCCTCACCTGCCGGGCGGCCCGGCTCGACCAGCAGGCCTGGGACGGGCTCGGTGAGCTCTTCGAAGGCCGCGAGCTGCCGCGGTGCGCCTACGAGGCCTACGTCTGGGCGTTCAAGGTGGCCGGCTGCGCGGCCCCGGTGGGCGTCGGCCTGCCGTGCGACAGCCTCCTCGACGTGGTCCAGGACCTGGACGAGCGCCAGGGCGGGCGCGGTGGGATGCCGCTGGCCGTGCCCTTCGTACGGTTCCTCGCGGAGCGGGCCGCGGCGGGCGACGCGCCGTGGTCCGCGCGGCTGCGGGCCTGGGTGGGCGCCACCCGCGAGCGCCTCGCCCTGCCGGCGCTGCCCCCGCCCCCGCCGCCGCCGCGCCGCGCGGTCGTGCACGTCCGGCTGGAGACCCCACCGGGCGGGGAGCCGGGCTTCCTGGCCCGGATGTGGCTGCGGGGCGAACGGGCCGAGCACATATGGGAGTCGCAGGGGGAGCGCCTGCGGCTGGGGGGCGTACGAGAGGAGCTCGTACGGCAACTCGCCCTCCTCGGCGGGGAGCCGCACGGCGTCGTGGACCGCATCGAGTTCCACGTGCCGTACGAGCTGCTCGACGCCGACTTCGACCAGTGGCCGGTGCCGCGCGGCCGGGCCGGCAAGCACCGCGCCCTGGGCCTGCTCTACCAGGTGGTGGTGTGCTGCCCGGAGGAACGGGCGGACACCCGGGCCGAGTGGCACGCCAGCTGGCGCTGGCTGTGCGCCCGCGGCGGCCGGCACCCCGACGCCGTCCGGGTGGTGGAGGACGCCGAGGTCACGGACGCGCTCGGGATGGAGCTGGCGGCGGGGCCCGCGCCCGCCTGCGTCCTGGCGCACACGACGGCCGCCCCGGACGCCGGGCTGCTGGAGGCCGTACTCGAAGCGGGCGTTCCGGTCGCGGTCTGGCGGCGCGGGGGCGGCGTACCGGCTCCCGCGCTCCTCGACCTGCTGGCACCGGCCGGGGCGGACGGCCGCCCCGACCCCGGCGCACTGGACGTACTCGCCCTGCCCGCCCGCGTGCGGGAGGTGCGCCGGGCGGCCGCGGGGGCGGCCGCGGGATCCTTACGCGCCCCCCAACCACCGGCGGGGGCAGACCAGTTGGTGCTGTTGTGGGACGATCCCGACGACGCGCCGGGCCTGCGGTCCCTGGCCTGACGCACCTGACCTGCCGACCCCCGACCCCCGACCCCGACCCCCGATCCGTGACGGACGGCAACACCGATGATGGAGGCACAGGCAGTGGCGAAGGACTGGTGGCTGTACCGAGGGGCCGGTGAGGGCGCGGACCGGCGCGCACGCCTGGAGGCCGGATCCCCGCCGCCCTGGCGGGACTTCACCGGCACCCCCGACCCCGGGTACGCGCCCCCCGGGTGCGAGGGGCCGGCCTGGGAGCGCACCTGGCGGCGCGGCGAGGGCTACGTACCCGACGAGCCGGAGAAGGACGTGGTGAACACCGCCCTGCACCTGCGCCGGCCGCTGCTGATCACCGGAAGGCCGGGCGTCGGCAAGTCCACACTCGCCTACAGCATCGCCGCGGACCTGGGCCTGGGACCCGTCCTGCACTGGCCGATCACCAGCCGGACCGTACTGCGGGACGGGCTGTACCTGTACGACGCGATCGGGCGGCTCCAGGAGGCCGGGCTGGAGCAGCTGCGCACCCCGGGCGCCGTCGCACCGTCCGGCACCGTCCTCGCCCCAGCCTCCGCCCCGGCCCCCGCGCCCTCGATCTCCCGCTACCTGCGCCTCGGGCCGCTCGGCACCGCCCTGCTGGCGCAGGACCGGCCCCGCGTCCTGCTCGTCGACGAGATCGACAAGAGCGACATCGACCTCCCGGGCGACCTCCTCACCGTCTTCGAGGACGGCGGTTTCGTCATCCCCGAACTGGCCCGCCTCGCCCAGGAGGACCCCACCGTCGCCATCGGCACCGACGACGACCCCGACGCCGTCGTCCGGATCACCCAAGGCCGCGTCCAGTGCCGGTACTTCCCTGTGGTCGTCCTCACCAGCAACGGCGAACGCGACTTCCCGCCCGCCTTCCTGCGCCGCTGCGTCCGCCTCCATCTGGAACCGCCCGGACCGGAGAAGCTGGCCCGCATCGTGCGCCGCCGGCTGGGCGTCGACATCGAGGACAGCGCGGAGTACCAGGAACTCGTCCGCAGCTTCCTCGACCGCGCCGAGGACGGGGACCTGGCCACCGACCAGCTCCTGAACGCCATCCAGCTCCGCCTCGCCGGCGCCTGGTCGGCGGCCGGCGACCGCGACCGGTTCCTGGCCACCGTCATGCAGCACCTGAACGGGCCCTCGGTGTGATCGAGGAGCTGCTCGCCGCCTTCGCCGACGGCGCCGACGACAGCGGCCCGAGCCCCGGGATCGGGGCGGAGGAGATCGCCGACATCCTGTGGCTGGCGGCCCGGGTCGACGCGGGCCGCGAGGCCGCCGCGCCCCCCGCGCCCGCCACCGGCCCGGCGGGCGCGGGGCCACCGGAACCCGAACCCGGACCTGCGTCGCCCGAGGCCGGTCCGGCCCCCGACCCCTCACCCGCGCCGGGTGGCCCCGCGGGGGGCGAGAGCGCCGTACGGCTCTTCCCGGCGACGGTACGCGAGCCCACCGCGATACCCGCCGGCGCCGCCACGGGACTGCGGGGCACACCGCTGCGGCTGCCCCGGGCCGCCTCCCTCGACGACCCGCTCGCCCTGATGCGCTCCCTGCGCCCCATCGGCCGGCGCTCCATCGGCGGCCCGGGAGAGGAGCTGGACGAGCAGCTCACCGTGGAACGCAGCATCGAGCGCATGGTGGTGACCCCGGTCCTGCGCCCCGCCGAGAGCCGCTGGCTGGACCTGGCGCTGGTCGTCGACACGCACCACTCGATGCTGCTCTGGTCGGACCTCGTGGACGAGCTGCGCCGCGCGTTCACCCGCAGCGGGGTCTTTCGCGACGTCCGCACCTGGCAGCTGACGGGCACCGGCTCCGGCGCCACCCCGATGGTCACCCGCGGCCGCGGCGGACCGCCCCGCAACCCCCTGGAACTGGCCGACCCGGCGGGGCGCCGGCTGATCCTCGTCGTGTCCGACACCGTGGCGGAGGGCTGGCGCGAGGCACCCGCGCAGGGCGTGCTCCGGCAGTGGTGCGCGCACAACGCCGTGGCCGTCCTGAACGTCCTGCCCGAACGGCTCTGGACCCGCGGCGCCGTACGGCCGGCGCCCTTCGCCGTCCGCGCCGACCGGCCCGCGGCCGCCACCCGCTCCTGGCAGCAGGTGCCGGCCGTCCGCCGCGCCCGCCCCGGCCGCCGCCGCGCCGCCGCGGCCGTGGTCCCGGTGGTCGGCGTCGCTCCGGGCAGCCTGGCCCGGCTGGTGCGCGTGGTCTCCGGGGACGGCCGGTGGCGGCGGCTGGCCTGCCTGCGCCTGGACGCGGAGCCGGGGTACGTGAGCGCGGGGTCCGCGAGCCGCCCGGGCGAGCCCGCCCCGGGCGGCGGCGGGCGCAGCGCACTGGAGGCCGTGGAACACTTCCGCGCCCACGCCTCCCCGACCGCGCAGCAGCTCGCCGCCCACCTGGCCGCCGTACCGCTGACCCTGCCGGTGATGACCCTGGTCCGGCGCTCCCTGCTGCGCGACTCCGAACACGGCCACCTGGCGGAGGTCGCCCTGGGCGGGCTGTTCGAGCCGTGGGGGGCCGGACAGGACCCGGAGAACGTGGAGTTCGCGTTCCTGCCCGGCGTACGGGAGGCCCTGCTCGGCTCTCAGCTGCGCGGGGACGTGGCCGCCGTACGGGAACTGGTGCGCCGGCGCGTCTGGGAGTTCATGTCCCGCAACCGGGGCTCCGGCCCGGACTTCTCCGCGACCCGGGTCACCGGGCGACGGGACGGCCGCCGCCGGGTGGCCGACGGGGCCCTGCCCTTCGCGGCGAAGCCGCAGCCGCACGACCTGCCGGAGCCCGGCCTGCGCGAGCGCGTCGTACGGGTCCGCTACGACACCCTGCCGGAACCGCAGGAGGTGGGCACCCTGCTGACACCGCGGCTGGTGCTCACCGTCGGGGACGCGGCGCTCTCCCGGTCCACGGTCGCCTGGGTGCGGGCCGGTGACCGGGAGGTCCCCTGCCGCCCGGTGTGGTGGGACGACGCGGCGCCCCGGGTGTTCCTGCTGCTCGCCGACGAGGACCTGGTGGAGCGGCGTCCGGACCGGGATCCGGCGCTCTGGTCCGATCCTCTGGCCTGGTCGACGGCGGAGCCCGGCGCGGGCGCCGTCCGGCTCCGCGTCGACGGCCGCACGGACCAGGGGGAGCCGGTCGCGCTCACGGGCGAGGTGGTCCCGTACGAGGGGGCCCGCAACGGCGAGCTGGTGCGGCTCTCCGCCGAGCCGGAGAGCTGGACGCACTACCGCGGCGGCCCGGTCTCGGGCGACGGGCTGCTGACCGGCGTCGTCCACGGGGTCTGGCCCGACCGCATGGTGTTCCTGTCGGGCCGCGCCCTCCTGGAACAGCCGGGCTTCCGCGCGGCCCTGACCGACCACGCGCGGGCGCACCTGACGGCGGCCGCCGGGTCCGGGTCCGGCGACGCGGTACGGGAGGTGTGCCTGGCGGTACAGCCCGGTGACGCCGGCGCGTACCCGATCGGCGGTTCGCCGGACCAGGAGGTGGTCCACGTGCTGACGCGGCTCATGGGGGACGCCGGCGTGGCCGGGGAGCTGACCGGCGGGGAGGGCGGGCCGGTCCTCGTGCTGCTGGACGCGCCCGGCGCGCTGGCCAAGGCGGGCCGGCTGCTGTCCGAACTGCCCGGCGCGTGGGCCGCGTCGGGCGACCGGCGGACGGAGGGGCTGCAGCCCCCTCTCGGCGTCAGCGTGGCGACGGGAGCGGCGGAGGCCGTCCGGCTCGTCGAGCACCCGCAGTTCGTGGAGGCCGGCCGGCGGTCCGGGAGGTCACGCTCACCCCTCCTCGCGCTCTCCCGCCACCTCGGCGGGGACCTCGACGCGCTGCTGTCGCCCGGCGCGCTGAGCTCCCTGGGATCGCAGGCCTGGTTCTTCGACGGCGACTTCGCGCGGCTCGGACGCGCCCTGGTGGAGGCCGCCGGACGCCTGGACGAGGGTGTCAGCTGGCCGGCCTGCGGCCTCGGTGCGGCGCAGGCCGACCCTGCGGGGTGCACCGGCGTCCGGCTGACCGGCTACGACCACTGCCTGGCCCATGTGGAGGGCCCGGAGCGCAGGGCCTACCTCGGGACGATGAGGCACCTGCCGAGGGTGGACCTGCGGGGCACCACCTTCGAGGACGGGCTGCTCGGCGAGGTCCTGGGAGCCTTGAAGGAGCAGGAGTCGGGACGCGTCCTGCTGGGCGGGGCCGCCTTCGACCACGCGCGTTTCGTGGACGACTGGCCGGCCGTGCGGTCCACGTTCAGTGGCCGCAGTTCCTTTCAGTGTGCGGTCTTCGAGGGACGGGCAGGGTTCGAGGCGGCCTCGTTCGGGGGAGCGGTCTCCTTCGACGACGCGGTGTTCCGGCAGGGCGCCGCCTTCGACCGGAGCCGTTTCCATCGGGGGGCCTCCTTCCGGCGGGCGCGCTTCGGTGACGGCACCGGGTTCGTGCGGGCGGTCTTCGTGGAGGACGCCTCCTTCGCGCGAGCGGTGTTCGAGGGGGTGGCGGACCTCACCGGGATCCGGGCCATGGGTCCGGCGGACTTCACCCTCACGGCCTTCCGGGGGCCGGTCGCACTGGACACGGCCGACTTCTCCACCGCCGTGTCCTTCGCGCATGCGAGGTGGGAGCGAGAGCTGGTGGCCCGCGAGATCTCGTTCGGGGGGCCGGTGAGTCTGCGCCACGCGCGGTTCCGGGGGCCGGCGCGGTTCGAGGCCGTGCGCCTGGGGTCCGAGGCCGGTGGCGGGATGCCGTTCGGCGACGGGGCCGACCGCTGGGTCGTGCACCGCCGCGCGCCCGGCGCGTGGGACATCACGCTGGCGGACCCCGGCGGGGCCTGAGCCCGCGCCCCCGCGGCCCCTCGTCACGGCCCGCTGTGCGAGGCCTCCAGCCGGCGCGACGGACGGCCGTCGGCGGCGTCGAGGCCCGCCTCGATCTCGTCCAGGGCGCGGCGGGCCGTGGCGATCCGCTCCTTGACGTCCGCCGTTCCCGCGTCGGGGCCGTGACCGGGGCCGGGGCCGTGGGCGGGGCCCGCGGTGGGGGAGCCGGGCCGTTTGGGGTTCCGGTCGGCCGCCTCCTCGATCTCGCGCGCCTCGTCGAGGGAGTTGAGGACCACCCCGATGAGCACGTTCACCAGGACGAAGGAGGCGAGCAGCGCGTACGAGGCGTAGTAGACGATGCTGAGCCGGGAGATCTCCAGTCCGGCGCGGACCGCGTCGGTCAGGCCGTCGAGGGTGGTCAGCAGGAACAGGGTGAGCATGGCGCGGCCCACGGAGCCGTAGTGCCCGGGGTCGGAGCCGGCGAAGCAGACCCAGCCGACCATGGCGTACACGTACAGGACCAGCGCGCCGACGAACAGGAAGCTGGCCGTGCCCGGCAGGCTGCGGCCGACGGCGATCAGCAGGATCCGCAGGTGCGGCAGGAACCGGGCGGTGCGCAGGACCCGGGCCAGCCGCAGCAGCCGCAGCAGGGTCGCGTTCTCGCGTACGAGCGGGACGAAGGCCGAGGCCACGACCGCGAGGTCGAAGAGGTTCCACGGGTCGCGGAAGAATGCTTTCGGCCGGTCCGCGAAGGCGCCGAGGCGCAGCAGCATCTCCACCGTGAACAGGGTGAGGCAGCAGTCCTCCGCGGCCCTCAGCACCTGCTGGTGGTCGTGGGCGAGCCCGCTGTAGGTCTCGGCGCCCATCAGCGCCGCGTTGAACAGGATCGCGCAGAAGACGACCAACCCGAAGGCGGGCGCCTCCGTGGCCACCCGGCACCGGGCAGCCAGCTTCATCCGGCCGCGTCCGGCCGGCCTCGGGTTCGTCATCGTGCTCCTCCCACTCTCGTTCGCACTGCGGGCCGTGATCGGCCCGACCGTCTAACGCCCCACACGCGATCGGGTTTCACCACTTCTCGCACGGCAACGTGCCGATTCGGGCCCGCGGCGGGCGCGGGCGCTCACCCGCCGTCGCCCCAAGTGCGGTGGCCGCGAAGTCGGTTGATCCAGAGGTGGGGTGGGCCACGGACCCCTATGCTCGCTTCGTACTCCAGCACCCCGTACACACGTACACCCATAAACCCGTGCATCCGCACGCCTTGCGCACCGTAAGGGGACCGCGTCGTGAGTGTCCGCATCCAACCCTCCTCCCAGGTCGACGAGAGCGCCGAGCTCGGTGAGGGGACCACGGTCTGGGACCTGGCGCAGATACGGGAGGACGCCCGGCTGGGGCGGGGGTGCATCGTGGGGCGCGGGGCGTACGTGGGGCCCGGTGTGCGCATCGGTGACCACGTGAAGCTGCAGAACTACGCACTCGTCTACGAGCCCGCCGAACTGGGCGACGGAGTCTTCATCGGCCCGGCGGCGGTGCTCACCAACGACTTCTACCCCCGCGCCGTCGACCCGGACGGGCGGCTGAAGCGCGACGGCGACTGGGAGGCCGCCGGGGTCGTGGTCGCCGAGGGGGCCTCGCTGGGGGCCCGTTCGGTGTGCGTGGCCGGGGTGCGCGTCGGGCGCTGGGCCCTGGTCGCGGCGGGCGCGGTGGTGTCGCGGGACGTGCCGGACTTCGCGCTGGTGGCGGGGGTGCCGGCCCGGCGGATCGGCTGGGTGGGCCGGGCCGGGGTCCGTCTGCTGGAGAGCGGTGACGAGCCGGGGGTCTGGCGGTGCCCGCGCACCGGGACACTCCACGACGAGAAGGACGGCGGGCTCACCGAGCGAACCTGACGGAATGTCGGAGATATTCGGGCACCGGCATTTCCTCAAAACCGCAATCAACGAACATCCGTGGGCATACCGTGTCCCTGCACACGGGATCTGAGCGGGCAACAGGCCGTGTTCGGTGGGGGGTTGTGTACGACGAGGGCACCGCGGGCCATGCCGTGCGGCGCGGGTTCACCGTGCTCGCCGACACGTTCGCGCACGTGCGTGCCCCGGTCCGCGGCATCGCTGGGGGGTCCAGTGGCGGCCTCGGACGGCTCGTGTCACCGGCGTGAGGACGCCGCGGGCGCGGGCGCCGTCACGCGCAGTTCCCCTCCGCCGGGCGACGACCGCCAGGTCCGTCCGAGGAGCGATCAGAGGGGGTAGCCGTGATGGAGCCGCACGACTCGGACGCACGGGGTGCGCGCCGTACGCGGGAGGCCGGGGTGGGGACCCGATGACGACCGCACGATTATCCGCCCTGGCGGCAGCGGACCTGCCGCTGCACGCCCTCGCCGAGCGGCTGCTCGCCCTCGCCGAGGCGGGGCTGCCCGAGATGTACCGGCCGGACGCCGAGACCTTCGTGTTCACCCGGGCGGGGACCGTCTCGCCCGACGGAAGCCGCCGCCTGGAGCAGCGGGGCACGAGCACCCGGTACGCGGCCATCACCGCACTCGGGGCCCGGTTCCTGCCCGAGGAACGCCAGCGCGCCCTGTTCGGCGGGCGCAGTGCCGAGGAGTTCGCGGGGCTGCTCGTGGAGCGGCTGGCGGGGGTGGTGAACCTCGGGGACGCGGCCCTGATCGCCTGGGCCGCCGCCGAGACCGCTCACCCCAAGCTCTCCGACGCCCTGGACCGCGTGGCCGCGCTGGACGCGCCCGGACGTCCGCTGTACACGGTCGAGGCGGCCTGGGTGCTCTCCGCCCTCGTGGCCGCGCGCGCCTCCGTGGACGTGGAGGACCGCATCGCGCTCGCCCGCCGGCGGCTGTTGGCGGCCAGAGCCGGCAGCCCCCTCTTCGCGCACGCCACCGAGCCCGGCCTGGTGCCCCGCTACCGCTCCCACGTGGCCTGCTTCGCCGACCAGACGTATCCGCTGCAGGCGCTGGCCCGGCTGCACGCGAGCGGCGACGACCCGCAGGCCCTCGCGGCCGCCGACGCCTGCGCCGCCCGCATCTGCGCCCTGCAGGGCGACGGCGGACAGTGGTGGTGGCACTACGACGCCCGCCGCGGCACCGTGGTGGAGGGCTACCCCGTCTACAGCGTCCACCAGCACGCGATGGCCCCGACCGCCCTGTTCGACCTGGCCGAGGCGGGCGGCACCGACTTCGGCCCGGCGGTCCGCCGGGGGCTGCGCTGGATGACGGACGTACCCGAACTCGCCGGGCCCACCGGGGCCCCGCGCGAGCCGATGATCCGCGAGGACTACGGCGTCACCTGGCGCAAGGTCTACCGGGGCGATCCGAAGAAGGCCGTGCGCGCCGCCCGCGGGCTCACCGCCAAGGTGGTCCCGCAGGCCCGGCTCGCACCACTGGACCTGCTGTTCCGGCCCGGCTCGGTGGACCGCGAATGCCGTCCGTACGAGTTCGGCTGGCTCCTGTTCGCCTGGCTCGGGGGGCTGGCGCGATGACGAGACGACCCTCCCTCTTCGGGGTGTCGCTCGACGCCCTCACCATGGACGAGACCGTGCAGCGCTGCCTGGACGCGGTGCGGCGCGGTGAACAGATCGAGATCGGCATGGTCAACGCCGCCAAGCTGGTCAACATGCGGCGCGACCCGCGTCTCGCCGAGGCGGTCGCCGACTGCGACCTCGTCCTGGCCGACGGCCAGGCGGTGGTCTGGGCCGGCCGGATCCTGGGCGTCCGGCTGCCCGAGCGGGTCGCGGGCATCGACCTGTTCATGCGGCTGCTCGCCGCAGCCGAGGTGGCGGACCTCCCCGTCTACCTGCTCGGCGCCGAACAGAGCGTCCTGGAGATGATGCTCCGCCAGATCGCCGAACGCTTCCCCCGGCTGCGGGTGGCCGGCAGCCGCAACGGCTACTTCGGCGACCGCGACCAGGAGCCCATCGCCGACGCCATCGCCGGCAGCGGCGCCCGGTTGCTCTTCCTCGGCATGACCTCGCCGAAGAAGGAGATCTTCACCGCCGGCTACGGCAAGCGCACCGGCGCCCACGTGGTCCACGGCGTCGGCGGCTCCTTCGACATCCTCGCCGGCATCACCAAGCGGGCTCCCCTGGTCTGGCAGCGGATGGGACTCGAATGGTTCTACCGCACCCTCCAGGAGCCGCGCCGGCTCGGCAAGCGCTACCTCACCACCAACGCCGCCTTCCTCCTCATGACGGTCAAAGAGCTCGTCCACCGCACACCGTCCGCCGGTTCCGCGAACAGGAGTCACTGATGCGTGTCGTCGTCGTGGGGCAGGGTTACGTCGGGCTGCCGCTGGCCATCCGGGCCGCCGAGGTCGGACACCAGGTGATCGGGTACGACGTGGACGCCCGGCGGGTCAAGAGCCTCGCCGCCGGCGAGTCGTACGTGGAGGACGTCTCCAGCGAACGGCTCAACCGCGCGCTGGAGAACGGCAGTTACCGGCCCAGCGAACTGGCCCGGGACTGCGGCGGCTTCGACGTGGCGGTGGTCACCGTACCCACCCCCTTGCAGGAGGGCGCTCCCGACCTGCGCTACATCGAGGAGTCGGCGCGCACCCTCGCCCGGTTCCTGCGCCCCGGCGCCACGGTGGTGCTGGAGTCCACCACCTATCCCGGCACCACCGAGGAACTGTTCGCGCCGATCCTGGAGGACGGCTCGGGGCTCACCGCCGGCGCCGACTTCCACCTCGGCTACAGCCCGGAGCGCATCGACCCCGGTAACACCGTCTGGGGCTTCCAGCAGACCCCCAAGGTCGTCTCCGGCATCGACGCCGGCTCGCTGAAGGCCGTCGAGGCCTTCTACGGAGAGCTCGTCGACACCACGGTGCCGGTGCGCTCGCCCAAGGAGGCCGAGCTGGCCAAACTGCTGGAGAACACGTTCCGGCACGTGAACATCGCGCTGGTCAACGAGATAGCGATGTTCGCGCGTCATCTCGACATCGACGTGTGGCAGGCCATCGAGGCGGCGTCCAGCAAGCCCTTCGGCTTCATGAAGTTCACGCCCGGCCCGGGGGTCGGCGGTCACTGCCTGCCGATCGACCCCTCCTACCTGTCCTGGCGGGTGCAGCGCGAGCTCGGCCAGAGCTTCCGCTTCGTCGAGCTGGCCAACGACATCAACAGCCACATGCCCGAGTACGTGACGCGCCGCGTCATCGACGCGCTCAACGGCAAGCGCCGCTCGGTCAACGGCTCCCGGGTCCTGCTGCTCGGTCTCGCCTACAAGAAGAACACCGGCGACGCCCGCGAGTCGCCGGCGGTGCGCATCTCCCAGCTGCTCCTCGACATGGGGGCCAAGGTGCGCGCGGCCGACCCCCACGTGGTGGAGGACGTCACCGTGGACGCGCGCCTCGTCCGCGTCGAGCCCACCCGCAAGGAGCTCGCCGCCGCCGACGTGGTCGTCCTGCTCACCGACCACGACTCCTTCGACTACCAGATGGTCACCGAGCACGCGGCGTTCGTCCTCGACTGCCGCAACCGGCTGACCGGCCCGATGGTGGAGGTGCTCTGAGTCCATGACCCGGATCGTCTGCGTGGCCGGAGCACGGCCCAACTACATGAAGATCAAACCGGTGATGGACGCACTGGAGCGCCGGGGCGCCGAGGTGGTCCTCGTCCACACCGGCCAGCACTACGACGACTCCATGAGCGACGTGTTCTTCCGCGACCTCGGCATCCGCACGCCCGACCGGTTCCTCGGCGCCGGCTCGGGCACCCACGCCCAGCAGACCGGGCGGGTGATGGCCGCCTTCGAGCCGCTGCTCGGCGAACTGGCGCCGGACGCCGTCGTGGTGGTCGGCGACATCAACTCCACGCTGGCCTGCGCCCTGGTGACCGCGAAGGCCGGCCCGCTGCTGGCCCACGTGGAGGCCGGGCTGCGCAGCCGTGACTGGACCATGCCCGAGGAGGTCAACCGGGTCGCCACCGACCGGGTGAGCGACTACCTGCTGGCCCCCTCGCCCGACGCCGCCGCGAACCTGCGGGCGGAGGGCTACCGGGAGGACCAGATCCACGTCGTCGGCAACGTCATGATCGACACCCTCCTCGCCAACCTGGACCGGGCCAGGCGGTCGGACGTCCTGGACCGGTACGGGCTGACCCGCGGCGGATACGGCCTGGTCACCCTGCACCGGCCGGCCAACGTGGACGACCCGGTGGCGCTGCGCGGCCTGCTGAAGGCCCTGGGTGAGATCGCCGGCCGCTGCCCCCTGCTGCTGCCCGTGCACCCGCGGAGCGCCGAGCGGCTGGCCGAACAGGGCGTACCCGAGGGCATCCGCCTGGTGCCGCCCGCCGGTTACCTCGACTTCATCGCGCTCCAGGACTCCGCGCGCCTGGTGCTCACCGACTCCGGGGGCGTCCAGGAGGAGACCACCGCCCTAGGCGTGCCCTGCGTGACCCTGCGGGACAACACCGAGCGCCCCGTCACCGTCGAGGAGGGCACCAACGTCCTGGCGGGCACCGACCCGGAACGCATCGTGGCCACCGTGCACCGGGTGCTCGACGACCCGCCCGCCGCCCGCTGCCCCGCGCTCTGGGACGGTCGCGCCGGTGACCGCGTCGCCGAGGTCCTGCTGGGCGGCGGGGCCGCGAGCACCCGGCCGCGGCCCACCGACCTCGTCCCGTAGAACCGGACCGCTCTCCGCACCGAAATCCGCACCGCACTCCGCACCACGAAGGGGAAGACCATGGATCTCGCCGAGATCTGGCGGGTCATGCGCAGACGCTGGTACGTGCTGCTGCCCGGACTGCTGCTCACCGCGGCGCTGACCACGGGTGTGTACCTGCTGGTCCCGGTGCAGTACGTGTCGCAGAGCACCGTGACGCTGCTGAACTCGAAGAAGGCCACGGTGGCCTTCGACGGCAACCCCTTCCTGAGCACCCAGGCCTCGCTCACCGGCATGGCCGACGGCCTGGCCCGCAACCTCAACTCCGACGACTCCGTCGCCGACCTCAAGTCCCTGGGCGTCACCGGAACGCACGAGGCGAAGATCGCCGACAACGCCCAGGGGCCCTTCATGTGGCTGAGCGTCACCGGAACCGACCCCGCCGCCGTCCGGAGGTCGGACGAGATCTTCACCGCGTACGCGGAGAAACGGCTGCTGGAGTTCCAGACCCAGCAGTCGGTGGCACCCGAGGCCATGATCCGCATGGCCACCATCGTCCCTCCGCAGGAGCCGGAGGCGCAGACCAAGGCCAGGCTCCAGTACCTCGTCATGGCGGGCGCGCTCGGCTTCGTCCTCAGCGTGGTGGCCACCTTCTACGTCGAGGCGCGGCGCCGCCGGCCGCAGACGCCCGGCCGGCACCGGCCCGCCGCGGGCGAGGCCGCCGTACCGGGCCCGTACGATGTGGACGACGGCGGGGCGGAGACCGCCGACTCCTCGGACACCCCGCGCATGAGCGTGTCCCACGCGGCCGGTTCCGCCGCGGCCGGATCGCCGTGACGGGATCCGCGGCGGACACCGAGGCCACGCCCGCTGCGACGCCGCCCTCGCTGGGACGCAAGGTCGGCTCCGCCGCCAAGTGGAGCCTGGTCAACACGGTCGTCATGCGGCTCGGCAACTTCGCCACCGGCATCGTCCTGGCCCGCTTCTTCCTCGGACCCGAGGCCTGGGGCGTGTACGGGATCGCCCAGACGGTCCTGCTGGTCCTGCTCTCCGCGAACGAGCTCGGCGTCTCGCTGGCCATCGTGCGCTGGGAGGGCGACCCGCGCCGCTTCGCCCCGACCGTCCTCACCCTGAGCGCGGTCTCCAGCCTCCTGCTGTACGCGGCGCTGTTCGCCACGGCGCCCGCGGTGGCCGGCGTGCTCGGCTCGCCCGAGGCCTCCGGGGTCCTGCGGGTGATGTGCCTGTGCGTGGTCCTCGACGGGCTGTCCCAGGTCCCCGCGGGCTTCCTCACCCGGGAGTTCGCGCAGGGCCGGCGGATGGCGGTCGACGCGCTCAACTTCACCCTCAGCACCGGCGTGACCCTGCTGCTGGCCGTCGACGGCTGGGGCGCCATGAGCTTCGCCTGGGGTTCCGTCGCCGGCAACGTGGCCGCCCTGATCGGCTGCTCCCTGGCCGCCCCCGGCACCCTGAGGTTCGGCTGGGACGGCGAACAGGCCCGGGCGCTGCTGCGGTTCGGTCTCCCGCTCGCCGGGGCCAGCCTGCTGGCGCTGGGCGTCGTCAACGTGGACACCATGGTCGTGGGTTCGGCCCTGGACCCGCTGGCCCTCGGCTTCTACGTGCTCGCCTTCAACATCTCCGGCTGGCCCGTCCGCATCATCTCCGAAGCCGCCCGACGGGTCTCCTTCGCGGGCTTCTCCCGCCTGGCCGACTCGCCGCAGGCGCTGGCCGCCGGCTTCGGCCGGGCCCTCGGCGTCGTGGTGACGGCCACCGTCCCGCTCTGCGTCCTGCTGGCCGCCCTCGCCGCGCCGATCGTCGACCTCGTCTACGGCGAGCGCTGGCTGCCCGCCGCCCGCGCGCTGCCCTGGCTGATGGCCCTCGGCCTGGTCCGCATCGGCTGCGAACTGGCCTACGACTGCCTCGTGGCGATCGGCCGGCGCCGCTCGCTCATAGCGGTCCAGGGGCTGTGGCTCCTCGTCCTGATCCCCGCCCTCGTGGCCGGCGCCCGTACCGGCGGGATCGTCGGGGTGGCCCAGGGCCACGTCCTGGTCGCCGGCGCCGTCGTGGTGCCGGTGTTCCTCCTCGCCCTGCACCGCGGGGGCGTCGGCCTGGGCACGGTCGCACGGGCCTGCGCCTGGCCCCTCCTCGGCGGAGCGGTGATGGGCGCGGCGGTCCTCGGGCTGGAGCGCGCCCTCGGTGACGGCGTAGTCGCGCTCCTCACGACCGGCCTCGCCGCGACCCTCCTCTACGGGGTGTGCGTGCTGCCCGCGCGCGGTCTGCTGCGGGGTGCGCGGACGTGAGCCGGGACCGCAGGCGCAGGGCCGCCCGGCTGCTCACCGGGGTGCTGGCGGCCGTCGTACTCCTCCTGTGCCTGCCGGGCCCCACGGGGGTGAGCGAGCGCGTGGACGCGCCCTCCGCGACCCCGTCCGCCACCCTCCCGGGGACGGGCACCCCCGGACCCACGGCCCCCGCGAGCCCCACCGGCCCCCCGGGCACACCTTCCGCGGCCCCCTCCCCGGCGCCCTCGACGGGCGCGGGCGAAGCGTCGCCGGGCACCCTCGCCTGCGCCTCGCCCGGGGCCTGCGGATTCCCCGACGCGAGCACCACCGGCCCCCGGACCGCCCTGGAGCGGCACGACACCGGGAACATGTCCGTCAAGAAGGACGGCACCGTCATCAAGGGCTGGGACGTCCACGGCTCCCTGGACGTCTACGCCAACGACGTCACCGTCATCGACAGCAGGATCACCTCGGCCAACTGGTGGGGGATCAACCTGCGGCCCGGCTTCAGCGGACTGAAGGTCCTGCACACCTCCATCACCGCCGTGCCCGGCAAGGGCCCGGACAACGGAGGGGTGAACTACGCGGTCTCGAACATGGGCGGCAGCTCCATCGAGGTCGGCTGGTGCGACATCTCGGTGTTCGGCAACGCCCTGTCCATGGGCCAAGGGGACCTGCACGACAACTACGTCCACGACATCGTCGCCTTCCGCAACCAGGGCGGCGAATGGCAGCACACCGACGCCGTCATCAGTGGAGGCGGCAACAAGGGCCGCCTCGCCCTGCGCCACAACACCCTGCTGAACTCGACCCCGGTGGACCGCGGAGCCACTGCGGCCGTGGGCCTGTTCGCCGACACCGGGGCCGTCTCCTCCGTCGTCGTCGACGGCAACTGGCTGGCCGGGGGAGCGTACGCCCTCTACGGCGGCGGCCCCGGAGCCACCGGCATCGAGGTGACGGACAACGTCTTCTCCACCCAGTACCACCCGGGCGGCGGAGCCTACGGCCCGGTCGCCGCCTGGAACGCGGGCGGCGCCGGGAACGTGTGGCGGGGCAACCGCATGTCCGACGGCAGGCCCGTCACCCCCGAACCCACCGGCTGAGAAGGCGAGTCCACCATGTCCCGGATCGCGCGGGCCCCCTGGGAACTGCTCAAGCGGACCTTCGGCTGGCTGGTCCTCTTCGAGGCCCGGAACAAGATCCTGCTGGCCCCCACGGCCGTACGGCTGCGGTCCTTCGAGGGCGCGGAGACGGCCCGGCTGGGCGCCGCCCTGGGCCGGCCCCCGACGGCCCTGGTCGCCACCGTGATCGCCACCCACCGGCGCCCCGAGGCCCTGCGCGCGGCGGTCCGCTCGGCGCTGGACCAGACCGTCACCGACCAGGTCGTCATCGTCGTCGACGACGGCGCCGGACTGGGCGAACTACCCGAAGACCCACGGCTGTTCGCAGTGTCCCTCGCCCGCAACACGGCGACGGCCGGCGTCGTGCGCAACGTCGGGATCCGGCTGACGAGATCGCGGTACGTGGCCTTCCTCGACGACGACAACCTCTGGGAGCCCGACCACCTGGCCCAGGCCCTCGCGGCGCTGGAGCCGCCCGGCGGGCCCGACGCCGTCTACACCGCACTGCGCAGGGTGCTGCCCGACGGCCGCGAGAGGGACGTCCTGTCGGTGCCCTTCGACCGCCGGCGCGCCGCCCACGAGGCCTTCCTCGACACCAACGCCTTCGTCGCGCGCCGCAACCGCTCCCTGTACTTCAGCCGACTGCGCCGCACCCCCGAGGTGCTGCCCCGCGAGGACTGGGAGCTGGTGCGCCGCTACAGCCGCCGCCACGAGGTGCGCCACCTGCCCCGGGTCACCGTGCGCTACCTGGTCAACCCGGAGAGCTTCTGGACCGCCTGGGAGGGCCCCGGCGCCGCGTAGCGCCGGCGGGAAGGGTGCCTACGCTGGAAGGGGCTCGCCCATCGTCTCCAGCGAGGAAGACCGATGACCACGAAGCGCACCGCCACCAGGAAGAGCACCGCCACCGCTGTCGCCGTCGCCGCCGTGTGCCTGCTGTCCGGATACGCCCACGCGCCGGCCCCGGACGCCGGTTCCTGTCCGACCTCGCCGGCGGACAGCTTCTGGCGGGCGCCCGTGGACGCGCTTCCCGTGCACCCGCGCTCCGCCCAGTACGTCGCGTCGATCGGTGCGGAGGCACCCCTGCACCCGGACTTCGGGTCGGGGCTCAGCGACGGCCGGCCCTTCGGCATCCCCATCACGGTCTCGGACGCGCAGGTGCCGGAATCGACGGTCACCCTGGACTACGCCGAGGAAAGCGAGACCTCCGGGTACCGCATCCCGCAGAACGCGAAGATCGAGAACGGTCCGGCGAGCGACGGGGACCGGCACGTGGTGGTGTGGGACCGCGCCCTGTGCAAGTCCTACGAACTCTGGGACGCCCACCCGCAGGGCGGCAACGCCTGGCACGCCGGCTCGGGCGCGGTCTTCGACCTGCGGAGCAACCGGCTGCGCCCCGACGGGTGGACCTCGGCGGACGCCGCCGGTCTCGCCATCCTCCCCGGTCTGGTGCGCCCCGACGAGGCGGCGAGCGGGCGGATCGACCACGCGATCCGCATCACCGTGCCCCGCTCGGACCAGAGCTACGTCTGGCCGGCACGGCACCAGGCGGGCTCCGCGGCGGACCCGTCGCTGCCGCCGATGGGCCTGCGGTTGCGCCTCAAGGGCGCGGTGGACACCTCCCGGCTGCCCGCGCAGGCGAAGGCCGTGGCCGAGGCGCTCAAGACGTACGGAGCCATCGTGGCGGACAACGGCTCGGCCTGGTTCCTCTCCGGTGAGGAGAACGCCGCCTGGGACAACGCGCAGCTCGACGCCCTCAAGGGCTTCCAGGGATCGGACTTCGAGGCGGTCGACGCCTCCGGACTCATGCGGTCGCCGGACTCGGGCGCGGTCGCGCCCAGGTGACCGCGCGCCGGAACACCACCTCCTACGGCCCCGGCGTGGCGCGCAGCGCGGACGGGCTGGCCAGGGCCTTCGCGGCCGCCGCGCTGGCCGGTCGGCCGAGTACGGCCCGCGAGGTCTCGCGCAGCAGAACGGCCGCGCGGAAGGCGGCGGTGGCGGCGGCTCCGTGCCGACGCCCGTAGAGCCGTACGCGGTTGAGGGTCAGCAGGGACCACAGACGCGGCGAGACCCGCGAGTCCCCGCCGAGGTGGATGGCGGCGGCCGCGGGCTCCAGCCGGGTCAGGAAGCCGCGGTCGCGGGCCCGCAGACAGTACTCGGTCTCCTCCGAGTAGAGGAAGAACGACTCGTCCCAGGCCCCGCACGCCTCCAGGCACTCCCGGGACAGCGCCATCAGCGCGCCCGTCGCCCAGTCCACGACCGTCGCCCGCCCGTACGCGGCCGGGTCGGTGACCAGTTCGCTCCAGCGCGGGAAACGCCCGGCCCGGCGATTGCCCAGCACCGCCTCGCCGAGCGCCCGGGCCACGCTCGGCTCGCGGCGCAGCGAGTGCACGGGGGCACGGCCGCCCTCCTCGTAGAGCAGCGGGACGCTGATGCCCACCCGGCCGCCGCCCGGCGGGTGGGCGTCGAGCGCGTCCACGAGCAGCTCGGCGCAGCCGCGCCGCATCCGGATGTCCGGATTGCACACCAGGACCGCCCGGAAGCCGCCCTCCCACCCGGCGGCGGCGCCGAGGGCGGCGTTCACCCCGGCCGCGTAGCCGGCGTTGCGGCCGGTCTGCACCACGGTGGCGTCCGGGGCCAGGGAGCGGACCAGGTCCACGGTGCCGTCGGCCGAGTCGTTGTCGGCGACGACCAGGCGCCAGTCGAGCCCGGCCATGCCCTCGGGCAGGGAGGCGAGGAACTCCGGGAGCACCGGGGCGCTGTTCCAGGTGACGACGAGGACGGCTACGGGGCCGGCTACGGCGCCCACTGCCCGAGAACGGGCCGGGGAGGCCGGGACGCGGGCACGGTGGTCGGACGGCATGGGGACTCCACGGTTGCGGGCGTCGGCGTCGGCGTCGGCGTCGGCGTCGGTGTCGGTGTCGGTGTGGGCGTGCGCGTGGGCGTGGGCGTCAGCGCCGCGCGCCGGATGAAGCCGAGGCAGCTGCCTCCGGCGGCGATCGTCAGGAAGAACATCCCGGCGAACATCGGGAAGCTGAGGGCGTCGAAGGTGGCGCTGATGACCAGGGAGACGAGGGCCGAGGCGAAGAACGCCTGGCCCAGCTCCCGGTCCGACTCGGTGCGGGCCAGCCTGCGCACCGCGCCGCCCTGGTGCACGCCCGTGAAGAGGAGGACCAGCAGCGCGATCAGCCCCACCAGGCCCATCTCGGCCAGCGTCAGCATGTACTGGTTGTCGGTGAAGAAGAACAGCTCGGGCAGGAAGGTCCCGAAGCCCCGCCCGAGCAGGGGGCGTTCGTCGAGGTAGGGGACGATCGCGCTGTACTTCACGGTGCGCGCCTGGGTACTGCTGTCGGAGTTCGTCAGGAAGGAGCCGAACAGCGTGGTGATGGTGCCGATCAGCCCGGGGACGATGACCTTGAAGCAGGCCACCGAGCCCATCAGCAGACCGATCGCCGTCCACCGCCGCTGCGGCTTCCAGCGCGGCACCATCACCAGGACGACGATGAGCGCCCCGATGATGGAGGTCCGCGACACCGTCAGCGGCAGGGCGCCCCCCATCAGAACCACCGGCCCCCACCGGCGCAGCGCGCCCAGGTGCCGGCGTACCGGATCGAAGGCCTGCTGCACGGCGAAGGGGAGCAGGATGGCGAGCATCCCGCCGAACTCCAGGGGCTGGGCCGTGGTGGAGCGGGGGCGGGTGAAGGAGCCGCGGTCCAGCGTGGTGATCTGGGCGACGCTCGACTTGAGTCCCGGGATGCTGATCTCGTCGGCGATGTTCGTCGCGGTGAAGAAGTCGTAGTAGCCGATGGCGGCCACCACCGCCCCCATCACGACGGCCCGGCGCAGCAGTACGTCGAGCCGGGCCCGGTCCTGGATCCCGGCGGACACCAGCACCACCAGCGCGACCCAGACGAGCAGCGCGATCAGGCCGCGGTCGGCCCCCAGCACCTCCTTGCGCGAGCTGCCGCGGGTCGCGTTCGCGAGGTACGACGCCAGCACGGAGAAGGCCAGCAGGCACATCACCACCCGGGGCAGCCGGGTGCCGGGCGCCGGGCGGATCCGTCCGGTGAGCCAGGCCGCCAGGTACCAGAACAGGCCGAGCAGGGCGAACACGTTGGCCGGTGTCCCCACACCGCCCAGCCCCGGCAGGGTCAGGTTCGACGGGATGAAGAAGGCCAGCGCCAGGTATCCGGTGAGCACCGCGGTGGCGTCCAGCTGTCGGCCCCGCGGCCTCCTGTGCGGGCGCTCCCGGCGCGAGCCGGCCGCGGCCGCGGCCGCCGCCGCGCGCCTGCGGCTGCGGACCGCCAGCAGGGTCTCCGTGAGGAAGGAGAGGACGAAGGCGGCCGTGGTGCCCAGGATGACGACGCCCAGCACCTGCTGGTAGCGGCTCTTGAGCTGTGGCACCGGGGTCTGCGGTAGCACCACCGGCGCGCTCTGCACGAAGTACGCCGGCTCGACCTCGGCTGCGGCCTGAAGTGCGGTGAGCTGCTCCCCTGCGAAGGCGGTCAGCTTGTTCGTCTCGTCGAGCACCTTCGCCCGGTCGGTCCCGGTGACGGTCAGCGTCAGCATCGGCCCCGAGGTGTTGGCGGCGAACCCGACCGTATAGGGGTCGCTCACGCCGATGCCGTGCAGGTCCCGCGCCGCGTCGGTCCCCGACAGCGTCCTGATCAGTACGTCGGCGGTCACGACCAGCGAACCGCCGGCGTTCGAGAGGGGGTTGCCGAAGGCGGGGGCCAGTTCGGCCACCGCCGTGGAGTCGAGCAGCGCCACCGAACTCTGGGACTGGTACGCCACCGGCACCGACCGGTACAGGTGCGCGCCCGCGAGCAGACTGATCAGGGTCAGGGGCACCATCACGTACCAGCGGCGGCGCAGCACCGCGAATATCTCACCGATGCTCACGAACGCCCCCCGCGCCAGGGCTCGTTGAGGGCCGGTTTGACGGCGGGCCTACCCGCCTCCTGGGAGGATCGGTCATGACGGAAGGAATCCCCGTGTCGCCTGGTGAGTTGGTCCGCGCGCTGCGTCGGCGCTGGTACGTCCTGGTCGTGGCGGCCCTGCTCGCGGCCGTCGGAGCCCAGCTGGTGCTCCACCCCACCCGGACGTACCTGAGCACGGCGATCGTGGTCCTCAAACCACCGGTGACCGGCAACCAGCCGAACCAGCTCGCCAATCTCCAGCCGCCGCTCGCCGCCGTCTCCTACGCGGCGGTGCGACAGCTGGAATCGCCCGCCGGGGCGGACGAGCTCGCCGCGGCCGGAGTCCACGGCACCTACCGGCTCATCCCGCGCAACAGCGGGACCAGCGTCACCCCGCGCTACCTGATCCCCTCCTTGCAGATCCAGGCGGAGCAGTCCGACCCGGCCGCGGCGGACACGGCCGTACGGAAGATCATCGAGCTCTACACGAAGCACCTGTCGGACCTGCAGACGCAGCAGGAGATCCCCGAGCGCGCGCGGATGAGCGTGACCCTGCTGGTGGCGCCCACCGCGGTCGCGCAGACCGGCACCAAGAGCAGGGCACTGGCCGGGGCGGCGCTGCTGGCCGCCGTCGCCGGTGTGGCGGCGGCCCTGTGGACCGATCAGGTCCTGAAGCGCCGCGCCCGGCGCCGGCGCGCCGATGCCACCGCCGATGCCGCCACCGCCGCCGCCGACGCAGGCGCGGGTCCCACGGACGCCGGCGAGGCGCACGCGCCCCTCGCCGGGGCGTCCCGCTGAGGACGGGCGAGCGTCCATCAGATCCCTCGGCGCTTCCAGGACCGCCACCAGAGCCACTCGCGGCCCCGGTCCACGACGGCCGAGAGCACCAGCGGCTGGAGGTACGGCATGACGCGCGCACCGATGCGCCGGCGCCTGCGCAGCGCCCGGTACTCGGCCAGCGAGGTGTAGCCACCGGGCAGGCACTCGGCGGCGAACTCCACCAGCTCCTCGACCGGGACCACCGCCGTGCGCCCCCGGTCGTACGCGCGGTAGGCGCGCCGCAGCGCGTACCGGGCGAGCCGGGTGCGCGCGTCCTGCGCGAGCCGGCCCGGATCCGGCAGGAGGCCGGCGCACTTCTCCAGGACCGAGTCGAAGGCGACGAGGCGCTGACGCAGGTCGTCGAGCTGCCCGCCGAAGTCGGTGGTGGACATGTTGCCGCCGTGGACGCGGTAGAAGGCCTGGTCGGCGCCGCTGACGTAGCCCACGTCGGCGTGCGCCGCGAGCCGCATCCACATCTCGATGTCCCCGGCGTGCGGCAGCTGCGGATCGTAGCCCCCGACCTTGCGCTGGAGGCTGGTGCGCACGACCACCTCCGGTGAGGTGATGCAGCCGGTGCCCTCCCGGAACCGCCGCTCCAGCCACCACTGTCCCGGGTAGACGACCGACCCGGTGCTGCGGGTACGGGCCGCGGGCAGCGGCCCGCCGTGCCGGAAGCGAAGCGGCCGGCCGTAGCAGAAGCCCGCCCGCGGATGCGCGTCCAGCAGGGCCGCGGCGCGCACCAGGGCCCCCGGAACCAGCCGGTCGTCCGCCGAGAGCAGGGCGACGTAATCGCCGTCGGCCCACTCCAGCAGCCCCTCGTTGTAGGTGGCGATGTGGCCCTGGTTGCGCTCGTGGACCCGCACCTCGATCCGCGGGTCCGCGGCCGCCAGGGCCCGGGCGACGGCCGCGGAGTCGTCCGGCGAGGCGTCGTCGATGATCAGCACCCGGACGTCGACGCCCTCCTGCTCGTCCAGGACGCTCTTGACGCAGTCGGCCAGGAAGTGGCCGTACTTGTAGCAGGGGATCACCACGCTGACGGTGCTCACGGGCCGGTCACCTCCGAGGAGTCGGCCGACGGGGCGGCGGAGGGCGGGGTGGTGGTGAAGAGCGGCCCCACCCAGTAGTTCACCGAACCGAAGGTGTTCGCGGGGAAGGCCGTGGCCGCCCCGTACTTGTAGAGCCCGTTACCGGCGCCGGCGCCGCCGTCGGCCGGTGCCACCAGCGGGTAGGAGCGGTGCGCGCCGGTGAAGTAGCCGCCGTCCACGGAGTAGTTGCCGTTCGGCGCGTGGTAGGAGGCCACGTACGAGGTGCCCGCCGTGATCGGCACGGGGGAGGCGAACTGGAGCCGTTGCCAGCCCGTCAGCGTCTCGCTGCCGAAGGTGCCGGTGGCCAGCAGCGTGCCGCCGGCGGACCACAGGCTGCCGGTGTGGGTGCCCGTGTTGCCGGGGCCCTTGTAGAAGGTGACGCCGGTGACGTAGCCGTTCACCGCGGACTGGAAACGGGTGCCCAGCTCGACCGAGTTGGCGTCGTCGCCCACATTGGCGGTGCTCGGCGTCGCGGCGGCGCTCCACAGGCCACACGGGCAGTTCACCGTCGGGGGGCTCGCGCTGGTGGTGAAGTTCCATGTGACCGGCGCGGCCATGGCGTTGCCCCACAGGTCGGAGGCCTGCACGGACGCCGTGTAGGTGATGCTCAGCGCCAGCTCGCTGGACGGGGTGAAGGTGGCGCTGTTCGAGGAGCCGAGGACCTTGGTGCCCGGCACGGCGGCGCCGCCGGAGTCCTTCAGGGTGAACAGCAGGGAGTCCGCGTCGACGGCGCCGCTGAAGGTGGCCGTGAGCGCCGCGGTGATCGCGGTGCCGGTCGCCGCGGACTGCGGCGAGGTCGAGGTGACGGCGGGCGGTGTCGTGCTCGCGGTGGCGGTGTCCAGGACGGCGTCCACCCAGTAGTTGCTGCCGGAGGAGGCGGTGGCGGGGAATCCGCCCGTGGCGCCGTAGCGGTAGACGCCGTTGCCGCCGTCGGTGCCGCTCTTCAGCGCCGTGAGCGGGGCCAGCCCCGCGTCGCTCCCCGCGAAGGTGGTGTCGAAGGAGTAGCCGCCGTGAGGGGCGAAGTAGGAGGCGATGTAGGTGGTGTTCGCCTTGACCGGCACGGGGGAGGAGAAGTTCAGCTGCTGCCAGCCGGAGGCCGTCTCGTTGGTGAAGGTGCCGGTGGCCAGCCGCTGGCCGGTGCTGCTCCACAGGCTGCCCGTGTGGGTACCGGTGTTGGCGGGTGACTTGTAGAAGCGGACACCGGTGATCGAACCGGGCGCCGAGGAGCGGATCTTCGCGCCGAGCTCGACGGCGCTGCCGTCACCGGCGTTGACGGTGCCGGGCACGGCCGCCGCCGGCCAGACGGTGCAGGGGCACTGCTGGGGTCCGACGGTCAGCGCCACCGTGGTGGTGGCGCCGATGTTGACGCTGTCGTCCACCGCGCGCACCTTGATCTGCGCCGGGCCCGGGGCGGTCGGGGTCCACGTGTAGCTCCAGGAGCCGAGGCCCGTGGCCGCCTTCCAGGTGGTCCCGCCGTCGGTGGACACCTCCACGCGGGCCACCACGCCGCCGCCCGTGTCGGCCGCCGTACCGGTGATCGTGACGGGCCGCAGCGCGGGCACGGTGGCGTTCGCCGCCGGACTCGCGACCGTGACGGCCGGTCCGGCCGTATCGGTGGAGGCGCTCGCCGGGACGAGCACGGACTGCAGGGACCTGGGCTGGACGCCCATGTCGGCGAACACGTTCACCGTGGCCTGCTGCATCCGCTTGTCCTCGGTGACCACCGCGTCGTCCGGACTGCCGACGGGCATGTTGGTCAGGCCCCAGGACCACTGCACGGTGCCCGCGCCGAACACCAGCGCGCCCGAGGTCTGGTCCCGGAAGGCGACCAGGCTGTGCGTCGCGGTGCCGTTGCCGTAGGTGTTCCCGTAGTCGAGCAGGAGCTTGCCGTCGTCGATGTCCACCGTGGTGGAGGACATCCGGATCTGCCCGGCGGGCCGGGTCGCGTTCTCCACGTCGCTGTCCCACTCGTAGCCGAGCGTTCCGACGGGGAACGTGGCGGTCTGGGAGGGGGTGAGGTTCGCGACCGTGGTGCCCCGCCACAGCCGCAGCTTGGCGAAGGAGCCCGGCACGGTGATCGCGTCGCTGCGGTAGCCGTTGACGCTGAACATCGAGCCGGTCAGCTGGTTCTGCGGCTGGAAGGGCCGCCCGCCGGTGGCGCTGGCCGGGTCCATGAAAGTGCCCGTCCAGACCCCGCTCGGGTCGGGGACGCCGTTGGGCTGCGGGAAGGACAGCTTGGTCTCCTTGTAGGAGACCAGCGTCCGGTCGGCGGTGGAGGTGCCGTCGATGCTCGGGGCGAGGCGGGTCTTCCAGAAGACCTCGTTGCCGCTGAAGTACGTCTGGTGGACCCCGGCCCTGCGCGCGTTCAGCGCGTTCGTGAACTGCTCCTGGGTCCAGTACTCGTCGTGTCCCGAGGACATGAACACCTTGTGGTTCGCGAGCTGCGCACCGCGGGTGGACACGTCGATGCCGGACATGTAGCTCACGTCGTAGCCGTTGCGCTCCAGCCAGGAGACCATCTGGAACTCGGACCCGTAGATCCCGTTGTCCCCGCCGATGTCCATGGGCCGGTTGTAACTGACCTCGTACGCCCGCCCGTCCGGGGCGGGCCCGCCGCCGTCGTAGAGGTCCTGGCCGCCGTAGTCGTTGTACGCCTGCCAGGTCTGGTCGCTGGTCTGCACCACGATGTCGGAGTGGCTGGAGTCGTCGCGCACCACGAACGGGTAGGGCATCACGCCGTTGCCGTCCGCCTGGTCGAAGTTGACCACGTACAGGCCGGAGACCGCGTCGGACGGCACGGTCCAGGTGGCCGTGACCGGCCAGTTGCCGCAGTCGACCAGGCCGGTGGAGGCCTTGGTGGCGCAGCTGCGCGGGTGACCGCCCGGCAGGACGTTCGCCGGGTACGTCTGGGCGGCCTGGGCCGCGGTCGACTGGAGGCGGGCCCCGTCCCCCGCGTAGTGGCCGAGGCGGAAGACCGAGACGCGGTACGGCGTCGGTGACTGGATCTTGAACTGCACGGTGTCGCCGGGCCGGACGCTCGTCCGGGCCGGGAAACCCTTGATGTCGCCGTACGCGCTGGGTGCGAACCAGTCGGACATGGGCGTCCCCGGCTTGGAGTTCTCGCACACGATCGCGTTCGTACCGGGACCGCAGGGGTCGGCGGCACCGGCCACCGAGGCCGGCGGGAGGACCGTGGCCATCAGGGCCGCGATCACGGTGAAGAGTCCGTACCGGAGCAGCCTTGTCCGTCTGTTCATCTGGACCTCATTGGTTTCGCGTCAACAGGGCGTCAGCGCAGGGCGTCGGCGAGCGTGTCCACGACCCGCTTCTGCTGAGCGGAGGTGATCTGCGGGAAGAGGGGGAGGGAGAGCATCCGGTCCGCGGCCCGCTCGGCGTGCGGGAAGGCCCCGCGGCCGTGGCCGAGGTGGGAGAAGGCCGGCGTGAGGTGGACCGGGGCCGGATAGTGCACCCCCGCGCCGATGCCCTCCGCGTTGAGCTTGCCGACGACGGCGTCGCGGTCCGCGCCCGCCACCCGCACGACGTACAGGTGCCACACGTGCACGTTTCCCCCCGCGGTGACCGGCAGGGTCAGGCGTCCGGCCGCCGCCCATGGGCCCAGCAGCTCGTCGTACCGGGCGGCGGCGGCCCGGCGGGCCGCGTTCCCCTCGGCCAGCCGGGCCAGCTTCGCCCGCAGGACCACGGCCTGGAGACCGTCCAGCCGGCTGTTGAACCCGGCGACGTCGTGGCGGTACTTGGCGACGCCGCCGTGATTGGCGAGGGCCCGCACCAGATCGGCGCTCTCCTCGTCGTCGGTCACCACCGCGCCCGCGTCCCCGTACGCGCCCAGGTTCTTGCCCGGGTAGAAGCTGGTCGCGGCGATCCCGCCGCTGCCGGGGGAGCGGCCGTGCCGGGTCGCGCCCTGGCTCTGCGCCGCGTCCTCGACGACCTTGACGTGCGGCGGAAGGTGCGCGGCCAGCTCCGCGGTGGCGGCGCACTGCCCGTACAGGTGGACCGGGACCACCGCGCGGGTGGCCTTGCCGACCGCGTCCAGCGCGGCCTGCGGGTCCATCAGCAAAGTGTCGGGGAGGCAGTCGACCAGCACCGGCCGGGCCCCGATCCGGGCCACGGCGCCCGCGGTGGCGATGAAGGTGTTGGCGGGCAGCACCACCTCGTCACCGGCGCCGACCCCACTGGCGCGCAGGGCCAGTTCGAGGGCGTCGGTGCCGTTTGCCACGCCCACGCAGTGCCCGACCCCGGCGAAGGCGGCGTACTCGCGCTCGAACGCCCGGACCTCCTCACCGCCGATGAACGCGGTGCCGGCGAGGACACGGTCGAATCCGGCCCGTACCTCCCCTGCCACCTCGGCGTGCGCCGCCTTCAGGTCGACGAGCGGTATCTGGTTCATCTGACTCGGCTCTCCATCCGTGTCTCCGGCCGCAGGCCGGTCGTCTGCCCGTCGGTCCGCAGCCCGTCTGCCCGCAGCTCGTCGAGCGCAGGACCGTCCGCCGCGCGCAGCCGGCGGGCCGGGCTGCCGGCCCAGACCTCGCCCGGCGGTACGTCCCCGAGGACCGTGCTCCCCATCCCGGTCAGCGACCAGGCGCCGACCCGGGCGTACTCGCGGACCAGCGATCCCGCGCCCACGTAGGCGCCCCGCCCCAGCCGCACCCCGCCGCCGAGCCGTACGCCCGAGGCGAGCGTCGCGAAGTCCCCGACCGCGTCGTCGTGGGTGAGGACCACCTGCGGCATCACCGCCACGTGGGACCCGACCCGGACGGCGGCGGTCAGCACGCAGTGCGCGAGCAGCACCGAGCCGGTGCCGAGCGTCGAGGACCCCGACACGACGGCCGTGGGGTGGACCACCGTCGCGTACCGGGCCGCGGGCAGTCCCAGGCGCCGCACCAGCCGGGCCCGTACGGCGTAGTCCCGCGGGCTGCCCACGCACACCACCACCCGGGCGGCCGCCCGTTCGTGCACCAGCTCGCAGCCGCCCAGTACCACCGCCCCGTCCACGTCCCGGCCGTGCAGGGCGGGGTCGTCGTCGAGGTGGCCGGCGAGCCGCCACCGTGCGGGGCGGCCGCGCGCGACGTCCGCGGCGGCCACGTCCCGCACGGCCTGGGCGGTCTCCCGGGCGAACCCGCCCGCGCCGACGACCAGTAGGTCCTCGGTCAGGGGGGTGTTCATCCGCCCGCCTGGTCCCGCAGCACGGCCACCACCCGGTCCTGCTGGGCCTCGGTCATGGTGTGGAACAGCGGCAGGATCAGGGAGTCGCGGCTGATCCGCTCGGTCACCGGCAGCGGGGCCGCGCCGTGGCCCGCGTAGGCCGGCTCCAGGTGCGAGGCCATGATCCCGCGCCGGGCCGAGATCCCCGCCGCGCCGAGCACCGCGAGCAGCTCGTCCCGGCCGACGGGGAAGTCCCGGGACAGCAGCACCCAGTAAGACTGGAAGTTGCCCCGCCCGTGGGCGGGATCGCGGACCGGACGTACGCCCGGGACCTCCCGCAGCAGCTGCGCGTACCGGGCGGCGAGCGCCCGCCGCCGGGCCACGATCGCGTCCAGCTTGCCGAGTTGGACCAGGCCGACCGCCGCCTGGATGTCGGTCATCCGGTAGTTGTAGCCGACCTCCAGATAGCTTTCGACGATCGGCTTGGCGCTCGCGTGCCGCTGCGCGGCGGACACGTTCATGCCGTGCTCGCGCAGCCGGCGCAGCCGCTCGGCCCACCGGGCGTCGTCGGTGGTCAGCATGCCGCCCTCACCGGTGGTGATCACCTTGCGGGGGTGGAAGGACCAGGCGGCGAGCAGGGCGCCGTGGCCGACGGACTTGCCGCCGACCGTCGCGCCGATCCCGCAGGCGGCGTCCTCCACCAGCGCGAGGTCCCAGTCGGCGCAGGCCGCGCGCAGCGCGTGCACGTCCGCGGGCACCCCGCCCTGGTGGACGGCGAGCACCGCCTTCGTACGGGGCGTGCGGACGGCGTCGACGGTGGCCGGCGTCAGGTTGCCGGTGGCCTCCTCGACGTCCGCGAACACCGGCCGCGCCCCCACGTAGCGCACCGTGTTGGCCGTGGCGATGAAGGACAGCGAGGGGACGACCACCTCGTCGCCCGGACCGAGGTCCAGGGCGATCAGCGCCAGGTGGAGGGCGGTGGTGCACGAACTCAACGCGATGCCGTGCTCGGCGCCCACGCGCTCTGCGAAGGCCTGCTCGAACGCGGCGACCCGCGGACCCTGGGCGACCCAGCCGGAGAGCACCGCGCCGGCGGCGGCCTCGGCCTCCTCCTCACCCAGCCACGGCACCATGACCGGCATCCGGGCCGGCGGTACCGGATCCTGCGGTACGGGGTCCTGCGGTGCGAGACCCTGCGCACTCATCGGCCGGCCTCCCCGGCGGCCTCGTGGGCGGCGCGCTCGGCCCGCCACCAGTCGACCAGGTCCCGCAGCCCCGCGCGCAGGTCGATCCGCGCCGTGAAGCCGAGGCGCGCCGCGGCCGCCGAGGTGTCCGCGAGCCGGCGGGTCACCCCGTTCACGGTGCGGGCCGGACCGTGCTCCGGGACCAGGCCGTCCGCGCCCATGGCCGCCAGCAGGCCGTTCGCCAGCTCCAGCAGGCTCGTCTCGGTTCCGCTCGCCACGTTGAACACCTCGTCGGTCACATCCGACTCGGCGGCCAGCAGATTGGCCCGCGCGATGTCCCGGACGTGGACGAAGTCCATGGTCTGGGTGCCGTCGCCGAGGATCAGCGGCGGCTCGCCCGCGGCGATCCGCTCCATCCAGCGGATCAGCACCTCGGTGTAGAGCCCGTGGATGTCCATCCGGGGCCCGTACACGTTGAAGTAGCGCAGCGCGACGTAGTCCAGCCCGTACATCGCGTGGAAGCTGCGCAGCACGCCCTCGTTGAAGGCCTTCGCCGCCCCGTAGAAGGTGTCGTTGTGGTACGGGTGGTGGCGCTCGCCGGTCGGGAAGGCCTCGGCCAGCCCGTACACCGAGGCCGAGGACGAGGCGATCACCTTGCCCACCCCGGCGGCGGCCGCGGCCTCCACCACGTTGAAGGTGCCGTCCACCATCACCTCGTTCGCCAGCCGCGGCTCCTGCGCGCACTGGGTGATCCGGATGGCGGCGAGGTGGAACACCAGGTCGGCGCCCTCGGTCGCCTTGCGCACGGCGGTGACGTCGCGGATGTCGCCCTCGACGACCTCCACCACCCCGCTCGGCAGGGCGCGCGCCAGGTTGGCGGTCCGTCCCCGCACGAAGTTGTCGAGCACCACGACCTCGCGTGCCCCGTGGTCCACCAGCAGGTCCACCACGTGCGAGCCGATGGTGCCCGCCCCGCCGGTGACCAGAATCCTCTTGCCTCGTACGCTGCTCAACGCCCTGCCCCCACTGAGTCGTCCGTCGTCGTGCGTGCTGGCGGCCTGCGAAGGAACGGTCAACGTCCGGTGCGCAGTCCGACGACCGCGCCACGGAACTCCAGGCTCCGGGAGGCGGCTTCGAGGATGTCCAGGACCTTCAGGCCCGCCCTGCCGTCCGTCAGCGCGGGCCGGCCCGACCTGATGGCCCCGGCGAACTCCTCGACCATGCTGCGCAGCGCCTCCCTCTCACCGATCGCGGGCGCCACCATGTCGCCGGTCCGGTAGGAGACGAGCATGTCGCGGCGCTCGTCCGGGCCGATCTCCTGCGGGGTGCTCAGCTCCACGCCGCGGTCGAAGACGGACACGCGCTGGGTGGGGTTGAGGTCGTCCCACACCAGGGTGCGTTTGGACCCGCCGACCATGGTGGTCCGCACCTTCGTCGGGGACAGCCAGTTGACGTGCACGTGCGCGATCGCGCCGGTGCTCAGCTGGAGCGTCAGATAGGCCACGCAGGACTGCCCGGCCCCGATCGGATCGGCTCCGTGCGCGGCGACGGCGACGGGCCGGACGTGGTCCGGGAGGATGAAGTCGAGGACCGACAGGTCGTGGGGGGCCAGGTCCCACAGGACGTCGACGTCCTTCTGGACGAGCCCCAGGTTGATCCGTACCGAGTCCACGAAGTGGATCTCGCCCAGTTCGCCGGAGCGGACCATGTCCCGGATGCGGCCCACCGCCGGGGTGTAGCAGTACGTGTGGTCGCACATCAGGGTGAGACCGCGCTCCTCGGCCTCGGTCACCAGCCGCAGCCCGTCCTCGTACGTGGCCGCCAGGGGCTTCTCCACGAGGACGTGCTTTCCGGCGCGCAGGGCGGCCAGCGCGACGTCCAGATGGGTGCCGGCCGGGGTGGCCACGGCGACCGCCTGGACGGCCGGGTCGGCGAGGACCGCCGCGTAGTCCGAGGTCGCCCGCACCGTGGAGTACCCGCCGAGCACCTGCCGGGCCCGGTCCTCGTTCAGGTCGCAGAGCCAGTGCAGCCGGAACTGCGGACTGGACTGGAAGTTGCGGACGAGGTTGGGGCCCCAGTAGCCCGCGCCGACCACGGCGACGCCTAATCGCTCCGGCTGTCCGGCGTCCCGTCCGCCGTCGTTCACAGTGCTGGGCTTCACAGCGTTCCCCTTCCTTCCGCGCACGCCGACTGGCGTGTCGCCCCTCATGGCCGGGACGCGCGAGATGGAGGGGGAAAGCCGTCGGCGGCAGGCCGGGCGTCCGCGCGACCCGTGCATGACCTGCTCAACGGTGATGGCCCCCCACAACCGATGCTCTGCGTGCTCCGCGTACCACCCCCCGGACCTGCTGCGCGTTCCCCCCGGCAGCCGGACCCGTACCGCGTGCCGAATTCGGTCGGCGCCGCTCAATCTAGTCCACCGGGCCTACGCCGGGGCAGAGTTGACCGAATCGCCGGGAGCGGGTGTTCGACCCGTGCATACTGCCAGGGTGACCAGCATCGTGATACCGGCCCACAACGAGGGCCGGGTCATCGGCCGTCTCCTCGACGCGCTCCTGGCCGACAGCCCGGCCTCGACCTCCGCATCCCCGTCCGGTTCCGGTGTCCGTTCCGGTTCCGGGCCGGACATCGTCGTCGTGTGCAACGGCTGTACGGACGACACCGCCCGGGCGGCGGGCGCGCGGAGTCCTCGCGTACGGGTGGTGGAGATCCCGACTCCCTCCAAGCACACGGCACTTCGGGTCGGTGACGAGCACGCCCGCGGCTTCCCCCGGCTCTACGTGGACGCAGACGTCGTCCTCGGGGCCGCCGACGTCCGGATCCTCGTCGGCACGCTCGCGGGGAACCCCGAGCTCCTCGCGGCCGCCCCCGGGCGCGACGTCCCCCTGTCAGGCTGCGCCTGGCCGGTCCGGGCGTACTACCGGGTCTGGCAGCGGCTTCCGGCCGTCCGCGAGGGCCTGTTCGGGCGGGGGGTGATCGCCGTGACCGAGCCGGGGCACGCGCGGATCGCCGCGCTGCCGCCCCTCATGGCCGACGACCTGGCCGCGTCCCTCGCCTTCGGACCCGGGGAGCGGCGCGTGGTCGAGTCGGCCCGGGTGACCGTGCGTCCGCCGCGCACCTGGTCCGACCTCATCAGGCGGCGGATCCGCGCGGCGACCTCCTCCGCCGAGTTCGAGCGCTTCCAGGCGGCGCAGCGGGCCGCGGCTCCGTTGGGGGGCGAGGGGGAGCCGGGCCCGCCGGGAGCGTCGGGGCCGTCCGGGCCGGACGCGCCCGCACCGACCGCGCGCACCGGCGCGGCCGATCTGCGCGCCCTGGTACGGGAGCGGCCGAGCCTGCTGCCCGCGGTCGTGGTCTTCGTCGTCGCGGCCCTCGCCGCCTGCAGGGGGTCCCGCAAGGCCATTCGCGACGGGGACTACTCGACCTGGCTGCGGGACGAGAGCAGCCGGGAGGGATGAGCGGCCGCCACGACCCGGGACCACCGGCTCACCGGCCCCCGGGCGCGGACGAGGCCGGATCCGGCCCCCGGCGAGGCCGGATCGGCCCCGCCGTCGGCCCGTACAACGACTAGGGTTCCATCGCACGTTCGAGTGACTCAGTCCGTCGGCACCGGGGGGTTCCAGAGCATGTACCTCGCGGACCGCTCGCCGCCCGCGGGCGCGGAGAACGCGCCCGGGAAGCCCGGCTCCGTCCGGGTCCCCGCGGTCGCCCCGACCGTCCTCGCCCTGGGCACGGTCAGCCTGATCACCGACATCTCCTCCGAGATGGTCACCGCCGTCCTGCCCCTGTACCTGATCGCGGGTCTGGGCCTGAGCCCCCTCGGCTTCGGCGCGCTCGACGGCGTCTACAACGGGGTCAGCGCCCTGGTCCAGCTGACCGGCGGCCACCTCGCCGACCGGGTGCGCAACCACAAGCTGATCGCCGGCATCGGCTACGGCCTGTCCGCCCTGTGCAAGCCGCTGCTGCTGTTCGCCCACAGCCTGGGCCCGGTGGGCATGGTCCTCGCCCTGGAACGCACCGGCAAGGGCCTGCGCACCGCCCCGCGCGACGCCCTGATCTCCCTGTCCACACCATCGCGCTTACAGGGCCGCGCCTTCGGTGTGCACCGGGCCATGGACACCACCGGGGCGCTGCTCGGCCCGCTCGCCGCCTTCACGATCCTGAGCGTGGCGGTCGACGGTTACGACGCCGTCTTCGGGGTCAGCGCCTGTGTCGCCGTGCTCGGTCTCGTGGTGCTCGTGCTGTTCGTCCCGTCCGGCGGCGACCCCCGCCCGGTACCGAAGGACGGGGGCACGTCAGCGGTCTCCCGAGCGGCTCCCGTGGGCCTGCGCGACGCCCTGGCCCTGCTGCGCCTGCCCCGGCTGCGCGCCCTGGCGGGCTGCGCCGTCCTGCTCGGCCTCACCACCGTCAGCGACGCCTTCGTCTACCTGCTCCTCCAGCGCCGCACCGGCATCGGCGAGCAGTGGTTCCCGCTCCTGCCGCTGGGCACCGCCGCCGTGTTCCTGCTGCTGGCCGTACCCGCCGGCGCCCTGGCCGACCGGATCGGGCGGCGCACCGTGTTCCTCACCGGCCACGCCCTCCTGCTGGCCGCGTACGGCCTGCTGCTGTGGGCCCCGCAGGGACCGGCCCTGCCCTACCTCGTCCTCGCGCTGCACGGCGTGTTCTACGCCGCCACCGACGGCGTGCTGCCCGCCGCCGTCGCGGCCACCGTCCCCGCGCCGCTGCGGGCCACCGGCCTGGCCCTGGTCGGCACCGGCCAGGCGCTGGCGCGCTTCGGCTGCTCGCTGGCGTTCGGCGCGGCCTGGACGCTCTGGGGCACCGGCCCGGCACTCGCCGCCGCCGCGGCCGGCCTGCTGTGCTGCGCGACCGCGGCCGGCTTCGTACTGCGCCCGGCGGCTCCGGACAGGGCCGCGCTCCCCGACCCGGCGGCGGCGGACACCGCCACGCTCCCCGACCAGGCCCCGGACACCGCCGGCCTCCCCGACCCGACCCGAAGCCCGCGAGGAACCGAATGACCCGCTCCCGGCGCCTGCTCGTCCTCACACTGGCGGCGCTGCTGCTCGGGGGCCTGGCCTCCGTACTCGTGCTGCGCGCCGCCTCCCGCGCCGACCGGCCGGGGGCGGGCGGCCCGCAGGTCGCCGAGGGCGCCGTCACGCTCACCGCGCAGCGCCGGCTCGCCCTGCTGGGCAGCGGCCAGGGCCCGCACCGCGGAGCCCTGGCCTCGGTCCCGGCCGAAGCGCCCGACGGCGCGCGCACCGCTTCCGACCTCACCTGCCAGCGGTTCCACGCCGCCGCGGGCACCGGCGTGTGCCTGCGCTCCACGCCGGGCGCGCTGGCCCAGGACAACAAGGCCCTGATCGTCGACGCCGACCTGCGCACCGTGCGCAGCTTCCCCCTGGCGGGCACCCCCAGCCGGGCCCGCGTCTCGCCCAGCGGCCGGTTCGTCGCCTGGACCGTCTTCGTCTCCGGCGAGTCCTACGGAACTGCGTTCTTCTCGACGCGGACCGCGATCCTCGACACCCGTACGTGGAAACTCGAAGCCGATCTGGAGGAGTTCGCCGTCTCCATGGACGGCCGGGACCACCGCGCCCAGGACGTCAACTTCTGGGGGGTGACCTTCGCCGGGGACGACGACACCTTCTACGCGACCCTCAGCACCGCCGGCCAGACCCACCTGGTCAGGGGCTCGGTCTCCGGGCGCTCCGTCACCATCCTCGCGCAGAACGTCGAATGCCCGTCCCTGTCCCCGGACGGGACCCGCATCGCCTACAAGAAGCGGGTGCGCCCCGGAGCCTCGCTGTGGCGCGAACACGTGATGGACCTGGGGACGCTGCGCGAACAGCCGCTCGCGGAGAAGCGCAGCGTGGACGACCAGGCCCTCTGGCTGGACGACCGCACCCTCGCCTACGCCCTGCCCACGGACGGGGCCGTCGACAGCACGGACCTGTGGACCGTGCCCGCCGACGGCTCCGGAGCTCCCGCGCTGCTGGCCCCCGGCGCCTCCTCCCCGGCCCGCCTGGGCTGAGGCCGGGGGCGGCGGAATCCACCACTCTCGTGGTCCGCCACCCTCCTGGGCCGCCCGCCGCCAGAGGTGGCGGTCGGGGAACGGTGGGATAATCCGGTTGAGGGGACGGATGGGACGCATCCGTGAGGGAGAAGCCGGGCGACTCGAAGGAGGAGCGTGGTGAGCACTCCCGCCGCGCGCATCGCTGACCTGTTGGAGGACGTGCCGACGGCGTCCAACCCCGCGCCACAGTTTCCCGCGGCGCCCCAGGAGGAGGCACCCCGCACCGAAGGCCCCACCCTCGCCCTGACGGTGGTGTGGGGCGACCTCGTGGAGGCGAGCGCCGACCTGCACGTCACGGGGCACTACCAGTCGGTGGTGCCCGCCGCCGCGGAGCTCGCACTCGACCGCGCCATATCCAGCGAGTCCCGCCGGGTCATCACCGAGCACACCAAGCTCGGCTGGATCGACGCCCAGCTGGGGGAGGTCACGTACTTCCCCTGCAAAGCCGGCCCCGTACGCTCCGCCGCCGTCGTCGGCATGGGACCCATGGGCACCCTGACCGAACGCCGCGCCGTCCAGATGTACAGCTCGCTGCTCGGCGAGGCGGTCGGGCTCGGCCACGTCCGGACCCTGGCGACCGTGCTCATCGGCGCGGGCGCCGGGAATCTGACCGTGAACCAGGCGTCCCGCGCCCTCGCCGGGGGATTCGCCGGATACCTGGCGTCCCTGCCGGCCACGCCGCCGCCCCGGCTCGGCGAGATACTCCTCGTGGAGGTCGACCGGCTGCGCGCGGAGCAGCTCCTCCTGGGGCTGACCAAGGCGACCGAGAAGCTGCCGCAGTTGCGGATAGGCCCGGAGCTGGTCGAGGGCAGCGGCGGCCAGCTGTTCGCCCCCTCCGCGGCGGTGTACGCGCTCACGGCGCTGACGCGCCTCGCCCGGCCGGCCCGCCCGACGCCCGGCGGCGAGGCGAGCCCGGACGGCGAGGCGGCACGCGGCGGCGAGGCGGGACGCGGCGGCGAGGCGGCACGCGGCGGGGAGCCGGCGCCGGACGGCCCGGACCCGCCGCCCGGGGAGGACGCCCCGCCCGAGGAGGACGTCCTGCGCACCGTGCTGGCCGGCTTCGCCCCCCACATCCAGGGAAAGGTCCGCGAGCAGCTGGTCCAGCTGGCCGAAGTGGCGCGCACCGACCTGACGTTGACGGTCCGCGCGGCCGCGGAGGCCCAGGCCGACGCCCTGCCGGTCCGGATGTCCGTCCAGTCGGGCGTCGGCGGCCTGCGCTGGGCGGCCCTGACCGGGCGGGCCACCGTACCGGAACGGCTCGTCCCCGTGGACATGGACCTGCTGCGCGAGCTCGTGGACCGGCTGACGGAACCGACGGTCGAGGACGCGAGCGGACTGCCCGACCTGCTCTCCCGGTTCGTGGTGCCCCCGGACTTCCAGCGGCTGCTCACCGACGACGCGACGGTGCTGCTGGAACTGGACCACGACACCGCCTCCGTGCCCTGGGAGTTCCTGGCCGAGACCCAGCCGGCGGGCGGTGACCGGCGCGACCCCCTGGCGATCCGCACCCAGCTGTCGCGGCAACTGCGCACGCCCTACTCGCGGGTGCTGACCGAGGGGCTGGCGGACGGACAGCTGCGCGCCCTGGTGATCGGCGACCCGGGAGACCCGGAGAAGGGGTTCCAGCTCCCGGGAGCCCGCAGCGAGGCCCTCGCGGTCGCCACCCAGCTCAAGAACCTCGGGGTCAAGGTCACCCTCTTCGTCGGCGCGGCGAACTCGACCCGGCAGCCGGGCGTCGACCCCGCGCGACGCCTGGACGTCCTGCGGGTCCTGCTGTGCGGCGGCAACCACATCGTCCACTACTGCGGTCACAGCGACTTCGACGTCTCCGCCACCGGACGGCGCTCGGGTTGGGTCTTCGCGGACGGGCTCCTGACCGCCCAGGAACTGTCCCTGCTCGAACGGCCGCCCCTGATCGTCGTGGCCAACGCCTGCTACACCGCCCGGCTCGGCGGTACCACCGGCCCCGGCACACCGGACGCACAGCCCGGCATGGCGGAGCACACCCCGTGGGGCAACCCGCAGGCCGCACTGGTCCCGAGCCTCGCCGACGAGTTCCTCCGCATCGGGGTCGGACACTACATCGGGGCGGCCTGGCGCATCCCCGACGACCAGGGGGTCACCTTCGCCGAGCAGTTCTACCGGCACCTGTTCAAGGGCGGCACCGGCGAGGAGGCGCCGACGGTCGGCGGAGCCGTCCGCGCCGCACGCAGGAGGCTCTACGAGCGGCGCGCGGCGGGGCGGCAGTCGCCGGCCGGCGCACCGAGCCCGGAGCGGTGGAGCTCCTGGGCCGCCTACCAGCACTACGGGGACGGGGCCGCCCGGTTCGTCCGGCCCGACCCGGCCGACCGACCGGACACCGCCTAGGAGGTCTGCTCATGGCCAGGATCCCGATGGCCGACGTCGTCGTCCTGCTGCCCGGCATCACCGGAAGCGTACTGACCAAGGACGGGAAGGACGTATGGGCGCCCTCGTCCTCGGCGGTACTGGGCGCGCTGACGAGTCTGGGCCGCTCACTGGACTCCCTCCAGCTCGGGGAGGACGACTGGCACGTGGACGACCTCGGCGACGGGGTCTCCGCGCCCCGGCTGGTGCCCGACCTCCACACCCTGCCCGGCCTGTGGAAGATCGACGGTTACACGGCGGTCGAGCGGTTCCTGCTGGCGCAGTTCGACCTGACGGCGGGCGAGAACTACTTCCCCTTCCCCTACGACTGGCGGCGCGACAACCGGGCCGCGGCCCGCAAGCTCGCCCGGCAGAGCGAAACCTGGCTGACGGACTGGCGGACGAAGAGCGGCAACGCGGCGGCCCAACTCGTCTTGGTGGGGCACTCGATGGGCGGACTGGTCGCCCGCTACTTCGTCGAGGCGCTGGGCGGCTGGAAGAACACCCGGGCCATCGTGACCTTCGGTACGCCCTTCTACGGCTCGCTCAACGCCGTCGAGTTCCTCTGCAACGGCTTCCAGAAGCGGCTCGGCCCCTTCGAGCACGACCTCACCCGCCTCCTGCGCTCCCTGACCGCCCTCCACCAGCTCGTGCCCGTCTACAGGTGCGTGGACGGGCCGGACGGCGTGGCCCTCACCCCGGCCAACGCGGGACTGCCCGGCTGGCAGCCGCAGTGGAGCGACCATCTGAGCGAGTACTTCAGGGAGATGGAGAAGGCGGCCACCGAGAACCGGAAGGACCCGGCGTGGGAGACGAACCAGGTGATCTACCACCCCATCGTCGGCATGGACCAGCCCACCCGGCAGTCGGCCCGGATCACCGACCACAAGGTCGAGACCCGGATGACCCGTTCCGACCTCGACGAAGGCGGCGACGGAACGGTACCCAAGCTCTCCGCCGCCCTCTCCGGCACGGAGGACGCCCGCACGTTCGTCCCGCAGAAGCACGGCAGCCTGCAGAACCACGGCGCGATGCTCGACCACCTGAAGGGCATCCTGCAGTCCCTGCACGACGTGCGCATCGACGACCTGCGCGCCACCGTCACCACCTGGTTCAGCTACCTCGGTGACGACCTCTACCTGACCGGCGAACCCGTCGTCTGCGAGATCGGCGCCCACAGCGCCCTCAGCGAGGGCGAACTGCCCGAGGTGCCGGCCCGCCTGTCGGTCACCGAACGCACCACCGGCCGACCGGTGCTCGACCGCGCGATCACCGTCCCCCGGGAGCGGCAGCGGTTCGAGATCGGCGTGCTGCCTCCCGGCACGTACGACCTCCTCATCAGCGCCAGCGCCGACACCGCCCCCCTGTCCGACGTCTTCCTCGTATCCGGCCCGGACGGCACCGACGGCTGAACCGCCCGGCGCGGTCGGCCACGCGGGCCGCCGACGGGTCGGGTGGGGGCGGGGTCACGCCGAGGGGGAGTGGTCCAGGGTGAAGAGGCCGCCGTCCGGGTCGCACACCGTCACGCGCTGCCGGACCTCACCCGAGCCGGTGGTGTGCGGGGCGTCCGGGACGATGCTGCCGCCGTGCTCCAAGACGGCCGCCTTGGCCCGCTCCAGGTCCGGGACCTTGAAGTGGACCAGCCAGTGGGGGCGCAGCTGGGGCCTTTCGGCCGCCGCCTCCAGCGGGCCGCTGTTCAAGCGGGCGACGGCCTGGCCGTCGCCGCGCCGCAGGACGACCTGGTCCTCCTCGTAGGAGACCTCGCAGCCCGCGTCCCCGGTGCCGGAGGCGTCCGCGCCCCACTCCAGGACCTCCCCGTAGAAGACGGCCGCGTCGAAGGCGTCGCGGGTGTGCAGCTCCACCCAGGCGGGGGCCCGGCCCTCGCCGACGCGCCACTCGGAGAGGACCTCTCCCTCCCAGAGGCCGAAGGCCGCGCTCTCGGGGTCGGTGGCGAGGGCCGCCCGGCCGCGCGGCGGGTAGGAGACCGGGCCCACCCCGACCGTGCCCCCGCGCTCGCGGACCCTGGCCACGGCCGCGTCGGCGTCGTGGACCGCGAAGTACACCGTCCAGGCCACCGGTGCGAAGGGTCCCCCGCTCGTCGCTCCGATCCCCGCCACCGCCACGCCGTCCAGCTCGGCCACCGAGGAGGCCCGCCCGAACACGCCGCGCCGGAAGCTCCAGCCCAGCACCGCCCCGTAGAAGCGCTCCGCCGCCTGAAGATCGCGTGCCAGCAGGCTCAGCCAGCACGGCGCACCCAGCACGTCCGCTGCCACGAGCACCATGGCGGCCTCCTTTCGCCACCGCGTTGCGCGATGCGACGCCCACTACCCCGTACCGGCGTCTTCCCGCCTGGTGACGGGCCCATGCACGCGGTCCGCGAGGCCCCTCCGGACGGCCCTCAGCTCCCCTCCGGACGGCCCCCTCAGCTGCGGTCCGGGCGCAGCTCGATGTGGTCCGGGGCCAGGTCGACCGCCACACGGTGCTCCATGCCCAGGGCCTCCAGGAACTTCGGGGGGAGCTGCACGCGCCCGGAGCGGTCCAGGACGACGTACTCGCGTTCGCTGATCGATTCCTCGCCGTGCTCGTCGGTGACCAGGCGGCGCAGGACCTCGCTGCTGGTGCGGCCGTCGCGGATCGCCACCGTGCGGCGGACCTCGCCCGCCACCATGGCGTCGTGCGTGACGATCACCACCGTCACGCCGAGCTCCTTGTTGACCGTGCGGAAGGTCTCGAAGACCGCCGCGGCCGTCTCCGAGTCCAGTTCGCCGGTGGGTTCGTCGGCCAGCAGCACCTTGGGGTCGTTGGCCATCGCCACGGCGATCGCGACGCGCTGCTGCTGCCCGCCGGACAGTTCCGCCGGTCGCCGGTGCGCCAGGTCGCCGATCCCGAGGGCGTCCAGGATCTCCGCGACCCGGGCGGAGCGCCGTGCGCCCGCGCCGCGCCGCGGCCGGTCGCCCTTCAACTGCATCGGCAGCGCCACGTTCTGGGCGGCCGTCAGGAACGGCAGCAGGTTGCGGGCCGTCTGCTGGAAGACGAACCCGACCGCTTCGCGCCGGTAGCGCAGCCGGTCCCGCGCCGACAGCTCCAGCAGGTCGTAGCCGGCGACCGCCGCGCTGCCCGCCGTCGGGACGTCAAGGCCCGCCAGGATGTTCAGGAGGGTGGACTTGCCACTGCCCGACGCACCCACCAGGGCCACCAGGTCGCCCTGCGCGACCGTCAGCTCCAGCCCCTGGAGGGCCTGCACCTCGATGCCGTCCGTGCTGAAGATCCGCACCAGGCGGTCGCAGGCGATCGCGGCGTCCACCGCCGTGCTGCGGGGCTCCACGGCGGCGCTCGCCCGGCGGCGCAGCTCCTCGTACGTCGGCTGGTCGCTGTTCAACGCTGGTCTCCCGCTCTCAACTCGGTGGTGATCTGCCGCCGCCCGGAGGTCGCCGCCTCGACGAGTACGGCCGCGGCGACCAGGGCGGCCAGGCCCAGGGCCTGGGTCAGTACGGGCCACGCCGTCAGCCGTACGCCGGTCGGCACGCGCGTGCCCACCAGCGTGGACAGGTCCAGCGCCGGGCCCAGGAGCGCCACCGCGGCCGCCGCCACCCCGGCGCCGCCCAGCGCCGCGGCCACGGTCTGCGGCAGCGTCTCGGCGAGGATCAGCGCCACGCCCTGGCGACGGCGAAGGCCCATGGTGCGCAGCCGGGCCAGCAGCGCCGCCCGTTCGGGGACGGTCCGCATCAGCGTCAGCAGGACCGCCAGCAGCGCGAAGCCGGCCGCCGCGGCCACGGAGGCCCAGAAGAGACGCTGCGCCGAGCGCTGCAGCGGATCGGCGCCCAGCTCGGCGACGACGTCGGCGCTGGTGCGCACCGGATACACCTCGTCGGCGGGCTGCGCCCCGGAAGCCGGAGGCTGACCCGCGGCGGGAACCTCCGTCGTGGCGGTTGGGGCCGCCGTGGCCGCCGGGGCCGGCGCGGTCTGCGCCGCCGGGAGCGCGGCACGGACCAGCGCGCGCAGCCGTTCCCCGTCGGGGGAACCGAGGCCGAACCACCGGTTCGGCCGGTCGGCGCCGATGAGGGCCGTCGCGGGGCCCGACGGCAGGACGACGGTCGCGGCGTCCCGAGCCGGACGGGCCGGCGTGCAGTCGATCACGCCGGTGACCCGGGCCCGCAGCTCGCGGCCGTCGCCGGGCCGCAGCACGTACGTGTCCTGCGCGCCGGCCCGCCCCGCCAGGCCGGAGCTGACCAGCGCGGGCACCGGCGCGTCGGCCGGCTGCGCCGCGCCGCCGGACAGCAGACCGGGGTCGAAGGAGCCGCAGCCGAGGGCGCGGGACAGCTCCGCGTACGCGGCCGGCTCGGCGACGATCACGGTGACCTGGGTGGAGCCCTTGGGGCCGCCGAGGAGGGTGGAGTCGTGGTCGATCCACAGCGGTACGGACGTCCGTACGCCCGGCAGTTCGCCCGCGGCCTTCGCGAGGCCGTCGGGGAGCAGGGCCTTGCCGTACGCGGAGATCGTCGCGTCGCCCCCGACCGTCAGCCGGGCCACTGCGAGCCGGGAGGAGTCCACCGACTCCAGTACGGCCGCCCCGAAGCCCCCCGTGGTGATGGCGAGCAGCAGCGCGACCGTCGACAGGACGGACGGACCGCTCCGGCCGCCGACGGGTCCGGTGCCCCGGGTGCCCGAGCCGCGGGCGGCCCGCGCCAGCCCGAGGAAGCCGACCAGCCCCGAGCGGCGCCCGGCCGCCCGTGCGAGCAGCCCGGTCGCCAGCGGCAGCAGCCGGGCCAGCAACAGCCCCCCGCAGAGGGCCAGCAGCAGGGGAGCCGCGACCAGCAGCGGGTCCGGGTCCTCCCCGGCCGGAGCGACCCCGCGGCGGCGGACCTCCAGCACGGCTGCGGCGGTGGCGGTGAGCACGAGCAGCTCGGCCACGGGCCTGCGCCACCGCCCGGCCGGGCGCCGCGGGGACAGCATCACGGCCGCCCGTACCGGGAAGGCCAGCAGCGCGATCAGGGCGACGGCCGCGGCCGAGACCAGCGCGGGGGCGAGCCGGGGGGTCGGCAGCAGCAGCACGGCGAGCGCGGTGGCCGCGGCGGCCGCCGGGAGCGCCGTGACGGCGCCCTCCCCGACGAGCCGGCCGACGATGCCGGCGCGAGAGCCGCCCCGCGCCAGCAGCAGTCGCAGCTCGGCCTCGCGGCGGTCCCCGGCGAGCGCGCCGGCCAGGCACAGCACGACGAAGGCGACGCCGCCGACCCCGGCGGGCCCGATCGCCGCGAGCGGCGCGGCGGCCTGGGTGCGGGCGTGGGCCTGCTCCAGTAGTTCGGGCAGCCACGAGGTGGTCCGCAGCCGCTCGCGACGGGTCTCGAAGGTGAGGGCGGCGGCCGTGGGACCGGCCACGTACGAGGCGATCTCCTCCTTCGTGGCGTCCAGCCGGTCGGCCCGCAGCGTGCCGACGTCCACCGGGAGGCGCCAGAAGTCCTCGGCTTCGTGGCCCCAGAGGTGCATCCGGTCGAGGTCGCCGGCGCCGAGCAGGGCGTCGGCCTGCCACAGGTAGCTCTCCCCGAGGAATTTCTTGCAGGCGCGCGGGACGCAGTCCGCGTTCACCCAGACGTCCGCGGTCTTGTCCGGGACCGCGTAGAGGCCCATGACCTCCACGGACGCGGCGCCGCCGGTCAGGGGCGCGCTCCTGAGCACGGACCCGACGCGGGCGCCGATGGTGTCGGCGGCCTCCTTGGACAGGGCGACCTGGAGCGGCGGCTCGTCCGCGCCGGCCCCGGCGGGCCGGGGGTCATCGCTCGGCCAGCGCCCCTCCACCAGCTTCACGTGGTCCCGCGCCTGCTGGATGTACAGGAGGGACATCTCGGGCGCGAGGCGGTGCGGGCGGGACAGTTCCGGATTCAGCAGCGGCTGGCGCTTGGTGGTCCGCGTGCCGTGGACGACCGCGTCGGGGTCGACGCGGAAGGTGTTCCCGGTACGGGCCAGGAGGCTCTTCAGCGTCTGGTCCAGGGCCCCTGCGCTCTGCCCGGACGCCGGCGCCGGCGCGCTCACCTGAAGGCTGGTGCGACCCGCTCCGGTGTGCTCCAGGAAGGACCGCAGGGCCTGGTCGGCGCCCCGGTCCTGGGCCCGCGGCAACGCGGCGGCGAGCAGGACCGCGACGAACGCCAGCGCGGCGGCGAGCAGGGTACCGAGCGGGGCCGCGCGCAACCGGGTCCGGACCCACGGCGCGGGCCGCGGGCGGGGGCTCGGGCCGGACGGCGGGTTGGTGGACCGCGGGGTGGTCGACCGCGGGGTGGCGGGCGGCGGGGTGGTCACATCTCCTCCACGGGACGCAGCCGGCCGGCGATGTCGCGGCCCCGGGGGCCGCTGAGCGCGGCCGACAGCAGGGGAACCACGGCGATGGCGGCGGCCGTCAGCACGATCTGCGCGAGCGACATGTCCACCCGTACGGGCGGGAACGGCCGCCCGGCGGCGGGAGTCAGCACGATCAGGGGCGCCATCAGGTGCACGAGGGCGACACCCAGCCCCGCCCCGACGGCGGCGGCGACGGCGATCAGCGCCCCGCCCTCGGCGGCGGACGCCAGGGCCAGCGACCGGCGCGGTGTGCCGAGCGCGAGCAGCACCGAGAACTCCCGGCCGCGCACGCGCCGTTCCGCGGCGGTGGAGGTCGCGAACCCGATGGCCGCCAGGACCGCGCTGGCGAGGGCGAGGGCGATCAGCGCGCTCTGCGAGCCGGCGCTCAACGGGTCGTCGAGCAGGCGCGCGGTGATCTCCTCGCGCAGCTGGACGCGTTCGGTCCTGCCCCCCGCGCGCAGCTCGCCCGCCGCACGGGCCGGGACCGGGTCGGCGGCCGAGGCGGCGGGCAGCCACCACTCGGTGGGCGCGACCGGCTGCTGACCGGAGGACTCCAGCAGGAACCGGCCGAGCGTGCGCAGGTCGACGGCGAGCGCCGTCCCTCCGGCCACGGGCAGGGAGTCCACGGCGGCGGTGATCCGCATCGGGACGGACGCGCCGTCCAGAGTGACGGGGACCGTCGCGCCGACGGAGGCGCCGATGGACCGCAGGTAGCGGGTGGTGGCGACGGCCGGGACCGCGGCGGCGGGCGGCGCGGAGGGTGTCGGGAACAGGACGGCGGTGACACCCTTCTCGGTGCCCGCCCCGCCCCGGAAGCGCAGCCGCAGCAGATCCGTGGACCCGGCCGCGAGGGGCGAGGGTACGGGTGCCCACTGGGAGCCGGGCCCCTGCGCGGGGGCCGCGTGCCAGCCGCCGGTGCCCGCGGGCGGGGACACGGCGACCGGTACGGGCGGCCCGTCCACGGCCTCGGAGACGGCGATCCGGCGCAGGGTCAGTTCGCTGCCGTCGCCCGGGGGCCCGCCGTCCCCGGCGTAGGACAGGCGTATCCCCGCCAGCGTCAGCGGGGTCGCGGCCGAGCCGACCGGGGCGCCGGTCAGAGCGTCCAGGAGGAAGGGGAGGGTGGCGTCGCCGCTGGTGGGCAGCGTGACCGCGGGGGTCCCGTAGGTCGCCCCGAACCGGTCGCGCAGCAGCAGGCTCACGGCCGCCCAGCTCGTCCCGGCGGACCGCAGTGTCACGTCGAGGTCGATGCGGCGGGGGGAGCCGGGCAGCGCGACTCCGGGGCCCTGCCCGGCGGCGGTGGCCGCTCCTGCCGCTCCGGCGGCCGCCGGAGCGTGCGGGTCACCCCCGGCGAGAGGGGCGAACAGGTCCCGCATCTCCCGGCCGCCGCGCAGGTCCGCGCGCAGCGGTACCTGTTCGGCCGCCTTGGCGGCGTCCAGCGCGACGAGGTCGGCGACGCCCCCGCCCGGCAGCTGCTGCTCCCGGCGGGCCACCGGAATGAGGCGCTCCGCGCCCGGCAGGGCCCCGTACCGTCCGCCCTGTCCCATCGGGGACATGCTGCTCCCGGAGATCCGCAGGCCGCCCGCGGTCGCGAAGTCGGCCTGGTCGCGCTGGGACGCGGACCAGGCGGTGTGCTGACCGAGGGCCAGGATCCCGCTGGAGACGGCGAGTACGAGCAACAGCACGGGCCCGGTGGCCCGGCCGGGCCGGCGCGCGAGCTGCCAGCCGAACAGGGCGGGGCCCAGGCTCCGGCCGCGCGCCGCCAGCCGTCCCCCGGCCCGGGCCGCGAACGGCAGCAGCCGAAGGACCAGCAGCGTGCCGCCGCACAGGGCCAGGGCGGGGGCGGCGACCAGGACCGGGTCGATGCCGAGCCCGCCGCCGACCGGGGTGTCGGGCGCGGTGGTGTCCGTACCCCCGTACTGCGACAGCTGCTGGTAGCCGAGGACGGCGAGGACGACCACGGCGAGGTCAACTCCGGAGCGGGCGGCGCCCGTCACCAGGGCCTGCCGGCTGCCCACGCGGCGCAGTACGGCGGCGGAGGCGCCGCGCAGGACGGAGGGCAGGGTCGTCAGCAGGACGCAGGCCACGGCGCAGCCGGCCGCGACCGGCCACACCAGCCAGGTGTCCGGGATCTCCAGGTGGACCCGCCCGAGCGGCCCGATGCGGGCGAACAGGCGCAGCAGGGGCGGGGTGAGCAGCGGTGCCAGGACGGCCGCGGGCAGGGCGAGCAGCAGCGACTCGGCCGCGCTCAGCGCGCCGAGGCGCCGGCGGGAGGCGCCGCGCGCGGTGAGCAGGACGCGCTCGGGCTCCTGGCGGACGGTCAGGATGTGTGAGACGAGGAGCAGCGCGGCGGTCGACAGGACGGTGAGCTGGAGGGCGCCCATCATCAGGGTGGACCGGGCGACGCGCATGCCGGAGTTCAACTCGCCGAGCAGCTGCGGCAGTTCGGTGGTGACCCGGAGCGAGGTGGCGTGTTCGAGGGAGGCGGCCGCGGGGTTCGCCGCGGTCCGCACGGCCTCGGCCTCGGACGCGCGGATCGTGCGCAGGCCCGGGGTCAGCAGGGTGAGCCGGTAGTCCTGGAGGAGGCCGCCCGTCGTGAAGGCGCTGTCGTCCACCAGGAGCGGGCCGTAGGTGGCGAAGGTGTTGCCCTGGATCTCCCGGCCGCCGAGCGGGTCGAGCCGCCAGTACCCGGCGTCCGGATCGGCGGCCCGGTACACGCCGGTGACCAGCACGGTCAGCGGGGGTCCGTCGAAGCGGTCGTCCAGCCGGAGCGGTGCGGGCAGGGCGGACTCGGTCAGGCCGAGACGCGCCAGCGCGGCGCGCGGGACGGCCACCTGCGTCGGCGCCGCCGGGGCGCCGGCGCCGACCGCGGGGGCCGGACCGGGCCACTGGCCGGCGAGCAGGTGTACGCGGTCGCGGCTGAGCGCGGCGAGCAGGGTCAGGTCGGCGTCGCGGCCGGAGGCGGCCGTGCCGGGGAGCCCGTAGGAGCGGCTGCGGGCCACGCTCTCGGAGGCCACCGGCAGCCGCCCGAACACCTCGCTCGCGAAGGCGCGGACCGCCTCGTCGTCCTTGGCGCGGGAGGAGGCGGGATGGCCGCTGGTGACGACGACGGCAGTCCGGGGCTGTTCCGGCCCGGTCAGGGCCCGCCGCAGCCCTTCGTCCCCGACGCCGCGGGTGAAGGCCGTCAGCGCGGTGAGAGCGGTCGCGGTGATCAATACGGTGAGCAGTACGGCGACAGCGAGCGGCCATCGCCCGCGCAGTCGGCGCACGACGAAGCCGAGCACGTGTTGAGTTCCTCCCCCGTCCGGACCCTCGGTACCGGATAGCGGACGATGTTTTCAGATTTGATCGATGGAGGGAAGGGGCTTGCGTGAATGGTGCGACGGATGCGCAAATGCGATCAGAAGGTTGCGGCGCGCGGAATGCGCGGCACCCGGCCCCGGGGGCACCCGGCGGACAACTCGACGGGGGAGCACGGACCATGAAGGATCATCAAGAAGCCGCGCCAGGCGCATCGGCCCCACCGGCCACATCGACTGCGACGACTGCGCCGGGGCGCGGGGGCGACGGCACGCCGATCGTGGTCGTCGACGACGTGCACCACAGCTTCGGCCGCGGACCGCAGGCCGTCCACGCCCTGCGCGGCGTCTCCTTCGAGGTCCGCCGCGGCGAACTCACCGCGCTCCGCGGCCGGTCGGGCTCCGGCAAGACCACCCTCCTGAACCTCGTCGGTGGGCTCGACACCCCGACCGGCGGCCGGATCACCCTCGACGGCACCGACCTGGCGGCGCTGGGCGAGCCGGACCTGCTCGCCCTGCGCCGCGACCGCATCGGCTTCGTCTTCCAGTCCTTCGGCCTGATCCCCGTCCTGACCGCCGCCGAGAACGTCGGCGTGCCCATGCGCCTGCGCCGCGTCCCCGCCAAGGAACGCGAGGAACGCGCCCGGACCCTGCTCGCCCTGGTCGGCCTCGCGGACCACGCCGAGCAGCGCCCCGGCGAACTTTCCGGCGGCCAGCAACAGCGCGTCGCGGTGGCCCGCGCCCTGGCCAACGACCCCGACCTGATCATCGCGGACGAACCCACGGGCCAGCTCGACTCGGAGACCGGCCGGTCGATCATGGAGCTGCTGCGCGCCGTGGTGCACAGCCAGTCCGTCACCGTCCTCGTCGCCACCCACGACCCCCACCTGATCGAACTCGCCGACCGGGTCGTGGAACTGCGCGACGGCCGCATCCACGCCCCGGCGGATCACGGGGGGAGCACCGCGCCGCAGAACCCATGACACCACGTCAGGCTCCTCGTTAGTATGCCGAGGGGAGTGCGTTCGTGGAGCCCCGCCGGCTTCGAGGAGCCCTGACGGCTTCGACGCCCTGACGGCTTCGGGGACGAGCGCGGCAAGGGGGGCCATGTGATCACGGCTGAGCGGTTACACCAGTGGAGGGCGGCCGAACAGCCCGACTCGGACGTCCTCATGGGGCGCCGCTCACAGGCGCCGGCCGAAGCCAACGGCAACCCCCACACGGAGCGCCGGGCCAGCGTCCCGCCCGAAGCCGTCGCCGCCGCCACCACGATCGACGCCCCACCGGGCATGGACAACCTGCCGCTCAGCGGCACCGAGACCTTCGTCGGCCGGACCGACGACGTGGCGAGCATCGAGCGGGCCCTGCGCCTGGGCGAGGGGATCATCACCCAGCCGCAGACGCTGCACGGCCTGGGCGGCGTCGGCAAGACCTCGCTCGCCCTGCGGTACGCCCGCACCCACCGGACCGATTACACCCTCGTCTGGTGGATCGTCGCCGAGAGCCGCGAACAGGTGGACGCCGCCCTCGCCGACCTCGCGGTCCTGCTCCACCCGAGCTGGGCCCTGCGCGCACTGCCCGACCAGCAGACGGAATGGGCGATCCTCTGGCTCCAGTCGCACGACGGCTGGCTCCTCGTGTTCGACAACGCCGAGAGCCCCGCCGACCTCAACCCCTACCTCGGCCGCCTCCACGGCCACGGGCACCAACTCGTCACCAGCCGCCGCGCCGACGGCTGGCGCGAGGGCGCGCAGGCGCTGCGCATCGACGTGCTCGCCGCCGAGCCCTCGGTGAACCTGCTGTGCCGCCTGGCGATGCCCCACGGGGAGCCGACCGCGCAGCAGATCCGCGAGGCCGACGCCCTGGCCACGGAGCTCGGCCACCTGCCCTTGGCGCTCGCGCAGGCGGGCGCCTACCTGCGGCACAACCGCATGACCTTCGCCGCGTACCGGGCCCTCCTCGCGCAGGCCCCCACCAGGGTCCTGGACGCCGCCGGTCGCGGAGAGGACGCCGACCGCACCATCGCCCGGATCTGGCGCACGACCTTCCGGACCCTGGAGCGGACCGCCCCACTGGCGGCCACCCTGCTCCACACGCTCGCCTGGTACGCCCCCGAGGCCGTGCCGCTCGCAGCGCTCTCGGTACCGCTGGACACGCGGCCGCGCAGCGCGCGGGTAGCCGCGGTCCGCACGGCCCTGCGGCTGCTCGCCGACTACAACCTGATCACGCTCACCGACCAGGACGTCACCGTTCACCGGCTCGTCCAGACCACGCTGCGCAGCTCCGTCCCGGCGTCCGGCCCGGCGCACGCCAGCGGCCGCGCCTCCCTGCTGAGGACCGGCCGTGAGTGGGCCGAGGCGGCCCTCGTGCAGGCGTTGCCCGAGGGGCCGCGCACCGAGGGCCCGGTCCAGGCACGCTGGCAGGAGATCCTGCCCCACATCCAGGCCCTGGCCGCCGCCGCGCCTCCGCCCGGCCGGCCGCCCCGCGAGGAGACCGTCCGGCTCTACGAACGGGCCGCACGGGAGCTCATCGAGCGCGACCAGAAGACGCTCGCCGTCACCCTGATGGAAGCCGTGGTCGACGGCCTCACCCAGCTGCGGGGGCCGGACGCCCCGGCCACCCTCGACAGCCGCGACACCCTCGCCGACGTGCAGAGCACGGACGGCGACCCCCAGAAGGCGGTGCAGTTGTGCCGCAGCCTGATCGCCGACCGGGCCCGCCTGCTCGGCCTCGACGATCCCGCCACCCTCGCCACCCGGCACACCTACGCGTACGCGCTGCGCAAGGCCGGCGACCACCAGGTGGCGGTCCGCGAGTTCGAGGCGGTCGTCGCGGACCGCACGCGCGTCCTCGGCCCGGACCACCCCGACACGCTCGACAGCCGCGACGGCCTCGCGTACGCCCGCCAGACGGCGGGCGACCACCGGCGGGCCGTCGCGGACTACGAGGCCGTGGTGCGCGACCGTACCGCCCTGTCCGGTGCCGACGCCGCGCCGACGCTCGACAGCCGCAGCAGCCTCGCCTACGCGTGCCTGGACGCCGGAGACCACCAGCGAGCCGTTCTGCTGTACGAGGAGGCGATCGCCGACCGGGCCCGCGTCCTCGGCGCGGATCACGCGGATACCCTGACCAGCCGTGGCTGGCTCGCGCACGCCCACCGGGTGGCCAAGGACTTCGCCGCGGCGATCGCCGCACTGGAGTCCATCGCCGCGGACCGCGCACGGCTCCTGGGCGCGGAGCACCCCGACACGATCGGGACCCGGGCCGACCTCGCGTACGCACGCCAGTGCGCCGGCGACGCGCGGCGGGCGGTGCGGGAGCTGGAGACGATCGTCGCGGACCGTGCGCGCGTCCAGGGCCCCGACCACCGGGCCACCCTCGACGACCGCGAGAAGCTGGCCTCCGCCTCTCGCGAACTGGGCGACCACCAGCGCGCGATCGCCCTGTACCGCGAGGTGGTGGCCGACCGCACGCGGATCCAGGGCGCGAGCCATCCGGCCACCTTGAAGACGCGCGACAGCCTCGCCTTCGCCCATGGCGCGGCCAAGGAGTACGCGCGGGCCGTGCGGCTGCTCAAGGCGCTGGTGTCACGCCGCACGCGCACCCAGGGCGCCGACCACCCCGCCACCCTCGACGCGCGCGACAGCGTGGCCTACATGTACCGCAAGGCGGGCGATTACGCCCAGGCCATGGCGTGGTGCGAGCCGGTCGTCGCCGACCGCGCGCGGGTGCTGGGCGCCGACCATCCCGACACCCTGGACAGCCGCAGCGCGCTGGCGTACATCCTGCGGCTCGCGGGACGGTTCGACGCCTCCGTGGCCGAGTTCACCGCCCTGGTGGCGGACCGCACCCGCGTCCTGGGCCCCGATCACACGGCCACCCGCGGTGCGCGGATCGGCCTCAACTACGCGCGCGACCTGGCCGGTGACGTGGCCGGAGCCCTCGCCGGTTTCGAGGAGCTCCTCGCGGACCACACCCGGGCACTGGGGCCCGACCACCCCGACGTACTGAACATCCGGGCCTGGCTCTCCTTCGTGTGCCGCCGCGCGGGCGACCACCGGCGGGCCGCGGCGCTGGACGAGCGGCTCATCGCGGACCGGGTGCGCGTCCAGGGCCCCCGGCACCCCGACGTGTTCGACGCCCGCGAGTCCCTGGCGCTGACGTGGTGCGACGAGGGAGACGCCCGCCGGGCCGCGGAACTGCTCGCGGAGCTGGCCGAGGAGCGCGAGCAGGTCCAGGGGCCCGACGACTCGCGCACGCTCAAGACCCTCGACAACCTCGCCGAGGCCTACCGCAAGGCGGGGGACCACCACCGCGCCGTCACCCTGTTCGAGTGGCTCGTCGAACGGTCCGCGCGGGTGCGCGGCGCCGATCACGTCGACACCCTGCTGTGCCGCAACGGGCTCGGTTTCGCCCTCCAGAGGGCGGGGCGGTACGCGGAGGCGGTGCGGGAGTACGAGGCGCTGGTCGCGGACCGCACACGGGTCCAGGGGGCCGACCACGCGGCCACGCTGGTGTGCCGGTCGAACCTCGCCTACGCCTGCCGTGACGCCGGTGACCAGGCCCGTGCCGTCGCCCTGTACGAAGAGCTGGCCGAGGACTGCCGCCGGGTGCACGGCGCCGACCACCCCACCACCTTCCGGGTGCGGCTGGACCTGGCCCTGGCCCGCGGGGCGGCCGAGCAACACGATCGCGTCGGCCCGCTGTTGGAGAGCCTGCTGAGCGACCAGCTCCGCGTACGGGCCGCGGACCACACGGACACCCTCCTCACCCGGGAAGTGCTGGCCGGGACGTGGCTGGCCTCGCGCCGGTACGCCGACGCCCTGCGGGAGTACGAGGCGCTGGTCGCCGACCGCACCCGCATCCAGGGCGCGGACCACGCCGCCACCCTGACCAGCCGCACGAACATCGCCCACACCCACTGGCAGGCGGACGCACCCCGCAAGGCCGTCGACGTGTTCCGGCGGCTGATCACCGACCTGACCCGGATCCACGGCCCCCGGCACCGGCGGGTCCTCGGCGTCCGCCGGGATCTGGCCGGTGCCCTCAACGCGGCCGGTGAGCACCAGCGGGCGGTGGAGCTGTACGAGGAGGTACTGGCGGACCTGGTGGGGATGCAGGGAGCGGACCACGTCGACACCCTGCTGTGCCGCAACGGCCTCGGTTTCGCCCTTCAGCAGGCGGGGCGGTACGGCGCGGCGGTGCGGGAGATGGAGACGCTGGTCGCGGACCGCACCCGGATCCAGGGCGCGGACCACGCGGCCACGCTGGTGAGCCGGTCCAACCTCGCCAACGCGTGCTGCGACGCGGGCGACCCGGCCCGTGCGGTCGCGCTGTACCGGACGGTGGCCGACGACTCCCGCCGGGTGCACGGCCCCGACCACCCCAGCACGCTCCGGGCACGGCAGCAGCTGGCCAACGCCCATCGCATGGCCGGCTCCTACCCCCGTTGCCTCGCCCTGTACGAGGAACTGGTCGCGGACCGCGGCAGGGTCCTCGGCGCGGACCACACCGACACGCTCGCCACGCGGCAATGGCTCGCCTTCTCGCACCGGCACGCCGGTCAGTACCGGCGGTCCCTGGAGCTGTACGAGGAGGTGCTGGAGGACACCGTACGGGTGCTGGGCGCCGAACACGTCGACACGCTGGCGTGCCGGGGCGGACTGGCCATCACCCGCCGGCTGCTGGGGCAGTACGGGACGGCGCTGCGGGAGGCCCAGGCGCTCGTCGCGGACCGCCGGCGGATCCAGGGCGCGGACCACCCCGACGCGTTGACGAGCCGCTCCAACCTGGCCCTCGTCTGCCGGGAGGCCGGGGACCACGCCCGGGCCGTGACGCTGTACGAAGAGCTGGTCGACGACTGCCTGCGGGTGCACGGCCCCGGCCACCTCGACACCCTGGACGTCCGCAGCGCGCTGGCCCTGTGCCTCGCCACGCTGCCCGACGGCCCGTCCGACGACGCGGTCTCCCGGTGCGAGCGGCTGGCCGACGACCACGTCCGGGCGCTCGGAGCCGATCACGAGGAGGCCCTGGCCAGCCGCGAGCGACTGGCTTACGCGTGTCTGCTGGCGGGCGACGCCGACCGTGCGATCGCCCTGTTCGAGAGCGTCATCGCCGACCGTTCGCGGATCCTCGGCCTCGGCCACCCCGACACGCCGCGGGGCGTCGGCGAAGCCCACCAGCGCGGGCCGGGCGCGCTGGCCACCGTGATGGCGTACCGGGACCGCATGCAGGACCGCAGCCACCCCACCGCCGTCGACGCGCTCGCCCGTGCCTACGGGGAGGCGGGCGACTGGGAGCGGGCGGTGGCGCTGTTCGCGGCGATCACCGACGGGCGCGCGCAGGTCCTGGGGGAGACGCACCCCGACACGCTGGAGAGCCGCACCGGCCTGTTCCTCGCGCGCGCCGCGGCCGGCGCCGGCGACGGCCCCGTGGCGGGCGCCCGTCTCACGGCGGCCTGGGAGAGGGTGCTGGGACGCGACCACCCCCGGCTCCGGGAGGTACGGGAGCGGCTGGCCGCGTCCCACCCGTCGTGGACGGTGCGGTTACGGCTGCTGGCCGACGAGGTGAGCGTCGGGGCGGCGGTCGGCGTCGAGGTCCGCCTGGAACGGTCCGGGGAGCGGGAGACCGGGCGGGCGGGGTCCGACGAGCCGCGGGCGCGGACGGAGCAGCCGCCCGGACAGGCGGGGCCGTCGCCGTCACAGCCCCTGCCCCTGCTGCTCCTGGTGGCCGCGACCCGCTCGGCGGCGACGGTGGAGCCCGCGGTCGCCGAGTACGTCTCGGGAGGCCGGCCCGCCGTCTTCGTCTTCACGGCGTCCGAGCCCGGCGAGCACCGCCTGCGGCTCACCGTGTACGACCGGGACATGGGCGTCGTACTCCAGGACGTGGAAGCCGGCATCGACGTGACGGCGGACGACGGTTCCCATGACGCGTGCGACGCACGTGGCCGCAGGAGGAAGTGAGCAGTGACCCGAGAGCTCTCCGTGGACGTGCTCCACAATCCGTCGCTCGATTTCACGGCGCTGCCCCCGCGCCAGCGCCGCCCCGACAGTCCGGTGCGTACCAAGCCGCCCCTCGACCTCGTGGTGATGCTCCGCCAGCACAGCCCCGAGCGGCTGCACTTGTCGGCCTTCCGCACCTCGCAGCGCACTCCGTACCACGGCACGCCGAACGCCTACCTCACCGTCTCCGGGGGCGAACTCCTGCGGGCAGCGGCCCGGTTGCGCAGCCTTTGGAGCAGCCGGCTGGTCCACTACCAGCCGCTGGACGCGGACGGCATGCCCGCGGGCGGTCACCCCTTCAGCGACGAGGTGGACCTGTCGGCGCACGCCGAGCTGTCCCACCGTCTGACGCAGGAGCTCGCCGACGAGGGGCAGTACCTCCTGGAGCGCCTGCTGGAGGGAACGGACCGCGCGATGACCGACCTGCGCGCCTTCCTGGTGGGCACGCTCACGGGGGAGGAGGGGCTGCGCGTCTCGTTCGACTCGGACCTGCACCTGCCGTGGCCGATGCTCGCCGTCCCGCCGCCCGAAGGGGCCCCGCTCCTCCAGGGGTTCCTCGGCTACCGGCACCAGGTCGAGCAGACCGGTGCGCAGGCCTTTCCCCGTACCCAGCGCGAGGTCCTGGCCCGTGCGCTCCCCGTCACCAGCCTCAACACCGACGTGATGCTCGACACCGTCGGCCGGGCCCCCGACGTCCGCAAGCTGCTGGAGGAACGCTCCCAGCTGACGGTGCGGACCGACTCGGAGGAGCTGCTGGGCGATCTCGCCGCGCCCGTCCTGCACGACGACGTCATGTACTTCTGGTGCCACGGCGCCTTCGTGGAGAACGGATCGCCCCACCCCCACCTGGCCGTCAAACTCTCCGACAGCCAGCCCATCGACGCCGATCTGGTCCTGCTCAAACGCCGTCGGCACACCGCGTCCGGCGACGCGCTCTTCCGCCCCTTCGTCCTGCTCAACGCCTGTCACACGGGTCAGACGGCTCCGGAGCCCGGGATGAAACACCTCGGCGCGGCGCTGGTCAACCTGGGGGCGGACGGGGTCATCGGGCCGCAGTTCGACATACCCCAGATCTTCGCCTCCGAGTACGCCCTGGAATTCCTGGACCGCTATCTCAGCGGGGACAGCACGGCGGGGGAGATCACTCTGGGGCTGGTCCGCTGGTACGCCGACCGCTTCCACAACCCGCTGGGCCTGGCCTACTCGGTGTACTGCGGCATCGACAGCAGACTGGAGAAAGCACAGTGAAGCAGCCCCCGCGGCCCCCGCGGTCTCCGCAGCCTCCGGCGGTGACGCCGACCGTCGTACACCTGGACGAGAAGGGCAGGCTGATTCCGGCCGGGGCCTCGGCGCCCGTCCGCCCCGATCGGCTGGCCGAGTACCTCGCCCGCGAGGTGCGCATCCCGGAACGGGCGAGCGACGTGTACGTCTACGTGCACGGCTGGCAGACCCCCGCGCACACCGCGGCGCGCAGTGCGACCCGGTTGCTGCGCCAGGCCCAGGAGCTGACCGCCGCACGGCCGGACCTCTACCCCGGGCTCGCCGCCGGGTACCGGCCGTGGTGCGTGGTCGTCTGCTGGCCGTCCTCCAGCCTGCCGGGCCCCGCCGGCTACCGACGGATCCGGGAACGCGCGCACGCCATGAGCAAGCCGGGGACCGGACAGGCCGGCCACGTCCTGGGCCATCTGCTGGGCTACCTGGACGCGCACCGGACGGATCCCACCGACGCCGCGGTGCTGCGCAACCGCAACGGGCAGTACCTGCACCTGCTCGGGCACTCCTTCGGCGGACGGTTCCTGTGCGAAGCGGTCCAGGGGGCGGCCGATACGCCGTCGGGGCCCCGGGTGCTCGGCTGGCGCAACCCGGCCGACCCGCGACGGCCGTTCACGGTGGACAGCGCCCTCGTCTTCCAGATGGCCGCGCCGCGCAACAGCTTCGACACGATGTTCCCCGCACTGTTCCCCACGGACGAGCGGCCCGCCGCACCTCTGCAAGGACCGCTCGTCCTGACCCACTCCCGGTGGGACCGGGCCACCGGTTTCTGGCACCTGAGGGCCGAGGGCGCTCCCGGAATCGGCCACTCCGGGGTGGGCACGGCCCCGGTGCCGCAGTACTCCACGCGGATGCTGACGGTCGACGAGCCGTACACGCGCCGCCTGCTCGACCACCGCATCGTCAACGTCGACGCCGACTGGCGCTTCCGGGGCAGCCGGGTGAGCCGCCTGTCCCCGGCGGGCTCGCACTCCGACTTCCACCACCCCGAGTCCGCACACCTGCTGGCGAGCCTCGCGTCCCTCTCCCGCTGACCGACCGCGCGTCCCGCTGACCGGCCGCGCCTCGCGCTGACCGACCGCGCGTCCCGCTGACCGGCCGCGCCTCGCGCTGACCGGCCGTGCCTCCCGTTCGCCGGCGCCTCCCGTGCGCCGGCGACCCGTCGGAGCTCAGCGGCCGTCCGCACCGCCCGCTCGCGCAGGCGCTGCGCGATGCCTGAGGTTGACGGCCGAAGCCCGGGCCAGGGCCACGGGGTTCAGGAAACGGAGCGGACCGATCAGGCGGGATCCGAACCGGTGCATGTGGCGCGCCAGCGATGCGTCGCGCGCCGCCGCCGAGAACATCAGCCGCTCCACGGGATTGAACGGACGAGACGTGGCGAAGTCGGCGGCCAGCTGCTGGTGACCGCGCAGCCGGCGCCGGTGCGTGCGTGCGTACACCGCGAGCGCCCCGTCGAGGTCGCCCCGACCGGCCGCGGCCGGGGCGACCGCCTCTGCCAGCCACTGCGCGGACTTCAGGGCCCACCCGCATCCCACCCCCCACAGGGGGTCGCCGGTGAGGGCGGCGTCGCCGATGAGGGCGAGGCCCGGGGCGGTCGGCCGGCGGCTGTGGAGCGGGTAGTCGACCAAGCCGATGATCTTCGTGATGCGCTCGGCGGAGTCGATGGCCGGCGCGTCGGGCAGGGCGCGGACGAAGGCGAGGAAGCTGCCCTCCAGGTCCTCCCGGAAGGCCGGCAGCCGCTTCTTGTCGGGAAGCACGGCGACGACCGTCACCCCGTCGTCGTTGGGGAACGCGTAGGCCATGTCGGGTTCGAGGAACCAGGTGTGGGCGCTCTGGCCGGGCAGCGCAAGGCCGCGGAAGTGCGCGAGGTAGCCGAACCGCCCGTTCTCGTGCAGTTGGGCGGGCACCCCGGCCAACTTCGCCACGGCCGAGTCCTTGCCGTCGGCGCCGACCACCAGCCGGGCCCGGATCTGCCGATCGCCCTGGCGGGTCGAGGCGCGCACTCCCACGGTCCGCCCGGCCTCCCGGATCAGCCCGTTCACCTGGTGACCGAGGAGCAGGTCGACGCCGGGGGTCTGCGCCGCATGGGACCGGGTCAACGGATCGAGGGTGCTGCGCCGGATGTTGTACGCGTACGGGAGCTCGGGACCCTCCGGCGCCGCCCTCGGCTCGATCCAGCCCCAGCGGGTGTACCAGCGGGCCGTGTTGCGGACGGCTCCCGCCTTCTCCAGGGCGGGTATGAGGCCGAGCCCGTCCAGCACCGGGTAGGCGTTGGCCGTGAGGGAGTGGGTGCACAGCACCTTGTACGCCTCGGGGTCCGAGCGGCGTTCCAGCAGGGCGACGCGGACACCGCGTCGAGCGAGCAGGATGGCCGCGGCGCTGCCGGCGAGGCTGGCTCCGCTGATGACGACGTCGTAGTCGTGTCCCGCGCTCTCAGGGTCGGTCATGCGCTGATCGCTCCTTCGGGGTGGCGTGCCGTTCCTGGAATGGTGCAGAGCCACTGCTGTCAGGTGCATGACGCATTGTCAAGCGGGGTGACCGGCTGACGCCTGCTCAGGCGCACCGTGGTCCGATGTCCCGACGCCCCCTGCGCGGAAGCCGGTCAGCCGGCGAAGCCCGGGACCACGAGACCGGACTCGTACGCGATGACGACCGCGTGGGTCCGGTTCTGCGCGCCGAGCTTGGTCAGCACGCTTCCGACGTGGGTCTTGACGGTCTCCAGGCTCACCGTGAGGGACTGCGCGATCTCCGGATTGGACAGCCCCGTGGCCATCAGGCGCAGCACCTCCTCCTCCCGGCCGGTCAAGGCGGCCCGCGGCAGGGCCTCGGCGGAGCCCAGCGGGCGGGGGGCGACCATGCGGCCGAGCGCGGCCGGGAAGAGGACCGCTTCACCCGCCGCCACCACCCGGACCGCCTCGGCGATCCGGCGGACCGGGAGGCGCTTGAGGACGAAGCCGCTGGCGCCCGCACTGAGGGCGGCGGTGACGTATCCGTCGTTCTCGAAGGTGGTGATCACCACGACCTTCGGCGGGTCGGCCGCTTCGGACAGGAGCCGGCGGGTGGCGTCGATCCCGTTGAGGCGCGGCATCCGGACGTCCATCAGGACCACGTCCGGCCGCAGGCTGCCCGCCCGTTCGACCGCCTCGATGCCGTCGGCGGCCTCGCCGACCACCGTGATCCCCGGCTGTGCGGAGAGCAGCATGCGCAGGCCGCTGCGGGTCACCTCGTCGTCGTCCGCGATCAGCAGGGTGACGGCGGGGCCGGTGACGGCTGCGGGGCCCGTGTCCGCGGTGCCGGCCGTGCCGTTCCCCGCGTCCGATCCGCTCACGCGGCCCCCCGTACGGGCAGCTGGACGGCGAGGCGCCAGTGGTGCGGTCCGTCCGGGGCGGAGTGGAATTCGCCGTGGAGCAGTCGGACGCGTTCGGCCAGTCCGGACAGGCCGTGGCCGGAGGTCGGGAAGGTACGCGTGCGTGCGCCGGTTCGGTTGATCACGGTGAGGGCCAGTCCGTCGGGGGTGGCCGTCACGTGGACCTGGATGGGGTCGCCGGTTCCGT
>NZ_JBWKJU010000020.1:0-136777 GCF_056432025.1 Streptomyces sp. NPDC045695
CCTGTGGGAGAGTAGGACGCCGCCGAACAATCATTGCGGAAGCCCCGCACCAGCCCTTACGGGTTCGGTGCGGGGCTTTTCTGCGTTTACGGGCCATGCGTCTGCCCGCTCGGGAACCGCGCGCGATCGCCGATGTTCAGCCGATCACCAGCACGCGGCTGCCGGAGAGCCGAGCTGACGGCTCGTAGGGTTGGGTCATGGGCTACGACCTCGTCATCTTCGACAACGACGGCGTGCTGGTGGACAGCGAGCCGCTCGCCAACAGCATCCTCGCCGCCTACCTGACCGAGCTGGGTCACCCCACCACGTCCGAGGAGTCGCTCCGTGACTACCTGGGGGCCGCCGTGCCCCGGGTGCGCGAACTCGTCCTGGAGCGGACCGGGGAGCGGTTGCCCGACGACTTCGAGGCGCAGCTGGACGCGCGGACCTGCGCAGCGTTCGAGCAGGAGCTGCGGCCCGTCCCCGGGGTGGAGGAGGTGCTGGGGGCGCTGACGGCCAGTGGGATCGGGTACTGCCTGGTGTCCTCGGCGAGTCATGAGCGGATCCGCGTCGGCCACCGGGCGGCGGGGCTCGACGGGTGGTTCGAGGAGGAGTGGATCTTCAGCGCGCAGGACGTGGGTCAGGGCAAGCCGGCTCCCGATCTGTACCTGCATGCGGCCCGGCGGATGGGGGTGGAGCCCGCCCGCTGTGTGGCGGTCGAGGAGAGCCCGCTGGGCATCGAGGCCGCCGCGGCCGCGGGCATGGACGTGTACGCCTTCACCGCGGTGCTGCCCGCCGGCCGGCTCCCCGGCGCCACCGGGCACTTCGGGGACATGAAGCAGCTGACCGCGCTGCTGGGCCTGGAAGCCGGACTGGGTATGTGATCTCTCTACCCACGGGTAGTCCGCGGCCTTACGCTGTGCCGCCATGACGGACGATGTGCGGCTACGGCGCGGGCGCGGCGCCCTGGGGTTCAGCTTCTTCGCGCAGGGTGTGGCCTTCGCGCTCCTCGTGACCCGCATCCCGGGCATCCAGGACCGGTACGGGATATCCGACGCGCTGCTGCCCGCGTTCCTCGCCGCCGTGCCGATCCTCGCGGGCGTGGCGAGCGTGGCCACCGAGCACGTCGTGAAGCGGGTTCCTCCCAGTGTGGTGCTGAGGTGGGCTCAGCCGCTGGTGCTGCTGTCGTTGCTGGGGGTGGGGGCCGGCAGCCGGATGTGGCAGGTGGGGCTGGCTCTGGGCGCGTTCGGGCTTGCCGTCGGGGCGCTGGACGCCTCGATGAACATGCTCGGGGTCAGCCTGCAGCGTGCGTACGGGCGCAGCATCATGCTCGGCTTCCACGCCGCGTACAGCCTCGGCGGGATCGTCGGGGCGTCGGCCGCCTGGGCGGGGGCGCACTGGCATCTGGGGCTGTTCGTCTCCTATCTGCCGGCCGTGGCCGTACTGGCGCCCCTCGTGCTGCTGGCCAGTCGCCGGTACGTCGACCAGCGGGAGCACGATGCGGTGGCCGGGAAGGGGCTGGGGCCCGGCGGGTTCAAGCTGCTGCTGCCGCTGTGTCTGGTGATGGCGTGCGCGTACATCGGGGACTCGACCGTCGCGAACTGGAGTGCGAAGTACCTCCAGGACGTGCTGGGGAGTTCGGAGCAGCTGGCGACCGTGCCGTACAACGTCTACATGGTGACCACCCTCATCGGGCGGGCCGTCGGCGATCTCGGGGTGCGCCGGTTCGGTGCCGCCGCCGTGGTGCGGGGCGGGTCGGTGGTCGCGGCGGGCGGGTTCGCCGTGGTGGCGGCCGCACCGGGGGCGTGGGTGGGGATGTTCGGCTTCACCCTGCTGGGGATCGGGTTGTGCGTGATCGTGCCGCAGACCTTCGCGGCCGCCGGGCGGGTCTTTCCCGGCGCGGCCTGCGACACGGCGATCGCCCGGCTCAACATCTTCAACTACGTGGGCTTCCTGATCGGGTCGCCGCTCGTCGGCGGGATCGGTGACGCCTGGAGCTACCGCGGCGCGATGCTCGTGCCGATGGTCCTGGTCCTGGTCACGCTGTTCCATGCCCGCTCGTTCGGACCGCAGGCGGCCCGATACGGTGTCGGGCATGAGCGGCCGCGGGTTGTTGATGTGGGACGAGGCGGTAACGAGGTATGACTTCGGACCGAGCCATCCGATGGACCCGGTGCGCCTGGCGCTGACCATGGGCCTGGTGCGCGCCTTCGGGCTGGACCGGGCGATGGAGGTACGGGCGGCCCGTGGAGCGGGGGACTCGACGCTCCGGCTCGTCCACCGGGAGGACTACGTCGCCGCGGTGCGCGAGGTGTCCGCCGACCCGGGGACCGCCGACGGGTCCTACGGGCTGGGGACCGTGGACGATCCGGCCTTCCGCGGGATGCACGAGGCGTCCGCGCTGATCGCCGGGCAGTCCGTGGCGGGGGCCGAGGCCGTCTGGCGCGGTGAGGCGGAGCACGCCGTGAACTTCGCCGGCGGGCTGCATCACGCCATGCCGGGCGGGGCGTCCGGGTTCTGCGTCTACAACGACGCGGCGCTGGCCGTGGCGCGGCTGCTGGAGCTGGGGGCCGAGCGGGTGGCGTACGTGGACGTGGACGTCCACCACGGCGACGGAGTGCAGGCGGCGTTCTGGGACGATCCCCGGGTGCTGACGGTCTCGGTGCACGAGCATCCGCGGACGCTGTTCCCCCAGACGGGCTGGCCGCAGGAGACCGGTGGTCCGGCGGCCGAGGGGTCGGCGGTGAACGTCGCGCTGCCCGCCGGGACCGGGGACGAGGGGTGGCTGCGGGCCTTCCACGCGGTGGTGCCGGAGCTGTTGGCGGACTTCCGGCCGCAGGTGCTGGTGACGCAGCACGGGGCCGATACGCATTTCGAGGACCCGCTGGCGCACCTGGCGGTCTCCCTGGACGCCCAGCGGGCCGTCCAGGAGGCCTGTCACGAGCTGGCGCACACCTACGCGGACGGGCGGTGGCTCGCTCTGGGCGGCGGCGGGTACGCGGTGGTGGACGTGGTACCGCGGTCGTGGACGCACCTGGTGGGGATCGCGGCGCACCGGCCGGTGGATCCGCTGGCGCCGGTCCCCGCCGAGTGGCGCGACGAGGTGTACGCGCGGACGCGTCAGCTGGCTCCGGCCCGGATGACGGACGGGCGGACGCCGTCGTGGCGGGACTGGGAGGCGGGTTACGACCCGGCCGACCGTACGGATCAGGCCGTACTGGCCACCCGGCGGGCGGTGTTCCCGCTGCGCGGCATGCTGACCTGAAGCGGCGCAGGTCACCGCTGAAGCATCGTTACGCCAAGTGCGGGGCTGTTCGGTGGAATTGCTGCCCCGGCAGGTGGGGTGCGGCAGCATCGGAGGGTGTTGAGCACCGGCGCGCTGCGTGCGCATCTGCTGGCCGCCCGGTTGGCCGGGCCCGTCGCCACCTCCCGGGAGGAGAGCCTGCGCAGTTACCGGTTGTTCGCGGCGCGCGACCCGCGGGTGATGCTGGGGCTCGATCCGGAGTGGTGCTGGGGCGAGGGTGATCTGCTGAGGCTGATGGCGCAGAAGTGCGGGGTCTCGGCGGACCCCGCGCACGTCAGCGGGCCGGACGTGATCGACCCCGAGCGGACGGTGGCGGCGCTGGAGGCCTTCGCGGGGCGGCTGCGCGAGGTGGCGCGGGCGCGTTTACCGGTGCTGTTCGGGACCGGGCACCCCCATCGGCTCCTGGACTTCTACGCAGGTTTGGCCGCGGCGATGTCGGCGGCGGGATGTGTTGTCCTCACTCCGGCGCAGGGGGCGCGTGTCGACATTGCGACCCGGTTCGGCGTACGCACGCATCGCATCGCGTACGTACGGGGGGTCGCACTGGTGCGGGAACCCGGCGTGCGGCCGCCGGGGAGTGCCACCGGCGTGCACACCCATTCGCCGCTGCCGGTTCGGATCGCGCTGGGCGCGCTCGCGGAAGCCGGCGAGCCGCTGCCGGAACTGGTGGTGGGGGACCACGGGTGGGTCTGCGGCGCAGGTCAGCTCGGTGTGGAGGCGATCGGGCTCGCGGACACGGACGATCCCGCGCTCTTCGTCGGTGAGGCCGAGGGGCAGGTCTCGGTGGCTGTTCCGCTTGATGACGCGGTGCGCGCGGACTACTACCGGCCCCTCGCCCGGTACGTGCTCGGGCGGGCGAGTCTGACGGGTCGGCAGGAGTGGCCGTAGCTCCTCTTCCCCACTCGTATCACGCGCCCCTACTCTGGGGAGTGAGCGTGCGACGACGAGGAGTAACCGGAGGGGAAGCCGGTGCCCGTCATGCGCGGAAGGTCAAGGTGTGTCATGGCTGCTGGCGAGAGGCCTCTCAGTGAGGTTCAGTTCCTGACCGTGGCGGAGGTTGCCTCGGTGATGCGAGTGTCGAAGATGACCGTGTACCGCCTGGTGCACAACGGTCATCTGCCCGCAATCCGGGTGGGCCGGTCCTTCCGGGTCCCCGAGAACGCGGTTCACGAGTACCTCCGAGAGTCCTATGTGGGGGTGGAGTCGGCCTGAGACTGACAGCTGCGGATGCCCTCGTAACTCCGGGGAGGCACTCGGATTACGGCCTCAGAGCTCGGGCGGGTAGGCTAGGCCGACGTAGGTCGTGTGGGCCCAGACGCCCCGCACCAGTGAAGAAGAAGTGAGCGAGGGTAGTCGTGGGCTCTGTTATCAAGAAGCGGCGCAAGCGGATGGCCAAGAAGAAGCACCGCAAGCTGCTCAAGCGCACCCGCGTCCAGCGCCGTAACAAGAAGTAAACGGCAGCTGTACGTGTTTTCCGCAGCCCCTCCACCATGCTGGTGGGGGGGCTGCGGTGCAGCCGGGGGACTTCTTCGAGGAAGGCGCTGAGCTCGTGGGCAAGGTCGTACTCGTCACCGGGGCCGCCCGGCAGCTGGGCGGCCGCTTCGTGCGCCGGATCCAGCGCGACCCGGAGGTCGAGCGGGTGATCGCGGTGGACGCGGTGACACCGCCGCACCGGCTCGGGTCCGCGGAGTTCGTCCGTACGGACATCAGGCAGTCGGCCATCGCCCGTGTTCTCGCCGAGCACGCCGTGGACACGGTGGTGCACCTGGCGGTCACCGGGGGCAGTGCGGGAGTGGGCGGCGGTCACAGCGTCGTCAAGGAAACGAACGTCATCGGGACGATGCAGCTCCTCGGGGCCTGCCAGAAATCGCCGACGGTACGACGGCTCGTGGTGAAGTCCAGTACGAGCGTGTACGGGGGCACCTCCCGGGACCCGGCCGTCTTCACCGAGACCACGCAGCCCAAATCGCTGCCGGCGGGCGGCTTCGCCAAGGACGCCACCGAGGTCGAGGGGTACGTACGGGGCTTCGCGCGCCGGCGGCCCGATGTCGCGGTGTGCGTGCTGCGCTTCGCGAACATCCTGGGGCCCTTCGCGGACTCGGCGCTCGCCGAGTACTTCTCGATGCCCGTGATGCCGACCGTGCTGGGCTACGACCCGCGGCTCCAGTTCGTCCACGAGGACGACGTGCTCGACGTGCTGCGGCTGGCGGCGCGGGCGCCGGAGCCGGGGACGCTGAACAGTGGGACCTTCAACATCGCCGGTGACGGAGTGCTGCTGCTGTCGCAGTGCGCGCGGCGGCTGGGCCGGCCGACGCTGCCGCTGCTGCTGCCCGCGGTGACGTGGGTCGGGCAGGCGCTGCGGGCGGTGGGGGCCACCGACTTCTCGCCGGAGCAGATAAGGCTCCTCACGCACGGCAGGGTCGTGGAGACGACGCAGATGCGCGAGGTCCTCGGCTTCTCACCCATGTACACGACCGTCGAGGCGTTCGCGGACTTCGCGCGCAGCCGGGGGAGCGGTCTGCTGCCACCTGAGCGGGTCGGGCAGGCTGTTGACCGGGTGGCCGCCATGCTCGATGTCGACGGGCGCCGTGCGGACGGACCCGGTAGCGACGGCGACGAGGCTGAAGGAGCGAAGCGATAGTGGCGGACGCCAAGGTCATTCCGTTCGACGAGGACCGGCCGCGCCGGCGGGCGGCGGGACGGCGGGTGCGGGCGGTGCCCGCGCAGGCGCCCGAGCCCGATCCGGTGGAGGCGGTGGAGCCGGCCGCTCCCGTCCCGGCCCGGGGCGGCGACGGGTGGGACAAGCGGATCGCCGGCGGGCTGGCGTTCCTGCGGCGCCGGGTCACCGGGGAGTACGAGGTCGACGAGTTCGGCTACGACAAGGAACTGACGGACCAGGTCCTGATGTCCTTGATGCGGCCGCTGTTCGACAAGTACTTCCGGGTCGAGGTCAAGGGCATCGAGAACGTCCCCAAGGAGGGTGGCGCGCTGATCGTCGCCAACCACTCGGGGACGCTGCCCCTGGACGGGCTGATGATGCAGGTCGCCGTCCACGATCACCACCCGGCGCAGCGGCACCTGCGGCTGCTGGCGGCGGACCTGGTGTTCATGCTGCCGGTGGTGAACGAGCTGGCGCGCAAGGCGGGCCACACGCTGGCCTGCGCGGAGGACGCGCAGCGGTTGCTGGAGTCCGGCGAGTTGGTCGGTGTCATGCCGGAGGGCTTCAAGGGGCTGGGGAAGCCGTTCGGGGACCGGTACAAGCTCCAGCGGTTCGGGCGGGGCGGGTTCGTCTCGACGGCGCTGCGGGCGGGCGTGCCCATCGTGCCGTGCTCCATCGTGGGCGCGGAGGAGATATACCCGATGGTCGGCAACGCGAAGACGCTGGCGCGGCTGCTGGGGATCCCGTACTTCCCGCTCACGCCGACGTTTCCGTGGCTGGGGCCGCTGGGGGTGCTGCCGCTGCCGACGAAGTGGACGATCCAGTTCGGTGAACCGATCCCGACGGACGGGTATGCGGCGGAGGCGGCGGAGGATCCGATGCTGATGTTCAACCTGACGGATCAGGTGCGGGAGCAGATCCAGCACACGCTGTACAAGCTGCTGGTGCAGCGGCGGTCGGTCTTCTTCTGACCGTGGAGTGCGGGGCGCTGTCCGGACCCCGCGCCTGGAACTGCCGAGGGGGCCGCGCCGTGCGCGGCCCCCTCGGTGCTCCTGCCTTCGTTCCTACTGCCCTGCGTCCTCCGCGTTCAGGCCCAGGCCCGGGAGGAGGCCTGGGAGGAGCGGCGGGAGGGTGATGTCCGGCTGGGGGGCGTCCGCGGTGCCCGGGGAGGGCGGGGCGGACTGGCCCGCAGGCGGGTTCAGCAGGTCGCCCGTACCGCCCAGGAGGCCGCCGGCCGGGGGCGTGGTGCTGCCCGAGGGCGCCGGCGCCGGGCTGCCGGAGGGGGCACCCGCCGCAGGGGCGGAATGCTGCTTGCCGCTGGGTGTGCCCGGCTTGGCGGAGGGCCCGGACGAGCTGGTACCGCGGGTCTGCTCCGGAGGCTTCGGGAGCAGGCTCTGGAGCGGCGCCACGTCTTCGTCTATGGCCTGGAAGACTGACTCCACCTGACCGCCCACGTCCGTGAGCTGCGCCGGGAGCTTCTCGCGGAGCTTGCCCCAGGCGTCGCGGTGGGAGCGGGAGAACGACGACAGCTTCTGGATCGGGCTGAGCGAGCCGTCCCGCTCGTACGCGGCCTGGAGGAGCCGGTGGCCCTCCTGCGCGTCGTGCTTCACGGCCGCCAGGGCGCGGCGGATCTCGCCCAGGGACTCGTGGTCCAGGACGCCCGTCCGGCCCCGCTCCATCAGCCTGCGGGCCTCGGACAGGCGGTTCGAGGCCTGGTCGAGATAGAGCTCGCCCCGGTCCGAATCCTCGTCGGCCATGCCGAGCTTCAGGTCCTCCATGCCCCGTTTCACGGGGTAGAGGTGGTCACCGGGAAGGGCGTCGGAACTGGCAGCGGCCACTCCGCTGAAGGCCCCCGCCGCCACACCCACGGTGAGGCCGCCCGCTGCGATGCCCTTGGACCAGCGGGAGCGGGGCCGCAATTTCCGGAGCGGGGTCGCCCGGTGGGCGCCGCGGCCGGTCCGCTGTTCGGGCACCAGAGGGTCCGAGGCGGCACCGCCCCCCGCCCTCTCCTCCAGCACCATGGCCTCCATGGCGGCAACGAGCTGGGCTCGCTGCACCACTTTGACCTCGGGGTCCAGGGCTGGGCGCGGCATTCTTTCGCCGAGCACGCTCGCCAGGGCCAACAACCGGTCGTGGTCGGCAGGTTCGGCAGGTGCCTCGGACTGCTCGGCCGCCGGGTCCGGTTCTGGAAGGTCGGACGGGGTCCGATCCTCCAGGGCCTGGGCGAAGGCGTTCGCCCGCCGGTGCGGGGTCACGTTCGCGATCACTGGCGGCACCTCCTCTCGTCATGACGATCGACTCCCCAAGGTGTCCGGAAGGTTGCCTTCCTTGAGCGCATCCACCCATTCGGGTGAGCGGCTTCGGGTGGGGCGTGTCCAAAGGGAGCCTGCATTCCGCACAACGAGCGTCGCGGCACTTGGGTTACGGACGAAGGATGATCGGACCACAGCGTCATCGAGGAGTCACCGTGTGTAAGGGGTGGTGTCGTGTCCGGGGGCCGTCAGCGGGCGTCGTCGGGGAGGAGGCGGGCCAGCGTGCGGACCGCCCGGTACTGGAGCGTCTTGATGGCGCCCTCGTTCTTCCCCATCACCCTGGCCGTCTCGGCCACCGAGAGGCCCTGCAGGAAGCGCAGGGTCACGCACTCCTGCTGCTGCGGATTGAGTTTCCGTACGGCCTCCAGCAGGGCCGCGTTGGAGAGGGACTCCAGGACGGAGTCCTCGGGGCTGCGCTCGACCTCGTTCGCGTCGAGCATCTCGCCGGTGGTGACCTCCAGCCGGAAGCGGCTGGACTTGAAGTGGTCCGCCACCAGGTTGCGGGCGATCGTCACGAGCCAGGCGCCGAAGTCACGGCCCTGCCAGGTGAAGGTGGAGATGCGGCGCAGTGCGCGCAGGAAGGTCTCGCTGGTGAGATCCTCCGCCGTCGCCTTGCCGCCGACGCGGTAGTAGATGTAGCGGTAGACCGTGTCGCTGTACTGGTCGTACAGGCGGCCGAAGGCCTCGGCCTCGCCCGCCTGGGCGCGTTCGACCAGGTCCATCATGCGGGCCTGGTCGCTGTCCGCCGTGGGGCGGCGTGGGGTGGGCGTGGCCTGGGTGCTCGTGCCGGCGGCGCCGGTCGATCCCCCGGACGTGCGGCCTCGTCTGCCCACGGTCGCTCCGCCGTCGGTCAGGGCATAGCAAGGGCCGGCCGGGCCGAGGCCGGCAGGTACCGCGGCGGCGAAGGCGGGGACGGCGTACGCGGTGGGGACGAAGCCACGCAGGTGGTCGAGGACCGTTGCGCGCAGCGTAGCCAGGCCCGAGGCGTCAACCCCGACAGGTGGGTACACGGGACTCCCAGAGGCAGAGCTTCCATCACGTGCAGTGCGGGACCGTTCACCCATCGTGGCGACAGATGACCGGAGGCATGCGTTTGAGGAGAATAACGCTTCGTACAGGCAGCGCTACACCCAGTTGCTCAAATCACCGGTTCCGACACTTCTGTTGCGTGTCGAGGGCATATTCGGTCGCTGTTGGTGATCGATTCTTGATCACTTGGATGCGCGGAATGGACGCTTCGAAGAGGGCTCACGACCGAGTCGGGCAGGGCGGAGTGCCACGCCCGGGGCGCGGGTAGAAGTGAGCGAATGCCCGTGGGGCCGGGCGGAGAAGGGCCCGGGCCTGGCGTTGTTACCTGCGGCGGCGGTGCAGGGCGATGGCGGCGGCCGCGCCGCCCGCGATCGCGCCGACCCCGGCGGCGGCCGGAACGCCGACCTTCACGGCCTTTCGACCGGTCCGATAGTCGCGCAGCCGCCAGTCGTTGCTCCGGGCATGCTTGCGCAGTTTTGTGTCGGGATTGATCGCGTACGGATGTCCGACCAGCGACAGCATCGGGATGTCGTTGTGCGAATCGCTGTACGCGGCGCAGCGCGCGAGGTCCAGGCCCTCGGCGGCGGCCAGCGCGCGGACCGCCTCGGCCTTGGCGGGCCCGTGCAGCGGCTCGCCGACCAGGCGGCCGGTGTAGACCCCGTCGACGGACTCGGCGACGGTGCCCAGGGCCCCGGTCAGTCCCAGCCGGCGGGCGATGATCGTGGCCGTCTCGACGGGGGCGGCGGTGACCAGCCACACCTTCTGGCCGGCGTCGAGGTGGGCCTGGGCCAGGGCGCGGGTACCCGGCCAGATCCGCTCGGCCATGTACTCGTCGTAGATCTCCTCGCCGATGGCCATCAGTTCGCAGACCTTGTGGCCCTTGACGATGGACAGGGCGCTGTCGCGGGCGTCCTGCATGTGCTCGGGGTCCTCGACCCCGGCGAGCCGGAACCAGGCCTGCTGCCAGGCGAATCGGGCGAGCTCGCGGCGCTGGAAGAACTCGCGCTTGTAGAGGCCGCGGCCGAAGTGGAAGATCGCGGCGCCCTGCATCACGGTGTTGTCGAGGTCGAAGAAGGCGGCGGCGAGGTGGTCGCCCGCCACCGGGAACTCGGGCTCCGCAGGTGCCGCTTGCGCGGGCTGCGCGGCCTCGGCCGCGGCTTCCGCCTCGGGCTGCGAGAGCGGTGGGGCTCCGGTGAGAGCGGTCTTGCGGGCGGCCTCCGCAGAGGCCTCGCCTGCCAGCACGCTGCGCGCGGTGGCGGAGCGCCTACGGGGGGTGAGCCATCCCAGAGCGGCCATGACGCGAGCATAGCCACTGTGTTCGGGAGTTCCCGAACCGCGGGGAAACGGAGGCGTTAACACTTCGGGAGAATGGAGCCATGAGCCCTTTGTTGCGCCGCAAGGAAAAGAAGCGTCCCGGCGACCGGATGGTGACCCTCATCGGCAAGCCGGGGTGCCATCTGTGCGACGAGGCCGAGGAGGTCGTGGCGCGTGTCTGCGCCGAGACGGGTGCGCAGTGGGAGAAGAAGGACATTTCTCAGGACGAGGAGCTCTACCGGCTGTACTGGGAGCAGATTCCGGTGGTGCTGGTGGATGGCGAACAGCACACCTTCTGGCGGGTGAACCCGGAGCGGCTGCGGCGCGCGCTGGTCGGCTGACCGTCCTCGCGGTTACCGTCATGGGCGATTTGTGGGGTCTGGGGGCGTATCTGTGACGAGTGTGCGCGGGTTTGCCCCCTTTGGGATTTGAACGGGTTCGGCGTCCCGCCGGTTCCCGGTTTGCGCGGCGAGGTTGCGTGACCCCGGTCACTTTGCACGGACAAAACGGACACAATCTTTGTGCACGCGTTCACAAAGGCATAGCCTGCTGTCGACGGGGCGGTCCTGCGACACGAGGCCGCCTGCAGCCCCGCTCATCCCGCAGGAGCATCGTGGCAACTGGCCGAACTCACCGACCGGCGACCCGCAGCCGAGGTATTCCCGAGGCCACTGTCGCCCGGCTTCCGCTGTACTTGCGTGCCCTCACCGCGCTCTCCGAGCGATCGGTGCCCACGGTGTCCTCCGAGGAGCTCGCGGCCGCCGCCGGAGTGAACTCCGCGAAGCTGCGCAAGGACTTCTCGTACCTGGGTTCGTACGGCACCCGCGGCGTCGGCTACGACGTCGAGTACCTCGTCTACCAGATCTCCCGTGAGCTCGGCCTGACCCAGGACTGGCCGGTCGTCATCGTCGGCATCGGCAACCTCGGCGCCGCGCTCGCCAATTACGGCGGCTTCGCGTCGCGCGGCTTCCGCGTGGCCGCGCTGATCGACGCCGACCCCGCGATGGCGGGCAAGCCGGTCGCCGGGATCCCGGTGCAGCACACCGATGACCTGGAGAAGATCATCGAGGAGAACGGCGTCTCGATCGGCGTCATCGCGACGCCGGCCGGTGCGGCGCAGCAGGTCAGCGAGCGGCTGATCGCGGCCGGTGTCACCTCCATCCTGAACTTCGCGCCGACGGTGCTGTCCGTGCCGGACGGCGTCGACGTGCGCAAGGTCGACCTGTCGATCGAGCTCCAGATCCTCGCGTTCCACGAGCAGCGCAAGGCCGGCGAGGAAGCGGCCGCCGCCGCTGCCGTCGGCGGCTCCTCCGTGGGCGGCGCCGCACCGGCCGCGGCCGTGGTGCCGCCGGCCGGACGGGGTGCCGCCGAGGCGCGCAAGGGCGGCCCCGAGGGCGACGTGCCGGCGGTGATGCCGGCATGAGTCTGCTCGTCGTAGGGCTGAGCCATCGCAGCGCACCCGTGAGCGTGCTGGAGCGCGCCTCGCTGTCCGCCGATGCCAAGGTCAAGCTGCTGCACGACACCCTCGCCGCCGAGCCGGCGACGGAGGCGGCGGTGCTCGCCACGTGCAACCGGATCGAGCTGTACGCCGACGTGGACAAGTTCCACGCCGGTGTGGCCGAGCTGTCCACGCTGCTGGCACAGCACAGCGGGGTGGCTCTGGAAGAGCTCACTCCGTATCTGTACGTGCACTACGAGGACCGGGCGGTGCACCACCTGTTCTCGGTGGCGTGCGGCCTGGACTCGATGGTCGTGGGCGAGGGGCAGATCCTCGGCCAGATCAAGGACGCGCTGGCGCTGGGGCAGGAGCTGCACACCGCCGGCCGGCTGATCAACGACTTGTTCCAGCAGGCGCTGCGGGTCGGCAAGCGGGCGCACTCGGAGACCGGGATCGACCGGGCGGGCCAGTCGCTGGTGACCTTCGGGCTGGAGCAGCTCGCCGTCCACCTCCCGGTGGGGGAGTGGGCGGCCGGCAAGAGGGCGCTGGTCATCGGTGCCGGCTCGATGTCCTCGCTGGCCGCGGCGACGCTGGCGCGGGTCGGTGTCGCCGAGATCGTCGTGGCCAACCGGACCGCCGACCGGGCGGAGCGGCTCGCCGAGATTCTGGTTGCCTCGGGCACCGGGGTGAAGGCTTCCGCGGTGCCGATGGCTTCGGTGGCGGATGAGCTGGCGCGAGTCGACGTGGTCGTGTCCTGCACGGGTGCGACCGGGCTGGTGCTGACCGCCGATGACGTGCTGGCCGCCGTGTCCTGGGGCGCTGCCCCAGACCCCGCGCCTCAAACGCCGGCGGGGCTGGATGTGCCCCCGGCGGGGCTGGATCTGCCGGATTCCGCGGTCGTGGCCAAGCTGGTCGCGGCCGCGCGGGACGGCGGGCGGCTGGCCGACGCCGGGGCCGCGCGGACCATCGCCACTCCGGTCGAGGCCGACGGGTGCCCCGTCGGGCCCGACGGGCGGGCCGCGCTGACCGGGGTGGACGCCAACTCGCTCGAACTGCACGGGACCTGGGCCGATCAGGGTGAGGCCGCCGCTCAGCGGCAGCCCCGGCGCAGCACCCGTACGCAGGCCGACGGGTCCGCCGTACGGCTGGCCCTGCTCGACCTGGCCATGCCCCGCGACATCGACGCCGCCGTGCACCGGATCCCCGGCGTGCGGCTGGTGGACATCGAGAGCCTGGCCGAGGCGTCCGCCGACGCGCCGATGGCCGCCGACGTCGACGCCGTACGCGGCATCGTCGCCGAGGAAGTGGCCGCCTTCGGTGCGGCCCAGCGGGCCGCGCACATCACGCCCACCGTCGTCGCCCTGCGGGCCATGGCGGCCGAGGTGGTGGCCATGGAGGTGGCGCGGCTCGACGGCCGGGTCCCCGACCTCGACGAGCGGCAGCGGGCCGAGGTCACCCAGACCGTGCGCCGCGTCGTCGACAAACTCCTCCACGCGCCGACCGTGCGCGTGAAGCAGCTCGCGAGCGAGCCCGGCGGCGCCGGGTACGCGGACGCACTGCGCGAACTCTTCGACCTCGACCCTCAGACGGTTGCTGCCGTCAGCCGGGCGGACGCGGCCGATCCGATGAACGACGACGACCCAGGACGGGCATCATGAACACACGTCCCGACCAGCCGCTGCGGCTCGGTACGCGGCGGAGCAAGCTGGCCATGTCCCAGTCGGGCCACGTCGCCGACGCGGTACGGGCGGTCACCGGCCGACCCGTCGAGCTCGTGGAGATCACGACCTACGGCGACGTCTCGCGCGAGCACCTCGCGCAGATCGGCGGGACGGGCGTGTTCGTCACAGCCCTGCGCGAAGCGCTGCTGCGCGGCGAGGTCGACTTCGCCGTGCACTCGCTCAAGGACCTGCCGACGGCCCAGCCCGACGACCTCGTGATCGCGGCCATGCCGCTGCGCGAGGACCCCCGGGACGCGCTCGTCGCGCGGGACGGCCTGACCTTCGAGCAGCTGCCCGACGGGTCCCGGATCGGTACTGGTTCGCCCCGCCGGGCGGCGCAGCTCAACCACCTGGCGCTGTCCCTGGGCAAGCGGATCGAGACGGTGCCGATCCGCGGCAACGTCGACACCCGGATCGGTTACGTACACAACGGCGAGCTCGACGCCGTGGTGCTGGCGGCCGCCGGGCTGAACCGGATCGGCCGCGGCGACGAGGCGACGGACCTGCTGTCCGTCGACAGCGTGCTGCCGGCTCCCGGCCAGGGTGCTCTCGCCGTGGAGTGCCTCGCGTCCGATACGGACCTCATCGCCGCGCTCGGCGCACTCGACGACCCCGACACCCGGGCCGCCGTGACCGCCGAGCGTTCCCTGCTCGCCGCCTTGGAGGCCGGCTGCAGCGCACCCGTAGGGGCGTTCGCCGATCTTTTGGACGACGGACAGACTGTCAATGAAATGCGCCTGCGCGGCGTCGTCGGAACCCTCGACGGCACCACGCTCGTGCAGCTGTCCACCACCGGTCCCGTGCCCCAGTCGTACGACGAGGCCATGGCGCTCGGCCGCGAACTCGCGGACGAGATGCTGGCCAAGGGCGCGGCCGGTCTGATGGGGGAGCGATCGCTTTGAACCCCTCAAGTCCGACCACCTCCGCTTTTCCGGCGGTCGCCACCCACGGACGCGTCACCTTCCTCGGTGCCGGCCCGGGCGACCCGGGTCTGCTGACGCTGCGCGCCGTCGAGGCTCTCGCCGCCGCGGACGTACTGATCGCGGAGCCCGAGGTGCTCGAAGTCGTACGGACGCATGCGCGCGCGGGAGTAGACACGCCGCAGCTGACGGTTGCTGACGAAGCGTCAGCAGCCGCCGGGGTCCCGGTGATCCGGGACGCGGCCAATCTTGTCATGGAGGCCGCACGCTCCGGCAGGCGGGTCGTGCGTGCCGTCACGGGCGACCCCGGGCTCGACGGCAACGCTGCCGAGGAGATGCTCGTCTGCGCCTCCGCCGGCATCCCCTTCGAGGTGGTGCCGGGTGTCGCCACCGCGGTGGGCGTACCCGCGTACGCCGGTGTCCCGCTGCGCGACAAGCAGGGCGCGGACGTGCGGTTCGTCGACGCGAAGAACGCCTCGGCGCGCTGCTGGAGCGAGGTGGGCGCGAGCGACGGCATCCTCGTCGTCTCCGCCACGCTGGAGACGGTCTCGGCCGCCGCGGCCGAGCTGGTGGGCGCCGGGCGCAAGCCCGACACCCCGCTGACGGTGACGGTCGCCGGTACCACCACGCGCCAGCGGACCTGGTCCGCGACGCTGGGCACCATCGCCCAGGTGTTCAAGCAGGGCAAGGTGCTCCCCTCGCCCGAAGGCGCCCGGCCGGTCATAGCCGTGGTCGGTGAGCACAGCGCCGCCGCGCGGCGCGAGGACCTGTCCTGGTTCGAGTCGAAGCCGCTGTTCGGGTGGCGGGTGCTCGTACCGCGTACCAAGGAGCAGGCCGCCTCGCTCTCCGACCAGCTGCGTTCCTACGGCGCGGTGCCGCACGAGGTGCCGACGATCGCCGTGGAGCCGCCGCGCACCCCGCAGCAGATGGAGCGCGCGGTGAAGGGCCTGGTGACGGGCCGCTACGAGTGGATCGCTTTCACCAGCGTGAACGCGGTGAAGGCCGTCCGTGAGAAGTTCGAGGAGTACGGGCTCGACGCGCGTGCCTTCGCCGGGATCAAGGTCGCCGCGGTGGGCGAGCAGACCGCGGCCGCGCTCGTGGAGTTCGGCGTGAAGCCGGACCTGGTGCCGAGCGGGGAGCAGTCCGCGGCCGGACTGCTGGAGGACTGGCCGCCGTACGACCCGGTCTTCGACCCGATCGACCGCGTGTTCCTGCCGCGCGCCGACATCGCGACCGAGACGCTGGTCGCCGGGCTGATCGAGCTCGGGTGGGAGGTCGACGACGTCACGGCCTACCGGACCGTGCGGGCGTCGCCGCCGCCGGCGGACACGCGCGAGGCGATCAAGGGCGGCGGGTTCGACGCCGTGCTGTTCACGTCGTCCTCGACCGTGCGGAACCTGGTCGGCATCGCCGGCAAGCCGCACAACGTGACCGTCATCGCCTGTATCGGGCCGGCGACGGCCAAGACGGCGGAGGAGCACGGGCTGCGGGTCGACGTGCTGTCGCCGGAGCCGTCGGTGTCGAAGCTGGCGGAGGCGCTGGCCGAGTACGGTGCGGCGCGCCGCGAGGCGGCCAAGGAGGCCGGCGAGACGGTGTTCCGGCCGAGCGAGCGGCGGCCGGGGGCGCGGCGGCGTCGTACCACCTAGCGGTGGGCGGTGCCGCTGGCGCTGCCGCTGCCGCTGGCGTACGGGGTGAGCGGTGCGGGCTGAGCGGTGCGAGGGCGGGGTTCGGTGCGGGTGCGCCGGGCCCCGCCCTTCGTTCCGGTGGCGGTGGCGGTGGCGCGGTGGTCCGGGCCGGGGGGCGGTTGTGGTGGGGCCGGGCGCGCGCCGGGGTGTCTCCTCGGGCGCCGAACGTGGCGGGGGGTCGGGGGGTGCGGCGGTGGTGTGTTCGGCGCCCTGCGGGGTCACCCCGGCACTCACCCGGCCCCGGGCGGCTTCGGTCTGTATCGGCCGAACGCGGGCGGCGGGGGCCTAGGCTGGTTGGGACTGTTCTCGATGTTCGAAGAGGCGACTGACGAATGAGCGCGTACGGATCCTTCCCCGGCTCGCGGCCCCGGCGGCTGCGGACCACCCCGGCGATGCGGCGGATGGTCGCGGAGAACCGGCTGCATCCCTCGGACCTGATCCTCCCGGCCTTCGTGCGGGAGGGCATCAGCGAGCCCCTGGCGATCTCCGCGATGCCGGGCGTCGTCCAGCACACGCGGGACACGCTGCGCAAGGCCGCCGTGGAGGCGGTCGAGGCGGGGGTCGCGGGGATCATGCTGTTCGGCGTTCCGGCCGACGAGAACAAGGACGCGCGGGGGACGGCGGGTACGGAGCCGGACGGGATCCTCCAGGTCGCGATCCGCGACGTGAGGGCCGAGGTGGGGGACGATCTGGTGATCATGTCCGACCTGTGCCTGGACGAGTACACCGACCACGGGCACTGCGGCGTCCTGGACGAGCACGGGCGCGTGGACAACGACGCCACGCTGGAGCGGTACGCGGAGATGGCCCAGGTCCAGGCCGACGCGGGCGTCCACGTGGTCGGGCCCAGCGGGATGATGGACGGCCAGGTCGGAGTCATCCGTGACGCGCTGGACGAGACCGGGCACGAGGACGTGTCCATCTTGGCGTACACCGCCAAGTACTCGTCCGCCTTCTACGGGCCCTTCCGGGAGGCCATCGCCTCTTCGCTCCAGGGCGACCGCAAGACGTACCAGCAGGACCCGGCGAACGCCCGGGAGTCCCTGCGGGAGCTGGCCCTCGACCTGGAGGAGGGCGCCGACATGGTGATGGTCAAGCCGGCCGGGCCCTACCTCGACATCCTGTACCGGGTCGCGCAGGCCGTGGACGTACCGGTGGCGGCGTACCAGATCAGCGGCGAGTTCGCGATGATCGAGGCGGCGGCGGAGAAGGGCTGGATCGAGCGGGACCGGGCCATCCTGGAGACCCTGCTGGGCATCAAGCGCGCGGGCGCCGACACGATCCTCACGTACTGGGCGACCGAGGTCGCGGGCTGGCTGCGCAACGCCTGATCCCCTCTACGGCCAGTCGACGAGGCCGTGGAAGACGAGGACGTCGAGGACGACCGCCGCCGGGGCGATGACGGCCAGCCACACCCTGGCGGCGGCGTGGCGCCGCTGCCAGGGCAGGCCCCACGCGGCGATCAGCAGGACCAGGACGGCCAGCAGGCCGCTCCCGAAGACGGGGAAGGCGACCTCGTAGGAGGCGTCGAAACGGTCGCTCGCGGCGCCGTTGCACGAGTCGCAGGCCATCGGGGACAGCCCGACGAAGAAGAACGCGACGGCCGCCATCGGCAGCGTGAGCAGGGTGGAGACGAGCGGCGCGACGAAGGCGCGCCGGTGCCGTGTGGTGTCCGGGGTCATGGGTCCAGTGAACTCCGCGAGAAGAGCCCGAACATGAGTGCGCGTACTCAGGTGTCCGGCTCGATGCCCTGCGAACCTCGTAGGCGTACGTGCGTACTTGGCACGCCAGCGCCGAAGAGAGGTGGACATGCAGGACGGCGATCTCAGGGTCTCGGAGGACGGCCTCACCAAGCTCGCGGACGACCTCGATGAGATGCAGGGCCATCTGGAGCGCCAGATCCGGAACATGGACCGGGTGGTCGACAGCATCGCGGCGGGCTGGCAAGGGCCCACGGCCACCGCGTACCGCGCCCTGCACCGGGGGGCCGCCGAGGACGCCGTGCGGATCCGGCAGGTGCTCTCCCTCCTGGAACGGGCGACCAGGGCTTCGCGTGACGGCTTCACGGCCCAGGAGCTTGAGGTCCTGGCCGCGTTCAAGCGCGTGCAGAGCCGGGAGGACGTGGCGGCGGCCGCCGAGGAGTTGACCGTGCCGGACCAGGCGCCAGCGGCTCCGCACAGTCGACTGCAGGACATCTGAGAGCAGGGGGATCAGCACCACCATGTCGGAAGACGACCGGATTACCGTTGACTTCGCCACCCTGCAGCGCCTGTCGGGGGACCTGGAGGAGATCCTCAAGGACCTCAACGAGAAGCTGGACCTGCTGTACGGGCGGGCCAAGAAGGCCGTGCTGAGCTGGGACGGCGAGGCCCGCGAGGCCTTCATCGACGAGCTGGACAAGTGGGACCGCTCGGCCCAGGACCTCAAAGCGGCGCAGGCGTGGCTGCACGAGGTCGTGGTCAAGGGGCACCTCAACTACGCCGCGGCGAACAGGTCCGTGCTCCAGGGCTGGGGAGGCGGCGCCTGATGGCCGGACCCACCCCGGGCCCCGGCCCGGCGCAGCCGCCCGCCGGGAGCGGCAACATCGACGTCAAGCCGTCGAGCCTGTGGACCGTCTCCGGACAGGTCGCGGGTCAGCAGGATCCCATGATGCGTGGTGGGAACACGCTCGTGCAGGAGCTGCAGAAGTACCCGGACGCCGGTGGGGCGGGCACCAGCGCCGAGCAGTTCGCGCAGGCCTACAAGAAGATAGGCAACCGCTGGCTGGAGGTGCTGGGCAAGAGCGTGGTCAGCATCGGCGGTGTCGCCGTCGGCTTCACGGAGACCGCCAACGCCTACACGAAGGCCGACGCGGCGGCCCACCCCAAGCCCGGGCAGGCCCCGGAGCAACGCCCGCTGCCGACGGTCATCGACAAGGACCCCAAGTTCGCCAGCGTCCCCGACATCAAGTGGGGGGACGACGACGGTGGCGACGACCTGATCCGCGGTGCCATGGAGGGCATACCGGAGATCGTCCGGGACGTCCTGCAGCCCGTCGCGAAGAACATCTTCCGTGTCGGCAAGGTGGCGGACGTACACCCCTTCCCGCAGCAGCACTACCTCAACTCGCACTGCCACAGCTGGATGAACGCCTCGGTCGTCCCGGGCAACACGGCAGGGGAGCTGACGAGGATCATCGGCACCATCACCAACCACCAGAAGGCCGACTGGGAATCCGCCATGCGGACGTTCTGCAGCGCGCTGTGGGGCGCGACGGACTGGGGTCAGTCCGGTCCGTCCCGGCACGGCTACCAGTGGGCGCACACCACGGGCCCGCACGGCTCCAAGGTGGCCACGGGCAGTCAGCCGGTGATGACCGTCCTGAACGACGTGGCGATCAAGATCAGCGACTGCCTGCGCGAGTACGCGGAAGCCGCCGTCGAGCTCAACCACGACGTCTTCGAAGAGCTCAAGCGGGCGATGAAGAAGGCCGCCATGAGCATCATCGAGGACTTGGAGAAGGCCAAGGACAAGCCGAGCGTCAAGAGCATCGTCGGCGCGGTCACCAGCGTGGCCAGCGGCGTCGGCGGGGTCACCGGAATGCTGCTGAAGTTCGACGTCAACACGGTCCTGAAGCTGGACCAGCCCAAGCTGAACCGGATCGTGGACAAGTACACCGGCATCGTGGACGGCCTCACCACGCGCATGAACGCGCTTGAGGGTGTCCTGAACGAAGCGCACATGAGCGCCCCGAAGTTCGAGGCCGGCGTCGCCCGCGCGCACGGGTTCGGCGCCCGCTCCCTGGAAGACTTCAAGAGCACCTCGCAGACCTGGCTGAAGATCGACTCGGCCACCGGCAAGTACACGCTGGACCTGGCGGCCAACGAGTACATGAACGACGGCCACACACTGGACAAGCACGTCGGCAAGACGGACCAGCAGCTGGCGCAGCGCCTGCGCGACCAGCAGGAGAACGGCCCGACCCAGGCCTGGCCGCACGGCAAGCCGAAGCTGAGCGGCTCCTCGGCCTTCCCGAACTACAAGCGGGCGCAGGAACTCACCGAATACAACCTCAACTACAACGCTGCGGCGATCGAGGCATGGATCAAGGGTCCGCCGCCACCGGCCGAGGGCAAAGTACAGCCCTTCCTGGCGCCAGCGCCCAATGGCGAGGTCAGCGGCCGCAGTGTGAGCAGGAAGCTGACCGACGACACCGATCCGCTGTCCGGATACAAGCAGGGAGGCATGAACGCCAAGGCGGTCGACGTGAAGGGCATCGACACGAGGATCAAGTACGACAGCAGCCGCAATCCTCCGTTCACCGTCATGACGTCCATGCCCAGCGCTTTGTGAGAAAGGCCCTTCGAAAATGCCCACTGACCAGGAATCCTGGGAATCCGCGGTACAGCACCTGTACGAGGACGGGTTCGCCTTCATCGCCACCGGTCCGCGCAAGCACGAGGACTGGCGGGCCGACGTGCTCGCCGTCATGGAACGCGCCGTCCCCGACCCGCGCGGCTGGGCGGGGCTCGACCCCCTCGCGAACGAACGGTCTACGGAACCGCCCGCCTTCCCGTTCTGCCGCCCGTCCTTCAGGGACGATCCGTCCCGCCCCCTCACCCCGGCCGACATCGGGGAACGGATGCAGGAGATCGACCGCGCGAGCGCCGAGAACCTCCTGCTCGCACTCACCGAGGACGGCTGCACCCTACGGAACGTCGCAAGGTTCAGTGAGAGCTTCGACGAGCTTCAGGACCTGGCCCGCACCATCCTCGCCCGCTACGGGGACGCGTTCACCTGTCACACCAACGTCAGCTCCATCGGGCACATTGGCACGCTGGACTTCGGAGGAAAACCCGTGGGCTGGACGCCGATGACCTTCTACGGGGAGGACTGCGGCCTGGTCGTGGTCTCCGGCACCGAGGTCGGGCTGTTCTGGGCATTCGGCGACATCTGAGGCCTGCGAGGAAGAATCCATGCCGACGCAACCCACCGAGGCCGTCAGCTGGGAAGCCGCGCTGCTACGGCTCCTGGAGGACGTCTTCACCTTTGCCAGGAGCGGTCCCCGGCTGCACGAGGACTGGGCCGAAGATGTCCTCGCCGTCTTGGAGCGGTCGGTCGCCGATCCACGGGGCTGGTTCGCCCTGGACCCGGAGACGTTCAAGGAGGGACGGGAGGCCGGCTTCCGCTCCCACCCGTTCCGTGCGATGACCGCCGAGGACCTCCGCGCCGGCCTCCGGCCGATCACGGCCGGTGCTGCCGTCGAGCTGCTCGCCTCGCTCGCGCAGGAGTGGTTCTTCGAGGGCTCTCCAATCCGGTCCCGGGAGGACCGCGACGCGGTGCTCGCGGACGCCCGGACCCTGCTGGGCCGGTTCGGTCCCGATGCGGTGTTCTGGACCTCCTCCGATCTCGCCCGTGGCTCCGACGCGCCCGACTTCCTGGCGCGGGACCTCGAAGGCGGCCACCCCTTCACCGGCTACATGATGGATCTCGGCCTGATCGCGGTGTCCGCGGACGAGGTCGGGGTCTTCTGGTCGTTCAACGCGAATTGAGACAATGATCCGATGCTGACCCGATCCGCCACCTACCCCGACCGGGAGACCGCCCAGTGGGCCACCCAGCAGGTGGTGACCGCCAACGAGCAGGTCATCCACCGCTGGCTCGCCCAGGGGACCCGGGCCCGCCTCACCATCGAGGCCGCATGGCCGTCCCGTGAGGAGCCCGTCGGCCGGGTGCTGCTGGAGGCGATGCTGCTCGCCGGACAGGAACCGCTCGACGTCCGCGCCGCGCGCGTCGTCCTGCGGCGGGAGCCCGACAGCCCGTACGGGTTCGTCGTCCAGACCACCGTCCCGTTCTACCCGTAGAGGCAGTGCGACCGTGTCCATGAAGCCCCTTGAGCACGACCGGCGCTACGGCGAGCTCGATCAGGTACTGCGCGCCTACCTCGGCCAGAGCGCCGACGACACGGCCGAGCGCCGCAGCCGAGCCCTGGACGCCTATCTGCGCCACACCTGGCACACCCGCCCCTGGGCCATCGCGGAGGCGGAGCGTCAGCTGCGCGAGTACGGCCGCAACCCCCCGGGGCGCCTGCGGATCGACCTCGGCGAGTTCTACGCCGTCCCCGACGTCGGGATCCCGCAGTCCGCGATCGGTGACTGGCTCCTCGTGCTCGCCGACCACCTCAAGCAGAGCGTCGAGGACGGCGAGGCGCCGCCGCCGGCGACCCCGCAGACCCACTGGGAGTGGCACGCGCGGTTCCCGGAGACGGCGCAGCTGCTGGGGGGCTGGTTCTCGCAGGACATCGTCGACGAGTTCCCCGACCACGAGGCGGCCGTCGCGGACTACGCCGCCACCACCGACCCCCAGCTCGTCGCCCGCCTGGTGGGGGAACTCCACGAGCTCCTCGCTCTCCCCATGGACGAAGGCGACTACGCCCTCGCCGCGGCGGAACTCGGCATGGAGGTCAACCCGCCCGAGCCGTTCTCGTACGGGGCGTGGTTCCTGGCGGTGGCGGCGGCTCTGACCGGCGGCTGAGGGCTCGGGGCCCGCGTGCGTCCGGCTCGCGCCGCCTCCCCCGTGGGCGCACCCTGGAGGGAAGGGTGACCCCCTGGAGGTGATGCACCATGTCCACGCTCGTCGGGTGGCATGTGGAGCTCGAATTCACCGAGGACGGCCACCGCACCAGTGCGGCGGCCTTGGTCAGACTCGGGGACGGCTCCGAGATCAAGGCGCGGGGCTACGCCCTGCGTCACCCCTCCGACCCGGAGCAGCTGAGGGTCGGGGAAGAGATCGCGGGTGCTCGCGCGCTCATGGATCTCGCGTCGCAGATGCTGCAGAAGGCCCACGCCGAGATCGACGAGGCGACGGGCCGGCATTCCTACCCGCTCAACGGCTGAGCGGGTACGCGGCGTCGGTGTGCCGAGGGGCTTCTCCTGGCGAGGAGCCCCTCAGCGCGTCCTGCTGCGGAACAGGACCGAGGACAGGGCCACGGCCGCGGCCGTGATGCCCGCGCACCAGGTCAGGGCCACCCAGGGGGCGTCCCCGGCGGGCTGCGCCAGGAGCAGGGCGCGCAGGGACTCGATCACGGGGGTCAGCGGCTGGTGATCGGCGAAGCCGTGCAGCCAGCCGGGCATGGTGTCGATGGGGACGAAGGCGCTGGACGGGTACGGCAGGAACATCATCAGGAAGGTGAAGCCGCCCGCGGCTTCCGGGGACTTGGCGAGCAGGCCGAGTGCGGCGGCCAGCCAAGAGATCGCCGTGATGTACGTCAGCAGCAGGCCGGCCGCGGCGAGGAAGGCGGCCGGGCCCGCCTGGGGCCGGAAGCCGATCGCGAGGGCCACGACGAGGACCAGGGTGGTGGAGATCAGGTTGCGCAGGACCGAGGCGGTGACGTGTCCGGCGAGGATGGGGATGCCGCCGACGTCGAGGGAGCGGAAGCGGTCGATGACGCCGTTCGTCATGTCCTCGGCGACGCTGACGGCGGTGGAGGCCGCGCCGAAGCCCGCGCAGAGCAGCATGGCGCCGGGGACCACGTACGTCACGTACGCCGTCCCGGTGTCGATGGCGCCGCCGAAGAAGTAGACGAAGATCAGCATCAGCATGACGGGCAGCATCAGGGCCGCGATCAGGGCGTCGGGCCGGCGGCTGCTGATGCGCAGGCTGCGGCCGGCGAGGGCGAGGGCGCTCACGGGTACGGCGGTCATCGGTCGGCTCCCGTCAGGGTGAGGAACACGTCGTCGAGGGTCGCGCTGCGGACGGCGAAGCGGTCCACGGCGGTGCGGTCCGGGTCGAGTTCGTCGAGCAGGGCCCGGACGTGGGCGGCAGTGCCGTCGGTGGGCAGGCCGAGGGTGAGCCCGTCCGGGTCGAGGTGGACGGCGCGCGGGGCGAGGGCCTCGTAGGCGGCGCCGGTGGCGAGGGTCAGGTCCAGGCGGTGTCCGGCGACGCGCGACTTCAGTTCGGCCGGGGTGCCCTCGGCGGCGATGCGGCCCCCGGAGAGGACGGCGACGCGGTCGGCGAGCCGGTCGGCCTCCTCCAGGTACTGGGTGGTCAACAGGACGGTGGTGCCGTCGGCGCGCAGCTCCCGGACGAGGTCCCACAGGTCCTGGCGGCTGCGCGGGTCGAGGCCGTTGGTCGGCTCGTCCAGGAAGACCACCTCGGGACGGGAGACGAGGCTCGCGGCGAGGTCGAGGCGCCGCCGCATGCCGCCCGAGTACGTCTTCGCGGTGCGGCCGGCGGCCTCGGTGAGGCCGAAGCGGGCGAGGAGTTCGTCGGCGCGGGCGCGGGCCTTACGCGGGGAGAGCCCGGCGAGCCGGCCCATCATGCGCAGGGTCTCGATGCCGGTCAGGAGGTCGTCGAGGGCGGCGAACTGGCCGGTGAGGGAGATCAGTTCGCGGACGCGGGCCCGTGCGGTGACGGTGTCGTGTCCGGCGACGCGGACGGTTCCGGCGTCGGCCGCGGTGAGGGTGGCGAGGATCCGGACGGTGGTGGTCTTTCCGGCGCCGTTGGGCCCGAGGAGGGCGAGGACGCTGCCGCGCGGGACGGCGAGGTCGATGCCGTCGAGGACGCGGAGGTCGCCGTAGGCCTTGGTCAGGCCGGTGGCGTGGATGCCGAGGTCACCGGAGGCGTGCGGGGTCATGGGGATGTGCTCCCTTCCCGGGCTCTTTCTGCGTATGCCTTACGCTCTTCTGTGTAAGTAATACACAGAACTAGGATGGGGGTCAATCGAGGAGCGGGCGGTCATGGCGGACGAGGACAGCGGGACAGGGCTCCCTGCGAGCCTGGAAATGGCTTGGGGCCTGCGCGAACGCCCCGGCAAGGGGCCGCGCCCCACGCTCACGCTGCCGAAGATCGTTGATGCGGCGGTGGCCCTGGCCGCCGCCGAGGGCGTGGACGCCGTCTCCATGGGCCGCGTGGCCAAGGAACTGGGCGTCTCGACGATGTCCCTCTACCGCTACGTCGCCGCCAAGGAGGAGCTCTACGTCCTCATGGCCGACGCGGGCGTCGGCACCCCGCCGCCGCTGCCGCCCGAGGCACAGGCATGGGACTGGCGCGAACTGCTGACGAACTGGGCGTACGCGCAGCGGGCCGTCCTGATGGCCAACTCCTGGATCCTGCGCATCCCGATCACCGCCGCGCCTGTCTCCCCGAACCAGCTCGCCTGGATGGACCGGGGCCTCGCGTCGATGGCCGGTACGGCCCTGAAGGAGAGCGAGAAGCTCTCAACGATCATCCTGATCGGGGGCCTGGTACGGAACGAGGCCACGATGGCCGCCGACATGATGGACGCCATCATGAAGTCGGGGACCGCCCCGGAGCAGGCGCTCGGCCAGTACGTCCGCACGCTGCGGCTCATGACCGGACCGGACAGCCACCCGGCGGTGACGCGACTGCTGGCCTCGGACGCGTTCTCCGGCTCCGGCGAGCCGGACTTCCAGTTCCGCTTCGGCCTGGACCGCATCCTGGACGGCCTGGCCCCGCTGGCGACGGGGCGCAGGCCCTCATCGCCCTGAGGTCGGGGTCAGAGGGGCGGCAGTAGATCACTCTCGCTGACGGTGTACGTCATCGGGGGGTAGATGAAGTCCGTTTCATCGTTCTCGCGGCGCCGTAGTCGGTAGAACTCGCGCCGCTGCTCGTCGTCGGCCGACGTGAGGCGTGCGCCCTGCGGGAGGTACGCCTGTCCGTCACGGAACCGGACGAAGGTCTTCGACGTCCGAAACGTCACGCCCAACCATGAGTTGTCCGCCATCGGGACGGGCGCGTCCAGCACGATCTTGTGCTTGAACCGCCGGTTCGAGTCGACGGAGAACGCGACGACACTGTGGTGGGCGAGAGGGACCTCGAACGTGTCGGCTCCCGACCCCTTCGATTCGAATACCAGCTTCCGTGGTGGGCCCGCTTCGGGATGCCGGTAGCAGGAGAAGACGGCGATGAAAGACCCTTCGGCCAGGTCCAGGGCTTGGTCGCTATGGCTGCCCATGGTCCTGTACGCGTTCGTATAGCTCTCGATGAGAGCGTTGTTGAAGCCGACCGGGATCGCCGTGCGCTCTTGCACCTGTTGCGCCAGCCGTTCGTGCACCGCGCGGAAACGCTGCGCCGGGTTGCCGTATCGAGTGGTGGTGCGTACGAGAGGCACGCCCTCAGCCTCGTCGACACGGGTGAGCACGGCACCTCGCCGGCCCTTTCCCACGTCTTCCAGAAGCGCCGACGTGGACAGCTCCGTGAAGAGATCCTCATGGGCCGGCAACGAGAGCGAGATGACGGCGTCCGAGATCCTAGACGCGGGGGGCAAGATAGTCTCCCGTGTTCATGCTGAAGAGGAATGCGTCGCCGTAGTCGATGAAGGACGAGGTCTGGTTCTCCTCGGCGTACAGCCTGCGCAGCTCGGCCATGCCCTCTGGTGTGGGCGGCCCCAGCTTGACCAGCTCCCCGGCCGCTTTGAGGAACGTGTGGCCGTCCTTGCGAACGGCTTCGGCGCCCGAACAGCGCACCACGTACCCCAGACGGGTCGGAAGCATCTCGGCGCCCAACGTCGAAGGCCGGATTTCGTGCGTATAAAGGCGGTTGGTGGACAGCGGCATGAAGAAAACGGAACCCGGGTAGAGGGTCAGCGCGAATTGCGAGGGGAGCGCGACCCCGTCGCGTTCCCCGATCGGCTCCTTGAGGCGAAAGTGGAGCCTGGTCAGCCCGCTGGCACGCTTCACACCGTAGTCGAAGGCGTCCTCGGCCATAGGCTGCAGCTTTTCGAGCCCGTCATAGAAAGTGCAGAAGGCCATGACGCCATTGCCGGGCATGTCCTTGGTCTTGTCGGCATGGGCCGATATTCGGGCCTTGGACTGCTTGCGCTCCGCCGTGGCCTGGGTGTTGTGGTAGATCTGCGCGAGGACATGGTTCAGCGGTGCCTGGTTCCGGAAGACGGCGGCGGCCTCACGATTCAGAGCCTCGACGATGTGGGTGTCAGTCGGGCGAAAGCCCTCGGTCGGCCCCGAGAGATTCGTGGAGCACCGGAGCAGGCGGAAATGCAGTTCGTCGCCGTTCTGCTCGACGGGCGTCAGGTAGATGCCGCTGCGATGGGCCGTGCCGGGCTTGGTGGACTCCGTCAGGGACTGGAAGGCGTGCTCCGCGCGGATCCGTCCGAAGTGATAGCCGTCGAGGTCGAAGAAGCGCCGGTAGAACACGCCGGCACCGTGTACCCGGACGGGAACCCGGCCGACACCGACGGGGGTCCAAGGCGTGTCAACGCCCCCGTCGTCACCGTGCGACAGCTCCCGGATGACGAACACCCGGTCGGCAGCGCCCAGTTGGCGGCGGCTGATCCCGGACACGTCGCCGCACAGGTAGACGGTCTTCCGCGCGAGGTCGGGCGAACCGGAGGCGAGGTCCTCCGGTGTGATCACGGACCCGAAGAAGTCCCTGACCAGGTCGTTGCCGCGCAACGTCGACGGCGTGACCAGGATGTTGCCCGCCTCATCGATGCGGGCTTCCGTCATCGAGCCACCCAGCCGGTCAGCGCCGCCCAGCTCGCCGGGGCGAGCGTCAGGACGGGCCCGTCCTGGACCTTCGAGTCCCGGACGTGGACCGTGTCCCGGCCGGGGGCCACCTCGACGCAGGCGTCGCCGTCGCCGCCGCTGTACGAGGACTTGCGCCAGGCCACGGCGACTTCCAGGCAGGCGCCGCCTTCGCTGCCGCTGTAGCTGGACTTGAACCACTTCAGTGAGGTCGCGGCGCTCATGTCTCTCCTAGCAGGCGGCTCAACAGGCCCCGCGTCTGCTCCGTGTTGAGGGCCTGAGTCCGCAGCATTGCATACTTGCGCGCCATGATGCTGACCTCATCGGGGTCAGAGATGAGCTGACTACCGCGTTGGGTTTCGGTATAGCCGAGGTGCTGGTGGTCGGGCGTTTCCAGGAGGATGAACGGTCCGTCGAGAGCGGCGTGTGAGGTCCGGCCCAGCGGCATCACCTGGAGGCTCACATCCGGCAGGTCGGCGCAGGCGCGGAGGTGGTGCAGCTGCTCCTCGTACACATCGTCTCCTCCGAGCCTGTCGCGGAGTACGGCCTCCGAGATGACGAAGCTCAGGGTCGGTGGCGTACTGCGGCGCAGAATTTGCTGGCGCACGATGCGGCGGTCCGTCAGCGCCTCGATCTCCGCCTCAGGGTGCGCCGGGACTCGGCACCTGAAGACGGCCCGGGCGTAGTTCTCCGTCTGGAGCAAGCCCGGCACCACCTGGTTGTCGAACCAGGAGAGTGCGATCGCGCTTGCCTCAAGGCCCATGTACTCCTCGGCCCACGGCGGAGTCGCGTCGATGGTCGGCATCTCGTTCGCCGCCACGGTCAGCAGGCCCGGCAGGCCCAGGTGCAAGTCCATCAACTCCGCGACGTTCGGCATCAGCGCGCGGCGGCCCTGCTCGATCGAAGCGATGGTCTCCGCGTCCAGCCGGACCAGTTCGCCCAGCTGCTTCTGGGTCAGGTTCTTGGCGATGCGGGCGGCGGCCACCATCGCGCCGACCATCTTCATGGTCGTCGCGTTCGGCCGTACTCGTTTTCTCGGTGGCATGACAGCGAACTCCCCACCCACGTAGGCGGAATACCCCGTGCGGACCCGTACTCATCAAGGAGTACGGGTCGGCGCTCAGCCACACGCTAGTCACGGAACGCGACGATCGTCCCGTGAATCCAACTATTCAGGCGGCGCTCATGCGCGAGCGGGTCTACCTGCGCTCACCCCGATCCGTCGCAGCTGCGCGCCAGTTCACACGTGACACCTTGCGGGCGTGGGGGGCGACCGAACGCCTCGACGACACGTTGCTCTGCGTGAGCGAGCTGGCGACCAACGCGCTGCGGCACGGGGTCCCGCGCGGCCGCGGGTACCTGCTGCGGCTGTTCGGTTTCGAGGACGGGACCGTCCGGGTCGAGGTGCACGACAGCGGGCCCGGGTTCTCCCGGATCACCGGACGGCCGCTCGGGCGGGGGCTCACGCTCGTGGCCGGCCTCGCCGACGCCTGGGGGGTGCTGCCCCGGGCGCCGGGCAAGGTGGTGTGGTGCGAGCTCCGCTGAGCTGCCGCGCGGGCGGGGTCGCGGCGTCAGGCGGGCCGGTCCGGCTCGCGCACCGTGATCACCGCGAACGGCGCGCCCTGCGGGTCGGCCAGGACGGCCATGGGGCCCACCGGCGTGTCGAAGACGGGGGCGATGACCTTGCCGCCCGCCTCACCGGCCGCGGCCACGGTGGCGTCCACGTCGTCGGTGTGGAAGTACGGCAGCCAGTTCGGGGGCGTGCCCGGCGGCATCCGGTCCAGGCTCATCATCCCGGCCACCACGTGGCCGCCGACCTTGAACTCCGTGTACGGCTGGCCGCCTTCCTCCTCGGAGGCGGTCACGGTCATCGGCAGGACGGCGGAGTAGAACGCGCCGGCGGCCTCGGGGTCGCCGGTGCTGAGCTCGTTCCAGATCAGCGCGCCGTGCTCGTTGACGATGCCCGCGCCGGGGAAGGTGCCCGGCTCCCACAGGCCGAAGACGGCGCCGGTCGGGTCGGCGACCACGGCCATCCGGCCCAGGTCCATGACGTCGATCGGGCCCATCATGACCTGGCCCCGCTCGGCGGTGACGGACTTGAGGGTGGAGTCGATGCCGTCGGTGGACAGGTACGTCGTCCACACCGTCGGCGGCATCGGGTCGGGGATGGTGCCGTCCGGGTTCATCGCCTTCATGATTCCGGCGACCGGCTTGCCCTTGAGGGTGCAGACGGAGTACCCGCCCTGCTCGGGCGGGCCGATCTCGCCCTGCCAGCCGAAGAGGCCGCAGTAGAAGTCGAGGGCCGCCTGCTGGTCGGGGACCATCAGGTCGATCCAGCACGGGGTGCCGGGCTTGTAGGGGCCGTTCTTGTCGGGCACGGGGGCTCTCCCGTTCGGAGGGGGAAGGACGGGCCGTCCCCTACCCGTGCCGTACACACCGAACCGGGCCGTTCGGGTGACCGGCCCGGCACACGGGCGAACCGCGCGCCGGCCCGGTCACACGCCGCGTGTCAGAGCTTCTCGGGGGTCCGGATGCCGAGGAGGGACATGCCCTTGGTGAGGGTGCGGGCGGTCAGGTCGCACAGGAAGAGGCGGTTCTCGACCTGCTCGGGGGTCTCGGCCTTCAGGACCGGGCACTCCGAGTAGAAGGTCGTGTAGAACGAGGCCAGCTGGTAGAGGTACGCCGCCAGCTTGTGCGGGGCGTGCTCCGCGGCCGCCTCGGCGATGAGCTCGCCGAAGTGGTCCAGGTGCAGGCCCAGCGCGCGCTCTGCCGGGGCGAGGACCAGCTCCGGATGGGCGGCGGGCTGCGCGTCCCCGGCCTTGCGCAGGATGGACTGGATCCGGGCGTACGCGTACTGGAGGTACACGGACGTGTCACCGGTGAGCGAGACCATCTGGTCCAGGTCGAACTTGTAGTCGCGCGCGGCGGAGGTGGACAGGTCCGCGTACTTCACCGCGCCGATGCCGACCTGCACGGCCCGCTCGCCGATCTCGGCCTCGGACAGGTCCTGGGCCTTCTCCCGCACGACGGCCGCCGCCCGGTCGATCGCCTCGTCCAGCAGGTCCACCAGCCGCACCGTCTCGCCCTCGCGGGTCTTGAACGGCTTGCCGTCCTTGCCCAGGACCGTGCCGAAGGCCAGCTGCACGGCCTTGACGTCGTCGCCCAGCCAGCCCGCCCGGCGGGCCGTCTCGAAGACCATCTTGAAGTGCAGGGACTGCCGCGCGTCGACCACGTAGATCAGCGTGGTCGCGCCGAGGTTGCTCACGCGGTCGCGGATCGCCGACAGGTCGGTGGCCGCATAGCCGAAGCCGCCGTCCGACTTCTGCACGATCAGCGGGGTCGGGTTGCCGTCCGGCCCCTTGACGTCGTCGAAGAACACGCACAGCGCGCCGTTGGAGCGGACGGCGACGCCCGACTCCTCCAGCAGCTTGCAGGTCTCGACCAGCATGTCGTTGTAGCCGGACTCGCCGATCACGTCGGGGTCCTGGATGTCCATGTCCAGCTTGTTGAAGACCGAGTAGAAGTAGATCTTCGACTCGTCCACGAACCGCTGCCAGTGGGAGAGGGTCTCCGGGTCGCCCGCCTGGAGGTCCACCACCCGGGCCCGGGCCCGCGTCTTGAACTCCTCGTCGGAGTCGAAGAGCGCGCGCGAGGCCTTGTAGAGGCGGTTGAGGTTGGACATGGCCTCCTCGCCGGAGACCTCCGCGTCCGACTTGTGGTCCAGCTCGTGCGGGTGCTCCAGGAGGTACTGGATGAGCATGCCGAACTGGGTGCCCCAGTCGCCGATGTGGTGGCGACGGACCACGTTCTCGCCCGTGAACTCCAGGATCTCCACCATCGCCGCACCGATCACGGCGGAGCGCAGGTGGCCGACGTGCATCTCCTTGGCGACGTTCGGCTGGGCGTAGTCGATCACCGTGGTGCCCGGGTTCGCGGCGAGCGGGACGCCGAGGCGGTCGTCGCCCGCCCGCGCCGCGAGGGTCTCGATGATCGCCTTGTCGGTGATGGTGATGTTGAGGAAGCCCGGACCCGAGACCTCGATCTCCTGGATCAGGTCACCGGTTGCCATGCCCTCGACCACCGTCGTCGCCAGCTCGCGCGGGTTGGCCTTCGCCTTCTTCGCGAGCGCCAGGATGCCGTTGGCCTGGAAGTCGGCCCGGTCGCTTCGTCGCAGCAGCGGGTCCGCGCCACCGGCCTCCGGCAGGGCGGAGGCAAGGGCGTCCGCGACGCGCTGGTTGACGGAGGAAGCGAGGGAAGGGACCGAGGCCATGAGCTGCCGTTCCTGTGAGGTCGTGCCGGTGGGTGCACTTGGTTGTTCCGACAAGTGCCGAGTATCCCACGTGGGGGCAACCCGTTTCCCGTGGGAAAAGCAACCTCGGAGCGACCCGCTTCGTCTGGGAGAATGGCTGAAGCCAGCATTCGAGATAGAAGGACGTGTCGTGGCTCAGAGCAGCACCGAGACCGACTGGGTCTCCCGTTTCGCGGACGAGGTCATCGCCGAGGCGGAGCGCCGAGCACCCGGCAAACCTGTCGTCGTCGCGTCCGGACTCTCCCCCTCCGGCCCGATCCACCTGGGCAACCTCCGCGAGGTCATGACCCCGCACCTGGTCGCGGACGAGATCCGCCGCCGGGGCTTCGAGGTCCGCCACCTCATCTCCTGGGACGACTACGACCGGTACCGGAAGGTTCCTGCGGGCGTCCCCGGCGTCGACGAGTCGTGGGCCCAGCACATCGGGCGCCCCCTGACCGCCGTGCCCGCCCCGGCCGGATCGGCGTACCCGAACTGGGCCGAGCACTTCAAGGCCGCCATGACCGCGGCACTGGCCGAGCTGGGCGTCGAGTACGACCCCATCAGCCAGACCGAGCAGTACACCACCGGCGTGTACCGCGAGCAGGTGCTGTTCGCGATGAAGCACCGCGGCGACATCGATGCCATCCTCGACCAGTACCGCACCAAGCAGAAGCCGGGCGGCAAGAAGCCGCAGCAGAAGCCGGTCGACGAGGCCGAGCTGGAGGCCGCCGAGGGCTCCGGCGCCGCCGCCGAGGACGACGGCAGCACCGGCGAGGGCGGGTACTTCCCGTACAAGCCGTACTGCGGCGAGTGCGGCAAGGACTTCACCAAGGTCACCTCGTACGACGACGAGACGACCGAGATGACCTACGTCTGCACCGAGGACGAGTTCACCGAGACGGTCAAGCTCAGCGAGTTCAACCGCGGCAAGCTCGTCTGGAAGGTCGACTGGCCGATGCGCTGGGCCTACGAGGGCGTGATCTTCGAGCCCTCCGGCGTCGACCACTCCTCGCCCGGCTCGTCCTTCCAGGTCGGCGGCCAGATCGTGCACATCTTCGGCGGCGAGCAGCCGATCGGACCGATGTACGCGTTCGTCGGCATCAGCGGCATGGCGAAGATGTCCTCCTCCAAGGGCGGGGTGCCGACCCCGGCCGACGCCCTGAAGATCATGGAGCCGCAGCTGCTGCGCTGGCTGTACGCGCGCCGCCGCCCGAACCAGTCCTTCAAGATCGCCTTCGACCAGGAGATCCAGCGGCTCTACGACGAGTGGGACAAGCTGGAGGCCAAGGTCGCCGACGGCTCCGTCCTGCCCGCCGACGCCGCCGCGCACAGCCGCGCCGTGCGCACCGCGGCCGGCGAGCTGCCGCGCACCCCGCGGCCCATGCCGTACCGCACGCTCGCCTCGGTCGTGGACATCACCGCCGGGCACGACGAGCAGACCCTGCGGATCCTGAGCGACCTGGAGCCGGAGAAGCCGCTCACCTCCCTCGACGAGGTACGGCCGCGCCTGGACCGCGCGGAGAACTGGATCACCACCCAGGTCCCCGCCGACCAGCGCACCCTCGTGCGCGAGGAGCCGGACACGGAGCTCCTGTCGTCCCTGGACGACGAGGGCCGCGAGTCGCTGCGCCTGCTCCTCGAAGGCCTCGACTCCCACTGGTCCCTCGACGGGCTGACCACGCTCGTCTACGGCGTGCCGAAGGTGATGGCCGGGCTGGAGCCCGACGCCAAGCCGACGCCGGAGCTCAAGGTCGCGCAGCGCACGTTCTTCGCGCTGCTGTACCGGCTGCTCGTGACCCGGGAGACCGGTCCGCGCCTGCCCACGCTGCTGCTGGCGGTCGGCGCCGACCGGGTGCGCAAGCTGCTCGCGGTCTGAGTCGCGTCAAGCACGTACGCGAAAGGGCCCGCACCCCTCGGGGGGTGCGGGCCCTTTCACGTACCGGCTGCCGCCGCTGCTACGCGATGTGCTCGGCCGCGCGGTCCTTGTTGTAGCGCTGCTTGAACGCCGGGATCATCCGGCGGAGCAGGGAGCCGCTGCGCGGGTGGGTCACGCCGTAGCGGTCCGAGAGGTGTATGTCGAGGGCCTCGATCGACGGCCAGTCCTGCTTCTCGTCGGCCAGCGCGCAGAACACCTTGTAGGCCACCTCGGCGAACTCGGCCTCGTCCGGGGTCGCCGGACCCTCCTCGGGAGCCTCGTGGGGCTGCGCGGCCTGCTGGGCCTGGGCCTGCGCACCAGGGTCCGGCTGGGCGTGCTCCTGGCGGGGAGCCGGGATCGGAACGTCGGGCTGCACCTGCTGCTGCTCCTCCGGACCCATCGGAGGCAGCACCGGCGTCGGCTCCAGACCCTCGACGTACTGGGGGTTGTAACCGCCCTCGTACGCCGCCTGCGGCGCAAGCGGCGCCGCGAACCAGGCGCTGTTGTGGGCCGCGGGCATCGCCGTCGGCTCCACCGCGAACGGCGGCGGCGCGTGCGTCGCGGCGGCCGGCGGCGCCGCCAGGGGCCCGGACGGCGACGGGGACGGCGACTGCGCGGGCTGCTGGACGAGCTCCAAGGCGCCCGGGGCGGAGGCGGCGGCGGCCGGGTTCTGCTGCGCCAGTGGCGCCAGCACCGCCGGCTCGATGCCCGTCACCGCGAGCGCCTCCGGCGCCGTCTCCTTCAGCGGCACGCCGATCCGGGCCAGCTTCAGCGGCATCAACGCCTCCACCGGCGCCTTCCGCCGCCAGAAGCGCCCGTACCGCGCCTGCAGGCGGGCCTGGTAGATCAGCCGGTCCTGCTCCATGGCGACCGCCTGCTCGTACGAGCGCAGCTCCCACAGCTTCATCCGGCGCCACAGCTTGAACGTGGGGAGCGGGGACAGCAGCCACCGCGTGATGCGCACGCCCTCCATGTGCCGGTCCGCGGTGATGTCCGCGATCCGGCCCACCGCGTGCCGGGCGGCCTCGACCGTCACCACGAACAGGATCGGGATCACGGCGTGCATGCCGACACCCAGTGGGTCCGGCCAGGACGCCGCACCGTTGAACGCGATCGTCGCCGCCGTCAGCAGCCACGCCGTCTGGCGCAGCAGGGGGAAGGGGATGCGCATCCACGTCAGCAGCAGGTCCAGGGCCAGCAGCACGCAGATGCCCGCGTCGATACCGATGGGGAACACCAGCGAGAAGTTGCCGAAGCCCTTCTGCTCCGCGAGGGTGCGCACCGCGGCGTACGAGCCCGCGAAGCCGATGCCCGCGATGACCACGGCTCCCGCGACGACGACGCCGATGAGTATTCGGTGCGTACGAGTCAGCTGCATCGCGGCCACCCGCGATCCCCTCTCCTTGCTGAGTACTGCGTGCTGCGTGCTGGTGCTGCGTGCTGGCGCTGCGTGCTTACCGAGCCTTTACCAAGCCGCAGCAGGCACAGCGTACGGGTGACTGGATGTCAGCGCTCCAGGAGGTCCCGCCGTGGCGCCGCCGTCACTGCTGGGGCTGCGGCGACTGCGGCTGCTCGGCGGGCTTCTGGTTGGCGGCGTCGACCGAGGCCACGACTTCCTTCGCCGCCGCGATCGCGTCCTGGAGCAGCTTGGCCTGGTCGGGAGCGCCCGCACCCTCGTACGCCGCACCGTTGTAGTCGAGCGTCACCACCACGTTCTGGGTGCGCGCCACGATCGTCGTGTTGAAGAAGTCCACGTCCTTCTTCGCCGTGTAGACGACCGACGTGCCCTGGTCGCCGATGCCGCCCGCCGGCTCGGCCTTCACGTTCTCCGCGCCCTCGGTCGCCTTCGCCGCCTCAAGCTGCTTGTTGTACTGCTCCTCGGCGCGCTTGCCGGCGCCGCCGAGGGAGGCGTGCGAGTCGTAGCGGAAGAGCGAGATCGAGAGCCAGCGGTACTGCGAGCCCTTCAGACCGTCCTCGTCCAGACCGTTCCAGGAGCAGCTGGCACGGGTGGTCAGGTCGTTCGACTTCGTCGCCGAGCCGTTCTTGTCCTTCGCCTCCGGGACGAGGCTTTCTATCGTCGCCGTCTGGACCGACTTGCAGGGGTCCGGCAGCGTGGCGAACGCCGCCTTCTCCAGCGCGGCGGAGGCCTTCGCGTTGGGCTTGGCCGAAGAGGAGGAATCGGACTTCTTGCCGCCGTTCGAGCCCGAGTCCTTGCCCGAGTCGGACGAGCACCCGGCGACGGTGAGGATCACCGGGACGGCTGCGCAGGCGAGAACGCGAGTGAGGCGCGAGGCTGATCGGTGCATGATTCCTTCGGTACGTTCGTGGGTCCGATGCGGACCCTGCTTCGGGCGGTCATTCGGAGGCCGTTCGGGCGCCGTTTCGGACGCTGTTTCGGGCGCTGTTTCGGGCGCGGGACCCTGGCAACGGTAGCCCGAGCGGGCGTGCGCGTGCTGTGCGCGCCGTCACGCCGGGGCGCGGCGCGCACCGCTCACTCGTTGAAACGCTCGACCAGCGCCTGCGCCAACTGCCGCGCCTTGTCCTGGGTTTCGGTGCTCGGCGGGACCGTACCGGGCAGGGCGGGCTGCACGCTGTACTCGACCGTGACGATGACGTTCGAGGTGCGGAACACAATCCGCACGGTGCGGGTCTGCGCCGCGGTGGCCCCGGCCGGGCTCAGCTTGTCCTCGATGAAGGCCTGGGTGCCGAGGTCCTCCAGCACGCGGGATCCGAGCTCGACCGGCGGCGCCGGGCTGGTGCTCGGGGACGGCGCGCCGGGCGAGGGGGCGCCGGGCGAGGGCGCACCGGCGGCGGGCGGGGCCGCGGGCGGCGGGGTGGTGGCGCCGGCGGGCGTGGGGGTCGGGCTCCCGGTGGGGCCGGGGAAGGGCAGGTGCGCGTCGGTGAGCCGGCGCACGTAGACCTGCTTGGCCTTGTCGTCGTCGCTGGATGCGGCCCGGTCGTACGAGACCACGCGCTCGAAGCCGACCGACAGCAGCCGGGTCTCCTCGGGCGTCTGCGCGGTCCAGCGGCAGCCGACGTGCCGGTCGCCGTCGTACGAGGCGTCCGCGACGCCGGCGTACAGCTGGTCGCGCTGCTCGGGGGTGAGGGTCGGCGCGGCCGGGAGCATGGCCTTGAGCTTCTTGCTGTCGACGCCGGCCTTGCAGGGCGCGGGCAGGCTGCGGTACTTCCCCGGCTGGGCCGGCGCGGGCGTGCTGCCGCCCGCCTTCGAGTCGCTGGGGCTGCCGCCGCCGCTCCCGCCGGTGCAGCCGGTCAGACCGGCCGCACCGGCCGCGAGCGCGACCAGCACCGCGATGCCTGGCAGGACCCGCGATCCTCGCCGTACCGCCTTGCGCTGCACGTCCACTGGCTCCCTTCGACCGGCGGACCCCCGACGGTCAGGAAAATGCGTTGCCGCGACTTGGGCGCGGATGGACACAATGTCTATCGCACACGCTGGTGCTGGCGCCGGTCCCCTGTCGTATTTGGGATCAAGAGCGAGGCTTTTGCGTATTCTGAACTTTGTGAGCTTTCTGAGCTTCGTGTGGTTTCCGGGGGATTGATCCGTATGTCGTATGTAGAGGTGCCCGGGGCGAACGTCCCGATCCGCATGTGGACCGACCCGGCGTCGGTCGAGGACGGCGCGATGCAGCAGCTGCGCAACGTCGCCACGCTCCCGTGGATCAAGGGCCTGGCCGTCATGCCGGACGTCCACTACGGCAAGGGCGCCACGGTCGGCTCGGTGATCGCCATGAAGGACGCGGTCTGTCCGGCGGCGGTGGGCGTGGACATCGGCTGCGGCATGTCGGCGGTGAAGACGTCACTGACGGCCAACGACCTGCCGGGCGACCTGTCCAAGCTCCGCTCGAAGATCGAGCAGGCGATTCCGGTGGGCATGGGCCTGCACAAGGAGGCCGTGGACCCGTCGCGCCTGTACGGCTTCTCGGTCGACGGCTACGAAAGTCTCTGGGAGCGCTTCGACTACCTCACCGATGCGGTCAAATTCCGTCAGGAACGCGCCACGAAGCAGATCGGAACGCTCGGTTCCGGTAATCATTTTATCGAATTTTGTCTGGATGAGTCAGGTTCGGTCTGGCTGATGCTGCACTCCGGCTCCCGGAACATCGGCAACGAGCTGGCGGCACACCACATCTCCGTGGCCAGGAGCCTGGACCACAACCAGGGCCTGGTCGACCGCGACCTGGCGGTGTTCCTGGCGGCGACCCCGGAGATGGATGCCTACCGCAACGACCTCTTCTGGGCGCAGGAGTACGCCAAGTACAACCGCGCGGCGATGATGAGCCTGTTCAAGGAGGTCGTCCGGCGGGAGTTCCGCAAGGCGAAGGTCTCCTTCGAGCGGGAGATCAGCTGCCACCACAACTACGTGGCGGAGGAGCGGTACGACGGGATGGACCTGCTGGTCACGCGCAAGGGCGCGATCCGGGCCGGCAGCGGTGACTACGGGATCATCCCCGGCTCCATGGGTACGGGCTCGTACATCGTGAAGGGGCTCGGCAACGAGAAGTCCTTCAACTCGGCCTCGCACGGAGCGGGCCGGAAGATGAGCCGGACGGCGGCGAAGAAGAAGTTCTCGGCGCGGGACCTGGCGGAGCAGACCAAGGGCGTGGAGTGCCGTAAGGACTCCGGCGTGGTGGACGAGATCCCGGGCGCGTACAAGTCCATCGAGCAGGTCATCGACCAGCAGACCGACCTCGTGCAGGTCGTGGCGAAGCTGAAGCAGGTCATCTGCGTGAAGGGCTGACGCCTGCGTGCGGTTGTTCGGGGGAATGGAGGAGCCCGGGCCGATCCTGATCGGGCCGGGCTCCTCCGTATCGTCTTCCTGGAAGGCGTCGCGTCGGTGCGGCCGTCACACCAGGGCCGCGCCGCCGTCTATCGCGAGTGTGGTGCCGGTGACGTAGGCGTTGGACAGGGCGAAGAGATAGGCCGCCGCGGCTTCCTCGGCCGTGCCGACGCGCCGCGTGAGCAGTTCGGACCCGGCGCCTTGGAGGAAGGCCTCCGGGTCCGGGACGCTGGCGTCCCACAGCTCGGTGCGGATCACGCCGGGCTGGATCACGTTGACCCGCAGAGGGGCTAGTTCGACGGCGAGTGCCCGGGACAGGGCCTCGATGCCGCCGGTGATGGCTGCCGTGAGCGCGGTTCCGGACAGGGGGCGGACCGAGAGGACGCCCGAGCTGAAGGTGATCGAGCCGCCGTCGCGCAGGCGCGGTGCGGCGTGCTTGGCGGAGAGGAACGCGCCCCAGAACCGGCGCTCGAAGAGCGCCTTGGCCTCCTGCGGGGTGGTGTCGGTCAACGGCTTGATCAGCAGGGATTCGCCCGCGGTGTAGACGAGGTGGTCGAACGCTCCGAGGTGTTCGAAGAACGCGGCGATGGCGTCGCCGTCGGCGACGTCCAGGCGGCGGCCTTCGGCCGGCCCGCCCAGCCGCTTCGCCGCAGCGTCCACGCGGTCCTGATTGCTGGAGGCGACCACGACGTCCGCGCCGGCCGCCACGGCCTGCTGGGCCACCGCGAAGCCGATGCCGGAGGTTCCGCCGATGATCACGATCTTCTTGCCGGCCAGGGACATGGGATCCGTTCCTTCGTCGATGCGGTGCCGGGTCCGGCCGCCGCCATGGCAAGAACGTATGTCTCGGCGTCGAGACGATGAATGGCTAGAGGTCTCGACTTCCTGTCACATCGTCTTGCGGTGATGGCGCTAGGGTGGCGTTGTGGACATCCTGAGCGACACCCTCGAAGTCCTGCGGACGGGGCGCCCGATGGTGACCCGCACCGACGCGCACGCCCCGTGGGCCCTGAAGTTCCAGCCCCTCTCAGGAGCGGGGTTCCACGTGGTCGTGGAAGGGCACTGCCACCTGCTGCCCCCGCACGGCCCACCGCTCGCGCTCGGCCCGGGCGACATCGTGTTCCTCCAGCGCGGCAGCGGACACACCCTGTGCGATGTGCCGGGCCGCGATCCGGTGGACTTCGTGCCGGAGCGCGTGGACCGTTCCTCGCCGATCGGCCAGGTCACCGTGGAGGGGTCGGGGGCGCACACGGTGCTGGTGTGCGGCGCGTACGCCATCGACGTCGATCGCCCGCATCCGCTGTTCAGCGATCTGCCGGAGGTCATCCACCTCCCCGCGGTTCCGGGCCGCCACCCGGTGCTGCGCTCGGCGGTCGATCAGCTGTGCGCCGAGTTCCACGCGCCGCAGCCGGGCTCGGACGCGGTCGTCACGGCGCTCATCGATCTGCTGCTGCTGTACATCCTCCGCTCGTGGTTCGCCGAACTGCCGAAGGATCGGACCCACGGGTGGACGGCCGCGCTGAGCGACCCGGCGGTCGCCCCGGCCCTGAAGGCGATCCACGACGATCCGGGCCATCCCTGGACCGTGGAGTCGCTGGGCACCCGCGCCGGGCTGTCCCGGGCGGCGTTCGCCCGCCGCTTCGCCTCGGTGGTCGGCGAGCCGCCGTTGACGTACCTGACCAACTGGCGGATGGCCACCGCGGCGCGGTTGCTGCACCGATCGCCGGCCCCGCTGAGCACCATCGCGCAACGCACGGGGTACACCTCGGAGTTCGCCTTCGCCAAGGCGTTCAAACGACACTTCGGATCGCCGCCGGGGGCCTACCGCAAGCAGGCCCGGACGGCGGGGACGGCGGGCGATGAAGCCCGCGGAGGCGGGCTGGTCTAGAGCTCGCGGTGGACCTTGGTGTTCGAGGCCTGGGCGCGGGGGCGGACCACCAGGAGGTCGATGTTGACGTGGCTGGGGCGGGTCACCGCCCAGGTGATGGTGTCGGCCACGTCGTCGGCGGAGAGGGGGTTCGCGACGCCCGCGTAGACCTTTTCGGCCTTCTCGGTGTCCCCGCGGAAGCGGGTGGTGGCGAACTCCTCGGTCTTGACCATGCCCGGGGCGATCTCGATGACGCGCACGGGCTGGCCGACGATCTCCAGGCGGAGGGTCTCGGCGAGGACGCGGGCGCCGTTCTTGGCGGCGACGTAGCCCGCGCCGCCCTCGTACGTGGAGTGGCCCGCGGTGGAGGAGAGGACGACGACCGTGCCGTCGCCGGAGGCGGTGAGGGCCGGGAGCAGGGCCTGGGTGACGTTGAGGGTGCCGATGACGTTGACCTCGTACATCGTGCGCCAGTCGGCGGGGTCGCCGGTGGCGACGGGTTCGGCTCCGATCGCGCCGCCCGCGTTGTTGATCAGTACGTCGCAGCGGCCGAGGGAGGACGCGAAGGCGTCGACGGCGGCGCGGTCGGTGACGTCGAGGGCGTGCGCGGTCGCGGAGTGGCCGGCGCCGGTGAGGTCGGCGGCGAGGGCCTCGATGCGGTCCTTGCGGCGGGCGGTGAGGACGACGTGGTAGCCGGCCGCGGCGAGCTGTCGGGCGGTGGCGGCGCCGATGCCGCTGCTCGCTCCGGTGACGACGGCGGTCTTGGTGGCCGTGCTCATGTGCGGGGCTCCTCGGTCGTGCGCGGGTCGTTCGTACGGGCGATTCCCCGCCAGCATAGGCGGGGCTCAGCGGCCGCGCGGGGCGTACATGATCACGGCCATTCCGGCGAGGCAGACGAGGGCGCCGGCGATGTCCCAGCGGTCGGGGCGGTAGCCGTCGGCGACGGCGCCCCAGGCGAGGGATCCGGCGACGAAGACCCCGCCGTAGGCGGCGAGGACCCGGGCGAAGTCGCCTTGGGGCTGGAGGGTGGCGACGAAGCCGTAGAGGCCGAGTGCGATGACTCCGCCGCCGATCCAGGCCCAGCCCTTGTGCTCGCGGACGCCCTGCCAGACCAGCCAGGCGCCGCCGATCTCCAGGAGGGCGGCGAGGGTGAACAGGGCGGCGGAGCGGGCGATCAGCATGGCTCAAAGGTACGTACGGACGGCGCGGCGGACGGGGGTGGGCGCGCCCTCGTTCGTGTGATGGTCCGACCGGTCGGGGGTGGTGGTGGCTAGGGTTCGCGCGAGGAGGTGGTGTCGGTGCGCCGTGGTGCCGTGCGTGGTGTGGTGGTGGCGGGAGTGCTGGCGCTCGGCGCGGGTACGCCCGCGTGGGGGTCGGCGTCGGATCCGGGGTGGGAGCCGGCGCGGGGACCGGGGTGGGAGTCGGCGCCGGGACCGGGGTGGGAGTCGGCCGGGCCGGAGGCCGATGTGGCCTATCACGGCCGGGTGGCCCTGACCGGGTCGCAGCTGCGGATCTGGATGGTGCCGGAGAACGACGGGCCGGCCGCGCTGCCGAACGCGACGGTGCGGGTGCGGCTGTCGGCCGAGCTCGGGGACCACCAGCAGCTGGCGGAGGGCTGCGCGCGGGCCGGTCTGCGCGAGGTGGTCTGCGAGACGGGCCCGCTGCCGCTGCACGGGCGGGGCCGGCACATCGGGATGGTGCTGGAGCTGCGCGAAGGGCCGTCGGAGGTGGTGGTGCGCGTCGACACGTGGTGGAACGGCGGGGCGACGGACCGCAACCACGCCAACAACGAGCACGTGGTGCTGGCGTTGGACACGGGGGACGCCTACGCCTTCTGAGGCTCAGGTGGTGCCGAACTCCATGACCGCCTCGTCCACGATCCGCTCCAGGCGGGCGTGGTGGGCGCCGCGCCAGTAGACGCGCTGGCACGCGGCGCACTGGGCGAAGACGTCGTAGGAGCGGTGCGTGCCGTGTTCCAGGCGGTCGCCGACGCTGTCCTTGTCGGCTTCGTGGAGCGGCCCGTTGCACGCGGTGCAGCGGGTCCACGGCGCGAGGGCCGGCGCGAACCGGCTGAGGACGTCGCGCAGTTGCTCGTCGGGATTGTCGCTGTAGACGTACGCGCCGGCGAAGAGCTCGCGGCGGCGCAGCAGGCCACGGTCGCGCGAGAGCAGGACGCGCCGCTCGGTGGCGGAGCGGGTGGCGAGGGCGGGGTCGCCGATGTCCTCGTTCTCGTAGGCGGCGTCGACGCCGAGCAGGCGCAGGCGGCGGGCGAGGGTGCCGAGGTGGACGTCGAGCAGGAAGCGGAGCGGCGCGCCGGTGACGCGTTGGGGGCGGTCGACCCCGAACACCTCGACGTTCTGGCCTTCTTGGGGCACGTACGAGACGGGTACCTCGTGGCCGTCGACGAGGAGGCGGCCGACTTCGGTGAGCGGGACGCCGACGGACTCGACGACGTGGCCGAGGCTGGAGGCGCCGTCGGTCGCGGTCGGTACGCGCTCGGCGCGCCGGCTGGGCGGGGCGAAGAGGCGCAGTTCGGGGGCGAGGGTGAGCTGAATGCCGGGTCCGTTCACCCTGTCAGCATGCCATTGCCGGGCTGGTGGCCGCGCCGGGTTTAAGAGGTCGCGCTCACGAGGTCGCGGCGGTCTCGTCGTAGCTCTGGCGGTGGGCGCTGACCTCGTCGAAGTGGTTCTCGGCCCAGAGCTTCACGGAGGACAGGAGGCAGCCGAGGCTGCTGCCGAGGTCCGTGAGCCGGTAGTCGACGCGGACGGGGACGGTGGGGGTGACGGTGCGGGTGACCAGGCCGTCGCGTTCGAGTGCGCGCAGGGTCTGGGTGAGCATCTTCTGGCTGACGCCGGGGATCCGTCGGCCGAGGTCGCTGTAGCGCATGGTGCGGTCCTCGGCCTGGCCGAGGGCGCTGACGATGAGGCCGACCCACTTGTCGCTGATGCGGGCCAGGAGCTGGCTGGTGGGGCACTCCTTGAGGAAGGCGTCGTAGGCGGCGCGGGCGTCCTCGCGGCGGGCTGCGGCGGTGCTGGTGGCCATGGCGCCTACCTCCGGGTCGGGTACGCACTTCCGAGTGCGTACTTACGAAAAGATAGTACCTCTCTTTACGTTAGTGCCATCGGGAACGCGGAAACGCGACAACGGCAACTGGCAGTAGGAGAAGGCGACATGAGCGAGCAGACGATGCTGGCGGCAGTGGTGACGGAGTTCGGTGGACCGGAGCGGGTCGAACTGGCCCGGGTCCCGGTGCCCCGGCCGGCGGCGGGCCAGGTCCGCGTCCGGGTCCGGGCCGCCGGGGTCAACCCGGTGGACGGAGCGGTCCGCGCGGGCGTCTTCGGCGGCGCCGGCCAGCGGATCGGCCTCGGCTGGGACGTGGCCGGAGAGATCGACGCGGTCGGCGCGGAGGTGGCCGGCTGGGCGGTCGGGCAGCAGGTCGTCGGGCTGCACTACGGGGCGGTGAAGCCGGCCGGTACGCACGCGCAGTACGTGGTCCTCGACGCCACCGCCATCGCCGCCGCGCCCTCCACGGTGGACGAGGTGAGCGCGGCGGCCCTCCCGCTGAGCGGGCTCACCGCCGCCCGCGCCGTGGAGCAGCTGGGGCTCGCGCCCGGCTCCTCGGTCCTGGTCACCGGCGCCGCGGGCGTGGTCGGCGGCCTCGCGGTCCAGCTCGCGGCGCGGGCCGGTCTGGTGGTGACGGCCCTGGCGGGTGCGGCGGACGAGGACTTCGTACGCTCGCTGGGCGCGGCCGCCTTCGTCCCGCGGGGCGCGGCGGGGGCCGGGCCGGTGGACGGGGTCCTGGACGCGGCCGTACTGGGGGAGCCCGCGCTGGGCTTCGTCCGCGACGGCGGGGTGTACGTCGGGCTGATCCCGAACCACGCCCCGGCGGCGGAGCGCGGGATCCGCGTCTTGGAGCAGGAGGTCGCGCCGGACGGGGCGTTGCTGGCGCGGCTGGTGTCGCTGGTCGACGCGGGTGAGCTCACGCTCCGGGTCGCGGATACGTTTCCGCTGGCGGACGCCGCCAAGGCGCATGACCGGCTTGCGGTGCCGGGGACGCGGGGGCGGGTCGTGTTGACGGTGGCGTGACGGTTCCCTGCCGGGGGTTCGGCGGTGTGGTGTGCGGGTGCGGCGCCGTTGCGGGGGCGCTGCCCCCGGGCCCCCGCGCCTCAAGCGCCGGCGGGGCTGGAGGGTGCGGCGGGGCTGGAGGGTGCGGCGGGGCTGGAGGGTGCGGCGGGGCTGGAGGGTGCGGCGGGGCTGGAGGTGGGGGCGCTGCCCCCGGGCCCCCGCGCCTCAAGCGCCGGCGGGGCTGGAAGGGTGGAGCTCGTAGCGCCAGTCGTAGCTCGGGTGGGGGACGCCGGGTGGGTATTCGAAGTCGACCTCGCCGAGGCATTCGAATCCTGCCCGGCGGCAGACGCCGTTGGAGGCCGCGTGGGCCGTGCCCGGGAAGGCGTGGACGGTGGCGCGGGTGCCGTGGGTGCGCACGTACGTGAGGAGCTCTGTCAGCGCGGCCACCGCCAGGCCCCGCCCCTGGAATTCGGGCAGGATGCCCCAGCCCGCTTCGTAGACCGGCTCGTCCTGCCACTCCCGCTCCCAGAAGCCGACGGTGCCGACGCTCTCCCCGGAGGGTTCCAGCACCACCCGGAACATCCGCCCGGCGGCGGGCTCCCGCACGCTCATGGCCTCGTACCGGCACTGCCGGTCGGCCAGCCTCTCCTCGGACTCGGGGCCGCCCAGGTGCTCGGTCATCACGGGCTCGTTCTTGCGCTCCAGGAGCCAGAAGTCCCCGGCCCCCCACGGCTCCAGCCGCACAGATGTCTCCATCCGGCTCACGCTATGCGACGCGCGCCCGCCCCAGCGAGGCCCCCGAAGAGTCGAGCCCCATCACAGGCGACACCTTGCTGCCCTGGGACCGAGCCCGCTTCGGCGGCGACGGTCACGACGGCGGGCTGCACGAGCTGGTCTCGGGCGACATGCGCATAGCGAGCCTGGGCAAGATCCCGCCCGCCATGGACAGCTCCCAGGCCCGCGTTCCCATGCCGCAGCCCGACGGAGGCGGCTTCCTGCCGTCGCTGCCACCCTTCCTGGCGCCCTTCACCCGTGTACCCCTGCTGGTCCCGGTTGCGTACCGCCCCGCGAACGGGCCACGGGTCCAGCCGATAGCGCCACCGACGCCGCCCAGCCCGCGATTCCCTCCCCTCACGGCACCGCAGCAGCAGAACTTCCAGACCTGGCTGAACTCGCTGCGTGCGGGCGACGTCTCAGGCGGCAGGCCCGCCGAGGTCGCCTATCAACTGCGCGTTGCCGGCTATCCCGAGTACGAAGTCCCCATCGCCCCCGGCACGGGCAAGGGCACGACGCTGATGGTGGACGGCTTCCGCGACAGCGACGGCATGGCCGTCGAGGCCAAGTACGTGAACAATCCCGGCAAGAAGTGCTACCGGTCGCTCGAAGAGCTCCGTGCGAACCACCAGACGGGAAAGAAGGAGTTCCTCTTCGACCCCGACCGGAACGAGCTGCAGAAGTACGCCGCCGCACTGAACGACCCCCGCAACACTGAGATGCGGGGTGTGGAGACGGTCACCAACAATCCCGACTCCGTCGCCTACTGGCGCGTGATGATGGCGGCATATGGCGTCAAGGGCTATGCCCGCTACGTTCCCTGACCCACCCTGCACCGCCAAGGAGTACACCCGTGGACGCGTCCCAGCTCGCCGAACTGCGCACCATGTACGTCTTCACCCCCATAGAGGGGCAGACCTGGGGGCTGACCTACGACAGCCTGAAGGCCAGGCTCCTGGAGCGCGATCCGGACGAGTTCATCCGAATCCAGGAAGGCGGGCAGATCCACGGCTCGGCCATGCAGTACGGCATCACCCTCGAAGGCGAAGAGCTCGAAGGGTACGCACGCGTGCAGCCGGAAGGCATCTCGATCCTCGACGCCACCGCCCAAGCGGCGGCGAACTTCGTCGGCTGGCTCCGGGAGCACGTCGTCCCGGAGGGGGTGGCGATGACGTTTAACACCGGGTGGGGGCTGGAGGAAGATCTGCCGGACGCCTCCGTCCCCGAAGTGACGCGGCCCCGGCTCATCGCCGCCTTCCTCACCCACCTCGAAGCCACCGGCCTGGAGTGAGTGCACCAGGGCGGTGCAGCCGCCGCCTCGCACGAGAAGGGGCGGAGGGTGGGATCCGCTGGCCCACTGGGCGAGGCGGTGGTGGTTTCGGACCAGGCGGCCGCCGGGCGGACGAGGTGGCGTCCGGTGCGAGCCGTAAGGCCCCGCACTGCAGGCGGCCGTGCTCGGAGAGGGGACATTCCTCAGCCGTGTGCCCTCAATGTGCGCTGGCCGCCTGACGGGCGACTCCCGAGCTAGGCGGGCAGCCCCCGCAAAGAGCCGCCCGTGAGTGACGAAAGGCCAGGTCAGGGCCAGACCAGGCAGTACGGCTGGTGGCCCGCCTCGTGTAGGCGGTGGGAGAAGTCCTGCCACTCGTGGAGCAACTGGTAGACGTTGAAGGCGTCGCGCGGGCCGCCGCGGTCCGGGACCGTGGACCAGATGAAGGCCGCCGCGCCCACCGATTCCTCGCCGACGCCGCGCAGCGGGTCGACCACCGTCATCGGGAGCTTGACCACGGCGTAGTCGGGGTGGAGGACGACCAGTTCCAGCGGGGGCACTTCGTGGAGGGGTATGCCCTCGATGCCGGTGAGGACCATCGCGGCCATCGTCTCCGGCTTGATCTTGGTGAAGAGGCCGCCCATGCCGAGCTCGTCGCCGCCGAGCTCCTCCGGGCGCATCGTGACCGGGACCCGGGCCGCCGTGGCGCCGTCCGGGGCGCCGAAGTACTTGTACGTCACTCCCATGCCGCGGCCCCTGGGGAGGTCGTCCGCCGGTGTCGTGGGCGCGGGTACGGCGTCGGCCGCCTCGGTGGAACGGCGGCGGTGCCTGCCCCGGCGGCGGGCCTCGCGGGATTCGCGGGCGCGCTGCGGATCGAGGCCATCCGTACCCTCGCCCGGTCCACCACCGCGTTGCATATCTCCACCCGACTGGTCTTACTCGCCCCGGCCCCGTGACCCCCGCCACGCAGCCTGATCATCATGGCAGTGACCTCCCCCGCGGCGACGCGGTGAAACGCCCGCCCGCAAGTCTGTCGCGGCCTCTGAGACCATGGCTGGTGTGAGCTACCCGTACCCGTATGAAGCCCCAGTTTCGCAGACGCTCTTCGAGCGCGCCTCCCTCGTGACCCCCGGCGGCGTGAACTCTCCCGTGCGCGCCTTCCGCGCCGTGGGCGGTACGCCCCGGTTCATGGTGTCCGGGACCGGTCCGTACCTCACCGACGCCGACGGTCGCGAATACGTCGACCTCGTGTGTTCGTGGGGGCCGATGATCCTCGGCCACTCCCACCCCGAGGTGATCGCGGCCGTCCAGGCGGCCGTCGCCCGCGGCACCTCCTTCGGCACGCCCGGCGAGGGCGAGGTGGCGCTCGCCGAGGAGATCGTGGCGCGCATCGAGCCCGTCGAGCAGGTGCGGCTCGTCTCCTCCGGGACCGAGGCCACCATGTCGGCGATCCGCCTGGCGCGCGGCTTCACCGGCCGCGCCAAGATCGTGAAGTTCGCCGGCTGCTACCACGGCCACGTGGACGCGCTGCTGGCCGCCGCCGGTTCGGGGCTCGCGACCTTCGCGCTGCCGGACACCCCCGGTGTGACGGGTGCGCAGGCCGGCGACACGATCGTGCTCCCCTACAACGACATCGAGGCGGTACGGGCGGCCTTCGCCGCGCACCCCGGCGAGATCGCCTGTGTGATCACCGAGGCGGCGCCCGGCAACATGGGCGTGGTGACCCCGGCCGAGGGCTTCAACCAGGGGCTGGCTGAAATCTGCCGTCAGAACGGCGCCCTGTACATCTCCGACGAGGTGATGACCGGCTTCCGTACCTCCCGCGCCGGCTGGTACGGCGTCGACGGGGTCAAGCCCGACCTGATGACCTTCGGCAAGGTCATGGGCGGCGGCTTCCCGGCCGCGGCCTTCGGCGGCCGGGCGGACGTGATGAGCCACCTGGCCCCCGCCGGTCCCGTCTACCAGGCCGGAACGCTCTCCGGTAACCCGATCGCCACCGCCGCCGGTCTCGCGCAGCTGCGCCTGCTGGACGAAGCGGCGTACGAGACGGTCGACGCGGTGTCGCTGCAGATCCAGGGGCTGGTCACCGAGGCGCTGACCAAGGAGGGCGTGGCGCACCGGCTCCAGACCGCTTCCAACATGTTCTCCGTCTTCTTCACGGAGGATGAGGTCAGGAACTACGACGACGCCAAGAAGCAGGAAGGCTTCCGCTTCAACGGCTTCTTCCACTCGATGCTGGCGCAGGGCGTCTACCTGCCGCCGTCCGCCTTCGAGTCCTGGTTCGTGTCCACCGCCCACGACGAGAAGGCGATCGAGCGCATCGCGGCGGCACTGCCGGCCGCCGCCCGAGCCGCCGCGGAGGCCACCGCATGAGCAACGATGCCACCCCCGAACTGACCGTCGTGCACCTGGTGCGCCACGGTGAGGTGCACAACCCGGACGGGGTCCTGTACGGGCGCCGCGAGGGCTACCACCTGTCCGAGCTGGGCCGCCGGATGGCGGACCGGGTCGCCGAGCACCTCAAGGGCCGGGACATCGCCTACGTGGTGTCCTCCCCGCTGGAGCGGGCGCAGGAGACGGCGGAGCCGATCGCGAAGGTGCACGGCCTGGACCTGGCGACGGACGCGCGGCTGCTGGAGGCGGAGAACGTCTTCGAGGGCAAGACCTTCGGCGTCGGTGACGGCGCGCTGCGCAAGCCGGCCAACTGGAAGCACCTGACGAACCCGTTCAAGCCGTCCTGGGGCGAGCCGTACGTGGAGCAGGTGGTCCGGATGATGAGCGCGCTGGAGGCGGCGCGCGACGCGGCACGCGGCCGGGAGGCGGTGGCGGTCAGCCACCAGCTGCCGATCTGGATCGTGCGCAGCTTCGCGGAGAAGCGCCGGCTGTGGCACGACCCCCGCCGCCGCCAGTGCACGCTCGCCTCGCTGACGTCCTTCACCTTCCAGGGCGACAAGCTGGTGTCGGTGGGCTACAGCGAGCCGGCCCGGGACCTGGTGCCGGCGCACCTGCTGGCCGGGGCGAAGCCGGTCAAGGGTGCGTCGAAGGCGTTCGGCGCCTGACGGGCCGTTGACGGCGGAGTCTGATCAACGCACTGTTACGAACCGTTACAGCTTTACCTAAATAAATACAAGTCGCGCCGGGAATCACCGTTCCAGTGCCGCAAGTTCCGACCAATTGTCCGTTTATATGGGCGATGGCATGAGCTGGGCCAGTGGCGACGGGACGGTGAGATGCGCGACTTCAGTCAGACCGGTCAGACCGGTCAGACCGGTCAGACCGGTCAGCTCAGCGGCCGGATCGGCGGGATCAGCCGCAGGGGCGTGCTGGGGCTCGGGCTCGGGGCCGCCGCCGCGGTGGGAATCGCGGGCTGCGGCTCACCGGGTGCGTCCGGTCCCGGCGCTCCCGGCGCCGTGAAGAACCCCAAGCCGGGCGGGAAGCCGGTCGCCAGGCCCCTCGGCGACGGCTCCACCGCCGACACCGGCCCGCAGCCGAACCAGCCGGCCGAGCCCGTGCCCCTCCAGCCGGGCGAGACCCCGCCGCAGTTCGTCGTCTTCAGCTGGGACGGCGCGGGGGAGATCGGCAACGGTCTCTTCCCGCGCTTCCTCAAGCTCGCCAAGGACCACGGCGCGGCCATGACCTTCTTCCTCTCGGGCATCTACCTCCTGCCCGAGTCGAAGCGCAGCCTCTACCAGCCGCCGAACAACCCCGTCGGGGCCTCGGACATCGGGTACCTCAAGGACGAGAACATCCGTTCCACCCTGAAGTACGTCCGCGAGGCCTGGCTCGACGGGCACGAGATAGGCACGCACTTCAACGGCCACTTCTGCGCGGGCTCCGGCTCCGTGGGCAGGTGGACCCCGCAGGACTGGCGCAGCGAGATCGACCAGGCCGTGTCGTTCGTCACCAACTGGCGCACCCACACCGGCTTCACCGACGTCGAAGCCCTCCCCTTCGACTACCGCAGGGAACTGACGGGCGCCCGCACCCCCTGCCTGCTCGGCCGGGACAGCCTGCTCGCGACCGCCCGCGAGCTGGGCTGGCGCTACGACTCCAGCTCGCCCGGCGGGCTCCAGGTCTGGCCGGTGAAGAAGGAGGGCCTCTGGGACCTGCCGCTGCAGTCCCTGCCCTTCCCCGGGCACTCCTTCGAGGTGCTGAGCATGGATTACAACATCTTGGCCAATCAATCCAAGAACACCACAAAAGGGGTGCCCGCCCACTACCCGAACTGGCGCGCCCAGGCCACGGCCACCTATCTCGGCGGGTTCAGGCGGGCGTACGAGACCAACCGCGCGCCGCTCTTCATCGGCAACCACTTCGAGGAGTGGAACGGCGGCATCTACATGGACGCCGTGGAGGAGGCACTCAAGGGCATGGCGGACAAAAGGGACGTACGGCTCGTTTCCTTTCGCCAGTTCGCCGACTGGCTGGACGTCCAGGACCCCCGGGTGCTCGCCAAGCTCCGCTCGCTGGGCCCGGGCCAGTCGCCGGCCGGGGGCTGGAGCGCGTACACGACCCCGCTCTGACCTGCCGTTCGACCAGGACGCGGGCAGCCGCGCGGGGGGCGCGGTAGATCCGCGAATTGCTCATGCGAAACTTTTCACATGAGCCTTAGCCGCGCCCGTGTCCGTAGAAGTAGCCGCCGCTCGACCGGCGGCCGCGCCCTCATGATGACCGCGGTGACCCTTGCGAGCGCCCTGACCCTGGTGGCGTGCGAGGACGGGGGCGGCAAGGCCAACGGCAGCGCCGGCGGCAACTACGTCACGGGCACGACCGGCATCTCCCGCGTCGCCCAGGGCGAGCGCGCCGAGGCCCCCAAGCTCGACGGCGAGACCGTCGACGGCAAGACCCTCGACACCACCGCCCTCAAGGGCAAGGTCGTCGTCCTCAACGTGTGGGGCTCCTGGTGCCCGCCGTGCCGCCAGGAGGCCCCGTACTTCGCTAAGGTCGCCAAGGACCTCGGCGACGGCGCCGGGGACGTGGCCTTCGTCGGCATCAACACCCGCGACAACAGCAAGCAGAACGCGGCCGCCTTCGAGGCGGACTTCGGGATCACCTACCCGAGCTTCTACGACCCCGACGGCAAGCTGATGCTCCGCTTCCCCAAGGGCACGCTCAACCCGCAGGCCATTCCCTCCACGATCGTCCTCGACAAGGAGGGCAGGATCGCCGCCCGCGCGCTGGTCGCGATCGACGAGACGACCCTGCGCTCCATGATCGACCCGATCCTCGCGGAGAAGTGAGCCGGCCGGCGTGAACACCACGGTCCTCAACGGCGCCCTGCTGCTCGCCCTGCCCATCTCGGTCCTCGCCGGGCTGGTCTCCTTCTTCTCGCCCTGTGTGCTTCCGCTCGTTCCCGGTTACCTCTCCTACGTGACCGGCGTCAGCGGCGCCGACCTCGCCGAGGCCCGGCGCGGGCGGATGCTGGCCGGCGCGAGCCTGTTCATCGCGGGCTTCACCGCCGTCTTCGTCTCCACCGGCGCCCTCTTCGGGTACTTCGGCGCGAGCCTCCAGGACAACAAGGCGATCATCTCCCGGGTCCTCGGCGCCCTGGTGATCGTCCTCGGCCTCTTCTTCATGGGGCTGATCCCGGGGCTGACGATGCGGGAGTTCCGCTTCCACAAGAAGCCGACGGCGGGGCTCCTCGGCGCGCCGCTGCTCGGCGTCCTGTTCGGCGTCGGCTGGACCCCCTGCATGGGCCCGACCCTCGCCGCCGTCAACACCCTCTCCATCGACCAGGCGAGCGCGGGCCGGGGGGCGCTGCTGACCGTCGCCTACTGCCTCGGCCTCGGCCTGCCCTTCATCCTCGCCGCGATCGCCTTCCGCAAGGCACTCGGGGCATTCGGCTGGGTGAAGAAGCACTATGCGTGGGTGATGCGCATCGGTGGCGGCATGCTGGTCCTCACCGGTCTGCTGCTCGTCACAGGTTTGTGGGACAGCATCGTCAGCGACATGCAGAGCTGGACCCAAGGCTTCACGGTGGGGATCTGAGGACTGACACGGACATGAGTACGACTGACAAGGCACCCACCGAGGCGTCGCCCGAGCCGGCGCCCGGCACCGGCACCCAGCCCGAGCCGGCGCCCGCCGCCGCACCCTCGGCGGCGGCGGACCTGACCGAGGCCGCGGCCGGGGCCCAGCTCTCCACCGCCCCCGTCGAGGACAGCGCTCCCGTCGGCATCGGCGTGATCGGCTGGATCCGCTGGTTCTGGCGGCAGCTCACCTCCATGCGGGTGGCGCTGATCCTGCTCTTCCTGCTGTCCCTGGGCGCCATCCCCGGCTCCCTCATCCCGCAGACCTCCGTCGACGCGACGAAGGTCGCCCTCTGGAAGAGGGACAACCCCTCCTGGGTGACCCTCGCCGAGAAGCTCCAGCTCTTCGACGTCTACAGCTCGGTGTGGTTCTCCGCGATCTACCTGCTGCTGTTCATCTCGCTGATCGGCTGCATCCTGCCGCGCTCCTGGCAGTTCGTCGGCCAGCTCCGCGGCCGCCCGCCGGGCGCCCCCAAGCGGCTGGACCGGCTTCCCGCCCACACCACCTGGCGCACGGACAAGACCCCTGACGAGGTCCTCTCGTACGCGAAGGCGCTGCTCGGCGCGAACCGCTTCCGGACCGAGAGCGGCACGGACCACGTCGCCGCCGAGAAGGGCTACCTCCGCGAGGCAGGGAACCTGATCTTCCACGTCGCGCTGATCGTGATGCTGGTGGCCTTCGCCTGGGGCCAGTACTTCAAGTCCGAGGGCGGCAAGCTGGTCCTGCGCGGCAGCGGCTTCTCCAACACCCTCACGCAGTACGACGACTTCAAGTCCGGCGCCCTCTTCGACCCGGACGACCTGCCGCCGTTCAGCTTCACCCTGGACCAGTTCGACGCGACGTACGAGATGACCGGCCCGCAGAAGGGCACGCCGCGCGACTTCAAGGCGTACGTCACCTACACCAAGGGCGCCGACGGCACGCCGCAGAAGCGTGAGATCCAGGTCAACAAGCCCCTGGTCGTCGACGGGTCCAAGGTCTATCTGCTGGGCCACGGCTACGCGCCGGTCCTCTCGGTCACCGACCCCACCGGCAAGGTGATCTTCAAGAACTCCGTGCCGATGCTTCCGCAGGACTCCAACCTCACCTCGACCGGAGCCGTCAAGGTCACCGACGGCTACAAGGACAAGGACGGCAAGAAGGAGCAGCTCGGCTTCAACGCCGTCTTCGTGCCGACCTTCGCCGGCGATGGCCAGCAAACGATGTTCTCGCAGTTCCCGGCGCTGATCCAGCCGCGGCTCATGCTCAACGCCTGGCACGGCAGCCTCGGCGTGGACTCGGGCCTGCCGCAGAACGTGTACCAGCTCGACACGTCCAAGATGCAGTCCTTCAAGGACGAGACGGGCGAGCTGTTCAAGCAGAAGCTGAAGCCGGGCGACACGATGACCCTGCCGGACGGCGCGGGCACCGTGAAGTTCGAGGGCGTCGAGCGGTGGGCCACCTTCTCGGTCACCCACCAGCCCGGCAGCGGGCTCGCTCTGGCGGGCGCGATCGCCGCCATCGGGGGCCTGGCCGGATCGCTGTTCATCCAGCGCCGCCGGATCTGGGTCCGCGCGGTGCGCGGCCGGGACGGGGTGACCGTCGTCGAGATGGCGGGCCTCGGCCGCAGCGAGTCCGCCAGGCTCCCGCAGGAGCTCTCCGACCTCGCCGCCGCACTGCACGAGCAGGCTCCGAGCGCACCGGCCGCACCTGCCGCACCTGCCGAGCCTGCCGAACCAGCCGAACCACCTGTGGAAGAAACCCCTGAAGGAGAGCGCGGATGACGCCGCTCGCAGCCGCAGCCAACGAGAGTCTGGCTGAGATCAGCAACTACCTGATCTATTCGTCGATGGCGGTCTACACGCTCGCCTTCTTCGCGCACATCGCCGAGTGGACCTTCGGCAGCCGCAGCAAGGTGGCCCGTACGGCCGCCGCGCTGACCGGCGCCCGCGGCGCCGACGGCGTCCAGGACGCCCGGAGCGGCCCCGCCGTGCGGGTCAAGGGCAAGAACGGCGCCACCGCCGTCCTCGACCGGCCCAAGGTCACCACCCGCTCCGCCGCCGGCACCCGCGACGTCCCGGACGGCCCCGGCGCCTCCGGCGGCACCGTGCAGGGCGACCTGTACGGGCGGATCGCGATCTCGCTGACCGCGCTCGCCTTCCTCATCGAGGCGGCCGGCGTCGTCTCCCGCGCGATGTCGGTGGAGCGGGCCCCCTGGGGCAACATGTACGAGTTCTCGATCACCTTCTCCACGGTGGCCGTCGGCGCGTACCTGGTCCTGCTGGCCCTGAAGAAGAACGTGCGCTGGCTGGGCCTGCTCCTGGTCACCACCGTCCTGCTGGACCTCGGCATCGCCGTGACCTGGCTCTACACCGACAGCGACCAGCTCGTCCCGGCCCTGCACTCGTACTGGCTGTGGATCCACGTCTCCACCGCGATCTTCTGCGGCGCCGTCTTCTACATCGGAGCGGCCGGAGCGGTCCTCTACCTCTTCCGCGACTCCTACGAGGGTCACCTGGAGGCCGGCCGCAAGCCCGGCAGGTTCCGCTCCTCGGTGATGGAGCGGCTGCCCTCCGCGGCCTCGCTCGACAAGTTCTCGTACCGCATCAACGCGGCCGTCTTCCCGCTGTGGACCTTCACGATCATCGCGGGCGCGATCTGGGCGGGCGACGCCTGGGGCCGCTACTGGGGCTGGGACCCCAAGGAAGTCTGGTCCTTCGTGACCTGGGTGGCGTACGCCTGCTACCTGCACGCCCGCGCCACCGCCGGGTGGAAGGGCCGCAAGGCCGCCTACCTGGCACTCTTCGCCTTCGCCTGCTGGATCTGGAACTACTACGGCGTCAACATCCTGCTCAGCGGCAAGCACTCCTACGCGGGCGTCTGACCGCCCGGAGTGGGACCCTGGTGGCATGTCTCTCGTGAGCCATGCCACCAGCGAGCGCCGCGGCGAGGACCGCTGGCTGCTCCGCTTCGAGCTGCACCTGCCCTACTCGTACGAGACGCTCTGGCCCGCCCTGACCACGGCGGAGGGGCTGCTCGGCTGGCTGGCGGCGGCGGACGTACTGGAGCGCCGGCTCGGCGGGGCGGTCACGCTGCGCTGGCTGAACACCGGGACGGTGGCGACCGGCCGGGTCACCGCCTGGGACGTGGAGCGGGTCGCGGAGTACACGCTCACCGAGCACGGGCGGCTGCGCTTCCACCTGGAGGCGGTGGGCACCGACTCGACGGTGCTCCGGTTCGTCAACGAGCGGGGCGGCTCGCAGGACGACCGCCTGGACTGCCTCGCGGGCTGGCACGAGCACTTCGAACTGCTGGAAGCGGCGCTGGCCGGACGTCCGGCGAACTGGTCCGCGTGGACCGACACCCGCTGGGCCGAACTGCGCGAGGCCTACGCCTCCCTCTCCCCGGCCTGACGCCCGCGCGCGGCCGCCCTCACCACACGGGCCGCAGCGGCGGCAGGCCCTCTTCCCCGTGGAGCGCGCCGACGAGCCGCCCGAGCTCCCCGCGCAGTGCGCCGAGGTCGACGGCGCCGCCGAGCTCGGCCTCCAGCTCGTGCAGGATCCGGCCCGCGACGGCGAGGTGCGCGGTGGCCGCCGGGGTGAGGACGACCAGCTTGCGGCGGCCGCCCTCGGGGTGCGGCTCGCGGCGGACGTAGCCGCGCTTCTCCAGGTCGTCGACGATCTGTCCGGCGGCCTGTTTGGTCACCCCGAGCCGTTCGGCCAGCTCGGTACCGGTCGCGCCGGCGCCCTTGAGGGCCTGGAAGGCCATGCCGTGCACGGGCCGCAGGTCGCCGTACCCGGCCTCGGCGAGCCGCCGGGTGAACTCGCCCAGCAGCAGCTGGAAGCCCAGGCCGAGCAGGAAGGCGAGCTCGGGGCCGTCGGTGTCTTGTCTCGTCACGCAAATATGGTGACACGGTCGAGTCAAGCTGCTTTACTCAGTGCGAGTAAAGCAGCTTGACCTACTCGTCGCGCGACCCGTCGACCCGTCGACCCGTCGACCGCGCGACCACTCGACCGAGAGACGAGGATCCGCCTTGCACGTGATCACCACGGCCCCCGAGCACGTCACCGTCACCCCGAACGCCACCATGACCGGCCTCGCCGCCCCCAGCCGGGGCAGCGCCGAGCTCAGCACCTGGCACGTCGACATGCCCGCCGGAAACACGGGCCCCGAGCACGCGGTCAGCCGCGAGCAGGTGTGGATGCTCACCGCCGGCGCGCTGGAGATCACCTGCGACGGCCGCACCGAGACGGTCCGCGCCGGCCAGACCCTGGTCCTGCCGGCCGACGTGCCGCGCCGCGTCCACGCCCCCGAGCGCTGCGAGGCGTACGTGGTCATGCGCTGCGACGGGGTCGTCTCCGTCCAGGGCGCCGAGGGCACCCGCGTCCTGCCCTGGGCCGAATGACACCCGGGGCATCCCGGCCTACGGCTGCTCGCCGTCCTTCTTGCCCTTGTCCGTGTCCGTGTCCTTGCCCGTGTCCTCGTCGTCGGCCCGCTCCTGGCGCAGCGACCGCAGGAACTCCGGATTGTCGTCCGGCGCCACCCACCGGGTCTTCGCCGGGCGAGCGCCCCCCACGGCGGACCGCTGCTTGCCCGCGAACAGCCAGACCACCGGGCCGACGATCGAGAAGAGCAGGATGATGATCACCCAGATCACCTTCGGGAGGTGCTTGACCTCCTCCTCCGGCGTGTTCAGGCAGTCGATGAAGGCGTAGATGGTCAGCGCGATGATCAGCAGGAACGGCAGATAGCGCAGCACGGTGTGGGACCGACTCCCGGGCAGTGGCGGCGGGGCCGCACAGGGCCCCGGTGACACTCCCAGCGTAGTTGGTGGCGGATACTGGGCCCCATGGCTTACGACGATCTCCGCTCGCTGCTCCGGGCTCTGGAGCGGGAGGGCGACCTCAAGCGCATCAAGGCCGAAGTCGACCCGTATCTGGAAATCGGGGAGATCGTCGACAGAGTGAACAAGGCGGGGGGCCCGGCGCTCCTCTTCGAGAACGTCAAGGGGTCGGCGATGCCGCTGGCCATGAACGTCTTCGGCACCGACCGCCGCCTGCTGAAGGCCCTCGGCCTGAAGTCCTACGGCGAGATCAGCGAGAAGATCGGCGGCCTGCTCAAGCCCGAACTGCCCCAGGGCTTCATCGGCGTCCGTGAGGCCTTCGGCAAGCTCGGCTCCATGGTCCACGTGCCGCCGAAGAAGGTGAAGGGCGACTCCGCGCCCGTCCAGGAGGTCGTCCTCACCGGCGACGACGTGGACCTCGACCAGCTCCCGGCCCTCTTCACCTGGCCCAAGGACGGCGGCTCCTTCTTCAACCTGGGCCTGACCCACACCAAGCACCCCGAGACGGGCGTGCGCAACCTCGGCCTCTACCGCCTCCAGCGCCACGACAAGCGCACCATCGGCATGCACTGGCAGATCCACAAGGACAGCCGCAACCACTACGCGGTCGCCGCCAAGCGCGGCGAGCGGCTGCCGGTCGCCATCGCCTTCGGCTGCCCGCCCGCCGTGACGTACGCGTCCACCGCGCCGCTGCCCGGCGACATCGACGAGTACCTCTTCGCCGGGTTCGTCGCGGGCAAGCGGATCGAGATGGTCGACTGCAAGACGGTCCCGCTCCAGGTCCCGGCCAACGCCGAGGTCGTCATCGAGGGCTGGCTGGAGCCGGGGGAGATGCTCCCCGAGGGCCCCTTCGGCGACCACACCGGCTTCTACACCCCGCAGGAACCGTTCCCCGCACTGAAGATCGACTGCGTGACGATGCGCAAGCGTCCGCTGCTCCAGTCGATCGTCGTCGGCCGGCCGCCGACGGAGGACGGCCCGCTGGGCCGCGCGACGGAGCGTTTCTTCCTGCCGCTGCTGAAGATCATCGTGCCGGACATCGTGGACTACCACCTGCCGGAGTCGGGCGGCTTCCACAACTGCGCGATCGTCTCGATCGACAAGAAGTACCCGAAGCACGCGCAGAAGGTCATGCACGCCATCTGGGGCGCGCACATGATGTCGCTGACCAAGCTGATCATCGTGGTCGACGCCGACTGCGACGTGCACGACCTGCACGAGGTCTCCTGGCGGGCGCTGGGCAACACGGACTACTCCCGCGACCTGACGGTGGTGGAGGGCCCGGTCGACCACCTGGACCACGCCTCGTACCAGCAGTTCTGGGGCGGCAAGGCGGGCATCGACGCGACGAAGAAGCTCCCCGAGGAGGGCTACACCCGCGACGGCGGCTGGCCCGACATGGTGGAGTCCGACCCCGCGACCGCCGCCCTCGTGGACCGGCGCTGGAAGGAGTACGGACTGTGAGCCCGATCGCAGTGGACGGCCCGGAGCTCTTCCTGGGCACCGAGGCGGCTTACGTGGCCCTCGCCCGGCCCGAGATCGACCCGACGCAGCCCGGTGTGGTCATCGCCGCACAGGAGGCGGGCGTGAGCCCGGAGGAGTTCGCGGGCGCCGGAGACACCTGGGCCGTCATGTACGACGGGGACTTCGCCGGGGACGAGGAGGGCGGCGGCTTCGAACTGCCCGGCGCGCGGGACGTCGAGGCGGACGACTTCGCCGAGCGGCTCCAGCACGCCCTGGCGGCCGGTGAGCCGTTCACCGTCGACGCCGGGAACTTCCTGCGCCTCGACGGCCGCCCGTCCGGCGGGGCCTGGGTGATCACCGCCCACGTCACCCCGCCGGAGGAGGGCGCCGCGGCGCAGACCCTGGAGCTCGGCGCGCTCCCGGCGGCGGAGCTGCTGGCCGGCCTCGAAGCGTTCCGCGGGAGCCTCGCATGACCACCGCCGACGACGTCCTGGGACCCGGCTCCGGCCCCGCGCCGCAGGCCACCGGCAAGGTCAAGGCCTTCCTGCGGCTCGTGATGATCGAGCACTCGGTCTTCGCGCTGCCCTTCGCCTACATCGCCGCGCTCACCGCCATGTTCCAGCTCGACCGGAACGTGCACTGGGTGAAGCTGCTGCTGGTCACCGTCTGCATGGTGGGGCTGCGCACCTTCGCGATGGCCGCCAACCGGATCATCGACCGCGAGATCGACTCCCGTAACCCGCGCACGGCAGGCCGCGAGCTGGTCACCGGCGCGGTGTCCGTCCGCTCGGCCTGGACCGGGGCCGCGATCGCCGTCGCCGTCTTCCTCGGCTCGGCGGCGCTGCTGAACCCGCTGTGCCTGGCGCTGGCGCCCGTCGCGGTGATCCCGATGGTGGTCTACCCGTACGGCAAGCGCTTCACGAACTTCCCGCACGCCATCCTGGGCCTGGCCCAGGCGATAGGCCCGGTCGGCGCCTGGCTGGCCGTCACCGGTGAGTGGTCGTGGGACGCGGTGATCCTGGGCCTCGCGGTGGGCGTGTGGATCGGCGGCTTCGACCTGATCTTCGGCTCCCAGGACGTGGCCGCGGACCGCGCCGAGGGCGTCAAGTCCGTCCCGGCCCGCTTCGGCGTCCCGGCCGCCCTGTGGGGGGCCCGCGGCGCGCACGTCGTGACCACGGCCCTGCTGGTCTGGTACGCCCTCGCCACGGACGCGGGGGCGCTGTTCTGGTCCGGCCTCGCGATCGTCGCCGTCGCCTTCTGCTACGAGCACACCATCGTGAAGCCGCACGACCTGTCCCGGCTGAACCGGGCCTTCTTCACGGTCAACGGCTTCATCGGCATTGCCCTCTTCGTGTGCGCGCTGGCCGACCTGGTGGCCCGGGGCCTGACCTTCTAGCTAGCGTGCGGCCTACCATCGAGTGCAGAGAGAGGGAGGCCGACGTGACCATCTCGGAGAGCGACCGCCTGCACTCGCAGCTCAGCCGGTTCGAGGACATGTTCCCCGGGTACCGGACGGAGATTGTCGAGGGCGCCATCGTGATGAGTCCGGTCAGGCCGCACCACGGACAGACGATCCGGCAGGTGTGGAACGCGCTGGAGGCGCAGCTCGGGGAAGAGTGGGCGGTGATCTCCGATGTCGCCGTCCCCTTTGACGAGGACAACGAGTTCTGTCCGGATCTCGCCGTGATCCCGGCCGCTGAGGTCGCCAAGAACCTCAGGGCCTACCCGCCGGAGCTGATCGAGGTGGCGGTCGAGGTCGTATCGCCGGGCAGCGTGCGCAACGACTACGAGACCAAGGACCGGGCCTACGCCCGGCGCGGCATCCCGCACTACCTGATCTTCGACCCCTACCGGGCGCACTGCGTGACCCTGTGGAACCCCGGCCCGGAGGGGTATCTCGGCCGGGACACCATCGCCTACGGCAAGCCGCTCAAGGTCGACACGGGCATCGGCGTGCTGACGGTGGAGACCTCGACACTGCCCGTGCACCCGAGCGAGACCTGACCCGCCCCTGCCCGGGCATGGCCGGATAGTCTCGGAGGTATGACTGAGCGCAAGCGCACCCCTTGGGTGGTAGGGGTTTCCGGGGCGTCCGGGACGCCGTACGCGGCGGCGGTGCTCCGCGGGCTGCTCACCGCGGGGGAGAGCGTCGACCTGGTGGTCAGCCGGGCCTCGCGGCTCACCCTGCTGGACGAGACGGGGATCGCCTTCCGCGACGGGCACTGGCGCGACGACCTCGCGCAGTGGCTGGCGCGCGGCGCCGACGGCAAGCCGGGGACGTTTCCCGGTGTCATGGAGGACGCGGACGTCCGGTACTGGGGCGCCGGGGACCTGGCGGCCGGCCCGAGCTCGGGCTCGTATCCCGTCAAGGGGATGCTGATCGTCCCCGCGTCCACGGCCTGCGTGGCGGGGGTGGCGCTCGGGCTGTCGAAGGACCTGCTCCAGCGCGTGGCGAGCGTGACGCTCAAGGAACGGCGCCGGCTGGTGGTCGCGGTGCGGGAGACCCCGCTGAACGGGCAGACGCTGAAGCATCTGGTGACGCTGGACGAGGCGGGCGCGGTCGTGCTGCCCGCCTCTCCGGCGTTCTACGCGGGTGCGACGCACATCCAGGATCTGGTGGACTTCGTCGCGGGGCGGGTGCTGGACGCGGCAGGGGTGCCGCACCGGCTGTACCGCCGTTGGGACGGGGAGCTGGGAGGCTCCCGTTCTCCCCTGGGGGCAAGCGGCGGTGACTAGGCCTTCTTACGGCCCAGCGGCTTGCGGATCTTGTCGATGCGGTGGGCGGCGGCGGGCTGGTGGGCACGGGATCGGTTGGCCAGCTCCTGGAGCTGTCGCATGTGCGCGTAGGCCATCTCGATCGTGTACACGGTGAACCACTCCTGAAGATCGTCATTGATCTGATGAAAGATTTCACAGGGTGTTGACCCTGTGTGCCTTAGATTCTATACCTAAACTTGCAGGATCGCCGAATAATGGAAGGCTCCACGTAATGGACACGGTGGACAGGCAGCTCATCCAGGCACTCCGGGAGAACGGTCGTGCCTCGTACGCGGAGCTGGGCCGTCTTGTGGGCCTCTCCGGCCCCAGCGTCACCGACCGCATCAACCGGCTGGAGACGGCCGGCGTCATCACCGGCTACCGGGCCACGGTGGACTCGGCCTCCCTCGGCCTCGGCGTCACGGCGCTGATCGGCATCTCGCTCTCCGACGCCGCGGACCACGAGGACGTCGCCCGCCGGCTGCGCGACCTCGCGGAGATCGAGGACTGCTGGTTCATCGCGGGCGACGACTCCTTCATGCTGAAGGTGCGCGCCAACGACGTGGACGGCCTGGAGAAGATCATCCGCAAGCTCTCCGGCACCAAGGGCGTCTCGCGCACCCGCACCACCATCGTGCTCTCCACGAAGTGGGAGAACCGGGTCGGGGAACTGCCCGAGGAAGCCTGAGAGTACGGTGGGCCAGGGCTTGCAGGACAGTGCAGGACAGGTAGAGGCATCTAGAGGAGGCGACCGGTACATGGACGCTGGGCTCAAGCGTGAGCTGGAGGAGAAGGTCCGCTCCGGCGAGCGGCTGACCCGTGAGGACGGCATCGCCCTCTACGAGTCGGACGACCTGGCCTGGCTCGGCGGCCTCGCCCACGAGGTGCGCACGCGCAAGAACGGCGACGTCGTCCACTTCAACGTCAACCGTCACCTCAACATGACGAACGTGTGCACCGCCTCCTGCGCGTACTGCTCGTTCCAGCGCAAGCCGGGCGAGAAGGACGCGTACACGATGCGCATCGAGGAAGCCGTCCGCCTGGCCAAGGCCATGGAGAACGACAACCTCACCGAGCTGCACATCGTCAACGGCCTGCACCCGAACCTGCCGTGGCGCTACTACCCGCGCTCGCTGTCCGAGCTGAAGAAGGCGCTGCCGAACGTCTCGCTGAAGGCGTTCACGGCGACCGAGATCCACCACTTCGAGACGATCTCCGGCATGTCGGCCTCCGACATCCTGGACGAGCTGATCGAGGCCGGTCTGGAGTCGCTCACGGGCGGCGGCGCGGAGATCTTCGACTGGGAGGTCCGCCAGCACATCGTCGACCACCGCACCCACTGGGAAGACTGGTCGCGCATCCACCGCCTGGCGCACTCCAAGGGCCTCAAGACCCCCTCGACGATGCTCTACGGGCACATCGAGGAGCCGCGCCACCGCGTGGACCACGTGCTGCGGCTGCGGGAGCTCCAGGACGAGACCGGCGGTTTCCAGGTCTTCATCCCGCTGCGCTACCAGCACGACTTCGTGGACATGAAGGACGGCAAGGTACGCAACAAGCTCCAGGCGCGGACGACGATGGCGACCGGCGCCGAGGCCCTGAAGACCTTCGCCGTATCCCGTCTGCTCTTCGACAACGTGCCGCACGTGAAGGTCTTCTGGGTGATGCACGGCGTGCAGACCGCCCAGCTCGCGCTCCAGCACGGCGCGGACGACATGGACGGCTCGGTCGTCGAGTACAAGATCACGCACGATGCGGACAACTACGGCACCCCGAACAAGCTGGGCCGCGAGGACCTGCTGGAGCTGATCCGCGAGGCGGGCTTCCGCCCGGTCGAGCGCAACACGCGCTACGAGATCATCCGCGAGTACCCCGGTCCGGACGCGGGGCTGCGCGAGACCCCGCAGGCGATGCGCGTCTGACGCACCACCAGCAGCACAACGGAGCCCCGGCCGCCCTGCGGACCGGGGCTCCTTTGTCTGTTGGCGCCCGACCGGGTAATGACTACCATGCAGGTGTGCCTCTTACTTTCACGCTTGACCCCGTGGTCGACTCCGCCCTGCACGCCGGAATCCTCAGCCTGTGGACGGACGTGTCCAACGCGGGCGGCGCGGTGGGCTTCGTGCCCCCCGTCACCCCCGACGACATCCGCCCGTCCCTGGTCAAGCAACTCGCCGCGGTCGCGGACGGCGGCAGCCGGCTGGTCGTCGGGCACGACGAGGACGGGGCGGTCGCCGCCACCGCCTTCCTGACCCACAACACGCACTACCTCCAGCTCCACTGGGTGTGGGCGTACACGGTGATGGTCCATCCGCGCCACCAGGGCAAGGGCGGGGGACGCGCGCTGATGGCCGCGGTGGCGGACGCGGCCCGCTCGATCGAGGGCATCGAGGCGATCCGCCTCGGCGCCCGCGGCGGTCAGGGCCTGGAACGCTTTTACACGGCCTGCGGCTACCGCGAGGTCGGACGCGTCCCCGGCGCGATCCGGGTCGCCCCGGGCGACGACCGCGACGACGTGACGATGCTGCTGCCGCTGCGCTAGACACACGCCTCTAGGGGCCCGGCTGGCCGGGGTGCGTTCCGGGCGTGCTTCACTGGACGGGCACGCCGACGTACGACCACGACGAGAGAGAAGGGGTCACCGTGTCCCTCAAGACGAGCGCAACGATCCGCTACACCGCGATGCGCCTGGGCATCTTCGTCGGATGCCTCGTCGTCGTCGCCGTCCTGGTCCGGCTCGGCTGGGTGCCCGCCGGGCTCGGGGACGCGAACCTCGCCTGGGTCGCGCTGCTCGCGCTGGTGATCTCCGCCCCGCTCTCCTTCGTCCTCCTGCGCAAGCAGCGCGACGAGATGTCCGCGCAGATCTCCGGGCGCGTCGAGGGCGCGAAGCAGAAGCTGGCCGCGAACCGCAGCCAGGAGGACCAGGCCGACGACGCGGCGCGCGTGAGCTCGTAGCTCCGGAGCTCGTAGGCCCCTGAGCGCCCGAGCTCGTAGCGACGCACGCGGTCGGATTCATCGCGCACGCGTCGAACCGCCCCAGCACCGGGTAACCAACCCCGTGTGCTGGGGCGTTCGCGTTTTCCGGGGCGGCGCGGGGAAGGCGGCGCGCTCCTGCCTCAAAGAGTCCCTTTGAGATTCTCAAAGGAGAAGTGTTAGCGTGTTCAACATGTCGACCACAGCTGCGCACCCGATGACCACGAGCGTTCCGCTCGTGGCGCGCCTGCACGTCGACCTCTGCCGCCGCGCGTCCGCGGCCTGTTGCTGTTGAGCTGAATCGATACAGCAGCGGTCCCCGCGTCCCGGCCGGCCCTTTCCGGCTCCTGCCGCGCCGCGTCCCACCGCGTCCCACCGCAGAACTTCCCCCCGTTCGTTCCCCGTTCTTTGTGCGCCCCTCACCGGAGAGTGTCCGTGTCCGCGACATCCGCGTCCCCCCAGGCCCCCGCCCCGGCCCCTGCCAAGGCCTCCTTCACGTTCCCCTTCTGGGCCCAGATCGTCGCCGGTCTCGCGCTCGGCGTCCTCTTCGGGTGGATAGCCCGCAGCCAGGACGTCAGCTGGCTCGGGACCACCCTGGAGAAGACCGGCGACATCTTCATCCAGCTGCTGAAGCTCGCCATCGCCCCGCTCGTCTTCTTCGCGATCCTGGTGTCGATCACCAACCTGCGGAAGGTGAACAACGCCGCGCGGCTCGCCTCCCGGACGCTGCTCTGGTTCATGATCACCTCGCTGATCGCGGTCGGCATCGGCATCGCGATCGGCCTGCTGACCGACCCGGGCTCCGGCACCGGCCTCACCGCGGCCGACGGCAAGGACCCGAAGAAGACCGGCTCCTGGATCGACTTCCTCACCGGGATCATCCCGACGGACATCGTCACGCCGTTCACCCAGCTGAAGGTCCTCCAGATCGTCTTCCTGGCCGTCGTCGCCGGAATCGCCGCCCTCCAGATCGGGGCCAAGGCCAAGCCGGTCCTCGACCTGGCCGAGTCCGCGCTGGAGCTCCTCCAGAAGGCCCTGTGGTGGGTCATCCGCCTGGCCCCGATCGGCACCATCGGCCTGATCGGCACCGCGATCGCCACGTACGGCTGGGACCTGATCGGCAAGTACGCGACCTTCACCGCCGACATCTACATCGGCTGCGCCCTCGTGATGTTCGTCGTCTACCCGCTGCTGCTCGCGACGGTCGCCAAGGTCAGCCCGCTGCAGTTCTTCAAGGGCGCCTGGCCGGCCATCCAGTTGGCCTTCGTCTCGCGCTCCTCGGTCGGCACGATGCCGGTCACCCAGAAGGTCACCGAGCGCCTCGGCGTCCCGAAGGAATACGCGTCGTTCGCCGTCCCGTTCGGCGCCACCACCAAGATGGACGGCTGCGCCGCGATCTACCCCGCGCTCGCCGCGATCTTCATCGCGCAGATCTTCGACGTGCAGCTGGGCATCAAGGAGTACCTGCTCATCGTCTTCGTCTCGGTCATCGGCTCGGCCGCCACGGCCGGTCTGACCGGCGCCACCGTCATGCTGACGCTGACCCTCTCCACGCTGGGCCTGCCGCTGGCGGGCGTCGGCCTGCTGATGGCGATCGACCCGATCCTGGACATGATCCGCACCGCCACCAACGTGGCCGGCCAGGCCCTGGTCCCCGTCATCGTCTCGGCCCGCGAGGGAATCCTGGACAAGGAGGCCTACGCCTCCGCCTCGGTCTCCGCCCTGGACGAGCCGAGCCCGTCGGCGGCGACCGCCACGCCGGAGCCGGTAGCCGTCGCAGCCTGACCTCTGCGTCCGCCTCTGCCTCTGCCTCTACGCCTCTTCCTTGGCCCTGAGCGCGCCGCAGCCCCCGACCCGTCCGGGCGGGGGCTGCGGCGCGTCTCAGACGGTCTGCGCGCGGACGTACGCGAGCGCCGCCAGCAGGAACGGCATGGCGAACCACCACCGGCCCAGGGTCCTGCGGAACACCGGGGTGATGGTGATCAGCAGCCCCACCAGACACAGGAAGACGCAGACCGCGGCCATGAAACGGACGTCCTCCCGCAGCTGGTCGTGCGGCGACTGGGGCTGCATGACCAGGGCGAGGTAACAGGACAACGACGCGGGGAGGTAGACCAGGGCGGCGAGCGGGACGCCCAGGACCCACCGCAGGCAGCCGCGGTCTTCGGGCAGGTCGAGCTCGCTCATCGCACCGCGTCCGGTTCGCTCCGCGGCCACGCCTGGAGCTTCTCCGGGTTGCGGACCGCCCAGATCCGGGCGACGCGGTCTCCGGCGAGGTCGAACGCGGCCACGGTCACCGTGACCCCGCCGTGCTGGGCGACCAGCCCGGGCCGGCCGTTGACGCTCCGCTCCAGGAGGGTCAGTCCGGGGGCCTTGTCGGCGATGTGGATCAGGTACGCGGCGATGTCCTCGCTGCCTTCGACCGGGTGCAGGACGGTACCCACCAGGCCGCCGCCGTCGGCGTTCATCGTGGCGCCGGGGTCGAGGAGGCCGACGAGGGCTTCGATGTCCCGCGCCTCCCACGCCTCCTTGAAGTGCCGCACCAGCGCTGCCTGCCCGGCTGCCGGAGCCGTGGGGGCCTGTGCGGCGCCGGCGCGCCGACGTGCCGAGGACGCCAGCTGCCGACAGGCCGCGGGCGTCCGGCCGACGATGTCTGCGATCTCGGCGAAGGGGTAGCGGAAGACGTCGTGCAGGACGAACGCCACGCGTTCCGCCGGTGTCATCGATTCCAGTACGACGAGGAAGGCCATGTTCACCGACTCGTCCAGGGTGATCCGGTCGGCGGGGTCGGTCCTCGCGTCGACCGCCCGCCCGCTGATCCACTCCGTGTGGTCGGGCAGCGGCTCGGGTATCCAGGTGCCGACGTAGCGCTCGCGCCGGGCGCGCGCCGAGCCGAGCACGTCGAGACAGACGCGGCCCGCGACCTTCGTCAGCCAGGCGGCGGGCGACTCGATGGCCTCCTGCTGCCGGCGCGTCATGGCGTACCAGCGGGTGTACGTCTCCTGGACCGCGTCCTCGGCCTCGGCCAGCGAACCGAGCAGCCGGTAGGCGAGGTTGAGCAGCCTGCGCCGCTCGCTGAGGAGCGCGCTGAGGCCCGGCTCGGGCCGGTCGTGCGCGAGCTCGGGCGTTGTACTCATGGGCGTGGCCGCTCCTTGGCTCTTCTCACCCGCGTCCGCTCGCGCTGTCGGGGCCGAATCGCCGCACGTGACGGTGAGGTCGACACGCCACCTCACAACGCCAGCTCACAACGCCGCCTCACATTTCGCGGGCCTGCGTCGTCGGACTGTCGAGAGACTACCGATCCACCGCCGCGAGGCAGAAGAGGGGGCCGTTCCATGGCCGTTCAGACGACCGCAGTGCCGGGCGGATTCACTTTCGTACGCGTCGCCATCGCCTTGCAGACGATGGCCCTGTTCTTCCAGGCGGCCACCGCCGGGGTGCTGCTGACCTCATCCCACGGCTACGCACTGCACGACGCCGGCTCGAAGGTCATGTACGGGGCGTCGATGGTGTACGTCCTCGCCGCGATCCTGGCGTGGCGGCCCGGCGGCGGCTCGCCCCGCCCCATCCTGCACGCGTCCGGTTTCCTCGCTCTCGCCTCGGTGCAGGTGGTCCTCGGCGTCGCGCACGTGAAGTCGCTCCACGTCCCCCTGGGCATCACGATGTTCGGCCTGAGCATGCTGGCACTGGGCCAGGCGCTGTCGAGCGCCCGCGCCGCCCGCGCCGCCCGGACGTGACCGCTTGCCGCCGGGTCGCGGGGAGCCGGGTCCCGGTGTGCTTAGACGCATAAGGAGCCAAAGAACCGGGGGGAAGAACCAACCAACCCAACCAAACCGGGCGCACGTCGCTCGGATGGGTGAAAGGTGCCAACTGGACTGGATTTCGGCCCGGTTGGCGGGCATATGCTCGCCCCGACAACCGCAGACATGAGACGGCCCCCGGCGGGACTGGCATCCCGGTCGAGGGCCTGACCAACTAGGAAGCAACACCTTCCCGATGGCTCTTGAGCACCCTAGCGCGCCCTCGCGCACCTCGTCCCGTGTTCCCTCCGGGACCCCCCGATCCGGTGTCATCCACGTCAACACGTCGCACACCCGTCACTTCACCGTGGTGGGCAACCACCTCCTCCAGCACCCCGACCTGTCCGCGATGGCGATCGGCGTCGCCGCGTACATCCAGTCGCTGCCGGACGGGGTCCCCGTCGGCATCAAGGCCCTGGCCGGCCGTTTCCCGGAGGGAGAGGTGCGGATCGCCTCCGCCCTGCGGGAGCTGGAGCGGCACGGCTACCTGGAGCGGCGGCGGGAGCGGCTGGAGGGCGGGCGGGTGGTGACCCGGACGTACTCGCACAACAGGCCGGGGGCCGTCGGGCCGGACGGCCCGCCGCTCCCGGAGCCGCCCCCGCCCCCGCCGCGGCCTCCGGTAGGGGAACCCGTAGCGGAGGCCGTACTGGAACCCGTACCGGAGGAGGCTTCCCGGCCTGCGGCGGAACCCCTCGCGCCGCCGTCTGCGGAGCCGCGCCCGCACCCTGAGGCGGTCGGTCTGCTCGCCGGGCTGCGGCGGTACGACCCCCGGCTCCTGCTGTCCGAGCGCGACGTGCAGCGGCTCGCGCCGCGCGCGTCGGTCTGGCTGGAGCGCGGGCTCGACCCCGACGCGGTCGCACGGGCCCTGGCCGCGAACCTGCCCGCGCCCATGCACCATCCCGCCGCCGTGCTCGCGTACCGCCTCACCGCGCTGCTCCCGCCGTGCCTGCCGCCCGCCCCGGCTGCTCCGGCTGCGACGGCGGTCCGGCCGGGCAGACGGCCGGACCCGTTCCAGACCTGCGACGGCTGCGAACGCGCCTTCCGTGCCCCGCACCCGGGCCGCTGCCGTACCTGCTCGGCCGAGGCGCGCGCCGCCGCCTGAGCATCTCGGTCCGGACGTCCGGGATCAGGCAGGGTGCGGTCGGTGCGGGTCGTGTGGAGGAGTCGCGTGGGTTCGGCCCCGCACGGCCGGAGGGCTGGTCAGGGCGGTTACCCCTCCGTAGATTACCGGCGGTAACTCCAGAGTCGAGCCGAGGAGACCCCGCCGTGGAAGCCGAACTGAGGCCGGTCAAGCCCGTCGACACCGTCGAGCCCGTGACGAGGGTCGTCGACGGGGTGGTGCGCGAGGTGCGGGTCCCCGCGCTCGCGCCGGTACCGCAGCAGGGATCCCTCGGGGACATCCCCTTCCAGAACGCCTGGGAGGCCCCCCGCGAGGCGGTGCTCGCCCGTAAGGAGCAGGACGGGAGCTGGCGCGACGTCACGGCCGCCGAATTCGCGGCCGAGGTGCTCGCCGTCGCCAAGGGGCTCATCGCCGAAGGGCTGCGCGAGGGCGACCGGCTGGCCATCATGGCCCGTACGACCTACGACTGGACCCTGCTCGACTTCGCCGGATGGGCCGCCGGGCTGGTCACCGTACCGATCTACCCGACCTCCTCCGCCCTCCAGGCGCGCTGGATCATCCAGGACTCCGGCGCCGTGGCCTGCGCCGTCGAGGACACCGCGCAGGCACGGATGATCAGCAACGAGCGGGCCAACCTGCCCTGGCTGGCGCACCTGTGGGAATTCGACACCGGCGCCGTCGGCCGGCTGGTCAGGGCCGGGGAACACCTCCCCGACGAGGTGGTGCACGAGCGCCGGGCCGCCCGTAGGCCCGACTGCGTCGCGACCCTCATCTACACCTCCGGCACCACCGGGCAGCCCAAGGGGTGCGTGATCACCCACGCCAACTTCTTCGCCCAGGTGGACAATGCGGTGGAGCTGCTGCACCCCGTCTTCAGATCCGTCAGTACGGACCCGGCCTCCACCCTGCTGTTCCTGCCCCTGAGCCACGTCTTCGGGCGGATGGTCGCCGTCGGATGCATGCGGGCGCGCGTGAAGCTGGGGCACGCGCCCAGCATCCGTACCGAGGACCTGCTCGCCGACCTCGCCGGCTTCCGGCCGACCTTCCTGCTGGCCATCCCCTACGTGCTGGAGAAGGTCTACAACACCGCGCGCGCCACCGCCGAGAAGATGGGCCGGGCCTCCTCCTTCGACCGGGCCGCCCGCATCGCGCAGCGCGTCGGCGAGGCGGCGGAGGGCAAGGGCAGGGGCGCCGGTCTGGGGCTGCGCGCCGCGCGGGCCCTGTACGACCCGCTCGTCTACCGGCGGATCCGGGCCGCGCTCGGCGGGCGCGTCCGCTACGTGCTCAGCGGCGGCTCGCCGCTGGGCCGCCGGCTGGCGGCGTTCTACACCGGCGCGGGCATCGAGGTGTTCGAGGGCTACGGCCTGACGGAGACGACCGGCGCGAGCACCGTGACCCATCCGCTGCGGCCCCGGCTCGGCACGGTGGGGTGGCCGCTGCCGGGCACCGCCGTACGGATCGCGGACGACGGGGAGGTGCTGCTGGGCGGCGGGCACGTGTTCGCCGGGTACTGGAACAGCGGGCACGCGCTTCCGGCCGGCAGCTGGCTGGCCACCGGTGACATCGGCGAGCTCGACGCCGAGGGGTACCTCACCATCACCGGCCGCAAGAAGGACCTGATCATCACCTCCGGCGGCAAGAACGTGGCGCCCGCCCCGCTGGAGGACTGGCTGCGGGCCCATCCGCTGGTCGGCCAGTGCATGGTGGTCGGCGACAACCGGCCGTACATCGCCGCGCTGATCACCCTGGAGCCGGACGGGCTCCAGCACTGGCGGCAGATGCACAAGAAGCAGGGCGTGCCGATGCGGGAGCTGGTGCGCGACGAGGAACTGCTGGCGGACCTCCAGCGGGCGGTCGACGAGGCGAACCGGCTCGTGTCGCGGGCCGAGTCGATCCGGCGCTTCGCGGTCCTGCCGGGGGATTTCACGGAGGCGCGCGGCCATGTGACTGCGTCGCTGAAGCTGAGGCGGGGGGCGATCGCGCGGGACTACGCGGACCGGATCGACGAGCTGTACCGCACGCCTGGCGGCGGGCCGGGCTGACGGGCGGGGCGGAGCTGACTGGCGGAGCCGGGCCGCGCCGGGCCGGGCTGGGCCGCGCCGGGCCGGGCTGGGGGGCGGTTGTGGTGGGGCCGGGCGCGCGCCGGGGTGTCTCCTCGGGCGCCGAACGGTTCGGGGGGTCGGGGGGTGCGGCGGTGGTGTGTTCGGCGCCCTGCGGGGACACCCCGGCACACACCCGGCCCCGGGCGGCTTCGGTCTGTATCGGCCGAACGTGGTGGGGGTCGGGGCCCTGCGGGGTGTTGGGCTGGGCGGGCGGGGGGGCCAGAGGCGGTTTAGGGTGGGCTGATGGCTCCGGGGGGTCACCCCGAGGAGGGTGCAGTGCACCGTTCCCGCGCCTCCGCCGCGCTCGCGGCCTGCGCCCTCATAGTGGCCTCGCTGGCCGCCGCGCCCGCGACCGGCGGCGATCCGCTGGCGCGGTTTCACGGGCAGCGGATCCGGTGGGGGGCGTGTGTGGTGGGGCCCGGGGAGAGCGTTCCCCGGGGGATGCGGTGCGGGACGGTTGAGGTTCCGCTCGACTACGCCGCTCCCGCCAAGGGGACGATCACGCTGGCGCTCGCGCGGATCGCGGCCAATGACCGCGCGCGGCGCATCGGCTCCCTGTTGCTGAACTTCGGCGGGCCCGGCAGTCCCGGCGTGGCCGCGCTGGCCGCCGACCCCAAGGCCTTCGCCGCCCTCGGCGAGCGGTACGACCTCGTCGCCTTCGACCCGCGCGGGGTGGGCCGCAGCGGGCCGATCTCCTGCGGCGGCTCGCAGCAGACCGCACAGGAGCCGGCCGGCGAGGACGCCGCCGCGCAGCTGGCCGCCCTGCGCGCCGTGGCCAGGCGCTGCGAGCTCGCCTCCGGCCCCGTGCTCCCGTACGTCGGCACCGTCAACGTCTCCCGCGACATGGACGTGATGCGCCGGGTCCTCGGCGACAGGAAACTCAACTACCTGGGCTTCTCCTACGGCACCCGGCTCGGCGCCGTGTACGCCGCGCAGTTCCCCCGCGACACCGGCCGCATGGTCCTCGACGGAGTCGACACCCTCACCGAACCGCTGGCCGAGCAGGCACTCGTGTCGGCGCGCGGCCAGCAGCGGGCCCTCGAACGCTTCCTGGCCTGGTGCACCCACCAGAAGGGTTGTGTGTATGGGACCAACATCCGCAGCGCCAAAGAGGAGGTCGGCGCCCTGGTGGCGCGGCTCGACAGGGAGCCGCTGGTGGGCCACGACGGCTCGTTCGTGACCGGACAGGACGCCGTCGCCTCGATCTCGCTGGCCCTGTACGCGAAGAGCATGTGGCCCGCGCTCGCCGAGGCGCTGGCGATGGCCGAGCGGGACGGCGATCCGGTGGGGCTGATGCAGCTCGGCGGTCCGGCAGCGCCCTCCGACAGCCGCAGCCGCCGCGAGGGTGCGGGGCGCGCCGCCGGTACGGTGCCGGTGCCCGCCGACAACGGTGAGGCCGCCCTCGTCGCCGTGAACTGCGCCGACGATCCGGACCGCTCCAACGACCGGGCCACCCCGGCCGCCGTGGAGAAGGAACTGGCCGCCCTGGAGGGCGAGTTCCTCCAGGCGTCGAAGATCTTCGGGCCGAGCCAGCTGAGGACCGTGCTCGCCTGCTACGGGCGCCCCGCCGGCACCGACTTCATCCGGAAGATCGACCACCCGGGCGCCCCGCGGATGCTGCTGATCGGCACCCGCGGCGACCCGGCGACCCCGTACGAGTGGACGGAGGAGACGGCGAAGCGGCTGGGCTCCGCGGTGGTCGTGGACTACAAGGGCGACGGGCACACCGGCTACGCGGCCTCCCCGTGCGTACGGGAGTACGCGGACCGCTTCCTGATCGACGGGCGGCTGCCGTCGGGGACGCGGTCCTGCCCCGCCGGAGAGTGAGGGAGAGGGACCCGGCGGGGCGGTGCGGTCGGCGTGCGGTCAGCAGTTGGCGCGGGTCGGGCGCCCGGCGAAGCGGTCCGCGAGCCAGTTCCCGGCCGCCGGCGATTGCGTGATCACGCCGCTGACGTGCTCCCCGACCCAGATGGTGTCGAACTCGACGTTCGCGCCCCTCGCGCACCAGTCGGAGCGCAGCCCGCGGCCCACCGCGTACGGGATCAACTCGTCGCCCAGCGCGTGGTACTGGTACACCGGCGCGGCCGGGGCGGTGCGTCCGAGCCTGCTCCCGTTCAGGCGGGCCTGCCAGTCCGGCTGGGCGAGGGGGTCGCGCGTGGTGAGGTCGGAGATCCGCTTGAAGGAGCCCGCGATCGCGTCGATCGCCACGCAGTTCTCCTTCATGCCGGAGACCAGCAGCCTGCCCGCCGGGTTGAGGTAGGAGTCCAGGTCCAGCTCCGGGAAGGCCGCGTCCTGTCCGGCGGCCGCCATGAAGATGAGCCCGGAGCCGTAGGAGCCGTTGTTGAACTCGGCCACCTTCAGCAGGTCGGCGGGGACCCCGCCGGTCGCCGTGCCCTTCACCTGGAGCTCCGGGGCGTAGGAGCCGTGCAGCTCGGCGGCCCAGCTGCTGGCCTGACCGCCCTGCGAGTAGCCCATGATGCCGACCGGGCCGGTCGGTGACAGCCCCGCCCCGGGCAGGCGCTGGGCGGCGCGCGCGGCGTCGAGGACGGCGTGTCCGGCGGAGGGGCCCACGGTGTAGGTGTGGACGCCCGGGGTGCCGAGGCCCTCGTAGTCCGTGACGACCACGGCCCAGCCGCGCTGGGTCAGCTGCTGGATGAGGTTGGCCTCCATGGCGGTGCCGTTGGGGAGGTTGTTGCTCGGTGCGCAGGAATCGCCGAGGCCGACCGTGCCGACGGCGTACGTGATCAGGGGGCGCGGGCCGGTGCGGCCGTCCTGCGGGACGATCACGGTGCCGGAGACGACGTTGGGGGCGCCGTCGGCGGTGGTGGAGCGGTAGTGGATCTTCCAGGCCTTGGTGTTGGTGGGCTGGCCGGGCAGCGGGTGGAAGGCGGAGGGCGCGCTGCTGACGACGTCGCCGGGCGCGAGCCCGGCCGTGTCGGTGTCCGTGTCGGTGGCCGCGGCGGCGGTGGCGGCGGCGGGGACGCCGGCCGAGAGGGCCAGGGCGGTCACGGCTGCGAGGACGGTGCTTCGCAAACGCATGGGCGGTTCTCCCAGAGGCTCGATGCGTGCGGGGGGTAGGTGAGGTGAAGGTAGTGACCGACCGGTAGGAAGGTCGCTGACCGTGCAGCTCACCTTTCCTGGCCCGGACTCGCACGCCGCCGCGCGCCCGCCGCGCCGATCCGGCGCTCCCACCGGTGTCCACTGGCTCGGCCCTCCGCTCAGCCGTTCGGCTCGGACGTCCGCCGGGGGCGGCGCAGGACCGTGAAGGCGACGGTCAGGGCGGCGACGATGAGCCCGGCGCCGACCGCGAAGGCCAGCTGGTAGCCGCCGGTCAGGGCCTCCGCGGTGGGGCGGCCCGCCGCGGTGAGGGACTCGGTGCGGGAGGCGGCCAGGGTGGAGAGCACCGCGACGCCGAGGGCCATGCCGATCTGCTGGGTGGTGTTGAAGAGGCCGGAAGCCAGGCCTGCGTCCTCCTCCTCGGCGCCGGACATGCCCAGCGAGGTCAGGGCGGGCAGTGCGAGGCCGAAGCCGGCGGCGAGGAGCATCGCGGGGAGCAGATCGGTGAAGTAGTTCACCTGGTCGGCCCGGCCGGGCAGCCGGGTCAGCAGGCCGAGCACACCGACGAGGAGCATCAGACCGGTGAGCAGGACATCGCGCTCGCCGAAGCGGGCGACCAGGCGGGCCGAGGCCCCCAGGGAGACCGCCCCGATGACGACCGCGGCGGGCAGCATGGCGAGTCCGGTCCGGGCGGCGCCGTAGCCGAGCACGTTCTGCATGTAGAGCGTGACGAAGATCTGGAAGGAGAAGAGCGCGGCGATCATCAGCATCTGGACCAGGTTCGCCCCGGAGACGCTGCGGGAGCGGAAGACGCGCAGCGGCATGAGCGGGTTCTCGGCGGTGGCCTGGCGGACGAAGAAGCCGGCGATCAGGGCGAGCGCGAGGCCCCCGAAGCCGATCGTGCGGGCCGAAGCGGCCCCGTACTCCTCGATCTTGACGACCGCGTAGATGCCGAGCATCAGGCCCGAAGTGACCAGCAGTGCGCCGAGGGTGTCCGGTCCGGCCTTCGGGCCGAGGCGGCGGTCGCCCGGCAGGGCGGGCACGGCGAAGAAGACCGCCGCGACGCCGATGGGCAGGTTGATGAAGAAGATCCAGTTCCAGGTGAGCGCGTCGGTGAGGACACCGCCCAGTACCTGCCCGATCGAGGCGCCGGCTGCCCCGGTGAAGCTGAACACCGCGATGGCCTTGGCCCGTTCGCGCGGCTCGGTGAAGAGGGTGATGAGGATGCCGAGGCTGACGGCCGAGGCCATCGCGCTGCCGACGCCCTGGAGGAAGCGGGCGGCGATCAGGATCCCGGGGGAGGCGGCGACGCCCGCGAGCAGGGAGGCGGCGGTGAACACGCCGGTGCCGGCGAGGAACATCCGCTTGCGGCCGATCAGATCGCCCAGGCGCCCGACGAGGAGGAGCAGCGAACCGAAGGCGATGAGGTAGGCGTTGACCACCCAGCTCAGCCCGGCCGGGGTGAAGCCGAGGTCGCTCTGTATGGCCGGCATGGCGACGGTCACGATGCTGCCGTCGAGGACGGTCATCAGCATGCCGGTCGCGAGAACGCCCAGGGCGAGCCAGCGCGAGCGGGAGGGAGCGGCCGGAGAGGTAACGGCGGCGGAGGGAGCGGCCGTGGAGGTGGGAGTGGCCGTGGAGGACGGTGCGGTGGCGGCAGGCATTGCGGTCTCTCCTGTCATGGACTGGGCAACAGGAAAGACCGTAGCAGATAGTTTTGTTGCAGACTATCTTTTACGGATCGAGTGGTCCGCGGGCTGCTACCCCTTCTGGCGTGCCCTCCGGGCCGTCCGAGGGCCCTCCACCGGCGTCTCCAGATGCCCCCTGGCCAGGCGGTTCAGCGCACGGATCAACACGTCGCGCTCGTCGTCGGGCAGGGAGCCGAGGGTGCTCCCGTGGACGCGGTCGACGATCTTCTGGCTCTCCTTGGCGACCTTCGCCCCCTCCTCGGTCACCGCGATGATCCGCGCCCGCCGGTCGGCGCCGGACGGCTTGCGCTCGGCCAGGCCGGCCTTTTCCAGGGCGTCGACGGTCACCACCATCGTCGTCTTGTCCATGTCCCCGATCTCGGCGAGCTGCGCCTGGGTGCGCTCCTCCTCCAGGGCGTGGACGAGCACGCAGTGCATCCGCGGGGTCAGTCCGATCTCGCCGAGCTGGGCACTCATCTGGGTGCGCAGTACGTGGCTGGTGTGGTCCAGGAGGTAGGACAGGTCCGGTGTCATAAGGTCAGGGTAGCGAAATCGATCCGTCGCGGATTATCAGGAAGCGGATGACCTGGCGCTCAGCCACCCGAAGCGATGCGGTACGCCCCCGGCGTCGTTCCCGTCCAGCGCCGGAACGCCCGGTGGAAGGCGGTGTCCTCCGAGAAGCCCAGCCGCGCGGCGAGCTCGGCGATCGGCTCGCCGCTCTCGGCCAGGCCCGCGATCGCCGCATCGCGCCGCACGTGGTCCTTCAGCTCCTGGAAGGACGTGCCCTCCTGCCGCAGCCGGCGCCGCAGCGTCGCCGGGGACACCGCCAGCCGCGCGGCCACCTCCCCGAGTGCGGGCAGCCGCGGCGACGTGCGCAGCCGCTGGGTCAGGGTCCGGCGTACCTGCTCCGCGACCGTGGTCCCGTACTCCGGGCGCGACAGCAGGTCGAAGGGGGCGCGGCGCAGCATCGCGTCGAGCGCGGCCTCGTCCCGTACGAGCGGCGCGGTCAGCCAGTGCGCGTCGAAGGCGGCGCCCGTACGGTCCTGCCCGAAGCGGACCGGGCAGTCGAAGAGGACCTCGTACTCGTCCTCGTGCGGCGGCGGGGGATAGGCGAAGTCGGCGTGCGCGAGCGGGATCCGGCGCCCGATCAGCCAACTGCTCAGCCGGTGCCAGATCGCGAGCACGCACTCGGTCAGGAACCGGTCCTCGTCCCGGGCGAACGCGTTGCGCACGGTGAACCGGGCCTCGTCTCCCTCGACTTCGAGCGCCAGCTCGGGTCCGCCCGGGAACAGCCCGTAGAAGACGGCCGCGCGCTCCATGGCCGCGCCCAGATCACCGCAGCCCAGCGAGGCGTAACACATCATCGCGAAGGTGCCGGGGCGGCTCGGGACCGGGCTCAGCGCGAGGAACTCGTCCTGCGTGGTCCGGTACAGCGCCCGGAAGAGGCGGGCGAACTGCGCGGGCGTGATCCGCGCCCGGTCGTCGCCCAGCAGCAGCGGAGGGATCTGCGCCTCCTGGAGCAGCGGCACGGTGTCGATGCCGCTGGCGCGGGCCCCCGCGAGCAGGGCGCGCACATGGTGCACGGTGATCGTCCGCCTTCCCATGGCTCCGACGGTAGCCCCAATGAGCGCTGCGGTCAGCGGGGGTGACGCTTCCGGTCATGCCGCCGGGCCCTGCGGCTGCCTAGCGTCGGACCGGACGGGGCTCATCGGGGTCACCCATACCGGGAGGGCGGGCGATGGACGTTCGACCGAGCACGCTGGCGGTGTTCACCCAGTGGACGCAGGAGCGGTACGGGCCGCAGAGCGCCCTGCGGTTCCGCGCGCCCGACGGCGCGGACGGGCCGTGGCGGACCCGTACGTACGAGGAACTGGGCGCGGAGGTCCGGGCCGTCGGGCGCGCGCTGATCGGCCTGGGCGTGGCCGCCGGGGAGCGGGTCGCCGTACTGGCGCAGACCCGGCCGCAGTGGACGTACACGCACTTCGGGCTGCTGGCGGCGGGGGCGGTCCTCGTCCCCGTGTACCCGACGGCGGGGGAGGCGGAGGTCGCCTGGGTCCTGTCCGACTCGGAGTCGGTGGTCGTGGTCTGCGACGACGGACCGCAGGCGGAACGGGTCGAGGCGCTGCGCGGTGCGGGCGGGCTGCCCGCCCTGCGCGCGGTCGTGCTGATGGACGAGCTGCCCGCCCTGCCGAAGGGGCCCGAGTCCGAACTCCTCGCCCGGGCGGCGGCCGTGACCCCCGACGCGGACGCGGCGATCGTCTACACCTCGGGCACGACGGGCGTGCCGAAGGGCTGCCGCCTCACCCACGGGAACCTGGGCGCGATCCAGGACGCCACCCTCCCGCTGATGACGGGCGGGCCGGGGGACAGGACGTACCTGTACCTGCCGCTCGCGCACATGCTCGCCCAGATGATCCAGTACACGACGCTGCTGCAGGGCGGGGAGCTGTGCTACTTCGGTGGTCGGATCGAGGACGTGCTCGCGGAGCTGGTCGTCATCTCGCCGACCCATCTCCCGTCCGTGCCACGGCTGTTCGAAAAGCTGCATGCGGTGGTGCTCTCGCTGGCTGAGTCCGAGGAGGGCGGGCGCGAGCGCTTCGAGGAGGCGGTACGGGTGGGGGTGCTGGCGGCGGCCGGCCGGCTGCCGGATGCCCTGCGGTCGGACTGGGAGGCGGCGGAGAAGACCCTCTACGCGCCCGTCCGGGACGCGTTCGGGGGCCGGCTGACGTGGGCACTCACCGGCGGCGCCCCGATCGCCCCGGCCACCCTGGACTTCCTGCGGGCCTGCGGGATCTCCGTGTTCGAGGGGTACGGGATGACGGAGTCGGGCGGCGTCATCTCCCTCAACCACCCCGGCGCGGTGCGTTACGGGTCGGTGGGCCGCCCGATCGAGGGCTGCGAGGTCCGGATCGCGCAGGACGGGGAGGTGCTGGCGCGGGGGCCGATGGTGTTCCCGGGCTACCACGCGAACGCGGCGGCGACGGCGGAGGTGCTGGACGGGGACGGCTGGCTGCACACCGGAGACCTGGGAAGGCTGGACGCCGACGGCTTCCTGCACATCACCGGCCGCAAGAAGGAGTTGATCATCACCTCGGCGGGCAAGAACCTCACCCCGACCGAGGTCGAATTCGCCCTCCAGCAGTCGGGCTACGTCTCCCGCGCGGTGATGATCGGCGACCGCCGTCCGTACCCGGTCGCCCTGATCACCCTGGACGCGGAGGAGATCGCCGCCTGGGCCGAGCGCGAGGGACTCGACCCGGGTCCCGCCCCGGCCGCGCACCCGGCGGTCCGCGCCCTGATCGAGGCGGCGGTCGAGCGCGCCAACGCCACGGTCTCCCGCCCGGCGCGCATCCGCGCCTTCCACATCCTCCCGGAGGACCTCACGATCGCGGCGGGCACGCTGACCCCGACGCTGAAACTCCGGCGGGGCGCGGTGGCGGAGCGGTACGCGACGGAGATCGCGGGACTGTACGGGGGGTAGGGCCAGACACCCCCTACCGCCCGCGGCCCCGCACCGCCGTTAGTCCCGTCGCGCCCGGGGGTATCGGCAGCAGGGAAGGGGGCCGTGATGCGGGGTGGGGTGCGGAAGCTGGGGCGCGGGGCGGCCGCGGTGGGGGCGGTGGTGACGCTCGGGGTGGCCGGATGGCTGACGTGGCTGCTACCCGGACCGCAGATCGCCGCCGTGGTGGGTGTGGGCGCCGTGGACGGGGTCGTCTCGGTGCACGAGTGCCACGAGGGGACGGACGCCGAGGGGTACACGACCGGAACGGACTGCACGGGGTGGTACGCGTCCCGGCGCCCCGGTGAGGCGGAGCGCGAGATCGTGCTGGCCACCGCCGCCGAGGACTACCGGCCGGGGACCGAGGTGGAGGTGCGGACCGCGCGGGGCCGGGCGTACGAGCTGTCCGGGACCGCCGTGGCCAACTTCGGGACCGGCGCCGGGCTGCTCCTCGTGCCGTTCCTGACGCTGGCCGCCTGGCTGACGGCCTGTGCGCGGCACGGGCGCGTCGAGAACGGCGAGGGGTACTTCTTCGCCGCGCTGGCCGGGATGGTCGCCGTCCTGGTGCTGGGCATGGCGGCTGGCGCCCTCGTCGGGATCGGGACGTTCGTCTTCTGATGTCCCCTGACGTCCTGACGTCCTGACGTCATCTGGCCGGCTAGTAGGAGTACCCGAGTTGGCTGATGTCGTTCACGTCCTCGGTGGAGTAGATCGTGGGGTCGAGATAGGCGTCGACCCCGCTGACGTTCGGCTTCCCCGCATGGGTCAGCTGCCAGGTGTCCCAGATGCGGTCCACGTTGGCGTGCAGCAGCCAGAAGATCGGGTCCTTCGCGGCCAGGGCGATGTCGCTGATGGTGCCGTTGCACCAGTTGTGCACCCCGTTGTGGGCGTCGAACTCCAGACTCGTCGTGAAGTCCGTGTACGTCGACTTGAGGAGGATCGTGTCGATCGTGGCCTGATCGGGGAGGGACCCGCCCTGCTCGCCCGGTGGGTGGCGCTCGACGTCCGGCGGCTGCCAGACCCAGTCGGGTCGGCTGTGGTCGTTCGCGAAGTCCCAGTAGGGCACCCTGAGGGTCGGGTGCGTCGTGCGCAGGAACTCCTCCAGCCCGAAGACGTAGATCCGGTGCCACGGCAGGAACCGCTGGGTACCGGCGGGGCCGACGTGAGCCATGGTGTGCATGCGGTGGCTCATGTCCTCGTGCCAAGCGGCGAGCCACGGGTAGTCACCCCGGGCGTACGCGGCCTTCAACGCGTCGTTGAACTCCTTGCGCCCAGAAGCGCCCAGGTCCCTGTGGTCGAGGCGCGTACGCCTCAACGACTGGATCAGGACGTCCAGCCAGTCGTGCGCCGCGAGCCGTGCCCGGGGGCCGCGCGTCTCGACCTTGAAGTCGGTGGAGGTCCGCTCCGCGAACCTGCCCCCGAGGCGCACCAGGGGATTGGCTGCCGTAGCGACCGGCTCCCGCTCCTGCTCCTGGTCCCTCACATAGCGGGCGAGGCGCAAGGAGAGTTGCTCCGGATCGATCGCTCCGTCGGCCCGCCATTGCCTCCGCATGCCGGCCAGGTCCTCGCGGGTGGGGAAGCGCATCCCGCCGGCCGCGTTCCCGTGCCCGTCTGCGTCGTGCTGGTGGCGCGTGCCGTCTTCCGTGGCCTTCGCTCGGTCCTTCGAGGACTTCAGGATCATGACTGCCGTTCCTTCCCGGCGCGGAGGCCCGGCCGTCACCATCACCGCGTCGGCCTCGTCAGGCGGAGCGGCTGGACCTGCCTGCCCCTCCCCCACCCTGCGAGCGGCCCCGCCCCCCCGGCAAGCCCGGCGAGTCCATAGGGGTGGACCGCTCTTGCCGGACCCGGTTGAAGGCTGGGTCGACGGACGCCTCAGCCGGTGTGGGCCGGCCGGTAGGTGCAGACGTGGACGCCCGTGGAGCTGGTGGTCGTGGAGACCAGTTCGAGGGCGCGCAGCCCACCGTCCTCGGGGAAGATCGACTTACCGCCGCCGAGGAGCACCGGGATGATCATCAGGTTGAGCTCGTCGACCAGGCCCTCGGTGAGCAGGCTGCGCACGAGCGTGGGGCTGCCCATGACCGCCAGGTCGCCGCCCTCGCGCTCGCGCAGCTCGCGGATGCGGGCGAGGGTCCGGTCGCCGGGGATGCGCGTGGTGTTGTTCCACGTCAGGTCCTCGTCGCCCAGGGTGCCGGTCACGACGTACTTCCGGATCGAGTTCATGTGGTCGGCGAAGGGGTCGCCGGCCCGCTCGGGCCAGGCCGCGGCCATCGTCTGCCAGGTGCGGCGCCCGAACAGCAGGGCCTCGGTCTTCTTCGTCGCCTCACTGATGGCACCGCCCATCACCTCCGGGTCGAAGAAGGGGTGCGACCAGCCGCCGTGCGCGAAGCCGCCGTCCCGGTCCTCGTCGGGGCCGCCCGGGGCCTGGACGACGCCGTCGAGGCTGATGAACTCGCTGATGACGATGCGCACGTGAATCGCTCCTCTGGTCCGTTGCGGTGTGTACGCAAAGAAGACCGCCGGGCTCCCCGAAAGTCATCGGTGCTTCTGGGCCGTGTCGCAGTGATGTGGATCACATCGACCTCCCTGTCCGCCGTGGCCGGTTTCCGGTGGATGATGATCCAAGTCGCCGCGGGTCGCGGGCGCCCGACTGTCGCTGGGGGAACAGGACGTCTACCAGTCGTGCGGCGCCGCTCCCGTCGTGGCTGCCCGTCACTTCTGGTTGAAGGAAACCCCCTGTTGCGTCCCACTCGTGCGACGGTCCTGCTCACCGCAGGTCTCGTCGCCCTCCTCGGTGTTCCGGCCGCCGCGGCCGCCGATGCGCCGACCAGCCTGTACGTCAACCGCACCCAAGGTTCCAACTGCACGGACAGCGGCGCCGGCTCGCAGGCCGCGCCCTTCTGCACGATCTCGGCCGCGGCCAAGGTCGTACAGCCGGGGCAGACCGTGCGGATCAAGCCGTCCGTGTACAACGAGGCCGTCACCCTCAATCGTTCCGGGGAGCCCGGCAAGCCGATCGCCTTCGTCTCCGACGGGTCGGATCACACCGAGCAGGCGGAGCTGGGGACGGACAAGGCCCTGACCGTCACCGGCGCCTCCCACGTGGTGGTCCGCGGGCTGCGCACCCACGCCGGCGTCAAGGTCACCGGGTCCGCCGACATCGAGTTGGACCGGATGTACTCCACCGGTCCGTACATCGCCGTCGCGATCGACGGCGGCAGCACGGACGTGCGCCTCACCCGGAGCCGGGTGACCACCACCGTCCAGATCGAGGGCGGGGCGCGGGGCACCGTGCTGAGCCGCAATGTGCTCCACGGCTACATCGAAGGCGCGGTCGCCGCGTACGACGCACCCGGCACGATCGTCACGAACAACACGATCTACCTCGATTGCGAGGCGGCCGTCTCGCTCGACGGCGCGTCGTCCGGTTCCGGCGTGTTCAACAACGTGATCTCCGCCCGGGCCGCGACCGCGTGCCCGACGCCTGATCCGCGGCACGGCATCGCGGTGGCGCCGAGCGCGACGGCGGGCACTCGCGTCGACTACAACCTGTACGCCGGCCGCTCCGAGGGCGACCGGACGGCCTACAAGTGGGCCGGCACCGCCTACGCGACCCAGGCGGCCTTCCTCGCCGCCACGGGCCAGGGCGCGCACGACCTCCTGGTCCCGACGCTCCAGCAGCAGGACGGGGAGGAGGTGGCCGGCGCGGCCGCGATCGACTCCGGGGACCCGACGGCTCCCGGCGTGCTGCCCACCGACTACGGCAACCAGCCCATCGCGGACGACCCGCGCGTGCCCAACACCGGCAAGAACGGCGGGTACATCGACCGCGGTCACATGGAGACCCAGGACGACCTCCGGGGCGTGCGGCTGGTGCTTGAGCAGGACTGGGCGCCGGTCGGCACCACGGTGAAGGCGATAGCCTCCCCGGACAGCACCTGGTTCACGGGGCGCACCTACCGCTACGACTTCGGCGACGGTACGGCCCCGGTCGTCACCCAGAAGCTGACCGCCGAGCACGTCTACGGCTCGCCGTGCGAATGCATGGTCAAGGTGACCACGGTCAACGGAGTCGGGCAGGAGTTCTCCTCGGAGAAGACGGCCAAGGTGACCGCGGTCGGCCCCCTGACGGCGGGCTTCACGGCCACGCCGGTGCTGCCGACCACGGACAACCCGATGGAGTTCATCGCCCCGCTGACCGTCGCGATCGACCCCCGGCCCGCCACCGCGGCGACGTGGCCGGTGCAGCGCGTGGCAGTCGACTTCGGTGACGGTACCTACGATCACAGCGACCACATGGACCGCGCCTACTCCCACACCTACAGCCAGCCCGGCGACTACAAGGTGACGGTCTCCCTGCAGGACTCCAAGGGTGCGCAGTCGACGGTCAGCAAGACCGTACGGGTCGACTACACCGCCTCCGGGTACGTGGCCACCGAGCCGTTCCGCGTGCTGGACACCCGCACCACCGGCACCCCGCTTCAGGGCGGCAGCGCGACCCCCGTCACCCTGCCCGCGGGCTTCGCGCAGGGCCACGCCCTGTCCGGCAGCATGGCCGCGGCCGTCCTGAACGTGACGGTCACCGAGGCCACCCAGGAGACCCACCTGAACGTCTGGCCCGCGGGCCAGACGCGTCCGGCCACCTCGAACGTCAACGTCAAGGCGGGCGGCACCGCCTCCAACACGGTCACCGTTCCCGTCGCCGCCTACGGCAAGGTGCTGGCCCAGCTGAACGCCGGACGCGCCCACCTCGTCGTCGACTTCGTCGGCTACTACCAGCCCAACATCGGGCAGCGGTTCAGCCCGATCACCCCGACCCGCGTCACCGACACCCGCACCGCGGGCGGCGCGCTGGGCGGCGGGCAGACCCGCACCGTCAAGGTCGCCGGTGTCAACGGCGTTCCCGCCGACGCCGCCGCCGTCGCGCTGAACCTGACGAGCACCGGGACCACGGCCAACACGCACGTGATCGCCTACCCGGACCCGGCGAAGCGGCCCACCACCTCGAACCTGAACCCGGAGCCGGGCAAGGACAAGTCCAACCAGGCCATCGTCCCGGTCGGCCCGGACGGCACCATCACCCTGTACAACAACTCCGGTTCGACGCACCTGATCCTGGACGCGGTCGGCTACTACGGCAAGGACGGCAAGGCCCTCTTCACCCCGGTCGTCCCCAACCGCCTCGCCGACACCCGCACCACCGGCAAGCTCGCCCCGGGCGCCACCACGACCGTCACCGGTCTGCCCGCCCACGCCATCGGCGCGGCCCTGAACGTCACCGCGACCGAGACCACCGGCGCCGGCTTCCTCACCGTCCACGGGTACGGGACCGCCCGCACCGACGCGAGCAGCCTCAACACCCTGCCCGGGGCGACCATCCCCAACCACGTCATCACCCCTGCCGGTGAGGGCAAGGTCAGCATCTTCAACAGCTGGGGCGGCAGCAACCACGTGATCACCGACCTGCTCGGCTACTTCACCCAGGGCTAGGGCCGCCGTACCGCACCGCCCGGAGCCCCGGTCACCGCGAAGAGCGGCGGCCGGGGCTCCTTGGTGCCAGGGGGGCCGTCCAAACCGGCGGCCACCGGGGTAATCCGGGCAGGGAGTTGGGCGCGCTGTTCGTTCTGTCACGAGATGCGGGTGAAGCTGAGACGAATGGTGCGTCACATCTGCCGGGTGGACGGCGAGTCCCCTGCGAAGACCTGATAGACAGTGGATATTCACGGTCAGTCCGGCCGTACGCCTTTGACGGCTCCTGGGGGGATCGCCGCACTGTGAAGCCGCTTCACCGTCACCTCGTCAACACCTCGCGCAAGGTCCTGTGCACGGCCGCACTCGCGGCCAGCCTGACCACCGCCGCGGTCGTGACCAGTCCGTCGACCGCCGACGCGGGAGAGTCCGAGCCCACTCCGGACAGTCCGCAGGCCGCCGACCGCGGTGACGCCCGGCTGGACCTGCCCGACATCGTCGCCGACCCGCCCCCGGCGGGGACGGGCGCGCCGGAGGGTGCGAGCGGGATACCCGCGACCGCCCTCGACGCCTACCACCGCGCCGAGGTGGCGGTGGCGGCCGCGCTGCCCGGCTGCAAGCTGCCCTGGCAGCTGCTCGCGGGCATCGGCCGCGTCGAGTCCGTCCACGCCTCCGGCTACGGGCTCAAGGCCGACGGCTACACCGAGAAGCCGATCCGCGGCCCCCGCCTCGACGGCAACGGCTTCGCCGAGGTCCGCGACACCGACAAGGGCGAGTGGGACGCGGACGCGGTGTACGACCGGGCCGTCGGCCCGATGCAGTTCATCCCCTCCACGTGGGCGACGTGGGGCGCCGACGGCAACGGCGACGCCAAGCGCGACCCGAACAACATCTACGACGCGGCGCTGGGCGCGGGCCTCTACCTGTGCGCGGGCGACCGGGACCTGTCGAACCAGGGCAAGCTGGACGCGGCGATCCTGAGCTACAACAACTCGCGCGAGTACGTGAACACCGTGCTCGGCTTCATGCGCCAGTACCAGAACGGCGGCGCGGCCGAGGTCCCGAACCCGCCCGCGGGCAACTACCCGCCGGCGCAGCCGGGCACCCGGCCCACCCCGCCGCAGACGCCGTACACGCCGAGCCCGGCTCCCAAGCCGAAGCCGACCCCGACGCCGACCCCCACGCCGACCCCGACCCCCACCCCGACCCCGACCCCGACCCCGGAGAAGCCCGCTCCGCACCTCCAGGACCTGACGGTGCTCGACGGGCCCGGCCTCACGGCCGAGGCCGGAACGGCCTTCACCGTGGTCCCGCGGGTCAAGCTGGTCCTCAGCGACGGCAAGCCCGCCGCCGGCCGGGACGTGATCTTCACGGTGGAGGAGGACGCCACGGGCACCCTCTTCGGCTCGGAGAAGTCCGTGTCGGTCAAGGCGGACGCCGACGGCATCGCGGCCGCGCCCGGCCTGAAGGCGGGCGCCACCCCGGGTACCTTCACGCTGCGCGCCTCGGCCTACGACACCACGAGCAGGCTCACGGTGAACTTCGAGGGACGCGTCACGGCTCCGGTCGCCGACCTGCTGTCCCGCCCGGACGGCTCGAAGCCGCTGGAAGCGGTCGCCGGTACGAGCATCAAGGGCGTCGAGGTCTTCGCCACGGCCAAGGGCAAGGCGGCCGCGGTCGCCGGCGTAGTGGCCGGGCTGGGCGAGGAGAAGGACGGCACGTGGGTGCCGGCCGACCCGGCGACCGCGAAGGGGCCGTACTTCAAGGACGAGACCGGCAAGAAGGTCTACACCGTCCCGCTGGCCAAGACCGGCGCCGACGGCCGGATCGTCCTGCCGGAGCTCTTCACGGACGCCGGCCTCGCCCCGGGCACCTACCAGCTGCGCCTGGCCACCCCGCAGGGAGTGACCCTGATCCTGTCGATCACGATCACAGCACCGGCCGCCCCGAACTAGGCCCAGGCTCCGGCTGCCCCGGGCCCGCAGGGCCACTCGTGTACGCAAGCCGCCCCGGCACGTTGCAACGGTGCCGGGGCGGCTTGCGCGTATACCCCGCCACCTCCCCCGGAGGGCAAAGGCAGGAGCCCTGCTCCTCGCTGCTCGCGCAGAGAGGAGCAGGGCTCCTTGGGTACTGCTTTCCAACCCGCGATGAGAGTTGGCCCAGGCGACTAGGCCGGGGTGACGTTCTCCGCCTGCGGGCCCTTCGGACCCTGCGTGACGTCGAAGTTCACCATCTGGTTCTCCTCGAGGGAGCGGAAGCCAGAGGCGTTGATCGCGGAGTAGTGGACGAAGACATCCGGGCCGCCGCCGTCCTGGGCGATGAAGCCGAAGCCCTTTTCAGCGTTGAACCACTTCACGGTTCCGGTAGCCATGAGCCCTCCTATGGGCCAAAGGGTCGCCCTGCTCCAGAACCTGCTAAGAAGTCTGAAAACTACAAAAGCCTGCGGGTCACATTCTCCGCAGGCCTCGTACTGCAAGGGAAACCAAACTGCAACTTGCGACGAGCCTAGCACGCACCCTGCGGCCGAGACCAGAGGGAAAGATCACGTCACCCGGACGTTTGAGACCCGCCCGAAGGCTGACGGACACACGGGGACTAGTCTCGCGATGTGGACGTCTACCGCAGCCGGCCCCGCGTCGGCCACATCCAGTTCCTGAACTGCCTGCCCCTCTACTGGGGGCTCGCCCGAACCGGCACGCTGCTGGACCTGGAGCTGACCAAGGACACCCCGGAGAAGCTGAGCCAGCGCCTCGTCGACGGTGAGCTGGACATCGCCCCGATCACCCTCGTGGAGTTCCTCAGGAACTCCGACCAGCTCGTGGCCTTCCCCGATCTCGCGGTCGGCTGCGACGGCCCCGTGATGTCCTGCGTGATCGTTTCGCAGGTGCCGCTGGACCAGCTCGACGGAGCCCGCGTCGCCCTCGGCTCGACCTCCCGAACGTCCGTACGCCTCGCTCAGCTGCTGCTTTCCGAGCAGTACGGGGTCCGGCCCGACTACTACACCTGCCCCCCCGACCTCGGGGTGATGATGCAGGAGGCGGACGCGGCCGTACTGATCGGTGACGCCGCGCTGCGTGCCTCGCTCCACGACGCACCCCGGCTCGGGCTGACCGTGCACGACCTGGGACACATGTGGAAGGAGTGGACCGGACTGCCGTTCGTCTTCGCCGTCTGGGCCGCCCGCAAGGACTACCTCGCCCGCGAGCCCGTCGTCGTGCAGAAGGTCCACGAGGCCTTCCTCGCCTCCCGGGACGTCTCCCTGGAGGAGGTCACCAAGGTGGCCGAGCAGGCGGCCCGCTGGGAGGCGTTCGACGCGGAGCTGCTGGAACGGTACTTCACCACGCTCGACTTCCGCTTCGGCCCCGAGCAACTGGCCGGCGTACGGGAATTCGCCCGCCGTACCGGCCCGACGACGGGCTATCCCGCCGATGTCGCCGTAGAGCTCCTGAGCACGGTGGTTCAGGAGCGCTGACCGGGATTACCCGGCGGCAGGTCAAAGGGCGGGGCCGGGTGATGCGGGGTTACGCGCGAATTCACGCCCCTTTCGCATTCCGGGCGGCGGCCGGGAAATGCAAAAGGGGTGACAGCCCCTTCCCCCGGGCCCGACCCACCAGACACCCCCTAGGGTGCTGCATGGCCGGGCGGCACAAGGCGCCCGCGATCACGGGGAATTGGGGGACGCGATGCAGCCGCTCGAAGCCGGCGAACCGCGGACCATCGGCGCGTACCGGCTGCTCGGCCGGCTCGGCGCGGGTGGGATGGGCCGGGTCTACCTGGGGCGCAGTGCGGGCGGCCGGACCGTCGCCGTCAAGATCGTGCACCCGCACTTCGCCACCGACGAGGAGTTCCGCGCCCGGTTCCGCCGCGAGGTCGAGGCAGCCCGGCGGGTGGGCGGCGAGTGGACCGCGCCCGTCCTGGACGCGGACCCCGAGGCCCCCGTGCCCTGGGTGGCCACCGGATACGTGGCGGGCCCCTCCCTGGACCGGGCGCTGGCCGCGCACGGGCCGCTCCCCGAGACCTCGGTACGGGCCGTCGGCGCGGGGCTGGCCCGCGCCCTGGTGGCCGTGCACGGGCTGGGACTCGTACACCGGGACGTGAAGCCGTCGAACGTGATGCTCACCCTCGACGGGCCGCGGCTCATCGACTTCGGGATCGCCCGGGCCACGGACGGCACCGCCTCCCTGACGTCCACGGGCGTCTCGGTCGGCTCGCCCGGCTACATGTCGCCCGAGCAGATCCTCGGCAAGGGGGTCACCGGGGCCGCCGACGTGTTCTCGCTCGGCGCCGTCCTGGCCTTCGCGGCGACCGGACGGCCGCCGTTCACCGGGGACAACTCGGCCACCCTCCTCTACAAGGTGGTCCACGAGCCGCCCGAGCTCGGCGCGCTCCCGGCCGGTGAGCTGCGCGAGCTGATCGCGGCCTGCCTGGCCAAGGCGGCCGCCGACCGGCCGGCCCCGCAGGCGGTCGCGGCGGCGCTCGGCGCGGCCCTGGGCGCCCCGGGCTGGCTGCCGGCCCCCCTGGTCGAGGAGGCCAGCCGCGCCGCGGTCGCCCTGCTGGACCTGGACGCCGACGCCTCCGGTGGCCCGGAACCGGCCGCCCGGTTCGGCGCGGTCGCTTCCGACGCCCCCTCGGGCCCGGTCCCCTTCACGACCCCGTCCTACGGAGGCCAGGCGGTGGCCGGCTTCGGCGCACCGGACCCCTCGTACGGGGGCGGGGCGGGAGGTCCGGCACCCGCGGACCGGGCGGCGGGCGGCCCGTACGGCCCGTACGGCCCGGTCGGCCCGGTCGGCCCGGTCGGTCTGCAGGCCGGCCCGTACGGCACTCCCCCCGAGACCGCCCCGGGCGGCGGCGCGGGCGGGGTCCCGCAGCCGCGGACCGCGCCCGACGGGCGGCAGATGAGCCTGCGCGCGGCCGGCCGCCGCTTCAGCTGCACCCTCGTGCTCGCCGCGGCCGCCGTCCTCGCGGCGCTGTCCGGCGGGCTGTACGGGTTCGGCCTGCTGCCCGGCCAGGGCGACAAGGGGCGGGACCTGGCCGATTCCGGCCCGGGGCCCGCCGCCTCCAGCCCCGCCTCCCAGGCGCCGGGCGCGACCCCGTCCGGCCAGGGCGACGGCCAGCCGCCCCGGGGAACCCGCACGGACGTCCCCAAGGAGCTCATCGGCACCTGGAAGGGCACGGTCACCACCGCCCGCCTCGGCCTCGCCAGCGAGTTCGAGATCACCATCAAGGGCGGCAAGGTCGGCGAGGTCGTCGCCAGGGACAAGTCGGTCCTGGCCGTGCTGGGCACCGACTGCAGCGGCGACTGGAAGCTCGCCTCCGCCACCGACCGCTCGCTCGTCCTGGACACCGCCGGCGGCCCCAACCCGGCCCCGGGGGTCTGCTCCAACGGCTCCGCCGACGAGCGCTTCACCCTCAACGCCAACGGGACCCTCCACTACAAGTCGGGCGACAGCCCGGCCGGGAACCCCGAGGGCGATCTCACCCGTAGCCCCTGAAAGCGCGCCGGACCCCCTGGCGTAGGCTGGATCGGTCCGGACCTTGACACAGACACACCGCCGAAAGGTGACTCACCGGTGACCGACCAGGCCGTTCTCCAGTCTGTCCTCGACCGCGCCGCCGCGGGGGGCCGGATCACCAAGGAAGAGGCGCTCGACCTCTACCGCCACGCGCCGCTGCACGCGCTCGGCCAGGCGGCCGACGCGGTGCGCCGCCGCCGCTACGCCGGTACCGAGCACATCGCGACGTACATCATCGAGCGGAACATCAACTACACCAACGTGTGCGTCACGGCGTGCAAGTTCTGCGCCTTCTACGCGGCCCCCAAGGACACGAAGAAGGGCTGGTCCCGCGACCTCGACGACATCCTGCGCCGCTGCGCGGAGACCGTCGAGCTCGGCGGCACGCAGATCATGTTCCAGGGCGGGCACCACCCGGACTACGGCGTCGAGTACTACGAGCACCACTTCTCCGCCATCAAGAAGGCCTTCCCGCAGCTGGTCATCCACTCCCTCGGCGCGTCCGAGGTCGACCACATGGCCCGCATCTCGGGCGTCTCGGCGCGCGAGGCCATCCAGCGCATCCACGCCGCCGGCCTCGACTCCTTCGCGGGCGCCGGCGCCGAACTGCTGCCGGAGCGGCCGCGCAAGGCGATCGCCCCGCTCAAGGAGTCCGGCGAGCGCTGGCTGGAGATCATGGAGATCGCCCACGAGCTGGGCGTGGAGTCCACCTCCACCATGCTGATGGGAACCGGCGAGACCAACGCCGAGCGCATCGAGCACATCGCGATGATCCGCGACACGCAGGACCGTACGGGCGGCTTCCGCGCCTTCATCCCGTACACCTACCAGCCCGAGAACAACCACCTCAAGGGCCGCACCCAGGCGACGATCTTCGAGTACCTGCGCATGATCGCGATCGCGCGCCTGTTCCTCGACAACATCGCCCACATCCAGGGCTCCTGGCTGACCGTCGGCAAGGAGGCGGGCCAGCTCTCGCTGCACTACGGCGCGGACGACCTCGGCTCGATCATGCTGGAGGAGAACGTCGTCTCCTCGGCCGGTGCCAAGCACCGCTCCAACCGCCAGGAGATCATCGACCTGATCCGCAAGGCGGGCCGCACGCCCGCGCAGCGCGCGACGACGTACGAGCACCTGCTCGTCCACGACGACCCGGCGAACGACCCGGTCGACGACCGCGTCGTCTCGCACATCTCCTCCACCGCCATCGAGGGCGGCACCGCGCACCCCGAGCTGAAGCTCATCTCCTCGAACTGACGCGTCCGAACCGATGCCGATGAACCGATGCCGATGAACCGATGCTGACGAACCGATGCTGACGCTTCACACCGCCGAACTCCTCGTCACCGGGCCCGGATCCGCGCCGCTCCCCGGCGGCGCGGTCCTCGTCGAGGGCGACCGGATCACCCGCGTGGGACCGTACGGGGACCTGTGCGCGGTCCATCCGCACGCCCGCGTCCGACGCTGGCCCGGGCTGCTCACCCCGGGGCTGCTGGTGCGCGGGGCGGACGAGCTGCTGGAGCGGACGTACTACCCGGACGACCCGTACGAGGTCACCGAGCTCGGCGCCGACCCGATCCGCGGCGCGGACGCGCTGGAGGCGCTGAAGCTGACCGAGCCGCGGCGGGGCAACAGCGCCCGGCGGGGCACCCAGCGGCTGCTCGCCCGCGGCGTGGTGGCGGTGTGCGGCCGCTTCACGAGCCCGGCGGTGCGCACGGCGGTGGTCCGCTCGGGGCTGACGGTCCTGCCCCCGGCGCCGTACGAGGGGCTGCCCGCCCTGGATCCGTTCGCCGGGCGGGACGCGGCCCGGGAGGCCTTCCACGGGATCCTGGAGCCGGGCGCGGCGGCCCGCTTCGCGGTGTTCGCGGTGGCGGACGAGGCGCAGCTGCTGGAGCGGGGCGCGACCACGTGCGTGGCCACGGTCATCGGGGGCAGGCTGCTCCACCGCCGCCGCTGAGGCGCGCGTCCTCCTCGCGGGCGAGGGCGGCGAGCAGGCAGGCCTGCAGGCGGCTGATCCCGCCGAGCTTGGCCCGTATGTTCACGACGTGGAACTTGACCGTGCTGACCGACAGCTGGAGCTCGACGGCGAGCTCCTTGTTGGAGGCGCCGGTGGCCAGGCACAGGAACACGGCCGACTCCTGCTCGGTCAACTGCACCCCGGTCGTGATCAGCTGCTGCGCTGCGGCCGGCTCCCGGGCGGGCTCCTCGTACGACGGGAACCACGCGGGAACGCTGAAGCTGACGACGCGCACGGTTTCCACTCCCCCCGGCCGGCGACCCTCCGCGGCCGGCTCTCCCCCCTAGGGGACGAGCGGACCGGACAGATAAGTTCCGTTCTCGTCGTACGGCCAGGCATTGGACTTGCAGCCGAGCAGGCCCTTGATCTGCTGCATCATCGCGGGCGCGGGCTGGCCGGGGCCCGGGCAGGTCTCGTGCTCGCGGCCGATCTCGTGCCCGACCTCATGGTTGACGATCAGCGCCCGGTACTCCTCCACCGAGCCGCTGAACTGCGGCGAACCCTCCTGCCACCGCTTCAGGTTGACGACGACGGTGTGCCCGGCGCGGCAGTTGGTCTCACCGATGAGCTCGGGCGTGACCACCTCGCACAGGCGGTCCGTGGTGGACGGCGTCGCGATCTTGACGGTGAAGTCCACCGGCTGGCCGGCCCCGACCAGCTGGAACCCGTACGCCGGATCCCTGGTCCAGCCGCGCGGATCCCCCAAGATCGCCTCCACCGAGCGGGCGGCGGCCTCCGGGTCGACGCCGCTGCCCTCCTCGACCTCGATCCGCCAGCGCAGCGCGGTCCCCTTGCCCTGAGCCGGGCCGGAGGCGGTGGAAGCCGTGAAGGCGCCCGGCCCGCCGGGGGCCGCGGGTGCGCCGGTGGTCGGCGCGGGCGAGGCCGGGGGCTGCTTGCCGGGCGAGGCGGAGGACTTCACCGGGGCGGGAGCCTTCGTGCCGCCCTGCGCCGCCGGCTTCCCGGCGCCGTCCGACCCCTGCGCCTCCTCCCGCTGCTCGGGCCGGACCGCCGGCCGGCTCCCGGCGCGCGGGCCGGCGCCGTCCTCGGGCAGCAGCGCGTACGCGGTCCCCGAGAGCGCGACCAGCGCCACCGAGCCGATCAGGACGGTGCGCCGCAGCCGCTTGCGCCGCTGCGCCCGGCGCCGGGCGCGCGGTCCGCTACGGCTGGAGCGACCGGTGGATTGGCCTGCCGGCATCGTGAAGCCCCTTGTTCGCGGCGGCCGCTGCCGGACCTGCCACGCTTCGGGCCCTGATCCGGCGGGTGACCCTCACCGGGCCGCACGCTGCCAGTCAACGCGGCCGCGGGGCGGCGGCGTAACTGTCCTTCGGACCAGTTCTGCGGCAGCGGTGGAGCCCCCGCCGCCGGGGGCGACGCAGCCTGAGAGGATGGGACCGTACCCACCCGCCGATCCGCATCGCACACCGAGGGGCGAACGCCAGTGACAAGGGCATCCCTGGACAAGCAGCCGCACGAAGTCGCCTCCATGTTCGACCGGGTCGCGGCGAACTACGACCTCACCAACGACGTCCTCTCCCTCGGCCAGGCCCGGCTGTGGCGCAAGGAGGTCGCCAAGGCGGTCGGCGCGCGCCCCGGACAGCACGTCCTCGACCTGGCCGCCGGCACCGCGACGTCCTCGCTGCCCTTCGCCGCCACGGGCGCGTACGTCGTCCCCTGCGACTTCTCCCTCGGCATGCTCCGCGAGGGCAAGAAGCGCAACCCCTGGCTGCCGCTGACGGCGGGCGACGCGACCCGGCTGCCCTTCAAGGACGACGCCTTCGACACCGTCACGATCAGCTTCGGGCTGCGCAACGTCCAGGACACCGACGCCGCCCTGCGCGAGCTGTACCGGGTGACCAAGCCCGGCGGCCAGGTCGTCATCTGCGAGTTCTCGCAGCCCACCTGGGCGCCGTTCCGCACGGTGTACACGGAGTACCTGATGCGCGCCCTGCCGCCGGTGGCCCGCGCCGTCTCCTCCAACCCGGAGGCGTACGTGTACCTGGCCGAGTCCATCCGCGCGTGGCCCGACCAGCCCGAGCTCGCCGGCCTGCTGCGGAAGGCCGGCTGGTCCAAGGTCGCCTGGCGCAACCTCAGCGGCGGCATCGTCGCGCTGCACCGGGGCACCAAGGTCTGACACCCGTGCCCGACGTTGCACCCGTGGACTACGGGCCCCTGCTGAAGCAGATCGCGGCCGACCTCGCCCCGCTGGTGGGCAGCGGCACCCCTGCCGAGTACATCCCGGCGCTGGCCTCCGTGGACCCGCGGCGGTTCGGCATGGCCATCGCCGACCTCGACGGCAACGTCTGGGGGGTGGGGGACTGGCAGGTGCCCTTCTCCACCCAGTCCATCACCAAGGTCTTCGCGCTCGCCCTGGCGCTGGCCGAGGGCGGCGACAGCCTGTGGGAGCGGGTCGGCCGGGAGCCGTCCGGCAACCCCTTCAACTCGCTCGTACAGCTGGAGTACGAGAACGGCATTCCGCGCAATCCGTTCATCAACGCGGGCGCCCTCGTGGTCACGGACCGGCTCCAGACCCTGACGGGCGACGCGAGCAGCGAACTGCTGGAGTTCCTGCGGGCCGAGAGCCGCAACCCGGACATCGGCTTCGACGCCGAGGTCGCCGCCTCCGAGCAGGAGCACGGCGACCGCAACGCGGCCGTCGCCCACTTCATGGCCTCGTACGGCAACATCGACAACCCGGTGCCCACCCTCCTCGACCACTACTTCTGGCAGTGCTCGATCGAGATGAGCTGCGCCGACCTGGCCCGCGCCGGCCTCTTCCTGGCCCGCCACGGTCTGCGCGCGGACGGGTCCCGGCTCCTGACCCGCAGCGAGGCCAAGCAGATCAACGCGGTGATGCTGACGTGCGGGACGTACGACGCGGCGGGCGAGTTCGCCTACCGCGTCGGCCTGCCCGGCAAGAGCGGAGTCGGCGGCGGCATCATCGCCGTCGTCCCGGGCCAGTGCGTCCTGGCGGTGTGGAGCCCGGGCCTGGACGCCCAGGGCAACTCGGTGGCGGGCGTGGCGGCCCTGGACCGCTTCACGACCCTGACGGGCCTGTCGGTGTTCTAGACGCGCACCCGGAAGCGAGGACGGAGACAGACACGCATGACCTCAGTACTGCAGAACGTGGCGATTGACTGTACGGACGCCTACGAGCTGGCCCGGTTCTGGAGCCGAGTCACCGACCGTCCCCTGCATCCGGAGGACAAGCCGGGCGACCGGGAGACCCAGGTACTCCTGGCGGACGGCCCGGTGCTGTACTTCAACCAGGTGCCCGAGCCCAAGAGGACCAAGAACCGGATCCACCTCTGCCTGCGCCCCGAGACCTCGCGCGACCAGGAGGTGGAACGGCTCCTCGCCCTAGGCGCCACCCTCGTCGCCGACCACCGCAATCCCGACGGCTCCGGCTGGGCGGTCCTCGCCGACCCGGAAGGCAACGAATTCTGCGTCCTGCGCAGCGAATCCGACCGAGCCGCGCCCCGTCCCTGACGCCGCCTCCCGCTACGGGGTGGCCGGCCGCGCAGGCGAGGCGTCGAAGTCGTACTCCAGCACGTAGGAAGCGGAGTCCAGGGTCATCTCATTGACCTCGACGGCCCGCCCACCCTCGGCGAACGCGGTGCGGACGATCTGAATGACCGGTGTGCCCATGGAGAGCGAGAGCCGCTCGGCTTCATCGGCTGAAGGCATCCGGCACCGGATCTCCTCACGGAAGTGAACGGGCTCGTGCCCCAGCTCGGCGAGCCTCGCGTACGTCCCACCGGGGCCGGTGTCGGCCTGGGTGACGGCGGAGTCGTCGACGACGTCCGACGGCAGGTACGACGTCGCGAAGAGGACCGGCTTGCCGTCCAGCACGAAGCGGCGACTGCGCACCCAGACCCGGGACCCTGCCGGAAGGCCGAGGGCGTCTGCGATGCGGCCACCCGCCTCTTCCTCGCGCACCTCGATCTGATCGACGAGGAGCTCGCGGTCCTCGGTGTCGGCGGACCAGACGGAGCGACCCGAGCCCCACCGCTCCTGCGCCAGCCTCTGAATGCCGCGCCGCCGCAGGGGCTTGAACGCCCGGACGAACACGCCGGCACCCTTGCGCGCCTCCACGAGGCCTTCGTTCTGCAGCACGCCGAGGGCCTGACGCGCGGTCATCCGCGCGACGCTATGCGCCGCCATGAGGTCGTTCTCGCCCGGCAAACGGTCGCCCGGACCGTATTCACCCGACTGGATGGCCGCCCTCAGCGCATCAGCGATCCGCTGGTATTTCGGCTGGCGGGTGCTGCCCTGACTGGTCATCGAACGATCACTCCTTCGCTTCTCTAGACACCCTAGGGCCGAAGATCGGTCACTGCACTTACGGAGTTGGGCCATGCACGCCAGTGATCCGCCCGGGTCTCTAGAGATGTATTGACAGACGGGGCCTGATCAGCTGCAGTGGAGATATCTCTAGAGAGGTCGCTCAAAGGGCGGTCTCGTGAGTGAGGAGTATCTGCATGCCTCCGATTCCCCGCGCTACCGCGAGCTCCGAGGTCGACGCCGCCACTGAAGACGCCCCCTCCGGGCGGGTGGCCGCAGTTGCCGGACCCACTGAGGATCTGCTCGGCCGGGCACTGATCGGCTGGGAGCGCTTCGTCAGCACCTTCGAGGGGGCGGTCAATGAGTGAGCAGTACGCATATGTGCCGCACCGCCTCCTTCGGCGTCGTGTCCGCGACGTCGCTTCCGGCGCCGAGGGAGAGCTGATGGCCGTGATCAACGAAAACGCCTCGGACTCCGTCACTCACGAGCACTGGATGGAACTGGCCTACATCCGCAGCGCGTCCGGCCGCGAGTTCACCACTGCGGTCGACAACATCGAAGCGGCCGGCGGGGCCGACGGTCATCGATAGCGGCGCCTTCGGAGGTGACGAGCCTCTCCGGGGCGCCTGAGAGGGCTGGCGGGGTTCGGGTAGGGCGGGGGTGGCTTCGGTGGGGCGTGCGGGGTGGCTTCGGGTGGGCGGGAGCCCCGCGGGCGGCATCAGGGATGCGTATGGGGGTTTCCCGTCAGTCTCATCGTCTCTCCGTGTCGGGCCGGTCCCTCAAGGGCGCTCCCTTCGGTCGCGTCGCTGCGCGATGGCCTTCGGCCACCCTTGACCGACCGTCCCGCCCCGGACATACGAAGACTGCCGGGAAACCCCCAAAGGAACGGGCCGGGCGTTCCATTTCAGGGACGGGGAGCGTGAGACCACCGACCTGGGCGCTGGCGGCCGGATCTCCAGGAGCGGGCCCACACCGACCAGAGCCGGGGTCGGGGGTGACGCGTCAGATCGCTACGCGCTTCTCATCTCTCAGCGTCCGTCGGCCGTCTGGGGCTGGGAATAGGCCGCCACAGATCGCTACACGCTCCCCGTCGACGGCGACTGCCGGTCGTTTGTGGGCATTGGGCGGTGATTCCTCGCCTCAGCCGAGCTGTACTCCCATCAGAGCGACCCCACTCCCACAAACCAGTGGACAGACCGCCCCAATTGGGGCAAACCGAAGGGCTTTCCGGTCGCCCACCCCCGCTGACCCGGATACAGCTCGGTATAGGCGCGTTCTGGCGCCTGGACTTCCCCAGACGGCGGTCAGACGCCGTCTTCGAGGACTTCTGACAGTTGCGGGCGGCCTATGTCCAGCCCCAGGCGGCCGGCAGACGCTGAGAGATGAGAAGCGCGTAGCGATCTGACGCGTCCGCCCCGACCCGGGATCCGATGGCGATCGGCCCGCCTCGCGGACCGTGCCGCCAGCGCCCAGGCCGCGCATCGCGACTCTCCCCGTCCCTACCCCGGAACCCCCGGCCCGTTCCTTTGGGGGTTTCTCGGCAGTCTTCGTATGTCCGGGGCGGGACGGTCGGTCAAGGGTGGCCGAAGGCCATCGCGCAGCGACGCGACCGAAGGGAGCGCCCTTGAGGGACCGGCCCGACACGGAGAGACGATGAGACTGACGGGAAACCCCCATACGCGTCTCTGCTCCCGCCCGCGTGGCCCCCGCCCCCCGAAGCCACCCCGCACGCCCTCGCGCCGCCCAGCGGAAACCGCCCCGACCCCACCCCCGCCGCGCGCGGGTAGGGGCCAAGGGGGCGGGTACCCCGCACGCGTGAACCCGTACCTCCCCGCCGCCGCCCTCAGCCCTCCCCGAGCGTGAGTTCGTACCGCCTGCCGTAGGCGGCGCCGCCCGGCAGGAGGAAGCGGTCGGTCAAGGTCATGCCCAGGCGCTCCGCCACCGCGATCGAGCGGGCGTTGGCGTCGTTGATCATCGCCACCACGTGCGGGACCCCGGCCTCCCGCACCCGTTCCAGCGTGGCCAGCGCGGCGGCGTACGCGTAGCCCTGGCCCCACGCGGAGCGCCCCAGCCGCCAGCCGATCTCGATCTCCCCGACCGGCCCCCACTCCTTCTCCCGCGGCCACGGCTGCGCGCCGGTGAATCCGATGACCGCGCCGTCCGCGTCCAGCAGGGTCCACAGGCAGTAGCCGAGTTGTGCGTCGTGCATGCGCTGGCGCGCGGTGATCTCCTCGTACGCGGACAGCTCGGCGGGACCGCCGAGGAACTCCATGACGTCGGGGTCGGCGAAGAGGTGGTGCCAGGCGTGCGCGTCCTCGTCAGTGGGCACGCGGAGCTGTACGGCCGGGAGCGGCCGGGTCGGCGAGGTGGTCACAGGGGCAGCCCTTCGGTTCGCGATCTCTCTCGCTGCATAGACTGCACATGTCCGGTGCCGTTGGGCACCCTTTATCGAGCCTTCGGGAGACCCCGCAGTGACCGAGCTCCTCTCCGAACACACCGCGGACGTGATCGTCGTCGGGGCCGGGCCCGCCGGCTCGACCACCGCCTACTACCTCGCCAAGGCCGGATTGGACGTCCTGCTGCTGGAGAAGACGGCGTTCCCGCGCGAGAAGGTGTGCGGCGACGGCCTGACCCCGCGTGCCACCAAGCAGCTGGTCGCGATGGGCATCGACATCTCCGAAGAGGCCGGCTGGCTGCGGAACAAGGGCCTGCGCATCATCGGCGGCGGGCAGCGGCTCCAGCTGGACTGGCCGGAACTCGCCTCCTTCCCGGACTACGGACTGGTCCGCAAGCGCGACGACTTCGACGAGACCCTGGCCCGCCAGGCGCAGAAGGCCGGCGCCCGCCTCTACGAGCGCTGCAACGTCGGCGAGCCCGTACGCGACCCGCGCACCGGCCACATCACGGGCGTGCAGGCGAAGCTGGGCGAGGAGAAGACCCCGGTCACCTTCCACGCCCCCCTCGTCGTGGCCGCCGACGGCAACTCCTCGCGCCTCTCCCTGGCGATGGGCCTGCACCGCCGCGAGGACCGCCCGATGGGCGTGGCCGTGCGCACGTACTTCACCTCGCCCCGCCACGACGACGACTACCTGGAGTCCTGGCTGGAGCTGTGGGACCGGCGCGGGGCGCAGGACCGGCTGCTGCCCGGCTACGGCTGGATCTTCGGCATGGGCGACGGCACGTCCAACGTCGGCCTCGGCATCCTCAACTCCTCCTCCGCCTTCAAGGAGCTGGACTGGCGCGAGGTCCTCAAGGCCTGGTGCGCGTCCATGCCGGAGGACTGGGGCTACACCCCCGAGAACATGACGCAGCCGATCCGTGGCGCGGCGCTGCCGATGGCCTTCAACCGGCAGCCGCACTACACCAAGGGCCTGTTGCTGGTCGGTGACGCGGGCGGTCTCGTCAACCCGTTCAACGGCGAGGGCATCGCGTACGCCATGGAGTCGGGCCAGATCGCGGCCGACGTCATCGTGCAGGCGCACGCCCGGGCCACCCCGGCGCAGCGCGAGCTGGCCCTGCACAACTACCCGAAGGTCCTCAAGGAGACCTACGGCGGCTACTACACGCTGGGCCGCGCCTTCGTGAAGCTGATCGGCAACCCGAAGGTCATGAAGGTCGCCACGCAGCGCGGCCTGACGCACCCGGTGCTGATGAGGTTCACGCTGAAGATGCTGGCCAACCTGACCGACCCGACGGGCGGCGACGCGATGGACCGCATCATCAACGGCCTGTCGAAGGTGGCCCCCCGGGCCTGAGCGCGCAAGGCCGGGCTGCTCGTCGGGTAGGCGAGCGGCCCGGCTCGTGGCGTTCGGCCAGTTTCGGCCGCGGCCGGGCGCCGCGTGCTTCAGCCGTCGGCGTGGGCGGCGGTGTCCGTGTCCGGGCCGCTGTCGCCGTGCACGGTGCGCACGCAGTGGCCCAGCAGGACCAGGCCGCACAGCAGCAGCGCGCCCGAGGCGGTCCAGCCGAGGCCCAGCGTGAGCGGGTGCCCCGGTTTCTGCCAGGGGCGGGCGGTGGTCAGCAGCCAGCCGCCGATGGCGAGCAGGGTGAGCCCGAGCGCGGCCGGGGCCGCGGTGGGGTCGTCGGTGCCGTGGTACTCGTACGACTTCGGCATCGGCGTCACGGAACCACCACCTCCAGGGTCGAACGATCACATCGAGCCACGGCCCCCATCTTCGCAGGGCCGCGGCCGGTCCGGTATGGGCCGCCCACTAGGTGGTCAGGCGGACGGTCAGGCGGACGGGCAGTCGTGCGGGCACGCCGAAGGGCCGGTACTCCACCCCCGAGCGGGGGAGTACCGGCCCTTCGGCACGTGCGGACGACTCAGACGACTCAGACGACTCAGAGGACGCGGACGGCGCCCGTCGGCTTGTCGTAGCTGAGGCTGCGCTCGACGATGCCGGTGCTGGAGTTCTGCGCGCCGACGAACTTGCCGCCGCCGACGTAGATGGCGACGTGGTACGCGCTGCCGCGGGAGCCCCAGTACAGGATGTCGCCGGGCTGCAGCGCGCTGAGCGAGACCGCGGTGCCCGACGAGGACTGCGCCTGGGACATGCGCGGCAGGGAGATGCCGGCCTGACGGTAGGCGGCCTGGACGAGACCGGAGCAGTCGAAGGAGTTTGGACCGGTTCCGCCCGAAACGTACGCCTTGCCGACCTGCGCGCGGGCGAAGTTGACGATGGCGGCGGCGGAGCCGGTGGCCGGGGCGGTGACGGTTCCGGAGCCCTGGGCGGTGGAGCCGGAGTCGGAACCGGAGGCGCTCTGGAGCTTGGTGCGCTCGGAACTGCGGGTGGCGCGCTCGGCCTCGGCCTTGCGGTCCGCCTCGTCCTTGGCCTTCTTCTCCTCGTCGGCCTTCTTCTGGGCCTCTTCCTTGGCCTGCTTCGCCTCGGCGGCGGCGCCGGTACGGGCGCTCTCCTCCTGGGCGTTCAGCTCGCCCTCGACGGCCGCGAGGCGGGTGTTCTCGGCGGCCTGGGTGACGGCGGAGGAGACCTCGGCGCCCAGGTCCAGGTTCAGGACCGGCATTTCGAGCGTCGTCTCGGCCACGGGCTCGGCGGGGGACGCGCTCGCGGTGCCGGCCATGGCCAGGGTGCTGAGGACGCCACCGGCAACTCCGGCGCGGACCGCGAGCTTCGAGGCGCTGCGGCGGGGCTTCCGGTGGCTGGGTATGTGAGCGGTGTGGGACATGAGGACAACCGCTATCAGGGCGTCAGGGTTCCCTTCAAGAAACGTGGCTTGCGCCACAGTTGCGCGCGAAGGGCGCTAACCGGGTGCTTCTCAGCCTTTATTGACGCCGTAACGGGCGAAACGGACAGGGCTCCGCAGGGCTGTGATCATGGGGTTTCTCTAATAAGTCCGAATTGATCCTTGACCTACCATCCCGCCGCACAGATGGCCAAGCCCCCTTTCGGAAGCGCCCATTCAGAGTGGCGCAGGTCACAGGAGCGTCACGTGATGCGGACGTTGCGGGCCGGCCGTGACCTTCCTGTGAACCGGCCGAGTGCTTGCCGTGAAGTTCTCGCTCGGATCCTCGGTTTAGTCGACCCCGGGTGCGCGGCGGGAAACGCCCCGGCGCGAGACGATCTCCCCATCTGCCGTCGCGATCTTGCCGCCGCCGCGCCGCGATCTTGCCGCGCCCTTCGTGAACGGATGCACGCGCCCGGAGCCGCCGCTCCACCCCGCGTGCCCCGCGTCCACCTCCGTACGCGCGGTCCCCCCGACCGAGCGACGCCGATCCCTTTATCACCACAGCGGCCCGTCTTGCCAATTTGCATGTAATGGCCATCTTTGATAAAGCGGTCCGGCTCTCTACCTGCGGTAACGGGGTCGGATGTCACCTTTGGTGATCATGTGGATGCTTCGCGTATGAAGATCACCACTCATCGGAGTTCATGATCGTTCGTCAGGTGGTGGAGATCACAAACTCGGTGTTGTAACCCGTGTCGCAGATCACAGACGAGCGGGCATAAGATGCGCAGCAGTCCGGCTTGTGAACTGCCTCACATGCAAGCGCTCGATCGCAGCGCGATCACGGCGCGATCTTCGCGAGGCGGGGCACTCGGCGCCGGCAGCGGTCCAACGGTCAAGGACGACTGGAAGGAGCGAGGAGCGTGAATGCGTACGCGCCCATCCTCGTGCTCGGCGCCCTCGGCGCAGGGTTTGCGATCTTCTCCGTGGTCATGGCCACGCTGATCGGCCCAAAACGGTACAACCGGGCGAAGCTTGAGGCGTACGAGTGCGGCATCGAGCCGACTCCCACGCCGGCCGGCGGAGGCCGCTTCCCCATCAAGTACTACCTGACGGCGATGCTCTTCATCGTCTTCGACATCGAGGTTGTCTTCCTCTACCCCTGGGCCGTCACCTTCGACTCCCTGGGGATCTTCGGGCTCGTCGAGATGCTGCTCTTCGTGCTCACCGTCTTCGTCGCCTACGCCTACGTGTGGCGCCGCGGCGGCCTGGAATGGGACTGAGGGGCTGAATTTTCCATGGGACTGGAAGAGAAGCTGCCGAGCGGCTTTCTGCTGACCACCGTCGAACAGGCCGCGGGCTGGGTGCGCAAGTCATCCGTCTTCCCGGCGACCTTCGGCCTCGCCTGCTGTGCCATCGAGATGATGACCACCGGAGCGGGCCGGTACGACCTGGCCCGCTTCGGCATGGAGGTCTTCCGCGGCTCCCCGCGCCAGGCCGACCTGATGATCGTGGCCGGCCGGGTCAGCCAGAAGATGGCGCCCGTGCTGCGGCAGGTGTACGACCAGATGCCCGCTCCCAAGTGGGTCATCTCCATGGGGGTCTGTGCATCTTCGGGCGGAATGTTCAACAACTACGCGATCGTCCAGGGCGTGGACCACATCGTCCCGGTGGACATCTACCTGCCCGGCTGCCCGCCGCGCCCCGAGATGCTGATGGACGCGATCCTCAAGCTCCACCAGAAGATCCAGGGCTCCAAGCTCGGCGTGAACCGGGAAGAAGCGGCCCGTGAGGCGGAGGAGGCGGCCCTCAAGGCCCTCCCCATCATCGAGATGAAGGGGCTGCTCCGGTGAGTGAGACCCGCGAACCCAACCCCGACAAGGAACTCAGCCGCGAGAACCTCCCCGGCCAGCGCGGGGACCACGGCGAGGAGATCCGCGTCCAGCGCGGCATGTTCGGCGCCCTGGGCGGCGGCGACACCTCCGGCTACGGCGGCCTCGTGCGCTCCGTACGCCTGCCCGGCCCGGCCGTCCGCCCGTACGGCTCCTACTTCGACGAGGTGGCCGACGAACTCGAAGGCGCCCTGGAGGAGCAGGACCTGCTGCCCGAGAACGCCATCGAGAAGACGGTCGTCGACCGGGGCGAGCTCACCTTCCACATCGCCCGCGAGCACCTCGTCCGGGTCGCCGCCACCCTGCGCGACGACCCGGCCCTGCGCTTCGAGCTGTGCACCGGCGTCTCGGGGGTGCACTACCCCGGGGACAAGGGCCGCGAGCTGCACGCCGTCTACCACCTGCGCTCGCTCACCCACGGCCGGATCCTGCGGCTGGAGGTGTCCGTCCCGGACAGCGACCCGCACGTCCCCTCGCTCGTCTCCGTCTATCCGACCAACGACTGGCACGAGCGCGAGACGTACGACTTCTTCGGCCTGATCTTCGACGGGCACCCGGCCCTCACCCGGATCATGATGCCGGACGACTGGCAGGGCTTCCCGCAGCGCAAGGACTACCCGCTCGGCGGCATCGCCGTCGAGTACAAGGGCGCCCAGATCCCGGCTCCCGACCAGCGGAGGTCGTACAGCTGATGTCCACGTCAAACCACGCCTCCCCGGCCTCCCCCGCCTCCTCGCGCGAGACGACCGAAGGCCTCGTCTACACCGTCACCGGCGGCGACTGGGACGAGGTCGTCCAGTCCGCGGCCAAGGCCGACGACGAGCGGATCGTCGTCAACATGGGCCCGCAGCACCCCTCCACCCACGGAGTGCTGCGCCTGATCCTGGAGATCGACGGCGAGACGGTCACCGAAGCCCGCTGCGGCATCGGCTACCTGCACACCGGCATCGAGAAGAACCTCGAATTCCGGAACTGGACGCAGGGCACCACCTTCGTCACGCGCATGGATTACCTGACGCCGTTCTTCAACGAGACGGCGTACTGCCTCGGCGTCGAGAAGCTGCTCGGCATCACCGACCAGATCCCGGACCGCGCCACCGTCATCCGCGTCCTGCTGATGGAGCTCAACCGGCTCTCCTCCCACCTGGTGTGCATCGCCACCGGCGGCATGGAGCTGGGCGCGACCACGATCATGATCTACGGCTTCCGCGACCGCGAGCTCATCCTCGACATCTTCGAGCTGATCACCGGACTGCGCATGAACCACGCGTTCGTCCGTCCCGGCGGCCTCGCGCAGGACCTGCCCCCGGGCGCCGTCGACCAGCTGCGCGACTTCGTCAAGACCATGAAGAAGAACCTGCCGGAGTACGACAAGCTCGCCACAGGCAACCCCATCTTCAAGGCCCGCATGCAGGACGTCGGCTACCTCGACCTGACCGGTGCCATGGCGCTCGGCGCCACCGGCCCGATCCTGCGCTCCGCCGGCCTGCCGCACGACCTGCGCAAGTCGGATCCGTACTGCGGCTACGAGACCTACGAGTTCGACGTGCCGACCACCGAGACCTGCGACTCCTACGGGCGGTTCCTGATCCGCCTGGAGGAGATGCGCCAGTCGCTGCGGATCGTCGAGCAGTGCCTGGAGCGGCTGGAGCCGGGCCCGGTGATGGTCGCCGACAAGAAGATCGCCTGGCCCGCGCAGCTGGCGATGGGCCCGGACGGCCTCGGCAACTCGCTCGACCACATCAGGAACATCATGGGCACCTCGATGGAGGCCCTCATCCACCACTTCAAGCTGGTGACCGAGGGTTTCCGGGTCCCGGCCGGACAGGCGTACGCGGCCGTCGAGTCGCCCAAGGGCGAGCTCGGCGTCCACGTGGTCTCCGACGGCGGGACCCGCCCCTACCGGGTCCACTTCCGCGACCCGTCCTTCACCAACCTGCAGGCCATGGCGGCGATGTGCGAGGGCGGCCAGGTCGCCGACGTCATCGTCGCCGTCGCCTCCATCGACCCCGTGATGGGAGGCGTCGACCGATGACAGAGATCTCGCTGGGTATGCCCCAGCTGCCCGCCCCCGACTTCCCGGCGGAGGTACGCGAGCGCCTCGAAGCGGACGCCAAGGACGTCATCGCCCGCTACCCCGACAGCCGCTCCGCACTGCTGCCGCTGCTGCACCTGTGCCAGTCCGAGGAGGGCTACGTCTCGCGCACCGGCGTCCGCTTCTGCGCCGAGGTGCTGGGCCTGACCACCGCCGAGGTGACCGCGGTGGCGACCTTCTACACGATGTACCGGCGCAAGCCCTCAGGGGAGTACCAGGTCGGCGTCTGCACGAACACCCTCTGCGCGGTCATGGGCGGCGACGCCATCTTCGAGGAGCTCAAGGAGCACCTCGGGGTCGGCAACAACGAGACCACGCCCGACGGCAAGATCACCCTCGAACACATCGAGTGCAACGCGGCCTGCGACTACGCCCCCGTGGTGATGGTCAACTGGGAGTTCTTCGACAACCAGACCCCCGAGTCCGCCAAAGCCATGGTGGACGACCTGCTGGCCGGCCGCGAGGTCGCGCCGAGCCGGGGCGCGCCGCTGTGCACCTACAAGGAGACCGCCAGGATCCTGGCCGGTTTCCCGGACGAGCGCGAGGGCGCGGTCGCGGCGAGCGGCGGCGCCGGCGCCGCCTCCCTGATCGGACTGCGCATCGCCCGCGGCGAATCGCCGCACACCCCGATCGTCCACCCGCGTGGCGAGGCCACCACCGAGGGAGGGGAGTGATGTCCGTGTCCACGGAACTGAGTAAGAACGGCACGAGCCCGGAGAAGCTCCTCGCACCCGTCCTGACGGCGTTCTGGGACGAGCCCGAGTCGTGGACGCTGGAGACCTACCGGCGCCACGAGGGCTACGAGGGCCTGCGCAAGGCCCTCGCGATGACCCCGGACGACCTCATCGCCTACGTGAAGGACTCGGGCCTGCGCGGCCGCGGCGGCGCGGGCTTCCCCACCGGAATGAAGTGGCAGTTCATCCCGCAGGGCGACGGAAAGCCGCACTACCTCGTGGTGAACGCGGACGAGTCGGAGCCGGGAACCTGCAAGGACATCCCCCTCCTCTTCGCCAATCCGCACTCCCTCATCGAGGGAATGATCATCGCCTGCTACGCGATCCGCTCGCAGCACGCCTTCATCTACCTGCGCGGCGAGGTCGTGCCGGTCCTGCGGCGCCTGCACGAGGCGGTGCGCGAGGCGTACGAGGCCGGTTACCTCGGCAAGGACATCCTGGGGAGCGGGCTCGACCTCGACATCACGGTGCACGCGGGGGCGGGCGCATACATCTGCGGCGAGGAGACGGCGCTGCTCGACTCCCTCGAAGGCCGGCGCGGTCAGCCCCGGCTGCGTCCTCCCTTCCCTGCCGTCGAGGGGCTCTACGCGTGCCCCACTGTCGTGAACAACGTGGAGTCCATCGCCTCGGTTCCCGCGATCCTGAACAAGGGCAAGGACTGGTTCAAGGCGATGGGGACCGAGAAGTCCCCCGGCTTCACGCTGTACTCGCTCTCCGGGCACGTCGCCGGCCCCGGCCAGTACGAGGCCCCGCTCGGCATCACCCTGCGCCAGCTGCTCGACATGAGCGGCGGGATGCGGCCCGGGCACCGGCTGAAGTTCTGGACCCCGGGCGGCTCCTCCACCCCCATGTTCACCGACGAGCACCTCGACGTCCCGCTCGACTACGAGGGCGTGGGCGCCGCCGGCTCGATGCTCGGCACCAAGGCCCTCCAGTGCTTCGACGAGACCACCTGCGTGGTGCGGGCCGTCACCCGGTGGACCGAGTTCTACGCCCACGAGTCCTGCGGCAAGTGCACGCCCTGCCGCGAAGGCACGTACTGGCTGGTCCAGCTCCTGCGCGACATCGAGGCCGGCAAGGGCGTCATGTCCGACCTCGACAAGCTGAACGACATCGCCGACAACATCAACGGCAAGTCCTTCTGCGCGCTCGGCGACGGCGCGGCCAGCCCGATCTTCTCCTCGCTCAAGTACTTCCGCGAGGAGTACGAGCAGCACATCACGGGCAGGGGCTGCCCCTTCGACCCCAGGAAGTCGACCCTCTGGGCTGACACGGAGGTGAACGCATGACCGTCACCAGTAACGCTCCCGCCGGTGGCGGAGGGCCCGCCGTACCGCCCGGCGATCTGGTCTCGCTGACCATCGACGGGGCCGAGCTCTCGGTTCCCAAGGGCACGCTCGTCATCCGGGCCGCCGAACAGCTCGGCATCGAGATCCCCCGGTTCTGCGACCACCCCCTCCTCTCCCCGGCCGGCGCCTGCCGCCAGTGCATCGTCGAGGTCGAGGGCCAGCGCAAGCCAATGGCCTCCTGCACCATCACCTGCACCGACGGCATGGTCGTCAAGACCCAGCTGACGTCGGCGGTCGCCGACAAGGCCCAGCGCGGGGTGATGGAGCTGCTGCTCATCAACCACCCGCTGGACTGCCCGGTCTGCGACAAGGGCGGCGAGTGCCCGCTGCAGAACCAGGCGATGTCGCACGGCAACGCCGAATCGCGTTTCGAAGGCATGAAGCGCACCTACGAGAAGCCCGTCGCGATCTCCACGCAGGTGCTCCTGGACCGCGAGCGGTGCGTGCTCTGCGCCCGCTGCACCCGCTTCTCCAACGAGATCGCCGGCGACCCGATGATCGAGCTGCTGGAACGCGGTGCGCTCCAGCAGGTCGGCACCGGCGAGGGCGACCCCTTCGAGTCGTACTTCTCCGGCAACACCATCCAGATCTGCCCCGTCGGCGCGCTGACCTCGGCCGCCTACCGGTTCCGCTCCCGCCCCTTCGACCTCGTCTCCTCCCCGAGCGTGTGCGAGCACTGCGCGGGCGGCTGCGCGACCCGGACCGACCACCGCCGCGGCAAGGTGCTGCGACGCCTCGCCGCCGAGGATCCCGAGGTCAACGAGGAGTGGCTCTGCGACAAGGGCCGGTTCGCGTTCCGCTACGCGCAGCGCCCCGACCGGCTCACCACCCCGCTGGTGCGCGGCGCCGACGGGATCCTCGCCCCCGCCAGCTGGCCGGAGGCGCTGGAGGCAGCGGCCAACGGGCTCGCCACCGCGCGCGGCCGGGCCGGGGTGCTCACCGGCGGCCGGCTCACCGTCGAGGACGCCTACGCGTACGCCAAGTTCGCCCGGGTGGTGCTGGACACCAACGACATCGACTTCCGGGCCCGCGTGCACAGCGCGGAGGAGGCCGAGTTCCTGGCCGCCACCGTGGCCGGCACCGGCAAGGACCTTGGGGGCACCTCCCGGCCGAAGGCCGGGGGAGGCGCGGGAGTGACGTACACCTCGCTGGAGGCGGCGCCGGCCGTCCTGCTGGCCGGCATCGAGGCGGAGGAGGAGGCCCCCGGAGTCTTCCTTCGGCTGCGCAAGGCCCACCGCAAGCACAAGCAGCGGACCTTCGCCCTCGCCCCCTTCGCGACCCGCGGTCTGGAGAAGGCGGGCGGCACGCTGCTGGCCGCCGCCCCCGGCACCGAACCGGAGTGGCTGGCCGCCCTGGCCACGCGGACCGGCCTGGAGGCCGGCGGGGAGCAGGCCGCCGAGGCGCTGCGCCGGCCCGGCGCGGTCATCGTCGTGGGCGAGCGGCTCGCCGGGGTCCCCGGCGCGCTGACCGCCGCCGTACGGGCCGCCGCCGCGACCGGGGCCGCGCTGGTGTGGATCCCGCGCCGGGCCGGGGAGCGGGCCGCCGTCGAGGCGGGCGCGCTGCCGTCCCTGCTGCCCGGCGGCCGCCCGGCCACCGACCCGCGGGCGCGCGACGAGGTCGCCGCCGCCTGGGGCCTGGACGAACTGCCGCACCGCTACGGCCGCGACACCGGCCAGATCGTCGAAGCGGCCGCGACCCGGGAGCTGTCCGCCCTGCTGGTCGCCGGTGTGGAGGTCGCCGACCTGCCGGACCCGGCCCGTGCGCGGGTCGCCCTCCAGGAGGCCTTCGTGGTGTCGCTGGAACTGCGGCCGAGCGAGGTCACCGACCACGCGGACGTGGTCCTGCCGGTCGCCGCGGTCGCCGAGAAGGCGGGCGCGTTCATCAACTGGGAGGGCAGGGTCCGGCCGTTCGAGGCCGCGCTCAAGCCCGACCAGATGACCCGCCGGCTCGCCCCGGCCGACGCCCGCGTGCTGCACATGCTGGCCGACGCCGCCGACCGGCCGATCGCGCTGCCCGACGTACACGCCGTACGCCGGGAGCTCGACGGGCTCGGCACGTGGGCCGGGGAGCGGGCCGCCGAACAGTCCGCGGACACCGCGCCGCTGCCCCGCCCGGGTCTGGGCGAGGCGGTCCTCGCCGGCCACCGGCTCCTGCTCGACCAGGGCAGGCTCCAGGACGGCGACGACGCCCTGGCCGGGACCCGGCACGAGGCGAGCGCCCGCCTGTCGGCGGCGACGGCCGCCGAGACGGGCGTCAAGGACGGCGACGTCCTCGCGGTCACCGGACCGGCCGGATCGGTGGAACTGCCGCTGCGGATCACGCAGATGCCCGACCGGGTGGTCTGGCTCCCGCTGAACTCGGTGGGCGGCGGAGTGCTCGCCGACACGGGCGCCCGCCCGGGCACCCTCGTACGCATCGGCCCGGCGACCCCGGCCGGCGCCGACGGCACCACTGCGGAGGTGGGCGCGTGAACGCGGTACAGCTGGCCGCCGAGGACCTGTCCCTGTTCGGGCGGGACGTCTGGTGGCTCGTCGTCGTCAAGGCGGTGTTCTGCTTCGCCTTCCTGATGGTGACGGTGCTCTTCTCCATCGTCTGGGAGCGCAAGGTCGTCGCCTGGATGCAGTTGCGCATCGGCCCGAACCGGCACGGCCCCTGGGGCATGCTCCAGTCGCTCGCCGACGGCGTGAAGCTGATGCTCAAGGAAGACGTCATCGTCAAGCGGGCCGACAAGGTCGTCTACGTCCTGGCCCCGATCATCGCGGCGATCCCGGCCTTCATGGCCATCGCGGTGATCCCCTTCGGCCCCTCGGGCAACGAGGTCTCCATCTTCGGCCAGCGCACCACGATGCAGCTGACCGACCTGCCCATCGCGATGCTCTACATCCTCGCGGTGGCATCGGTCGGCATCTACGGCATCGTCCTGGCGGGCTGGTCCTCCGGCTCCACCTACCCGCTCCTCGGCGGTCTGCGCTCCTGCGCGCAGATGATCTCCTACGAGATCGCGATGGGCGCGGCCTTCGCCTCGGTCTTCCTCTACTCCGGGTCGATGTCGACCTCGGCGATCGTGGAGGCCCAGGCCGACCGCTGGTACATCATCCTGCTGCCGGTCTCCTTCATCATCTACGTCATCACGATGGTCGGCGAGACGAACCGCGCCCCCTTCGACATGCCGGAGTCCGAGGGCGACCTGGTCGGGGGCTTCAACACCGAGTACTCGTCCATCAAGTTCGCGCTGTTCATGCTCGCCGAGTACGTCAACATGGTGACCGTCTCGGCGGTCTCCGTCACCCTCTTCCTGGGCGGCTGGCGGGCCCCGGCGCCGATCTCCACCTACTGGGAGGGCGCGAACCACGGCTGGTGGCCGATGCTCTGGTTCGTCCTCAAGGTGCAGCTGCTCCTGTTCTTCTTCATCTGGCTGCGCGGCACGCTGCCGCGCGTGCGCTACGACCAGCTGATGAAGCTCGGCTGGAAGGTCCTGATCCCGGTCTCCGTGGTCTGGCTGATGCTGGTGGCCACCGTGCGGGCGCTGCGCAACGAGCGGTACGACTTCAGCGAGATCGTCCTCTACGTCGGCGGCGCCGTCGTGGCGATCCTGCTGCTGTCCTTCGTCGCGGACCTCTTCCGCGACAAGCGGGAGAAGGCGGCGGCCGTGGAGGCCGTGCGGGACGCCGAGCCCTTCGACCCGCTGGCGGGCGGATTCCCCGTACCGCCCAAGCCCGGCCAGCACCTGGCACCCGTACCGCGCAGGCGGCCTCGCAGTGAGCGGGAGCTGATTGTCAGTGGCGGGACGAATACTGACAGTGACCGAGAGGAGGGTGCTGAGAATGTCTGACGCTGACCAGAGCGACAAGTGGCAGAACCCGGTGGCGGGCTTCGGCGTGACCTTCAAGGCCATGTTCAAGAAGCGCCTCACCGAGCAGTACCCGGAGCAGCACAAGACGACCGCTCCGCGCTTCCACGGACGCCACCAGCTCAACCGGCACCCGGACGGTCTGGAGAAGTGCATCGGGTGCGAGCTGTGCGCCTGGGCCTGTCCCGCCGACGCCATCTACGTGGAGGGCGCGGACAACACCGAGGAGGAGCGCTACTCCCCGGGCGAGCGGTACGGCCGGGTCTACCAGATCAACTACGCCCGCTGCATCCTGTGCGGGCTGTGCGTGGAGGCGTGCCCGACGCGGGCGCTGACCATGACGAACGAGTTCGAACTGGCCGACTCCAGCCGTGAATCGCTCATCTACACCAAGGAGCAGCTGCTCGCGGGTCTCACCGAGGGCATGGTCGAGGCACCGCACTCGATCTTCCCCGGCATGGACGACACGGACTACTACCGCGGTCTGGTGACCGCGGCCGCCCCCGGCACGGTCCGTCAGGTCCCCGCCGACACGGCGGCCCCGCAGGAGGCGGCCTCGGACTCCGGGCCGGACGAGCCCGCCGCGCAGGAGGTGATCGGACGATGAGCGCTTCGCTCGCCGCGGCCTCCACCTCGCTCACCTCCACCGGCGAGGCCGTGCAGTTCTGGGTCCTCGGCACGGTCGCCGTCATCGGCGCGCTGTCCACGATCCTGATGAAGAAGGCCGTGCACAGCGCCCTCAGCCTGGCCGGGACGATGATCATCCTGGCGGTCTTCTACCTCGCGAACGGTGCCTACTTTTTGGGCGTCGTCCAGGTCATCGTCTACACCGGCGCGATCATGATGCTCTTCCTCTTCGTGGTCATGCTCGTCGGCGTCACCGCCGCCGACTCCCTGAAGGAGACCATCAAGGGGCAGCGCTGGCTCGCCGTCCTGTGCGGGCTCGGCTTCGGTATCCTGCTGATCGCCGGCATCGGCAACGCCAAGCTCGACCACTTCAACGGGCTCGGCCGGGTCAACTCCGCCGGACACGTCGAGGGTCTGGCCCAGCTGATCTTCACCAAGTACGTCTTCGCCTTCGAGATCACCGGCGCGCTGCTGATCACCGCGGCCGTCGGCGCGATGGTGCTCACGCACCGAGAGCGCACCGAACGGGCCGCCACCCAGCGCGAGCTGGCCGAGCGGCGCGTACGCGAGGGCGTGCAGCTCCCGCCGCTTCCGGCGCCCGGCGTCTACGCCCGGCACAACGCGGTGGACGTCCCCGGCCTGCTCCCGGACGGCACCCCGTCCGAGCTCACGGTCAGCCAGACGCTGCGCGCCCGCGGCCAGATCCGGGACGTCTCCGGCGAGGCGCTCTCCGACCTCAAGGCGCTGGAGCAGCGCTCCTCGGAGCGCCTCGGCCGTGACGCGCATGAGGAGGCCTCGAAGTGAACCCGGTCAACTACCTGTACCTGGCGGCCCTGCTGTTCACCATCGGCGCGGCCGGAGTGCTGATCCGCAGGAACGCGATCGTGCTGTTCATGTGCGTCGAGCTGATGCTCAACGCCTGCAACCTCGCCTTCGTCGCCTTCTCCCGGATGCACGGCAACCTCGACGGCCAGATCATCGCGTTCTTCACGATGGTCGTCGCCGCCGCGGAGGTCGTGGTCGGCCTGGCGATCATCGTGTCGCTGTTCCGTACCCGCCACTCGGCCTCGGTCGACGACGCCAGCCTGATGAAGCTGTAAGGGGCGCTCACAGTGGAAAATCTGATTGCGCTGCTGGTGGCAGCGCCCTTGCTCGGAGCGGCGGTGCTGCTGTGCGGCGGCCGGCGCCTCGACAGGTCCGGCCACTGGATCGGCACCCTGCTCGCGGCCGTCTCCTTCGGGATCGGCGCCGTGCTGTTCGCCGACATGCTGGGGCGCGGCGCCGAGGACCGGGCCCTGCACCAGCGGCTGTTCAGCTGGGTGCCCGTGGAGGGCTTCCAGGCGGACATCGCCTTCCAGCTCGACCAGCTCTCGATGACCTTCGTCCTGCTGATCTCCGGGGTGGGCACGCTCATCCACGTGTACTCGATCGGGTACATGGAGCACGACGAGCGCCGCCGCCGCTTCTTCGGCTACCTGAACCTGTTCGTCGCGGCCATGCTGCTGCTGGTCCTCGCCGACAACTACCTGCTGCTGTACTTCGGCTGGGAGGGCGTGGGCCTCGCCTCGTACCTCCTGATCGGCTTCTGGCAGCACAAGCCCAGCGCGGCCACCGCCGCGAAGAAGGCCTTCCTGGTCAACCGGGTCGGTGACATGGGCCTGTCGATCGCGATCATGCTGATGTTCACCACCTTCGGGACCTTCGCCTTCGGGCCGGTGCTCGGCGCCGCGGGCGAGACGTCCGAGGGCAAGCTGACGGCGATCGGCCTGATGCTGCTGTTGGCCGCGTGCGGCAAGTCGGCGCAGGTCCCGCTGCAGTCCTGGCTCGGTGACGCGATGGAGGGCCCGACCCCGGTCTCGGCCCTGATCCACGCGGCGACCATGGTGACGGCCGGTGTGTACCTGATCGTCCGCTCGGGCGCCCTCTTCAACGGGGCGCCGGACGCGCAGCTCGCGGTCACCGTCGTGGGCGCGGTCACGCTCCTCTTCGGTGCGATCGTCGGTTGCGCGAAGGACGACATCAAGAAGGCCCTGGCGGGCTCGACGATGTCGCAGATCGGCTACATGATCCTCGCCGCGGGCCTCGGTCCGATCGGCTACGTCTTCGCGATCATGCACCTGGTCACCCACGGCTTCTTCAAGGCGGGCCTCTTCCTCGGGGCGGGTTCCGTGATGCACGGGATGAACGACGAGGTCGACATGCGCAAGTACGGCGGCCTGCGGAAGTACATGCCCGTCACCTTCGTGACCTTCGGCCTCGGGTACCTGGCCATCATCGGCTTCCCGGGCCTGTCGGGCTTCTTCTCCAAGGACAAGATCATCGAGGCGGCCTTCGCGAAGGGCGGCACCGAGGGCTGGATCCTGGGATCGGTGGCCCTGCTGGGCGCGGCCGTCACCGCGTTCTACATGACCCGCGTCATGCTCCTCACCTTCTTCGGCGAGAAGCGCTGGCAGCCCGCGCCCGACGCGGACGCGGTGCCCAGCGCCGAACCGGCGGCCGAGCACCGGGCCGGGGAGATGCCGCACCCGCACGAGTCCCCGAAGTCCATGACCGTCCCGATGATCGTGCTGGCCTTCGGGTCGGTCTTCGCCGGCGGTCTGTTCGGTGTCGGCGACCGGTTTGTGAAGTGGCTGGAGCCCGTCACCGGGCACGCGCACGGCCACCCGCCGGTCAGCGCCATGACGGTCACGCTGGCCACGATGGTGGTCCTCGTCGTCGGCGTCGCCGTCGCCTGGGCCATGTACGGCCGGCGCCCCGTCCCCGTGGTCGCCCCGCGCGGCAGCTGGATCACCCGGGCGGCCCGACGGGACCTGCTCCAGGACGACTTCAACCACGTCGTGCTGGTGCGCGGCGGCGAGCACCTGACCCGCTCGCTCGTGTACGTCGACCACAGCCTGGTCGACGGGGTGGTCAACGGGACGGCCGCCTCGGTCGGCGGGCTCTCGGGCCGGCTGCGCAAGCTGCAGAACGGCTACGCCCGCAGCTACGCGGTCTCGATGTTCGGGGGGACGGCGATCCTCATCGCCGCGACCCTGCTGATGAGGGCGGTGTGAAATGAGTTTCCCGCTTCTGACGGTGACGGCCGCGGTGCCCGCGGTCGGCGCGGTCCTGACGGCGGCCGTCCCGGCCGCCCGCAGGACCGCCGCCAAGTGGCTCGCGCTGCTCTTCTCGCTGGCGACACTGGCCCTGGCCGTGCTCGTCGCGGTCCGCTTCGAGCCCGGTGGCGACCGCTACCAGCTCACCGAATCCCGCCCCTGGATCGCCGACTTCGGCGTCCGCTACGAACTGGGCGTGGACGGCATCGGGGTGGCGCTGATCGCGCTCACCGCGGTTCTGATGCCGTTCATCATTCTGGCCGGCTGGCACGACGCCGACCCGTTGGAGACCAAGAGTCAGCGCTGGCGGCCGACGCAGGGTTTCTTCGCCCTGATCCTGCTGGTCGAGGCGATGGTGATCATCTCCTTCGAGGCCACCGACGTCTTCGTCTTCTACATCTTCTTCGAAGCCATGCTCATCCCGATGTACTTCCTCATCGGCGGCTTCGGGGACCGGGCGACTTCCTCTCGATCAGCCGCTGCCGCGGCGGGCGGCTCCGACGAGAACGCGGCCGCGCAGCGCTCGTACGCGGCGGTCAAGTTCCTCCTCTACAACCTGGCCGGCGGCCTGATCATGCTGGCCGCGGTCATCGGGCTGTACGTGGTCGCCGGGAACTTCTCGCTCCAGGAGATCACCGCCGCCCGCGCCGCGGGCACGCTCGACATGGCCACCAACACGGAGCGGCTGCTGTTCCTCGGGTTCTTCTTCGCCTTCGCGGTGAAGGCCCCGCTGTGGCCGCTGCACACCTGGCTGCCGAACGCGATGGGCGAGGCCACCGCACCGGTCGCCGTGCTGATCACCGCGGTCGTCGACAAGGTCGGCACCTTCGCGATGCTCCGCTTCTGCCTCGGGCTCTTCCCGGAGGCCAGCAAGTGGGCCACGCCGGTGATCCTCGTCCTGGCCCTGATCAGCATCGTCTACGGCGCGCTAGTCGCGGTCGGGCAGCGCGACATCAAGCGGCTGGTGGCGTACGCCTCCATCTCGCACTTCGGCTTCATCATCCTGGGCATCTTCGCGATGACCTCCCAGGGCCAGTCGGGCGCGACGCTCTACATGGTCAACCACGGGATCTCCACGGCGGCGCTGATGCTGGTCGCCGGCTTCCTGATCTCGCGGCGCGGCTCGCGTCTCATCGCCGACTACGGCGGCGTCCAGAAGGTCGCCCCGGTCCTGGCCGGCACCTTCCTGATCGGCGGCCTCGCCACCCTCTCGCTGCCGGGCCTCGCGCCCTTCGTCAGTGAGTTCCTGGTCCTGGTCGGCACGTTCGCCCGGTACCCGGTCGCCGGCGTCATCGCCACCATCGGCATCGTGCTCGCCGCGCTCTACACGCTGGTGCTCTACCAGCGCACGATGACCGGCCCCGTGAAGGAGGAGGTCCGCACCATGCCGGACCTGCGCCTGCGGGAGCTGCTGGTGGTCGCCCCGCTGATCGCGCTGCTGATCGGGCTGGGCGTCTACCCGAAGGTGCTCACCGACATCGTCAACCCGGCGGTGGAGCACACCATGTCGGACGTGAAGCAGACGGACCCCAAGCCCGAGGTCGCCGTCGAAGCCAAGAACGGGGAGGCGGCGAAGTGAGCGCATCGACTTCCGCCCACAGCCTGTGGACGCTGGCGGCCGACGGACCGGTCGACCGGATCCCGGCACCGACCATCGAGTACGCGCAGCTCGCGCCCACGCTGATCGTGGTGGGCGCGGCGGTCATCGGGATCCTGGTCGAGGCCTTCGTGCCCCGCAAGTCCCGTTACTACGTGCAGGTGTTCCTCGCCGTCGCCGCGCTGGCCTCGGCCTTCGCGGCGGTCGTCGGCCTCGCCGTCGGCGGGTACGGGAGCACCAAGGCGCACGTCGCGGCGATGGGCGCCATCGCCGTGGACGGCCCGGCGCTGTTCCTGCAGGGCACCATCCTGCTGGCCTCGGTCGTCGCGGTCTTCACCTTCGCCGAGCGGCGGCTCGACCCGGCCGCCCACGGCAACCGGGTGGACTCCTTCGCCGCCCAGGCGGCGTCGGTACCGGGCAGCGACAGCGAGAAAGCGGCCGTCAAGGCGGGCTTCACCACCACCGAGGTCTTCCCGCTGGCCCTGTTCGCGGTCGCCGGGATGCTGATCTTCCCGGCGGCCAACGACCTGCTGACGCTGTTCATCGCGCTGGAGGTCTTCTCCCTCCCGCTCTACCTGCTCTGCGCCGTCGCGCGCCGCCAGCGGCTGATGTCGCAGGAGGCCGCGGTGAAGTACTTCCTGCTGGGCGCCTTCTCCTCCGCCTTCCTCCTCTTCGGCATCGCGCTGCTCTACGGGTACGCGGGCTCGGTCTCGTACGCGGTGATCGCCGACGTGGTCGACGGCACGGTCACGAAGATCGACCCGGCGCTCGCCTCCACCATGGGCAATGACGCGCTGCTGCTGATCGGCGGCGCGCTGATCCTGATGGGCCTGCTCTTCAAGGTCGGCGCGGTCCCCTTCCACATGTGGACCCCGGACGTCTACCAGGGCGCCCCGACCCCGGTGACGGGCTTCATGGCGGCCGCGACGAAGGTGGCCGCCTTCGGCGCCCTCCTGCGGCTGCTGTACGTGGTCCTGCCGGGCCTGCGCTGGGACTGGCGGCCGGTGATGTGGGGCGTGGCCATCGTCACGATGCTGGCCGGTGCGGTGATCGCCGTGACCCAGACCGACGTCAAGCGGCTCCTGGCCTACTCCTCGATCGCGCACGCGGGCTTCATCCTGGCCGGTGTGATCGCGACCTCGGAGGAGGGCGTCAAGTCCGTCCTCTTCTACCTGGGCGCGTACTCCTTCGTGACGATCGGCGCCTTCGCGGTGGTCACGCTGGTGCGCGACGCGGGCGGCGAGGCCACGCACCTGTCGAAGTGGGCCGGCCTGGGCCGCCGTTCGCCGCTGACGGCGGCCGTCTTCGCGGTGTTCCTGCTGGCCTTCGCCGGCATTCCGCTGACGTCGGGGTTCGCCGGAAAGTTCGCCGTGTTCAAGGCGGCGGCGGAGGGCGGCGCGGGGGCGCTGGTCGTGGTCGGTGTCCTCTCGTCCGCGATCGCCGCGTTCTTCTACATCCGGGTGATCGTCCTGATGTTCTTCAGCGAGCCGAAGGCCGACGGCCCGACGGTGGCCGTCCCCTCGCCGCTGACGATGACGACCATCGCGGTCGGCGTCGCGGTCACCCTGGTCCTGGGCGTGGCCCCGCAGTACTTCCTGGACCTGGCGGGACAGGCGAGCACCTTCGTCCGCTGACCGGTCCTCCTGGATGAAGGGCCCGGCTCCTCGGAGCCGGGCCCTTCGAGCTACTCGGGGCGCCTGCGCTTCGGCGTGATCTCGGTGAGGTCCAGGTCGACGGGGAAGGGGACGGAGACCTTCAGGCGGTCGTGGAAGATCCCGGATGCGACGTAGGCACCGCTGACCGGCTCACGCTCGAAGACGTAGACGACCGCTCGGCCATCCGTGTTCTCGACCCGCCAGTAGTGGGGGATTCCCGCCCGTGCGTACTTGATCGGCTTGGTCTCGCGATCCCGGTCGATCGATTCCGGAGACACGACCTCGATGGCCAGCAGAACAGATTCAGCAGGCAGGCGGGTCTGTTCTAGGCCGTGGATGACATCGTCACGGAACACGATGACGTCGGGCTCGGGACGATTGCGCCGGTCGATGTCGATCGTGAATTCGCGGAGGACTCCGAGGAACTCAGGGGCCTGAGACCGCAGTTCCCAGGTCAAATGGTCCACCGCCTCTGAGTGAACTCGTGTCTGCGGACTCACGAAGATCAGGCTCCCGTCGATCAGCTCCGTGTGCGGAGGCAGATTCGGAAGCGTGTCCAGGTCGTCGGCAGTCCAGCCGCCCGGGGGCGGGATCGGCCAGCTGTGTTCCGGGTTCATCAGTGCTCCCATGAGCCGGAGTCTCGCGAGTGCGTTCAGCGTATCGCCGGAGTTCTCGCGAAAAGCCGCCTATGGGTGAGTCATATGCCCGGGGCACTTGAGGGACGGGTTCCAGTTGTGGAAGCGGCCGGCCGGGTTGTTCTCGTACGCCCACAGGTGGAGGTCGTAGTGCTTGGGCATGCCCGCCCAGTGGCCGGGCATGGGGCCGTCGAAGGGCAGGCCGAACATGCTCGGCCGGTCGTCGGTGGTCTTCAGGTCCTGGTCGCGGTCGGTGGACATCCACTCCACGGTCTGGAGCTTGCGACGGCCGTTGCGGTCCTTCTCGCTGCTGTAGAGGAGGGCGGTCGGCCTGCTCGGGTCCATCGAGCCCCAGTTGGCCTGCTTCACGTAGTGGTAGCCCATGGAGCCCACCCCGAACGGGTTGGTCATGCACTCCTTGCCGTGCGGGACGTACCCGTCCTTGAGCGCCTGCCGCTCGTCCACGTACTTGGCCGTCACCCGGATCGCCGTCGCCATGTCCGCCATGGCCCGGTGGTCGCGGGGGTCGGGTGCGGGTCCGTCGACGCCGTGCGCCGGGGCGATGGCGGCCAGGCCGATCGACGCGGCGACCGCGCAGGTCAGGGAAGCCTTGCGAATACGGGCGGGCATCGGGACTCCTGCGGCTCGGGGGCTTTCGTCCACCTTCCCGGCGCCCTGCGCCCGGTGCACGCGGCGCGCCCCCAAACGGGGGTTCAGCCCTCAGGCCGCCCGGGCGGCGTACGCGGGAGGTCCGCGCCGCCGCCACCAGACGAAACTCCTAGCGGGAACCCGCGATGCGGCCGGTGACCTCGCCGAGGCCGACCCGCGTGCCGTCTGGGCCGGGGGCCCAGGCGGTGAGGGTGACGGTGTCCCCGTCCTCCAGGAAGGTGCGCTTGCCGTCGGCGAGCTCGATGGCGTCGCGGCCGTTCCAGGTCAGCTCCAGCAGCGAGCCGCGCTGGCCGGCCTCGGGGCCGCTGACGGTGCCCGAGCCGTAGACGTCGCCCGTGCGCAGGGAGGCGCCGTTGACGGTCATGTGCGCGAGCTGCTGGGCGGCGGTCCAGTACATCGTCGCGAACGGCGGCTGCGCCACCTCCTGCCCGTTGATGGCGACGCTGATGTGCAGGTCGAAGCCGCCGGGGCGGTCGAGGGCGGCGTCGTCGAGGTAGGGCAGGAGGGGGAAGTCCCGGGCCGGCGGGGCGACGCGGGCGGCGTCCAGGGCCTCCAGCGGCGTCACCCAGGCCGAGACGGAGGTCGCGAAGGACTTGCCGAGGAAGGGGCCGAGCGGCACGTACTCCCAGGCCTGGATGTCCCGGGCCGACCAGTCGTTGAGCAGGAACAGCCCGAAGACGTGGTCCTCGAAGGCGCCCAGCGGCACCGGGCTGCCCAGCTCGGACGGGACGCCGACGACGAAGCCGACCTCGGCCTCGATGTCGAGCTTGACGGACGGGCCGAAGACGGGCGCCGGGTCGGTGGGGGCCTTGCGCTGCCCGCAGGGACGGACGACGTCGGTCCCGGAGACCACGATGGTGCCGGAGCGGCCGTGGTAACCGATGGGCAGGTGCTTCCAGTTCGGGGTCAGCGCGTCGCCGTCCGGGCGGAACATCCGCCCGACGTTGGTGGCGTGGTGCTCGCTCGCGTAGAAGTCGACGTAGTCGGCGACCTCGTAGGGCAGGTGCAGCGTGACCTCGTCGAGCGCCAGCAGGTGCGGCTCCACGGCGGGGCGGTGGCCGGGGTCGGTCACCCAGGCCGTCAGCGCGCGGCGCACGTCGCGCCAGGCGGTGCGCCCGGCGGCCAGCAGCGGGTTGAGGGAGGACTGCCCGAGCAGCCCGGCGTACGGGGACCCGAGCGCGGCCGCGGCCGCGCCCGCGTCGAGGACGTACCCGCCGATGCGCACACCGATCCGGCGGCGGTCCTCCGCGGCGGTCGAGAAGACGCCGTAGGGGAGGTTGTGCGGCCCGAACGGGTCGCCCTCGGGAACATCGAGGGGGCTCTGCTGGGGCATGGGGTGCTGCCTCGCTTTCGACGCGGTCCGGGGGTGTCCCGGGGGGCTGTTGACACGTTACGTGGCTGGTGGTGTCGGCGGGAGGCCGGATTCGGGCGCTATTTGTAGGACTTGTCCAACGGGGTCCGTATCCTTGGCGCCGTGACTTCCGCCCCGCTTCCCGCCCTTCCTTATGCCTTGATCGCCACTGACCTGGACGGGACTCTGCTGCGTGCCGGGGACACCGTCTCCGCCCGTTCCTACGCGGCGCTCGCGAAAGCCCGGGCGGCCGGCGCCCGGCACATCATCGTCACCGGCCGCCCCGTCCCCCAAGTCCGACACGTCCTGGACGGGCTCGGCTACACGGGGCTCGCGGTGTGCGCGCAGGGCGCCCAGGTGTACGACGCGGCGCGCGGACACCTGCTGCACTCCGTCTCCATGGACCGGGAGCTGGCCGAGGTGGCCCTCGGCAAGATCGAGGCGGAGATCGGCGAGGTCTACGCGGCGGTCAACCAGGAGGGTGTGGACGCCGAGATGCTGATAGCCCCCGGCTACCGGATGTGGCATCCGCACCTGCCGACGGTGTCGGTACCCCGGCGGTCCGACCTGTGGGTCTCGCCGATCAACAAGGTGCTGCTCCAGCATCCGGAGCTGGACGACGACGAGCTGACGCGGGTGGCGCGGGCCGTGGTGGGCGACCTGGTGAACGTCACGATGGCGGGGGAGCACACCGTGGAACTCCAGCCGCCGGGGATCGACAAGGCCAGCGGGCTGGCGCTGGCGGCGCAGTTCCTGGGGGCCTCCGCCGCCGGGACGATCGCGTTCGGGGACATGCCCAACGACATCCCCATGTTCGCCTGGGCCGCGCACGGGGTGGCCATGGCCAACGCCCACCGCGAGCTGGTCGCCGTGGCCGACGAGGTGACGCTGTCCAACGAGGCGGACGGCATCGCGGTGGTCCTGGAACGGCTCTACGGCTGAGAGCCGGTTATCGGGGGCTTCCCCGGACTCCGAGGGGGCGCGGGGCGCGGGGAGGGGCCCCCGGGGGCGCACGCCCCGGCCGCTCAGACCGCCGCGCGGGGCAGGCGGCGTTCCCACGTGCGGTGGAAGAGGACCTCGTCGCCCTCCCGGCACACCACCTCGTTCGAGGTGACGAAGCCGCCCTCGTCGCACGACATCTCCGAGCGGGTCTCCACCCGCGCGTCCCAGCCCAGGTCGGGCCGGTGGAGCCGGATCCGCCAGTGCGAGCGCGTGCGCGCCGACAGGGCGTCGGCCTCCTGGATCTCGTACATCTCCTCGGCGTCCTCGCTGACCTCCAGGCCGTCCGGATACACCCGGGTGCCCCCGTACCGGGGGTCCACCTCCAGCCGCCAGGTCCCGCGCGCGACGTCCCGTACGACCAGCCGCTCCGGGCGCGGCTCGTCCAGCGTGGCCGGGATGGCGACACCCAGCGGCGCTGACTGCTCCGGGGCCTCGAAGACGATGCCCCCGTCGGCGGAGGCGGAGGCGGAGGCGGACACGGACGCGGAGGCGGACGCGGACGCGGGCGCGGGCGCGGCGGGCGCGGCCCGCACCGGGAGCGTCAGCGAGCTGCCCGCCGGGTCCAGGGTCCAGCCGGCCTCGGACCCGGCCCGCGGCCAGATCCACGGCCAGTACGCCGAGGACACGGCGAGCCGGATCCGGTGGCCGGGCCGGAAGGCGTGCCCGATGCCGTTCAGCTCGAAGGTGACGTCCTCGTACGATCCCGCCGGCCAGGGCAGCGCCCGGTCCCGGCCCCGGCGGGCGGAGAGGTTCAGCGCGCCGCGCGTGACCAGGGTCGAGGAGCCGTCGGGGGCGATGTCGCAGAGCCGGGCCACGACCTGCCCGTACGGCACGTCAAGGCGCAGCCGCAGGGTCACCGACGGCCGTCCCAGAATCTCCACCGGCTCCCCGTCCGCCACGGGGAACTCGAAGCAGGCCGACTTGGCGTCCTCCTCCCGCTGGTCCGGCGGCAGGTCGGCGTCGTTGCCGAAGGGGCGGAACCGGCCCGCGTCCATCCCGGTGTGCTGGGGGGAGGCGACGGGCACCGGCTGGCCCTGGAAGAGGTAGGGGACGGGGATCACCGACGGCGAGGGCCAGGCCTTCTCCGCGACCCAGCGGCCGGGGAGCTCCTCGTACACCGTCGCCGGCGGGTGCGAGTCGCTGATCCAGGCGCGCAGCAGGGGCTCGTCCATCACCCCGGGGCCGCCCGCGCCCCGGGCGCCGTCGGACTCGGGCTTGAGCCAGTGGTCCCACCAGCGCAGGGTCTCCTGGAGGAAGCCGATCGCCGGACCGGGCGGGAGCCCGCGGTCCGGGTACTGGTGGGACCAGGGCCCGATCAGGCCCCGCACGCGCGTCGGCGGCAGGTGCTCGACCATCCGCAGCACCGTGTCCCGGTAGGGGTCGTGCCAGCCGCCGACGGCGAGCACGGCCGCGCCGATCGCCGCGTAGTCCTCGCGGACGCCGCCGTGGCGCCAGTAGTCGTCGCGGGTCTGGTGCGACAGCCAGGTGTGGATCAGGGGTTCGACCGATTCCAGCCGGTCCAGCCACTGCCGGCGCCAGTCGTCGCCGACGTACTTCGGGTCCGGCGGCCGGGAGGCGAAGGCCAGCATGGTCGCCGCCCGGGCGTGCATGTCCACGGCCAGCAGCGAGCCGCCCATGTAGTGGACGTCGTTGTCGAACCGGTCGTCCGTCGAGCAGACCGTGACGACCGCCTTGAGGGGCTCGGGGGCCAGGGCGGCGATCTTCAGGGAGTTGAACCCGCCCCACGAGATCCCGAACATCCCCACCGACCCCGTGCACCACGGCTGCGCCGCCAGCCACTCCACCACCGCGACCCCGTCGGCCAGCTCGCGGGCGTCGTACGCGTCGCCGGGACGGCCGCCGCTGCACCCGTGGCCGCGCACGTCCACCCGTACCGAGGCGTAGCCGTGGCCCGCGTACCAGGGGTGGCGCTGCCAGTCGCGCGGCGCGGTCCAGTCGGTGAGCCGGTACGGGAGATACTCCAGCAGCGCCGGAACCGGCTCGTCCGTGACCGGGCGCCAGATGCGTGCGTAGAGCTCTACCCCGTTGGGGAGCGGGATCCGGACATCCTCGCGGGTGGTCTCGTACGGAAACTCAGTGCGGATGATCATGCGGTGGCCACCTCATCGAACCTCACACGGCGTAGGCTCCGGTCGTTTCGGCTCCTCACGAACATACCGGTGCATATCGGACCCCGCGCGAGTGGTGGCCGGGAAGGCGCTCTCGGTGATCGAAAACAGACCCGATACGCTGGCTTGAGTGATGGCAGCGACACATCGACAATCCATGTGATCGTCAGCGTGATCGTCAGCAGACAGGAGTACCCCTCGTGACCGTCGTCGGGCCGTTCGGACTGAGCGTGCGGGACCAGGCTCTTGAAACCGATGTCCAGGCCGGACTGGCCGCCGTCGAGGCGGGTCTGCTGGAAGCCACCAAGAGCGAAGTCCCCTTCATCACCGAGGCAGCGCAGCACCTGGTCCGGGCCGGAGGCAAGCGCTTCCGGCCCCTGCTGGTGATGCTCGCGTCCCAGTTCGGGGACCCGTACGCGCCCGGCATCGTGCCGTCCGCCGTGGTGGTCGAGCTCACGCACCTGGCGACGCTCTACCACGACGACGTCATGGACGAGGCGGACGTCCGCCGCGGGGTGGAGAGCGCAAACGCCCGCTGGGGCAACTCGGTGGCCGTCCTGACGGGTGACTTCCTGTTCGCCCGCGCCTCGCACATCCTGGCCGACCTCGGACCCGAGGCCGTACGCATCCAGGCCGAGGCCTTCGAGCGGCTGGTGACGGGCCAGATCCTGGAGACGGCCGGTCCGCGCGACGGCCGCGACCCGGTCGCCCACTACCTCGACGTCATCGCCGGCAAGACCGGCTCGCTGATCGCCGTCTCCGGCCGCTTCGGCGCGCTGATGTCCGGCGCCGACGAGACGGTCGTCGACATCCTGACCCAGTACGGCGAGCGGCTCGGCACCGCCTTCCAGCTCGCCGACGACGTCCTGGACATCGCCTCGGACGCCCACGAGTCCGGCAAGACCCCGGGCACCGACCTGCGCGAGGGCATCCCGACGCTGCCGGTGCTGCGGCTGCGCGAGATCGCGGCCCGGGACGGCGACCCGGACGACCTGGAGCTCGTACGCCTCCTGGACGGCGACCTGACGGACGACGCGCGGCACGCCGAGGTGCTGACCCGGCTGCGGGTGCACCCGGCGCTGGAGCAGGCCCGCCGCGACACCATCCGGTACGCGCAGGAGGCGCGGGCCGTGCTCGCACCGCTGCCCGAGTGCTTCGCGAAGTCGGCGCTGGAGGAGCTCTGCGACGCGGTGGTGCACCGGGCCGGCTAGCGCCGCCGTCCGCACCGCGCACCGCCTGCACCGGCTGCACCGGCTGCGCCTTTCGCACCCGCTGCACCGTCCGCACCTCGGAACGGGCCCTTCCGCCTCGACGACCCCTACGGGTCGGGGGAGAAGGGCCCTTTCCATGTCATCCCACGGTCGTACGCGTAGTTGCGTCCGGGGACTGACGCCCCGGCGCCGCCGATTTGGTCAGATGGAGTCATCAAAACCCCACCAGATCGGGTGAGCGCGGCGACACGGGGCTCGCCGCCGTCGACACAGAGGGCAGGGCACTGACATGGCAGCCAACACGAAGACTTCACGCAAGGTCGCCCGGTACGCCGTACCGGTGGCGGTGGCGGGTGTGGCCGCGGCGACCGTGGCGATGGTCCCGGCCTTCGCCAACGCCGGCGGACCCGACCTGCCGAAGCTGACGGCGCAGCAGCTCATCGAGAAGGTCGCCGCCTCGGACGTGGAGCAGCTGTCGGGCACCGCCAAGATCAGCACCGACCTGGGCCTGCCGAAGATCGCGAGCGGACTGCTCGGCGGCGGCGGCATCGCGGGCGGCTCGGCCAACCCGGAGGACAAGGTCGCGCAGCTGGCGAACGGCACGCACACCTTCCGCGTCGCGGCCGACGGCCCGGACCGCCAGAAGCTCACGTTCCTGGACGGCAAGGACGAGTACAGCCTCATCCACAACGGCGCCGACGTCTGGGGCTACGACTCCAAGTCGAACGAGGTCTTCCACGAGAAGGACCCCCAGTCCGGCAAGGGCGCCGGCAAGGACCACAAGACGGCCGACCGGCTCGCCGCCTCGCCGCAGCAGATGGCCGAGGAGATCCTCAAGGCCGCCGGCCCGACCACGGACGTCAGCGTGGGCGACACCGCGCAGGTGGCCGGGCGCGACGCCTACCAGCTCGTGCTCAAGCCCAAGCAGAGCGGCTCCACGGTCGGCTCCGTCCAGATCGCGGTCGACGCGAAGAACGGCGTGCCGCTGCGCGTGCAGCTGCTCTCCGCCCAGGGCGGCAAGCCGATCGTGGACGCGGGCTTCACGAAGGTGGACTTCGCCAAGCCGTCCGCCGACACCTTCGCCTTCACCCCGCCCAAGGGCGCCAAGCTGACCGAGGGCGCGGACGCGGCGGGCAAGGACGGCAAGGACCACGGGTTCAAGGCGTTGGAGTCCTTCCCCGGCCTGGACGGCCTGATGGGCGGGGCGAACGGCAAGGGCGACGCGAAGGTGCTCGGCGAGGGCTGGTCCACCATCGCGCGGATCGACTCGGGCTCGGGCAAGGGCCTGAAGGACATCGAGAACGACAAGAACGCACCGAAGGAGGCCAAGCAGTTCCTCGACTCCCTCGGGGGCAAGGTCTCCGGCAAATTCGGTGAGGGCCGTGTCCTGTCGACCCGCCTGATCAACGTGCTCGTCACGGACGACGGCAAGGTCTACGTCGGCGCGGTCACCAAGGACGAGCTGGTGAAGGCGGCCGACGCCAACAAGTAGTCACCCGCACGAGAGCGGCGCGAGGGTGGGCGGGGACTGTGTCCCTGCCCACCCTTGTCGCGTTCCCGCTGCCCGTACAGCCCGCCCGCTGTACGGTGTGGGACATGTCGAGACACGTCACCATCCGCCTGGACGAGGACTTCCACGAGCGCCTGAAGGCGCGTGCGGCGGCGCTGGGCACGACGGTCACCGCGCTGATCACCGAGGTCACGGAACGCGAACTCGACGAGGACCGCAAGAACTTCCTGTCGGGCATAGAGGAGTTCGCCGACCACTGGGGCTACTTCCAGGAGCGGTTCGGGAATTGAAGATCACCATGGAGTGGGCCTGGACCGCTCTGGCCCACCATCTCCCGTCCGACCCCGCCGTGTGGGACCCCTCCGGGGTGGCCGCCGCGGTCGCCCGGCACCAGAACGACCTCGTCCTGGTGCCCGAACAGCCCGCCCCGGACACCGCGTGGCGGGCCGCTGCGTTTCTGCACACCCTCGCGGTGTGCCCGGCGCTGGAATCCCCGATGAACGAGTTCTACGCGGCCGCGGCCACCCGCTCGTACCTGCGGGTGGCCGGGGCCAGTCAACTGCCTTCGCCCGAGGAGCTCGGCGATCTGGTCGAGGCGGCGAAGCTGGGCCGTGCGGACATCGCGGCGGTGGCCGAGGAACTGCGGGCCCGCATCCAGGAACCGCAGTCGGCCTCGCTACGGGGCCGCACCGGGGACGCGTAGGACCTTGGGCCCCGTACCTCCCCGGTGCGGACCGCTCCGGCTCAGAAGGTGATCTTCCAGCTGTTGATGTAGCCGACGTCCTGGGCGGCCACGTCCTTGACCTGGAGCTTCCAGACGCCGTTGGCCACCTCGCTCGACGCGTTCACCGTGTACGAGGTGATGAGGTTGTCGGCGGAGTCCGAGCTGGAGTTCTTCAGCCGGTACGCCGTGCCGTCGGGCGCCAGGAGGTCGATGACCAGGTCACCGCGGTAGGTGTGGACGATGTTCACGTCGACCTTGGTGGTGGCGGGCGCGTTGCCCGTCACACCGGACACGGTGATCGGCGAGGTCACCGCGGCCGCGGGGGAGTCCGGGATGCTCACGTCCGTCGTGTTCTCGAAGGACGGGCCGGGCGGGACCACCACGCCCGCACCGAGGGTCCAGATCGCATAGGCGACGGCGTCCGAGTTGCGGTCCAGCGCGGTGTCGTTGATGTTCGCCAGGCTGTCGCAGGAGGAGTGGTAGCAGCGGTCGAAGGCCTGACCGGAGGTGCCGCCCCACTTCTGCGCCTGAGCAGCCGTCTTGATGTAGTCGGCGCCGGAGAACAGGCCGCCGACCGGGATGCCCGCGTTCTTGAAGGGGGCGTGGTCGGAGCGGCCGTCGCCCTCGGTCTCGATCTCGGTGGGGATGCCGAGGCCCGCGTAGTAGTTCTTGAAGGTCTGCTCGATCGTCGGGTCGTCGTCGTAGACGAAGTAGCCCGGGTTCGGCGAGCCGATCATGTCGAAGTTCAGGTAGCCGGCGAACTTCGCCTTCTCGGTGGCCGGCAGGCTGTTCACGTAGTACTTCGAGCCGATCAGCCCCAGCTCCTCCGCGCCCCACCAGCCGAAGCGCAGGTGCTTGGTGGGCTGGAGCCCGGCGCGGGAGACGGCGAGGGCCGTTTCGAGGACGGCCGCGCTGCCGGATCCGTTGTCGTTGATGCCCGCGCCTGAGGTCACCGAGTCCAGGTGCGAGCCGGCCATGAGGACCGAGTTCGGGTCGCCGCCCGGCCAGTCGGCGATCAGGTTGTAGCCGGTGGCGCCGCTGGTGGTGAAGGTCTGCAGGGTGGTGGTGAAGCCGGCGGCGTCGAGCTTGGCCTTCACGTAGTCGATCGAGGCCTTGTAGCCGGTCCTGCCGTGGGCGCGGTTGCCACCGTTGTCGGCGGCGATGGTGGAGAGCTGCGACAGGTGGGCCTTGACGTTGGCCAGCGGTATGTCGGGCGGGGTCGGCGCCGCGGTGGCCGCCGTGGGAGCGGCGAGGGCGGCGGGGGCGGTGGAGGCGAACAGGCCGGCGACCGCGAAGGCGGTCACGGCAGCAAGGCGCCGTGAGACGGACAGGCTCATGTGGGGGCTCCGGGATTCCGCGGGGATGAGACGGAACGAGTGGGGATAGAGCAGGTGAGCGTTCGTGCGTCAGTGCGAGCCTGATGTTGAGCGAGAGCGTGACTGTCCGTCAAGACCACAATTCGGTCAGGGCAGTTCGGAAAACGGACGATCCCCGGTACGGGGTGCCCGTACCGGGGATCGTGAGGGTGGAGTGTTTGCTGGTGTACCGACGGCCGGGGGACTGCCGGACCGGCTGCCGAGCGGACTGCCGGGGGGACGGTTACGCGGGCTCGTGCACCGCGGCCCGCGCCACGTCCAGCCGGGCCCGGGACCGCCGCGCCGTCCGCAGGGCGTCCCAGGTCAGGAGGGCGAGCGCGGCCCACACCAGGGAGAAGCCGACCCACCGCTCGGGCGGCATGGCCTCGTGGAAGTACAGGACGCCGAGCCCGAACTGGAACACCGGCGCCAGGTACTGGAGCAGCCCGAGCGTGGACAGCGGGACCCGGATCGCGGCCGCCCCGAAGAACACCAGCGGGACCGCGGTGACCAGGCCGGTGGAGGCCAGCAGCAGCGAGTGGCCGACGCCCTGCGAGGCGAAGGTGGACTGGCCCGTCGCACCCAGCCACAGCACGTAGGCGAGGGCGGGCGGGAACAGCACGGCCGTCTCGGCGGTCAGCGACTCCAGCCCGCCCATGTTGAGCTTCTTCTTGATCAGCCCGTACGTCGCGAAGGAGGAGGCCAGGATCAGCGAGATCCACGGCGGCCGCCCGTATCCGACGGCGAGCACCAGCACGGCGGCGAAGCTGAGGCCGACCGCGGTCCACTGCACCCGGCGCAGCCGCTCGCCGAGCACCAGCACGCCGAGGGCGATGCTGACCAGCGGGTTGATGAAGTAGCCGAGGCTCGCCTCGACGACCTGACCGTTGTTGACCGACCAGATGTAGACGCCCCAGTTGACGGTGATCAGCAGGGCGGCGAGGGCGGTCAGGCCGAGCTTGCGGGGCCGGCGCACCAGCTCCCGTATCCAGCCCCAGCGGCGCAGGGCCAGGAGCGCCAGCCCGACCACGGCCAGGGACCACACCATGCGGTGGGCGAGGATCTCGATGGCCCCGGAAGGCTTGAGGAGCGGCCAGAAGAGCGGGACCAGGCCCCACATCCCGTAGGCGCCGAATCCGTAGAGCAAACCCGTGCGCTGCTCGTTCTCTGCCTTCACGGGGCCTCCTGTGCGACTTCCAGCCAACTTCACGACGGTATCGCCGTACGGGCCGGATGTCATGTGTGTCAGCGCGAGATACTCATGACACCGTCAGGGTCTTGCGGGGCTGGGGAACCGCCGGGGCGGGGGGTGCGCCTTCGGTGGGGCGGCCTCAGGCGAGGGCGGCGGTGATCGCCTCGGCGACCGGGGTCGTCGGACGCCCGATCAGCCGGGCCAGGTCCCCGCTGGTGCCCGCCAGCCGGCCGCGCGCGATCGCCGCGTCCACGTCGACGAGGATGGCCGCGAAGTCCTCGGGGACCCCGGCGCCGGTCAGGATCGCCAGGTGCTCGTCGGCCGGGACCTCGGTGTACACGACCTCCTTGCCGCTCTGCGCCGACACCTCGGCCGTGTACTCCGTGAGGCTCCAGGCGGTGTCGCCGGAGAGCTCGTACACCTGGTTCAGGTGCCCCTCGCCGGTGAGCACCTCGGCCGCGGCGGCCGCGTAGTCGGCGCGCGCCGCCGAGGCGACCCGGCCCTCGCCCGAGCTGGCGACGACCGCGCCGTGCCCCAGGACGGTGGGCAGGTTGCGGGTGTAGTTCTCGTGGTACCAGCCGTTGCGCAGGAAGGTGTACGCGATCCCGGAGTCGAGGATGGCCTGCTCGGTGGCGGTGTGCTCGGCGGCCAGGTCGAAGTCCGCCTCGGGTCCGCCGAGGATGCCCGTGTAGGCGAGCTGCGCCACGCCCGCCGCCTGCGCCGCCTCCAGTACGGCGGTGTGCTGGGCGACGCGCCGCCCGATCTCGTTGCCGGAGATCAGCAGGACCCGGTCGCCGGCCCGGAAGGCGGAGGCCAGGGCCGAGGGGTCGTCGTAGTCGGCGACGCGGACGTCGACGCCGCGCCCGGCCAGGTCGGCGGCCTTCTGCGCGTCGCGGACGACGACGGCGACGCGGTCGGCGGGGACCCTCTCCAGCACTTCCTCGACGACGAGACGGCCGAGGGCTCCGGTGGCTGCGGTGACGACGATGCTCATGATTGCTCTCCTCGTTCGGGGCGGTAACACCACCCTACGGGAAGCGCTAACTTTTAGAAAGTGCTTGCGGAAGGTAAGTGGGGGCCGCGGAGTCCGGGGACACGCCGAAGCCCGGATCCCCGTTCTGCGGGATCCGGGCTTCGTGACGGCCACCTCGGCTCGGCGCGGTCAGCCGACGACCGTCCAGGTGTCGTTGCCGTGCAGCAGGGCGCCCAGGTCGCCCTTGCCCTTCAGGTCGATGGCCGCGTCGAGCTGATCGGCCATGAGCGTGTCGTAGACGGGCCGCTCGACGCTGCGGAAGACCCCGATGGGGGTGCGGTGCAGCGTGTCGGGGTCGGCGAGGCGGGAGAGTGCGAACGCGGTGGTGGGGCTGGCCGCCTTCGCGTCGTGGACCAGGATCCGCGCCTCGTTCTCCGGGGTGACCGCGACGACCTCCAGCTCACCGGTGACCGGGTCGCGCACGACACCCTTGGCGTTGTCCGCGCCGAAGCGGATCGGCTGTCCGTCCTCCAGCCTGATCACGGCCTCCAGCGCCTGGTCCTTGTCCTTGAGGACCTCGAAGGCGCCGTCGTTGAAGATGTTGCAGTTCTGGTAGATCTCCACGAGCGCCGTGCCCTGGTGGTCGGCCGCCTGGCGCAGCACCTCGGTGAGGTGCTTGCGGTCTGAGTCGACGGTGCGGGCGACGAAGGAGGCCTCGGCGCCGATCGCCAGCGACACCGGGTTGAAGGGGGCGTCCAGCGAACCCATGGGCGTCGACTTGGTGATCTTGCCGACCTCGGAGGTGGGCGAGTACTGCCCCTTGGTCAGCCCGTAGATCCGGTTGTTGAACAGCAGGATCTTGAGGTTGACGTTGCGGCGCAGGGCGTGGATCAGGTGGTTGCCGCCGATGGAGAGGGCGTCGCCGTCCCCGGTGACGACCCAGACCGACAGGTCGCGGCGGGAGGTGGCCAGGCCCGTGGCGATGGCGGGCGCCCGGCCGTGGATCGAGTGCATCCCGTACGTGTTCATGTAGTACGGGAATCGGGAGGAGCAGCCGATGCCGGAGACGAAGACGATGTTCTCCTTCGCCAGCCCGAGCTCGGGCATGAAGCCCTGCACGGCGGCGAGCACGGCGTAGTCACCGCAGCCCGGGCACCAGCGGACCTCCTGGTCCGACTTGAAGTCCTTCATCGACTGCTTGGCCTCGGCCTTGGGCACGAGCGAGAGCAGCGTGCGCGCCGCCTCGGTCGCCCCGTCGGCCACCGCTTCGGTCATCTCAGTCATCGATGGCCTCCTTGAGGACCGTGGCGAGCTGCTCCGCCTTGAACGGCATTCCGTTGACCTGGTTGTACGACTGGGCGTCGACCAGGTATTTCGCCCGGATCAGGGTGGCGAGCTGCCCGAGGTTCATCTCCGGCACCACTACCTTCTCGAAACGCTTCAGGACCTCGCCGAGATTCCTCGGGAAGGGGTTGAGGTGGCGCAGGTGCGCCTGCGCGATGGGGGTTCCGGCGGCCCGCAGCCGACGCACCGCGGCCGTGATGGGGCCGTAGGTGGAGCCCCACCCGATGACCAGGGTCGTGGCGCCGTCCGGGTCGTCGACCTCCAGGTCCGGCACCTCGATGCCGTCGACCTTGGCCTGGCGGGTGCGGACCATCAGCTCGTGGTTGGCCGGGTCGTAGGAGATGTTCCCGGTGCCGTCCTGCTTCTCGATACCGCCGATGCGGTGTTCGAGACCGGGGGTGCCGGGGACGGCCCAGGGGCGGGCGAGGGTTTCCGGGTCCCGCTTGTAGGGCCAGAACACCTCGGTGCCGTCGGCGAGGGTGTGGTTCGCGCCCGTGGCGAACTTGACCTTCAGGTCGGGCAGGTCCGCGACCTCGGGGATCCGCCAGGGTTCCGAGCCGTTGGCGAGGTAGCCGTCGGACAGCAGGAACACCGGGGTCCGGTAGGTGAGCGCGATCCGGGCCGCGTCCAGGGCGGCGTCGAAGCAGTCCGCGGGCGTCCTCGGAGCCACGATCGGGACGGGAGCCTCGCCGTTGCGGCCGTACATGGCCTGGAGGAGGTCCGCCTGCTCCGTCTTCGTCGGCAGGCCGGTGGAGGGGCCGCCGCGCTGGATGTCCACGATGAGCAGCGGCAGCTCCAGCGACACCGCGAGACCGATCGTCTCCGACTTCAGCGCCACCCCCGGACCGGAGGTGGTGGTCACGCCGAGCGCCCCGCCGAAGGCCGCGCCGAGCGCCGCGCCGATGCCGGCGATCTCGTCCTCGGCCTGGAAGGTCCGCACGCCGAAGTTCTTGTGCTTCGACAGCTCGTGCAGGATGTCCGAGGCCGGGGTGATCGGATAGGAGCCCAGGTAGACCGGCAGCTCCGCCCGCTGGCCGGCGGCGATGAGGCCGTAGGAGAGGGCGAGGTTCCCGGAGATGTTGCGGTAGGTGCCCGTGGGGAAGGCCCGGGTGGCCGGGGCGACCTCGTAGGACACCGCGAAGTCCTCGGTGGTCTCCCCGAAGTTCCAGCCGGCCCGGAAGGCGACGATGTTCGCCTCGGCGATGTCCGGCTTCTTCGCGAACTTCTGGCGCAGGAAGGCCTCGGTGCCCTCGGTGGGCCGGTGGTACATCCACGACAGCAGGCCCAGCGCGAACATGTTCTTGCTGCGCTCGGCCTCCTTGCGGGTAAGGCCGAAGTCCTTCAGCGCCTCGACCGTGAGCGTCGTCAGCGGCACCGGGTGGAGGTTGTACGCCGCCAGGGAGCCGTCCTCCAGCGGCGAGGTCTCGTAGCCGACCTTGGCCATGGGGCGCTTGGTGAATTCATCGGTGTTGACGATGATCTCCGCGCCGCGCGGCACGTCCGCGATGTTGGCCTTCAGCGCCGCCGGGTTCATCGCCACCAGCACGTTCGGGGCGTCGCCCGGCGTGAGGATGTCGTGGTCCGCGAAGTGGAGCTGGAAGGAAGAAACGCCCGGGAGGGTTCCGGCAGGGGCGCGGATCTCGGCGGGGAAGTTCGGCAGCGTCGACAGGTCGTTACCGAACGACGCCGTCTCCGATGTGAAGCGGTCACCGGTGAGCTGCATGCCGTCACCGGAGTCACCCGCGAATCGGATGATCACACGATCGAGACGGCGTACTTCCTTGCCGCCCGGACTCGCCGGGGTGCGCTGTCCACCGACAACCGCACCCCCAGCCCCGTCGGCCTGCTCGGCTGGGCTGCTGACCTGGCTGGTCACTGAACTGGACCTCCTTCGAGGCGTGAGCACCCCTGGAACCAACCCTACGTCCGTAGGAATCAGGCCCCCAGGGGCGATCACATTCTGGACCGACTGACCGCACCTTGAGACGGCCTACCGGTTTGCCATGTATGCCATAGCTGACAGAGTGTCAGTCGATCAAGATTTGAGATAGGTGAGCACGGCCAGTACACGCCGGTGATCCCCGTCGCTGGGGGAGAGGCCAAGTTTCATGAAAATATTGCTTACGTGCTTTTCCACCGCTCCGTCGCTCACGACGAGCTGTTTCGCGACGGCGGAATTGGTCCGTCCCTCGGCCATCAGCCCCAGCACCTCGCGCTCGCGCGGCGTCAGACCGGCCAGAACGTCCTGCTTGCGGCTGCGGCCGAGCAGCTGCTGGACGACCTCGGGGTCCAGGGCGGTACCGCCCCGGGCCACCCGCACCACCGCGTCCAGGAACTCGCGCACCTCGGCCACCCGGTCCTTGAGCAGGTACCCCACGCCGGTACTGGAACCGGCCAGGAGCTCGGTGGCGTACTGCTCCTCCACGTACTGCGACAGCACGAGCACCCCTATCCCGGGATGATCGCGCCGCAGCCGTACGGCGGCCCGTACGCCCTCGTCGGTGTGGGTCGGCGGCATCCGCACATCGGCCACCACCACATCCGGCAGCGCATCCTCGGCGGCGAGCTCCGCCACCGTCTTGAGCAGGGCTTCCGCGTCCCCCACGCCCGCCACGACGTCATGCCCCCGGTCGGTGAGCAGCCGGGTCAGCCCCTCACGGAGCAGCACTGAATCCTCGGCGATGACCACCCGCACCCTGTCTTCCACGACTCTGCAGCTCCCGCGTCCACTCGTTTTCCCCGCATCAACCGAACTGGCCAAGCATCCCAGCCTTGGGTGCGGGGGAAGGCAAAGCCAGCACAACACGTGGGCGTACGGGGGGAGTTTTCACATGGTGGATGCGAGGTGGGGGTGGGGGGTCCGACGGGGCGGCCGGTGGTCCTACGGCCGCCAGGGCAGCTCGGCGGTGACCGTCGTACCGCCACCGGCGGGCGAGTCGACGACCAGCACCCCGTCCACCGCGTCCAGCCGCTCGGTCAGCCCGGCCAGTCCCGTACCCGTACCCGTACCCGTACCGGCCCCGGCCCCGGCCCCGGCCCCGGCGCCAGCCCCCGCCCCGGCCCCGGCCCCCCCCCCGGCCCCGGCTCCCTCCCCACCATTCGACGCGCCCGTGCCCGTCCCGACACCGCAGCCGCAGGCATAACAGCAGCAGGCACCCGCCGCCCCGTTGCACGCAGCGCCCCCCATGGCCGCGCA